>JAJYDW010000027.1 GCA_021790385.1 Planctomycetota bacterium
CCACCTTCGCTTGTAAATGATTCCTACCGTAGTGTTTTATCCATTTCTGTACCGTTGTCGCGCCTGGAATCCCGTGGTGCAACCGCGCCTGGGTAATCGAAGCAAATCGACCATCCTCCAACTCGTCTACCACCTGCCTCTTGAAGCATTCACTATACCGCCTTATTACCCGCATTCGCATACCTAAACTCCTGATACTTTCCTTGTCAACTGTGACAACCTATATCAGGACGGGACAAAATTAAACGACCAGGTGTATGTTCCTGTTG
This sequence comes from Planctomycetota bacterium, assembly GCA_021790385.1. Taxonomy (GTDB): domain Bacteria; phylum Planctomycetota; class Phycisphaerae; order WQYP01; family WQYP01; genus JABEVA01. The sequence goes on from JAJYDW010000027.1 coordinate 270, forward strand.
GCAGGTTCAGATCGAAGTTTTTCGCACCCCCAAACGTAGCCTGATAACTGCTTGAAACAACGGGGGAAAACTGCTCCTGTTTATTACCCGCCCCGGTTGAGCCTGTCAGATCTCCAACAATCTGGGTTTCCAGCACATTACCAGACGGTGCACTGATTGCCGCCGTCGCCCATGAGTCACTGATAATTGGGATAGCTTGCGTAGAGCCGGCCATCGCGACCGACATCATCGCCACCATCCCAATAGCACTACCAACACTAAAGCTAATTTTGCGTCTCATCATATTCTCCTTTTTTGAAACGCCTCTAAACTTTCCCAGACCGGAACACCTGACCCGTGCACTAAAACCTCAAATTTACCAAATCTCGCCAACCGCGATTTACCGTTATCATACCAACTAAAAACCACATGTCGAATTAAAAACCAGAAAATTATTTATGCCCGGCAGTTTTTAGCAAATACCCCCCGCCATACCTGTAAAAAACCAATCGCCATGGTCGAGAAGACTCCAGGCTATCCCACGAATACACCATTAATAAACCGACCACCACTCCCAGAAGCTGCGGCTTCTGCAGTCCCGCGACCACACTTAAGAATCAGCCCCCTACCCCGGTAACACTACCAGATCCGTTTTCATCACCCGAAGCTGCGGCGGTGTGGGCGTCTGCTCCGTCAACCGCGACAATAGCAATTCGACCATGGCCTGGCCAATGTCGTGGTTGTGCTTGTCTACGCTGGCCCATGGCGACGTGGCTTCAAAACGCCGTTCCGGAACATCCGCCCAATAATTATCAAAGCCGACGATCGCCACATCTTCCGGCACGCGCTTGCCCAACAGCCTGCAGGCGGCAATAACCGCCGGCACGTGCCCGTCGGTCAGGGCCATAATGGCGTCCGGAGCGTCAACGGCGAAAACCTGCGCCAAATAACCTGCATACAGGTGCTTGCATATTTCAAACCAATCATGCACCTTTGCGAAGGTATCCTTGGCCTCCGTGAACTCCACTGCAGGCCTTATCGCCAGTGAAGCCTCGCGCATCGCCCGCTCATGGCCGATATCCCGCTGTGCCAGCCAGGTTGGTCGTGGCGTACTGTTGGCAACGCCGGCCCAAAATCTTAATATTTTTCGCCGCCGGCGTTTGATCAATAACTCAGTCAGCGCATACGCCCCGGCCTGATGGTCCGGTACTACCCGGTCCATCGTCTTGCTCCATGGCTCATCACTGGAGGTAACGATAATCCGGCCGGCCTGCCTGGCTGCTGTCAACAGCGCGACAATCTCTTCCGGCACCTCCGTACCAATGATCAGCCCGTCCAGCCGCTGCGCCGCCAGCCAATCCACCGGTTTATCCTGCAAATTTCCCGGCTGCAAAAGCAGCACGCTGTCTCCCTGGGCCTGCAAAGTATCGGCTATGCCAAACCGCACCTGGGCCCATGAACCTGGCGGAACGCGATTTTCCAGGGGGGGGCGAACCTGCCCATGATGATGGGCCCAGACCACCCCGATGGTCCGGTGCTTTGTCGCAGCGGATTTTTCCCGGGCCGCTCCATCCGACAACGATGGGGCGTCGCCCTCCTGCCGTACCGCCACACGGGTACCACCCTGCGTCACAATCCGTCCATGTTCCTGCAGTTCCGCCAGCACCACGCGAACCGTTTGCCGGCTGATCTCCAAAAGCTCCGCGAGTTTTCGCTCGGCCGGCAATACACCCTGCGGGCAAACCTCCGGGTCATCCAACAGGCGTTCCAACTTCCGCACAATACGCTGCTGATTCCAAGTGGTCATCTTCGGCAATGGCTTTTCGATCATGGATCCACCGGGCATATTTCCAACCCTTTGCAATATTATCAGCGTCCCGCGTCAGCCTTTTAACCACGTGCGTCTGCCGGGCAAAATCACCTCTCTCATCCAAAAGAGTACCACAATCACACCCCAAGGTCAACCCAGCAAGCCCCACTTGACCAACTGCAGCAACCCATTGATAATCCAACTTCTTGCAGACCACCATTTCTTAGGATGGAGCCATGATTCAAAATTATCCGCAAAATTCACCCGAGACCGACGAATTCTTCATCTTGTCCCAGGCCTTTGGCCTGACACTGCATGTCCCGTCCGTCAATGGCCAACCGGCTTTACCGGTTGATTCCTCGCTGGAGCTTAATTATGATTCCCCCCAGGGCCGCTGGGCCAGCGTAATTCTAAACTTTCCACAACCATGGCAACGCTGTGAACTTGCGCGCACCGGCCGCGGCGATGTGCGTTTACGTATAACCTTTGCCCAAGGCCACTGGACACTCCGCCTCCGTGGCCATGAAAACGAACCGGTCATTGAGGTATTGGAAGTTGCCGATATCACCGCGCCCCCCTGGCAGTTGATCTTTCCGGCCACCACCCTGCACTGGCATAAACAGCTTTCGGATATTAGCGCTCCCGCCGAAATTGACAGTAATGCCACAGCGGCCATCGACCTGCGGCTTGGGGCGCACAGCCAACACGGACAACTTTTCAACTACCGCGACTGGTTCCTGGCGGAAAAAGATGGCTTTTGTTCCGGCATAATTGTGTTGCGGCCCGGCTCCTGGACGCACCCAAAATGGACCAGTGCCAGTGTGGGGCCGGCCAAAGATCATGGGCCTGCAGCGGCGGTAAGCTTCCCCTTACCGGGGCGGCGTATTCGGCGAAGTTTTCTGCTGGTTCATGCCGCAGCCAAGCCGATTCTGGAAAAAGTAAGCCGGGACGACCCCAGCGACTTGGGCCGCGAGCCTTTCGCGGCGTGGCCGGCACGCCGCATGGCCCGACACGGATTCGCCCGGCCCGAACGTCTGGCCCAGCAGCGGCGGCTTTGCGATATGCTTTCGCTGTGTCGGCCGGCGGTTTTTGCTTTTGGTGATCAACAGGCTCTGAAACTGGCACGCCGGCGCATCGCGGAAAATCCCGCGTTGGCCGGTGGCCATCCCTTCTGGCGGGGCGATTTCGCCGCCGCCCGAGACCACCTCTTCAGCACCCTTGATCGGTTTTACGCCGGACTGACGGAGGCCGGCTACCTGCATCCCCTTGGCAATCCGGTGGCTTGCCGGGAACTCGGTCCCACCGCGGCGATGTTTCATCTGCTCGACTACAGCGGAGAACTTTCCGCAGCCGACCGGAGCCGGGCAGCCGGCTTGATCGCCGATTTGGCAGCACTGCTGCAGCGCCGAGATTTTTATCCTTGGCACTTCTGCCACCAACCGCCCGAAGTCCCATACGATCAGCCAGGCTGCCACAATTCGCTCTACCGCGGCATGCTCAATCAGAACTTCCATACCGATGTATATGTATTTGTCGGCCTGGCCGGCTGCCTGTTGCCCAGCCACCCCCATGCGGCACGGTGGCGGAAACACGCCATAACTCAATTTAACGCCCAGATGCGCAGTTTTGTCTGGCCGTTTCCCCATGGCTACGGCTGCTGGGAGGAAAGTCATACGTATGCCAACCATGTTAAATTACTGCTGCTGCCGCTGGCGCTGGCGTTGCGTCATCTGCCGGCGGACCAGCGGGTGGATCTGTTGAAAAACCCGGCCTTCCGGGCCATGTGCCGGTTCTTCCTGCCGCTGCTCTCACCGCCGGACAGCATTCTTGACGGTCATCGCGGCATCCCAGCCGTCGGCGATCATGGCTATCAACATAAGGGCGGATACGGCTATCTATTTGGCTGGCTGGCGACCTTATGCCCGGATGAAAAAGATACATATCTCTGGGCCTGGGGGCAAACTGGCTCTGAACTTACCCAGCAGCAGGCGCAAGTCAGCATATTTTCACCTCTCCTGCAGGCTGATCCAACCTCCATTCCTGCCGCCAAAGCCCCGACCATGCCCGACCTGCTGGCTCTGCCGGGCTATGGAGCCATGGCCCGCACCAGCTTTAATACCCCCGAGGAAAGTCTGCTGGTCATACGCTGCGGCGACGCCTGGGGCCATTACCATCCGGATGAGGGCAGTTTCTGGTGGTATTACCATCGGCAACTTCTGTGCGCCGATGCCGACTTGGGCGGCGGACCACTCAAGCTCCAGCACCTCGGTCACAATGTACTCGGCTTCCCCAACCATAAGCCGGTTCAACATTTAGACCGCGCCGGTTATCAGGTAACAACCTGCCAAAAAACATCCGCCGGAGGCTACCTCATCGGTTGCCTCATACCTTTTCCGCGTTTTGACACCGCTGGCAAAATCATTGACCTTCCGCCCGGGCAGCCCATGCCATTGGTAACGCGGACGTTTTACTGGGATTCACCGGCCCGCTTGCGTATTGTTGACTCGCCGGAAAACAGCCCCGACGGCCTGGTCCAATGGACCTTGCATTTGCCGGCGGCAACGGCCCGTATCGTGGCGGATCGCACGGTGGAGTTTACCTATGCCGGCGGACTGGGATTGCGGGTGTATCTGCCGCAAAAGGCGAAGGAAATACAGTTGGAAAAATCGTCGGCCACCTGGAGGCTGACTTGCATTTACCCGGAAAATGGCCTTGAACACCACCTGCAAATCGGGAGCGGCGGTCCTGCGTAAAATTGGGGCTGCCGGGTGCAAAAGCGGAGCACGGTGCCTTTCCTCCAGACACACCGCGGACCCGGAAAAGACGGGGATGGCATTGGAATCTTATTTTGCCTGAATCCCAACCCATATCACTGCGGCAAAAAATGGCGCCGGCATCCACCGCAGAACCTGGTACGGTTGACGCTGATGCCGGCCCAAGATACTTTATCCAGAGAAGATTCACCGATGAATCGGCTTGTGCCGATATCGGTGTTGCCGCTATTTTTCAGGAGCATAACTGGTGATTATCAAGGTGACCGGCCGCCACTTGGATGTAACGGCGGCAATTAAAGAACACGCGCAGGAAAGGTCGCAAAAACTGCTCAAACATTATGATCTGATCAAGGAAATAGAAGTGATCCTTGATGGCAGTGCCGACAAGCAAAAAGGCGTGGAGATTATTGTCAGCGCAGAACATCGCAATATGTTCGTCGGTACGTGCGTCGGTGAAGACCTGTATGCGTGCATCGATCAAGCAGTGCATAAGCTGGAGCGACAACTTACTGACCATAAGGAGCGATTTCGGAACCGTAAACATCCGAACGCATAACCCGGCAAGCTCGCGGCGAAGCTTGCAATATCGAAAAGCGGCGAACACCCTGCGGACGTGAGCCGGCACGGCAGGTCACGCGGTTCTTGATGCGGACCAGGGAATATACCGGTGCAGGGCGTGTTTCGAGGTTGTTATGAAACTTGCTGATTTAATTGTCAAAGACGCCATCGTGCCGCAAATCAAGGCTACCCAGCGCGAGGGTGCTATCCGGGAGCTGGTTGAAGCACTGGCGCAGACAGACGCGGTGCCCAAGGATCAGGTCGCGTCCCTTACCAAAGCGTTGCTGGAGAGGGAAAAACACGGCAGCACGGGCTTTGGCAAGGGCGTCGCCGTGCCCCACGCAAAACACCCGGCGGTGAAGAAACGCGTGGCAACCATTGGCCGCAGCACGGAGGGCATTGACTTTTGTTCACTCGACGAAGCGCCGGTGTACACGGTGGTTCTTTTACTTTCGCCTCTCGAAGCTCCGGAACTGCACCTTGAATCGATGGAAGTTATTTTTCGCTATCTCCAACAAGACTCATTCCGTCGCTTTCTGCGGCAGGCCACCACCCGACAGGAAACGATGGACCTGATTGCCGAAGTGGATCAGGCCACCGCCGTCCGCCCAAGCAAATAACCTTGCCGACGCGGCCAGGTGGCAGTACAGCGTGGGTATCCAATGTATTAATGCAGGATCCATGGACCGGTTCATAAAAATCAGCAATAAATTGGGTTTACACGCCCGCCCCGCCATGCAGTTTGTGGACTTGGCTAATCAATTTCACAGCAATATTCGCGTGTGGAAAGGGGACCAATGCGTCGATGGCAAAAGCATCATGCACATGATGATGCTGGCGGCCACCGAAGGCACGGGCCTTAAGCTGGAAGCCGAAGGTGATGACGCCGCCGGTGCCCTGGATGCCTTGGAACGACTGGTGAATGCGCACTTTGGCGAAGATTGATATCCGGCAGGTATGCGACGCTGTTTAGCCGCGGGCACCGCCACCACCCCCGCCAACGCAATATCTAATTTTATGGTGATCCCGATGGAGGAAAAAGCGAGGTCTCTGCAGACTGGGCCGGCGGCTTTAAGTGGATATGGGCGAAGCCGGCCGCGGTCAACTGCCGGCCTTTCGGCGTTCGCCGCAAAAAGCCTATTTGCAGCAGAAACGGTTCCACCACATCCTCTAGAGTGTCCGATTCTTCACCCATGGTGGCGGCGAGAGCTTCCAGTCCGGCCGGGCCGCCTTCGTAATCGCGGGCCAGCACCCGCATGAAGCGACGATCCAGATCGTCAAGCCCCATGGCATCTATTGATTCCAGATCCAACGCATCCTGGGTAATGGCCGGAGTCAACTGCCCCTGACCGCGCACCACGGCAAAATCACGCACGCGCCGCAACAGGCGATTGACCACCCGCGGTGTGCCACGGGCCCGATGCGCCAGCAGCAGCAGAGCTTTTTCTTCGGCCGGCAATTTCAGAAGCTCCGCCGAGCGCCGCACGATTCGCAGCAGATCTTCAGGAGAATAAAAATTCAGATGATGCACGATGCCAAAACGGGATCGCATCGGTCCGGAAAGCAATCCCGCCCGCGTGGTGGCGGCGATCAGCGTAAAAGGCTGAATTTCCATGTGCATGGATTGGGCATGCGTGCCGGCCCCCATCATCACATCAATGCAGTAATCCTCCATGGCGGGATACAGGTATTCTTCGACGGCTGCGGGAATACGATGGATTTCATCAATAAACAGCACATCGCCCCGGCCCAGGTTGGTTAAAATGCTGACTAGATCCGTCGGACGCACAAGTGCGGGGCCGCTGGTGATGCGCGGCACTGAACCATTGAGTTCCGAGGCCACGATGTGCGCCAGCGTGGTTTTTCCCAGACCCGGCGGGCCGTGTAATAATACATGTTCCATGGCTTCATTGCGGGTTTTAGCGGCCTGTACGCTGATACGAAGTTTTTCAATAAGCTCCGGCTGACCGATATAATCGCCCAGCTTTTTTGGACGCAGCGTCAACTGACCGGAGCGGGAAGGTTCATCCTCCGGAAGGGTTGAGGCTGTGACAATTCGCTCTCGAGCCATGATATCTCCGAGTTGGTTTTATGCAGTACCAGCCTTAAGGCGGTAGGCTGCACGGACAATATCCGCGGTCTTTTTCAGCGCCGGATCCGCCCGGCACGCCCGATCCACCCAGTTTTCAGCCTCGACCCGGCGTTCACCCAGGGAAACCAAAGCGGTAATGGCCTGCTCAAGTTCATCAAGCCGGTGGGTGGCCGGGTCCGCAGATGCCGCACCCGCCCCGCCCGTGGCAAAATGGTCCACCTTGCCGGAAAGCTCCGCAATGACCTGTTCGGCGGTACGTTTACCGATTTCCGGCAGGCTGGTAAGAAATTTGGAGTCCTTGCGGCAAATAGCAGAGGCAATCTGGCCTACCGGCGCGGTCAAGGCCCGCAGCGCCCGGCGCGGGCCAATACCTTTTACGGTAATGAATTTTTGAAAAAAAACTTTGTCATCATGACGCAAAAAGCCCAGCAATCGCGGCGCAAGCTGGCCAAAACTGGCGTTACCCTCTATGTATTCGAGGGTAAAAAACAGACATTTCTCGCCCCTATGGGCCTGCAAATGCTGGATATCCACGGCAGGGATGTGCAACTCATACGTGATCTCGCCGACCGTCACCAACACCGACTCTTCGCCTACTTCTGCAATGATTCCGTTGACTCGGGCGATCATGGAGATTCCATTCTTACTACCATTTGCCAAGCGCGCAGTATAAACGTAAGCAGCGTTCATGGCTACCGCCACACCGCGGCGAGCGGCCCGCGAGGCTTGCCCAAACCGTTGTCTTCTGTTAGTTTTATCGTTGGTTTTTCAGCCATCGCAAGTTGGACTTTCCCGAATGGCTTGGCGGACGATACTTGCGTGGTGTACAGTAAGGTTGAATCGGGATCTGTATCAAAGTGAATGAATCGGCCAGCTTTAAAAACCAATTATTTTCGCAAATGGAGCCATTGACGTCGGCTACAGAGGCAATCCCAGTCGCTGCGGAATCCCAAGTCGCCGAATCCGTGCCGGAATTGGTCACATACGGCTCGACCTCTTCGGAAGCACCCAACCTTGACGAAAGTCTACTCGCGGCTACCAATTGCCTGCTAAGCCAGCATCAACCAGCCGGTTATTGGGTAGGCGAACTTCAGGGCGATAGCATCCTGGAATCAGAATACATTTTGATGAAATTTATTCTGGAAGAGGAAAACGACCCGGACTTGCCACTGATCGCCAATTATCTTCGCCGACTCCAGCAGGCGGATGGCGGATGGAATATGTTTCCCGGAGGGAACAGCGATCTTAGCGGCACAGTCAAGGCTTATTTTGCACTAAAATTGATGGGCGACGATCCGGAAAGCCCGCACATGCGAGCCGCCCGCAACGTATGTCGTGAACTTGGCGGCGCGGAACAATGCAACAGCTTTTCTAAATTTTTTCTGGCGGCTTTGGGGCAGATCAGCTACAACGCCTGTCCTAACATTCCTCCGGAAATAGTGCTGCTTCCCAAGTGGATTTACTTTAACCTCTATGCCGTCTCCGCGTGGAGCCGCACCATGATTCTTCCGCTGGCCATTGTCAGCGCGCATCGCCCGGTGCGCAAGGTCCAGTCCAAACAGGGCATCAGTGAATTATTCAACAAACCCGCCGCGGCCAACAGCTCGGCAGGACGGCTGCGCGGTTTGCCCAAAAGTTGGCGGGAAATGTTTCTGCTGCTGGATCTGTCGCTGAAACGCTATCAAAAAACCGCTGTGACACCCCTGCGCCCCAAGGCCCTGCGCGAAGCGGAAAAATGGCTGGTGGAACACCTGCAAGGCTCGGATGGCCTGGGCGCGATTTTCCCGCCGATGGTCTACATCCTGATTGTCTTTAAAACGCTCGGGTATCCCAGTGATCATCCACTGGTACAAAAGGCGCAGCGTGATCTAAAAAACCTTTTTATCCGCCAGGACGATACCATTCGCATTCAACCCTGCTGGTCGGCCGTGTGGGATACCGGCATCGCGCTCAACGCCCTGGCCGAGTTTGGCATGTCGCCGGATCATCCTATTGCCCGCAAAACCACGGAATGGCTGCTGGCCAAGGAGTGCCGTACGGCCTGCGATTGGAGCAAAAATTGTCCGGATGTGGAACCCAGCGGATGGTTTTTTGAATTCGCCAATCCGCACTACCCGGATGTGGATGACACCGCCATGGTGGTCATGGCGCTGCGTCGCCTGGGCGGTAAGTCCGCACAAACCGCCCTGAATCGCGGCCTGAACTGGCTGTTGGCCATGCAAAATGATGATGGCGGCTGGGCCGCATTTGATCGTACGCGCAACCGCCCCATTCTGGAGCACGTGCCCTTTGCCGACCATAACGCCATTCAAGACCCATCTTGTCCGGATATTGCGGCACGCGTGCTGGAATGTCTGGGGCACAATGGTTTTGATCACCGGCATCCGGCTGTTATCAAGGCCGTGCGATTTTTACGTGAAACCCAGGAGCCGGAAGGTTGCTGGTTTGGCCGATGGGGAGTGAACTACATTTATGGTACGTGGCAGGTGCTCACCGGCCTGCGTCTGGTGGAGGAACGTATGGACCAGCGTTTCATCCGCCATGCCGCCGACTGGCTCAGGTCCTGCCAAAAAGCCGACGGCAGTTGGGGTGAATCCTGCCAGAGCTATGATAATCCAAAGCTCAAGGGCCAAGGCCCCAGCACGGCTTCACAAACCGCCTGGGGAGCCATGGGACTCATGGCCGTTGATGGTCCGCATGACCCATCCGTTAAAAATGCGATCTATTGGCTTATGGATCATCAGACCCCGACCGGCGACTGGGAAGAGCCATGGTTTACAGGGACCGGCTTTCCCCGGGTGTTTTACCTGAAATATCATTTGTATCGGCTATACTTTCCACTCATGGCCATAGCCCGGTTCCGCCGACTTGGTGGAACCCTGCGACGAGGATGATAGTGGCCGTCCGGCTTCTTTTGGAAAAATATGACATGCAGGCGAATAGACTATGGTCAGTGAGCGCCACATTATTATTTTTTCAGGGCGTGTTCAGGGCGTGGGCTTCCGCCTCACCACGGTACAACTTGCCCGCCGGCGTACGGTGGGCGGAACGGTGCGAAACCTGCACGATGGCCGCGTAGAATTGGTACTGGAAGGAGAGGCGGCGGAAATCAGAGGCTTGGTGGCGGACATCCGGCGGCATTTTGAAGGATTCATCCATGACGTGGCCCACAGCACTGAAAACCCCGTCGGCCTGGCACCGCCGGTCCGTATTGTTTACTGAAATATTTTGGTGAGTAAGGTCCTGCCTGGAAATAGACCCATGCTGAAAAAATCCACGATCATCTATTTTACTGTCCTGCTGGCGCTGGCCCTGACTTCTCTGGGTTGCTGGACTTACTGGAATCACCTTATTAACGCGGCTTACCACACTGCCGTCGTTTCCAATATCGCCTCCAAACATAACCACGGCGTAGCCAGTGCCTATGCCAATGTCATTGCCACCGCTGCCGACAACTGGCGGTTCTGGTTCACACTCTCTTTTTCCCTGGCCGGAGCCTGGTTGATTCCGGGAATTGTGGAATTTTTATTTCTGCCGCTGCTGGGACTTTCTCGCCTGGGAGCCATTGCCCGCGTAACTTATTACGAAGCTCTGCTGCAGCCGTTTACGCTGATTGTATTTTTGCTGTGCCTGGCAGCCATCATCATCACGGCGTTCGTGCCGTTTAACACTTTCGGCGACGATACCGAAATGTTCCGCGATGTGGCCTTATCGTTCGTGTTGATGTTTTCGCTGGTCATTATGGTCTTTGCCACCGGCAAAGTGGTGGATGAAGAAATTGAAAATCGCACCATGCTCACTCTCATGAGCAAACCCGTAGCCCGCTGGCAGGTGGTGGTGGGAAAGTACCTGGGTATTCTGTGCCTGATTTTTGTGGTGATGGCCATTACCACCATATGCACTGCCGGCTGCGATTACCTGCGTTTCTTTTCGGACAAGCGCATCGACCTGGATGTCAGCGACATGGCGGAAAGGCAAGCTTTATTCTGGAGCAATTTCAGCAGCGTCATCGTGCTGCTGCCGGCCTTTATCATGCAATTTATGGAAATAGCCACACTGGCAGCCATCAGCACTGCCATTTCCACACGGTATAGTCTGGCGCTGAACATGACGGCCATTGTGCTGCTGTACATCGGTGCCAATCTGACGCGGTTCATTCCGCTGCTCAATCTGGCCCATCCCTGGCAGGAGGTGGTGCAGAGCATCAGTTATCTGCTGCCATTTTTGAGCAATTTTGACATCAATCAATGCCTGGTGTATCGCCCCATCAGTATGCCGGGGCATTTCATTAAAAACGCCCCCACCATTGGCCAGGTATGGGAATACGTCGTTATTTCATGCACGTACGGCTTGCTGTATATCGGTGCGGCACTTGCCGCCGCGATCGCCCTGTTCAGAAATCGCGAATTGACGTGATGGGTGCCGTAACTTCGCTCCAGGTTTTGGGCGTTTCCCATACTTTGACCGCCGCCAGCCGAACTGTTCCGCTGAAACCTTCTACGAGCTTGTCGAATATCACTTGGGCAATGTTTTCAACCGTGGGATTAAGATTCCTGAATTCTTCGCAATCCACATTCAGATGCTTGTGATCAAAGGTTGTGATCACCCGCTGGTTGACCAGTCGCTGCAACTCTCCCACCGGCATAATTAACCCGGTGCGGGGGTCCGGCTCGCCGGCAATCACCACTTCCAATTCGTAATTATGCCCATGGCCGTTGGGGTTGTTGCACTTGCCGAAGACTTCGCGATTGGCCTGCTCGCCAAGCTGCGGACTATGCAGGCGATGGGCCGCGGAAAATTCAAAACGCTCGGATAAACGCACCACAGGCAACTCCTTGAGCAAACAAAGGTACGACAAAAATGGACTTAACTCCAACCGCAGGGCGTGGAGCCGGCCGGGATGCAACCTGGCTCCCAGCCAAGCGACCATCGGCAAAAGCAAATCCGCCCCGCCCCACGGTCGCCCCGGTGTTGTCGCTTCCCGCCAATAGGCTTCAATCATCGGTACCAGGTGATCACGCAGCAATTGATCAATACTTTTGATGTTGATTACCATGCCGGTGGCCGGGTCCGGTTCACCCTCCACCACGGCCGCCAGCGTTAAAAATGGAGCCACGCCGTCCAGTGCCGGATGGCCCGCAAAATTATTCACCCCGTTCGCCGGCACCACTGCCGCCTTCAAGGCAAATCTAAGTTCTCGAGACAAGCGCATGGTTACCGACCTGTATGCCGCAGATGAAAACGTGCTTCGGAGTTCACAGCTTCAACCCAGATCGTGGGGTGGGCGGCGGACTGGCACCTGGACTGTCGCTGGAGCCGACATTGGACCGCGCGGTTCCAGTCGAAGTTGATCCGGGACGCATCATGCTTTGCAGCGGGTGGCCGATGGCTAATCGCGTGCCGGCACGAAAACGCTCCGCGGTCACCAGCATCACCACCATGGCCAGCGAGGGCCAGCCGACATATCGCGCCACAATCAGCAGCCGCGGGATAAAGGGTATTCCCTGGCCGGGGGGCAGAAGGTAGACCAGCCCCATGGTATGCAGCAATTCATGCCAGCTATACAGCACGCCGGGGATTGGAAATCCGTGAAAAAAGTACTGCCAGGGCAGCACCATAAAAAGCAGAATAACCGCCCAGTTAAGACTGCGCGTCAAATGGGCCACGCCGGGAGCCTGGGCCACCAAAATCATAATCAGCGTCAGAAAAATCAAAATGGCCTGCGAGGCCGCAGCCAGTAAACCCAGAAGTTGCGTCACCGGCACTGCCAGATAATACGTGGTTTCCCACTGCGACCGCAAATTCAATTCGCGGCCGGCCTTGGTGCGCACGGTCCATCGGTTGATGCGAAACTGCCGGGCGGATGCCGTGTTCAAATCATCCAGCGATCTCACACCGGTGCCGCCGGCGGTGGCACGGGATTGACCGGAAACCGTGGTGGCGGAAAAGGGCTGCTTCCGCACCAGTCGCGTTACGGGCCGATGGATCACCGGCCGCGATGCCACAAACGGCTGGCTGGTGAAGCGCATTAGCAGGAACCCTACCACCTGCAGCAGCACGCAGGTAAACAGCAATATGCCAAGCCAGTTGCGGGCAAAGCGCAGCGTCTGCAGGGCTATACCATAATCACTGTACGGATGCACTGGAGCGGCCATTATCGTCTGCCTTTCTTAGTTTTTTTGTCTTGGCCCTTCTTTTCTTTGTTCGAATGACCCACTGTGGTGGCCGCCACCAACGCCGCCAGTGCCAGCAGTCGAGCGTCTAAACCGGGGCTGAAAGGTATGGTCTGCAGAGATTGAAACGCGGGATCAAGCTTTAGCTGACCTTCCAAAACCGAAAGCAGATTCGGATCGATCTGGCCGACCGGACTGGCCATACACACCGCTCGAATGTGGCCGCGCAAATGGGTGATAACCGCCACCAGATTGCGCAGCTCCGCATGGTATACTTCTACACCGGCATCGTTGACCACTGACACGCGTTGGTCCGTTGCGCCAAGAAAAAACATGCTCATATCCTTTATATCACCACCAGCAGGCTGTTCCCAACGGGCCTGGCCAAAATCATCAGTCCAAACGTCTCAGACCGGATCTTCATATCAGCACATCAGGGCTGGTAATTATAGCCATCCACCAGCGCCACCACGCAGGCATCCACCGGCAACGGCGGATCATACGGATTGGCGGCCTCGCGCCCTTCTTCATAGGCCACCAGAGAGCCATCGGCAGCACCCACCAGATCGATGGCGACAAGCGTCCAGCGAATGGGCTGCTGCTGAAAATCCAGCGGCTGAAGCACCACCAGCCTGTGTGGACCAAGCCCGGCCGCCCGCACGGAAGCCTCCACCTGACCCATGACGCGTGCCATATACATAAACTTGATTCCTTAACTGAGTCAGACCTCTTTATGCGCAGTCAGGTTTTGGCCGCATCGTCCACCAGAGCCGTAATCATCAGACGAACCGGACTGAATTTATCCATTTTTAACATGTCCTGGGCGGCGCGTCCGTCGCTGCTTACCAACACCCGCGTGCCGATGCCGGCACCGAGCACGTCAGCGGCAATCTGCGGCAAACCGCTGCTGATTCCGGCTACAGGGTCCACAGGCTGCACAATCATCAGCCGCACCCCTTTCATCGACGGATGCTTGACGGTACTGGTAACAGAACCTTTTACCACCGCAGTAAACATAACACTATCTACCCGCTATATAAAATTCTACTTTTTATAAAACACCGGCTGCCCATTGGCATCAATGCGATCGATCAGGGCAATCACCACCGCATCAGTGGCGCAGTTTTTCATGCCGGGTGCCAAACGGGCCGAACTGCCTTGCGTGACCAGCACAAAATCACCCTCGCCGGCACCCAGATCATCATTGGCCACCACCACGGTTTGTCCGGGAATAAGCTGACCATCCTTGAGAACATGGGCGTGTACCACAATGAGTTTTTTGGTATCAAATCCAGCGTCTTTAACCGTAGCCACGACAGTGGCTACCACTTTTGCGATCATCATTATTCAAACTCCAATCCATACCGCCAACGCAAAGATTATCCACGGTTTGCGCCGGAAACGCCACCACCTCCATCCACCTCAATAAGCATTGGGGTGGCGAAAACCGCGAACGAGAGTTTCCGCCAAAATTCGCAAATCCAGCAGCGGCGACCAATGATTGAGGTAATACAGGTCATATTGCAGCCGCTTGCGAAAACTGGTTCGTCCGCGGTAACCACGTACCTGGGCATAGCCGGTAATCCCCGCTCGCATCTTTAACCGCGTGGCGAAGCCCGGAATTTCCTCCACAATTTTTTCCATGATCTCCGGGCGCTCCGGCCGCGGCCCGACCAGGGACATATCTCCCTTGAGCACGTTGAACAACTGCGGTAACTCATCGAGACTGGTACGGCGCAGCCATCGGCCCAGCCGGGTGCAACGAGGATCGCCGGGGCTGGCCAGCACCGCTCCGCAGGCATTTTCAGCGGTGGGAATCATGGTGCGAAATTTGAAAATATTAAACGGTTGACCGCCGAAACTGATGCGCCTCTGGCGGTAAATAACCGGGCCGGAACCGGACCTCTTAATCATCATGGCTATGACGGCCATGGGCAGGGCAAAAACCGCCAGGCCCAGCAAAGCTCCACCGATATCGAAGGCGCGCTTGTACAAAGCCGACCAGCCCGCCAACGGATTCTCGCGCAGCGATACAATCGGCATGCCATCCAATTCGCTAATCGATACACGCACCGGATAGCGTGAAACCCGCAAATCCGGCACCACCCGCACATCCACACTGGTGCACTCAAGCTGGGCCACCACCTGCGGCAATAGCGCCGCTTCATGCGAACGCAGGGCCACAAATACGCAGTCCGGCCGCATGGTGCGAATAATCTGCGGCAGTTCCGCCAGAGGCCCGGCGATGGAAATTCCGCGGATATGCCCGCCGACCAAGGGTTGATTTTCCACGCTGACAAACCCGACCACCTTGATGCCCGTCCAACTGTTATCGCGCAAGGTTTCCAACAGACGCTGACCCAGGCGGTTGGTGCCCACAATAATGGCGTAACGCTGGTTCCACCCCTGATTGCGGGCAAAACGCAGCATCGATCGAAACATCGTTCGCTCCAGCACCAGCATGGTCATCAGTGTAGGCAGCAACGCCAACAACATGCCACGGGTAAAAGGGGTGCTGCGCAAATAATACAGCGCCGCAATTAACACCACCCAGCAAACAACACACGCCACGATAACGGCCTGCAATTCCTCCAGAATGCGCCGATCGCGGCGAGGCTTGTACAGGCCGGTGCCGCTGAAAACCGCCGCAGCGATAGCCAGAGTCAATATCAGTCCTTCGATCAGACTGTGCATGGATGGCAGTGCTTTGGCGTGCGAAAAAAATGAGAAGCGAATCGCGTAGGCCAAAAACCATGCGGCTACCACAGTCAAGCCGTCCATGAGGCCCAGACCAAACTTGAGAAGCTGATGGTGCTGCTTAACCATGAAAAAGAGTTCTCACAATGCGACCGGTGGAGTGCGCCGAATCGGCCTTCTCCCGTGAACCGCCGGCCAAAGCCTGGCCGCTTTGCCGATCACCCGGGACAGATTATACCCTACCACTGCCCGGGTAACATGCCATACCCATCGGGCTACGCGAAACGGCCGGCCGGACCGCTGTATTTGTGCAATCCAACAAAAATGGACGGGCCGCAGCGGTGTTACCGCCGCGGCCCGCTCTTGGAATGGCCGATAAGCCGAATTCTGTGCCGTTACCGGCGGCGATCATTTATCTGGGAGCAACATTGCTGTTGCCCTCAAGCGACCTACCCGAAGCCTACACCAGCGCTGTTTCCTGATTTTCTTGCGAAAACTTCGTACTTCAAACACTGCCATCCTGCCGGCGACTTCCTTGACGGGGGCATTGTCGCGTATGGCAGGCTCGCGCCGGGACAGCGCTTCGGCCTCCTATTTGGTCTTGCACCCGGTGGGGTTTTCCATGCCAGCGATGTCACCATCGCCGCGGTGCGCTCTTACCGCACCTTTTCACCCTTGCCTGCCGGACCAGCCGACATCGGCGGTTTATTTTCTGTGGCACTTTCCCGCATCGGCCCGGCCCTCAGGCCAAGCCGACGGGTGGGCATTACCCACCACCGTACCCTGCGGTGTTCGGACTTTCCTCCCGGCTCTCGCCGGGCGATCACCTGGCCACCCCATATTATTATACACTGCAAACCGCTATTAGAAAAATTACCAGGTGCGGCTACAGAGCCGACAAGCCGCAGCCACCACACCCAGCTTACCACGCAAAATGCGCAAAGGCACGGTTGGCTTCAGCCATCTTATGAACGTTTTCCCGGGTTTGAATGGCGCTGCCCTCGCGACGGCTGGCAGCGATGAGTTCATCGGCGAGACGCTCTACCATGGGCTTGCCATCCTTGCTGCGAACGGCTTCCAATATCCAGCGGATGGCCAGACTTTGTTGGCGCTTCTTGGATACCGACATTGGCACCTGGTAGTTTTGTCCACCAACCCGACGGGAACGGGTTTCCACATTCGGCTTGACGTTTTCCATCGCCAGATTAAATACGTCGATCGGCTTGGCGTCTTTGACCCGTTTGCCAATCACCTCAAACGCACCGTACACCACTCTCTGCGCTGTCGACTTTTTCCCATCGTACATCAGGCAATTGATGAACTTGCTTAAAAGCAGCGAATTATGAACTGGATCGGGTTTGAGTATATCCGCACTGGCAGTAAACGATTTTGCACCCATGAATAATCCTTTCTTTTCTCCGTATCGAATCAGCCGATTCGGGATACTTGAAGGTCTCTAGATTTTGCCGGCCGGCCCATTGCCAACCGAAACTTTTACTTAATCCTTGCGCCCGGCATTAAATTATTTAGGCTTCTTGGCTCCATACTTGGATCGGCTCCGACGCCGTGCTTCCACGCCGCTGGCATCCAAAACACCCCGCACAATATGGTACCTCACGCCGGGCAAATCGCGCACTCGACCACCACGCACCAGCACAATGGAGTGTTCCTGCAGATTATGGTCAATACCTGGAATATACGCGGTTACTTCCTTGCCATTGGATAGCCGCACCCTGGCCACTTTACGCAGCGCCGAGTTGGGCTTCTTAGGGGTCATGGTTTTTACCAAAAGACACACCCCGCGACGCTGCGGCGAAGATTCCAGATCCTTAACCTTGTTGATGCGCTCCAAGGAACGCCGCGGCCGGCGAAGCAACTGATTAATTGTCGGCATAACCCGTCCTGAAAATAACTCTGTGGACCGTTTAATGGCCCAAATACCAATCTACCCCCATGCCCAGTACCGTATCATAGAGGATTCCTAAAAATTCTTCAAGCGATAGAATATCCCCGCAATGGTCGGGTGCGGCCATAATTTTGGGCACTATGCAGCGCGGACTCGGCAGGCCCACCACGATCGATGCTGGTTGCTTTCGCGCGGCCAGCAGTTTAATGATGGCCGCGGCGAGATCGGCGTCCCACTTCATACCCGGGCGATTGAGCCGCAGAGTCAGAGCCGCGCTGGTTGGAGACTTCCAGCAGGGTGCGGATATCGTCAAGGGTAAATCCGCCGGTGTGGGCCAAACGGATGAACCGCAACCGGTCAAGTGCAGTGTGTTCGTACCATCGGTAGTTGCTCAAGGTGCGGCCCGCGGGGCCGATCAACGCCTAGCGTTCATAGAATCGCACCGTGGTAGTGGGCACTCCGGCGGCTTTCGCCAACTGGCCAATGTTATAACGATCGTGCGACATTGTGCGAACACTTCCAATAATTCTGGACGTCAAAGCTCTCGTTTATCCCCTGCTCATATCATCTGCACCGGCGCAGCCGGCAGACGCAAATTCTAATCGATAATACTCTGATATTGCCATCAACGGACCTGCAATTACCAGATCTACTGTCAAAAGTGATACACGTGATTATCAAGCTGCCGCTATGGTCTGTCGTCTCCTGACATTGGAAGGCTTCCAGAGCCATTGCGGCGAACCAATAATCGTGCGTATGCGCGCAAGCACCCTCTTGGGCGGGAATCCAGCCAGGTTTGGAGAATTTGCAGCGTGACGCGCCATGGGTCGCTAGGTGGATAGATTTTGGCGGTGGTGGAGCAACAGGACGGCCGTGATTATTCCACCGTGACGCTTTTGGCCAAGTTGCGCGGTTTGTCTACATTGCAGCCGCGGGCAACGGCGGCGTGATAGGCCAGCAGTTGCAGCGGCAACACGGTCAGCAACGGCTGGAGAGGTTCAATGGTTTCCGGCACGGTGAATACGTGGTCGGCAACGCCATGAATATGATCGTCGCCTTCGCTGGCCACGGCAATAATTTTGCCGCCCCGGGCCTTCACTTCCTGGATGTTGCCGAGCAATTTTTCGTATTGGCTGCCGCGGGTTGCGACAAACACGGCAGGCATGCCGGGATTGATCAGAGCGATGGGGCCGTGTTTCATTTCCGCGGCTGGCAAGCCTTCCGCGTGGATGTAACTGATTTCCTTGAGTTTGAGGGCACCTTCCAGGGCCACGGGGTAGTTGAAGCCTCGACCAAGGAACAGCCAGTTTTCGCGATGGATGTACTGGCAGGCCGTCTGGCGCACGGCTTCGCTTTGTTCCAGTACGTGGCGCATCTGTTCGGGAAGTTTCATAATGGCCAGCAAAAATTCATTCAGCACGGCCTGACTCATGTACTTGCGACGGGCGATGGAAAGCGCCAGCAGCGTCTCCACGATGATCTGCCCGGTGAAGGCCTTGGTGCTGGCGACGCCGATTTCCGGACCCACGTGCAGATAAATGCCGGCATCGGTTTCACGGGCGATGGTACTGCCCACCCCATTGACAATGCCCAGGCTCAAGGCCCCGCGGTCCTTGGCCTCGCGCAGGGCGGCGAGGGTATCGGCGGTTTCGCCGGATTGACTGATGGCCAGCACAATGGTTCCGTCTTCAATAATCGGATTGCGATAACGAAATTCGCTGGCGTATTCGACTTCGGTGGGGATCTTCGCCAGTTCCTCAAACAGAAATTCTCCCACCAGGCCCGCATGCCATGCCGTACCGCAGCCGGTAATGATCAGGCGGCGTGCCCGGACGATATCACGGCTGTACGGGCCAATGCCGCCGAGCACCACCCGGCCTTCCTGCAGATCCACCCGGCCGCGCAGCGCATTGGAAATGGCCTCCGGCTGTTCAAATATTTCCTTGAGCATGAAATGCTTATATTGACCGAGTTCAATTTGCTGAATGGAAAATTCCACGGCCGTGATTTCCTTGGTAACGGGAACATCATCGGTAGTCATGGTTTTAAAGCCGCCGGGCCGGATAACCGCCATTTCACAGTCATTGAGGTAAATGACTTGCGTGGTGTGTTCGACAATGGCCGAGGCGTCGGAGGCTACGACATATTCTTCCTTGCCGACGCCTATGATCAACGGAGAGCCGCGCCGAGCCACTATCAGCGTATCGGATTCCGCAGTACACATCACGGCCAGACCATAGGTTCCGCGGACTTCCCGCAGCGCCATTTGGACGGCTTTGGCGATATCGCCCTGATAAAAATGGCCGATGAGCATGGCCAGCACTTCAGTATCCGTCTGGCTGACAAACTGGTGGCCTTTGGCCGTAAGAAATTGCTTCAATGATGCATAATTTTCAATGATGCCGTTGTGGACCACGGCAATACCGCCCTTATCATCGGTGTGGGGGTGGGCGTTGACTTCAGTGGGTGCGCCATGGGTGGCCCAGCGGGTATGGGCCATGCCCACCTGGCCGCGTTTGGATTTGGGCTGCTGATCCAACGCGGCTTCCAATACGCTGATTCTTCCGGCGGTTTTTTTTATGAAAAAGTGTCCGCCTGCCTGAATACATACACCTGCTGAATCGTACCCGCGGTATTCAAGCCTCTTAAGTCCCTCCAGAAGAAGCGGTTGCACATCTTTATTACCAACATACGCTACAATGCCGCACATCGTTTTAATCTCCACAGTACTGCCGTCATTATACCAATGTCGGCTATCGACCTATCGGTTTTTTGGGACGCCGGACTGCATGAAAACGGACCTGGTTCGGTCGGCCGAAGGAAGGGACTATTTTGCATTAGAGTGATGGGGGCGGTACATTATGGCCCCGGCGCGGGAATAATGGCGGATGAAGGCTATTGGATAACCGGAAAACATGGGCATTGTAGTGCAAAAATTCGGTGGATCTTCCGTAAGTACTGCGGAAAAGATTCACAAAGCCGCGGAAAAAATTATTGCCGCGAAAAAGGCCGGGCGGCAAGTGGTGGTTGTGGTATCGGCCATGGGAGATTCCACGGATCATCTTATTGCACTGGCCAGGCAGGTGTGCGCCAATCCACCCAAGCGGGAGATGGACCAGTTGCTGGCCACGGGCGAGCAGGTGGCCATTGCCCTGATAGCGATGGCGATTCATTCCCATGGGTACGAAGCAATCAGTTTTACAGGGGGACAAATCGGGCTGATTACCGATGCGGTATATTCCAAGGCGCGCATTCAAAAAATTGACCACGGCCGCATTACCCATGAACTCGACCAGGGACGGATTGTGATTGTGGCGGGTTTTCAGGGGGTGACATCGGACGGGCATGTAACTACGCTGGGCCGCGGGGGCAGCAATGCGACGCTGGTGGCACTGGGGGCGGTGCTGCATGCGCAGGTGTGCGAAAACTACACGGATGTGGATGGTGTTTTTACAGCGGACCCGCGGATAGTGCCCAATGCCCGGAAAATAGCCCGGATCAGTTATGATGAAATGCTCGAATTATCGAGTGTGGGTGCGGGGGTGTTGCAGACGCGGGCGGTGGAATTTGCCAAGAAATACAATGTGCCGATTCATGTACGCAACAGCGCCCATGACGGCGAAGGTACGTGGATTGTGGCGGAGACTCCGGCTATGGAACATATTTTGGTTTCCGGTTGTGCACTTAAGACAGATTTAACGCGTGTTACCCTTAAAAATATCCCGGATCGTCCGGGTATTGTGGCGCGAATTTTTACGGCCATCGGGGAAGCGAACATTGTGGTGGATGACATCATTCAAAACGTCATGGATGATGGAACGGCCAACATCAGTTTCACGGTGGAGCACGGGGACATGGCAGACTTGAAACTGGTGGTAGAGAAACTGCTGGGGGAATTGGGGGGCGCGGCCAATTACAACCGGGACCTGGCCAAGGTATCGGTGGTGGGTGTGGGAATGAAGCAGGGCACCGGCGTGGCCGGCACAATGTTCCGGGCGCTGGCCCAGCAGCACGTAAACATTCAGAACATTTCCACCAGCGAAATACGTATCAGTTGTCTGGTGGCCCGGCAGGATGCGCAAAAGGCATTGCAGGCGGTGCATGCGGCCTTCGGCCTGGATAAAGCAAATTAGGCCCACCGTTCGATGGAGGATTAACCGACCAGTTCGTTGGCCACCACCAGGCGGCGTTTGCCGGCCTGAAGGTCCTGGAGCATCCGTTGCTGCGAAGCGGCGGCGTATGGCGAATTCAGCCGGACTTGCAAATTGACCATTTCCTGCCGGATCCGCACGGCGATTTCATCGGCGGTAAGGGCCGCGAGTTCAGCATGGTCAATGGGTGAGCCGTAAAGAATGCGAATGGGTCTGCAGGATGGGAATTTCTGATTGCGTGGCCAGGCTTCGAAGGCACCGTCAATGACAATGGGAATAACCGGGGCCTTGGAGCGATGCACGATGATGGCAACACCGGCGGCAATCGGTCCAATGGTGCCATCGGAGGTGCGCGTGGCTTCAGGGAAAATATTCACCAGGTAGCCCCTGTTGAGGCGGGCAATGGCTTCGCGAACAGCGGTGGAATCGGCACGCCCCCGGCGAATGGGAAACGTATTGGTGGATTCCATCATCCATTGGGTGATGCCGCCCTGAAACAGGGTATCACGGGCCATGTAGTGAATCTGACGTTTAATCGCAATGCCGATCAACCAGGGATCGAGAAAACTCTGGTGGTTGGTTACCAGCAAAGCGCCGCCGGTAGAAGGAATGTTCCAACGGTTAAAGGTACGGATATGAAACATGAGCACGGCGATGAATTGGAAAAACACCCGGCCGATCTTCCATAAAAAGCCTTGTACCCACCAAGAGCCTTCGCCACGATACGTATAACCGCGCGGAGCAGAGGCCGATGCGGCGGTCGGTGCCGGGACGGATTCATGGCTGGCGGCATTACCGGCCGGAGGCGTAGGCGGCTCGGAAGTGGCGGAAACGGGGGCATTCATGTGCGGGCCTCCCGGAGGCGGCGTGCCTCAATTTGTGCGGCCATGGCATCCACAACCTGCTCAAGTGTCAGCAAAGTGGTGTCGATGATGATGGCATCGGGTGCCTGAATTAGCGCACCGACCGGACGGGTGCGGTCCTGCTGGTCACGCTGAAGAATATCAAGGAGTATCTGATTTTCATCCGCGGATATATTTCGGCGGGTTAATTCCAGAAAACGCCGATGGGCCCGGCTGCGCGGATCGGCATCCAGATAAAATTTAAAATCAGCCCTGGGAAAGGCCACCGTTCCCTGATCCCTCCCTTCGGTGACCAGCGATTGAGATTCAGCAGCAATAAGGCGTTGCCGCTGAACCATCGATGCACGTACCGCAGGGTTGTCCGCGGCGCATCGGGTGATTTGCGTGATCTGAGGCGTGCGAATGACTTGGGAAACATCCTGGCCGGCCAGCAAAATTCCGGCCGGGTGGGTGGAAAAGTCAAAGTCCAGTTGAATTTCGGCAACGCGGCGGCTCATGGCCGCCGGATCATGGATAATTCCCTGTTGCAGCGCATCCAGGGCGACGGCGCGATACATGGCACCGGTGTCCAAATGTCGGATATCGAGCCGACGGGCCAACCGCAGGGCTGCGGCGGATTTGCCCGAACCGGCGGGGCCATCAATGGTAATAATCACGTTGTGTCACCATCCTGCGGAAAAAGCTCCCGGTTTGCCGGGAAGCAGCCACCTGCCACGGCAGTCACGCTGTGACGGGGCGAATAAGTTATTCATTGTACCCGTTGTCAGTGCATTTGCATGGCGCACATATCATATGCGATGTTTGGCAACCACCGCCCGACAGCGGTTCTCGGCGTTTGGAACTGAAATTATGGCTTCTTGTGAGCTTTAACCACACCGGCTTTGAGCAAGGCGCGATAGATGACTTTGGCCATGAGTTTCTGTCCGGTCACATTGGGATGGATACGGTCGCCGTTGAAGAACTTCCATCGACCTGCAATGGCATGAAAAATGTTGATGCTGGTGAGGTGCATGGCATGCACGATGTGCAAAATTCGCGGAACCACTCCATGAGCGGGCATGGCGGGGTGTGGCCCATGCACCACGCCATTTTCCAGGGATGGCGGCAGGCAGATAAAAATTCGTGGGTGTGTTGATAGGTTTTGAAAATGCCGTACCAAGGCGGAATAATCGCGCATGAAATGTTGCTGAACGTTGGTCCGATTGCACGGGTTAGAATCGTTGGTGCCCAGCATGATAATGACAACATTGGGTTTGAATCGGGTGGCTTGCTTAAACTGGGGTACCTGCCAATAGGAAACCATCCAGCCGGGATGGTTGGGCGGAAGCTGCCTAAGCGCGGTGGCCCCTCCATGGCCGCAATTCAGTACATCATAGCCCTTGCCCAGACGCTTTTGCAGGACTGCCGCGTAGGCCTGTGTGAGACGGACAGGTACGCCGTAACCCCAGGTGATGCTGTCACCAACGCAAGCGATGCGCACCGGTGCTTTAGCCCAGGCCCTTGCACCAGTCAGCGCCACAAGGATAAACACCGCCAGCACCACCCAAGGATGAATTCGTTTTAACATAATCCTTATCTCCGACTTACCAATCCATTGCCGAGTACTTGAGCCCAGCTTAAAAACGACAACTTCGCCTGTCAAATATGACTCTCACTCCGGAACAGCCAGATAATACTTTCGGTGGACCTATTTGAAATAGCAAGCCAAATAAAATGGGCCGTCAGCAGGCCTTGCGCCGGGCACTGGCCTTGACGGGCTGGCAGCAAAGCTCTTCACCACAGGCAACTGGAGCAATCAGGCGGTTGTCGATGGTACCGTCACGTACCGGCAATCCGTAGCCATCGGTCAGGGCTTTGCGGTGTTCCAGAATGGCCTGCATTTGCGCGGGGGTGCCGATGGCCGGGGGGTTATTTTTGGTGGCATCGCGTAGCATGGCCCAGGCCACGTCGGAAGCGATGGCGGAATCACGGGCGATGGGGAAGCCGAGATTTTTTCCGGCCATGATGGACCGGGCAAAGACATCGAGCATGACATCGAGTTTTTTATCGCCAAAGGGGGCGGTTTTCGAAATGGTTTCCGTTACGCCGTGGAGTTCGATGGTGGCGGTCCGGAAGTTATGGGTCATCCGTGCCACGCCCTTGGTACCAATGGCTTCGGCATAGCAGTTGTGGGTTTTGACCTGGGCCAGGTGACCATAGACAAAGCCCTGGGTAATGTCAAAAACGACGCCATTTTTGAACACTCCGTGGGCGGTAACCCACCAAGGTTCTTTATAGTTCCAAAGGCGTGCACCCTGGGCGTTCCAGGAAGCGTATTCGCTTTGCGCGTACCAGCGCGCAACATCCACATAGTGCATGCCGCAGTCGTGGAAGGGAGGGCCTTCGGGATCGTGGCCTTCGGTGGGCATGTGGCCGGGGGTCATGTGGCAGACGCGCACAATGGCCAGATCACCGATCTGGCCGGAACGTATGAAATTAACTATTTCCTGATGATACCAGGCGTTGCGGTTGAAGATATTGACGGCAACGAGGCGGTCTGAGGCTTCAATGGCCTTGACAAGTTTCCATTCGGTGGCCGAATTGGCGGCCAGCGGCTTTTCCGCAATGATGTGCAATTTGTTTTTAAGGGCTTTGCGAATAAGTTGCGGGCGTTGATCGGCCAGAGTGAACAGGCCTACGACATCGAGAGAGGAATCGTTGAGGACGACATCCGGGTCGGCGGTAACCAATGCGCCAGGTACGGTGCGTTTGGCGGTTTGGCGGCTGGGTTCCCAGCCGTCGCAGATAGAAACCACTTCCCACACCTTGCTGCGCAGCAGTTCGGCAACAAACCCCCGGCCCATGCGGCCAAAGCCAATCACACCAATGCGTAATCGCGGACTCATTAGAAAAATCCTTCCTTGTTTTTAATGCAGCGCAGATGCACGGCAGCCGCGGATGCAGTTCACATATGATATCAATTCAGGCCAAAATGTCCAAATTTTCTTGGCTTGCGCGGCTGCACTCGGGTGCGGCCATGAGTTTTGGCATTTAAGCGATCAGCAATCAGCGGTCAGCCACGGCTCGCGGGGACGCCCGCGATCCCAGGGATCCGATAAAATGTGGGGATTTGGTGCTGCTGCCGGGCAGTGGCCAAAATTTTTAGCGGCACTCTCACTTGGCCGAATTCGTTTGCCGCTTGACGGCATGGTGCTTCAGCGGTAGACTCCGGGCCGTGCAGTATGGGCAGAAGCTATGGACTTAGATTTAGGACAAAATAGGCGCAACGGCGCAACGGCGCAACGGCGCAACGGCGCAACGGCGCAACGGCGCAACGGCGCAACGGCGCAACGGCGCAACGGCGCAACGGCGCAACGGCGCAATGGCGATCGTTGCGAACCGCCAGTCAACTTGGCGACCAGCCAAACCTGATATCTTCGGCGGTTTGCCTCCGGACCGCTCAATTTCTGAAAAAATTTGTTTTGCCTTTCGGCCAGAATGTGGGGGGATCGGCTGAAATGACTCTTTCTCCAAGCATCTTCCATTGGCCGCGTGTGCAAGCTTTTATGCCGCGAGCGTCTCGCTTGCTTATGGTGGTGGCAACAGCAGCCACGATGTTCCTGACGGCCCCAGCTTTTGCCGCTTGGGGTGGCAACGCCCAACCCATAGGCAACCAGCACCTCCCCGCCAAGGCCAACCAGAAATCCAAGGTTCCCATTCCGCTGGAATCGCTGAACTGCCCGGCGAATTTCATTACCGCCATGGTTCCGGATGGTCAGGGCGGCGTGTGGGTAGGTTCGGAAGATTCCGGCATTTATCATGGCCACCTCGCGTTGCGCTCTGGCAAACTGGACAAATTGGGCGGGCCGGTGGTTTCATCCCACCGGTCTGGTGTGCAAACATCTCTGCACGCAACCTGGAAGCATTATTCCAAAACCGGTTCCCGCGGCCTGGCCAGCAATTTCATCACGGCCCTGTGCGTCGATGGCCGGGGAAGGCTGTGGGCGGGAACCAATCGCCATGGCGTATGTGTATACAACGGCAAAAAGTGGAAACATTACGGCCTCACCAGCGGCCCACTGGGCTGCCACGTCTATGCCCTCGCCTTTGACCAACCCGCCAGTCAGGTATGGATCGCCACGGAAGACGGCCTCTCCATTTATCAGTGCGCGACAACCGTGAAAGGCTCCGCGGCTCGCCCGAGGAATCGCAGCGCGAGCCCCCGCCCAATTCCGCGCTATGACGCCCACACCTGGCATTACCTTACCACCGCCGGTGGGCCGCCCCGGCAATTCAACAAATTACCGCCCAATCCGGATGCCATCGCCTTTGATTCCCGTGGCCGGGCGTTTGTGGGCACGCAGTGCGGCGGCTTGGCTATCGGCACCCCGCGGGCCACCGTCCATGTCAACCTCAAATCCTTCCTTTCCTACAAATCGCACCGCGAAATCAAATACACCTGGCATATCATTCAAGGCCCGTGGCATTTGCCCACCCGTCCCTTCGGTTCCGGCTTGCCGGGCAATTTGATCAATGCGGTACGGATCACCGGGCGCAATCGGGTGCTGGTGGCCACGGATTGGGGCTTGGCGGTAAGCGAAAATGATGGCATAAGTTTCCGTTATCAGCGTGGAAGAGATTATGTCGCCAAAGTGCTGGGGCTGTGGCATCCGCCACGCTACTTCCCACGGCCGTCTCCTCGCTTTCTGGCAAAATTACTGCCCGGTGACCATATCATCACCGTAACCCAGGATGCGGCCGGTAATTTCTGGATTGGCACATGGAGAAATGGTTTTGAGGTGGTAAACCCGCGCAGCGGGCAATCCTACCGTTTTGCCAAAGACCCGGCGAACCCGAAAAGCGGCGGATATGTTAGCGCGTTTTGCCCCATCACCATGGCCAAAGGTGCTGCCCCGCACCACCGGCGGCCCGGCGAAAATCCCGGTGGCTATCGGAACCTACAGCACAGCACACTTCGGCAAATCATGCTCATCGGTTATTACGGTTCCGGCGTGTGGGCATTCAAGCAGCCGATACGCATACGCTCCGCAGGTGGTGATACCTCTCCAGCCACAGCGAACCGATTCAATTCGCACCGCTGTTTTCCCCACTTCCCCAAGCCTGCTGCTCCGCCCACGGTCAGCCAACTCACTGCGTTATTGCCAACCTTGGCCACGGCCAGCAAATTCGCCCATGCCCGACACTTCCCCTACGCGGCATTTTTGCGTGATGATTGGGCCACCGAGGGGGATTGGACCGGCCGGTATGGGCGGGAATATGCCGTGCTGTGCGCTGCCCACTGGGATTTGGATTTTCATGTGTGTTGCCGGGATTACGCTTCCAGTGTTTCGGGCATGATTGGCCCGCACCATGGGTCCGGCGATTGCCTGCGCGAATGGGAACAGTGGAAAGATACGGATAATCCGCGTTCGCTTTACATTCCCCAACTCGGCTACCGCCGGGAGACCACCTGGGATGACCATGGCGAAACTTACCCCGTCGCCTACCAAGGGCCGGATGTGTGGGTGCGGGTACACCTGAAAAAGGCCGGGCTGTGGCAGGTGAGCCTATACTTTTTCAATAAAGATGGCCACGCCGGAGCCAACCGCCAGCGGGATTACGTCGCACAGGTGTATTCCATTGCCCGCGTATTCGGCAAAGCGGCTACCAACCAGCCGTTGAGCGCCCGCACGTTTCCCATCAATCATCGGTCGTTGACGTGGGCACGGTGGGCCATGAGAACCAGGCCGTTGGCTCAGGGCCGGGTGGTGAATTTCTGGGGTGGTGTGTACTTGCGATTCCTATTGGCCGGCCCGGGCCAGTATATGGTCCGCTTGGATCGCAATGCAAGCCTGGACACAATTTTACAGGCGGTGCTCATTGACCCGGAAATCGCCAAGCCGGACTTATTTACCGGCAAACCGATGGCGGACATGGGTGGAGTACGCTATTCTCCGCCGAAACTGCCGGTGGACCCGGCGAATGATCTGCAACCGGCGATGGCCGTATGGCAAGTCACCTGGCAGGCTTTCGGTGTAGGCGGCGGTGCTCACCGTCGGCTGGCCCGACTGCTTTGCTACCGCTACGCCGTAGCCCATCATGCCCCGGCAAAGTTGTTGGCCAATTGGCGCTGGCATCTGGATATTTGGACACCGCCGGACCGTAAAGTTTTTGACCACAAGATGAACCAAGCCTTCCGCGCCCGGCTCAAGGGCTGGAATGGTCTGCGCGCATTCATGGAAAAAGATGGTGATTTACAAGCTAATTCCGGAGAAATGGGACATGAATAATAACAAGGCGACATCTGGCCAACATGGACAACACACACGTAATGGGTATATGCGGTTACTCGGCGTGATGGTAGCGCTGGCGTGCGTACTGGTAATGGCCGTGCGTATTGCACTGGCAGCACTCACCTACGCCGGGCCAATTACGGTGACGGCCAACATGGGATCATTTTCGCCCAGCCTGGTGCAAGTAAATAGCCCCGCCACGGCCAGCCTTAGCGCCTATTACACGCCGCCATCCGGCGTGCCCGAAGGCCAACTTTCAGCCAGTTATGATTGGTCGGTTTCGCAGGTGCAATATAAGGGCGCACAGGCCGACCAGTTTGGCTCGCCGCCGGCCAATAGCTATACTGATTCCATCAGCCCGAATCAGCCATCGGCGAGTTCCGGCGCGACGTTAGCGTTTACGCCGAAGATCGCGGGCTATTGGCAAGTAGCAACGAGTTGCAGTGTGACGGTAACGGATACCACAACCAATCAATACTGGAGCGGCAGCGCGAGCGCCGGGCCGGAGGAGTTAATTAGCGCCACGTTGACGATGAATCCCAACGGTGGCACCTCTGTTTTCCTGAATACCAAAAATTATGTAGTGGTGACAGTGGCACCCAGTGACCTCGCGCCGGATACCACGCTGAACATCAGTGGGGGTGCGACGTTCGCTAATGAAGTGACCAGTGAGGCCATGACTTCGGCTACGGAAGATGTTTATTTCTACGGTCAAAACGTTTACGGCTCTGGCGGCAGCGAAGGATCGGGCCAAATCAGTGCGACGATCAGCGCGCCGACGTCGGGAGGCAACTCGTCCGCATTGGCGATGAGGTCGCTCGCGATGGCTGCGGTCTCGAGCGGCGGTGGGAACTTGAGCGCTCAGATTACGCTCAATTCATTTGCCATTTCCAAGGCATACACACAGGCCGTTTCCTTCGTCGGCTCGGCGCTCGACTCCACCGCTACCAGCGTCTTCGGTCTCCTAGAGCAGCATACGAACACCTACCTGTTGAGCGTAGGCAGCGGCTCAGGCCCGCAGGCGGTGGGGGCGCAACAGATGTACGATAATCTAAATTACGATGGCGGCTACACGACCATCCAAAACAACCTTTCGACGGCTTTCAATGACGTGCTCACGGGCACCAACGCCGCCAACTCAGCACAGAGCTCCTCTGTCGATGCGAAGCAAGGTACGGTCCCACTTATGCCGGCATTTCCAGCAAGCGCCATCAAGAATTTTACGGTGGCTCCGTCGCTAAGCGTTTCCTTCAATTATCCATACATAAGCCCCAATGGAACTTGGCAGCCACCGAAGCTTGGCGACCTCCTCGTCAGTTTCGGTGTCGATGGGACAGCCCAAATTGATTACGCCGGGGTCTTGGCTGGCACTTGGACTGGCTCGCTCTCCGCCAGCCTCTCTCCAGGGCACAATTTCGAACTCCAAGATGGAACGTATACGGCGTCGAGTGTTTTCAATTTTAAATTGAACAGCTCCGGGGCCTCTTTCCAGTTCACGGTCAGCGGTAACTACCAGCCGGCGGATGGCAAACTTGGCGGCCAAGTTCTGGCATCTTACGTAGTGAATTGGTAGCTTTTTCGCCAGTAATACTCAACTTAGCAAAATAAAGGAGACAAATATGGCCTTTGGAAAAGTATCCGGAAATACTTTTGGGCCCTCGCGACGGCCCACGGCCGCCACATTGACAGCCGCGGTGTGTATAGCGGGCGTGTTGGCTGTCGCATTAAGCCAGCATGTTGGCGCCGCAAATACGCGCCCCATACCGCTGGCCGGGGCCAGCCCTGGTGCGACAATCCGCAGCCTGTTACACAGCCCGTCGCATCTGCGGCTCATAGGTTCGAGCTCAAAACCGCATACCTTTTTCTTCCGCATGGAGGCATCGGGTATCTTGGGCCAGCTCAATTACGGCCTGGTAGCCGTATGCCGGCGAGGCACCTCGGCAGTCCTCGTCTACGGTAGCAACGGGCTGCCTTACGCATATTGCAGCGGCGGCCTGCTCGTTTTCGTCGATCTCCGCAGGCCGGGGAC
Source organism: Planctomycetota bacterium (assembly GCA_021790385.1). Taxonomy (GTDB): domain Bacteria; phylum Planctomycetota; class Phycisphaerae; order WQYP01; family WQYP01; genus JABEVA01. The sequence goes on from JAJYDW010000027.1 coordinate 31,574, forward strand.
TCTCGATGTTTACCGTGGTATTTCGCCCGGCTTGGCCATCGGCGGAGGCCCGGCACATAGCGACCGTCTGATGCAAACCAGCTTTTTGCTAGCTCCAACGGTAGGGCGGATTGGAATGATCGACCTAAACCTCCGGCCTTGGGTGGAATCGGCCAACCGCAATGCGGCGCGGAAGGAGTTGGTTGATCACGGTCGGCAGATCGTGTTTGAAAAAGGTTTAACCACGCTTCGGGTGTCACTCGGCCCCAAAGATTCGTCATTTCCGATTGGCGCGGTGGTGGTCGCAAACCCCAAAAAAGGGAGATTGAGCATCTGGGATATTTCGGCCAACGCGCAACCATTGCGAAAATTTTTCGAGGTCAATTTGAAAGCCCTGGAAAACACCGGGGTCTCGTTGCGAGTACGCAACTACCAAGTCCGGCCGCTACTATGGTTCCCGCCAGCGAATTTTGGGAAGGTGGGCGGCGAAGTGCGCGCTGCCGAAGCCCTTGCGCGGCTAATGCCGATAAACCCCGCCCGCCTGCGGGCCTCGCGGGCTCGCTGGATGGGGTCGATGCTGAACGCCGTGCGCAGGTCCACCCCAGGTACGCCGACGGAGCAGCACCCGCGGCTCAACGCTTTGGCGCGGATATATAAAACAGTAGAATGGGGCAGTTCAGGCTCCATAAACGAGGCGGCGATGAAGGCGTTGCCCGCGGGGCCGCACCGCGGGCTCGACTGGCATTGGAACTTTAGCCGCGCGAAATACCACAGGAAGCTCGAACGAACTTGGGGCAGAAAAGCAACGGCAGACTTAGTAGACACTCTCAAAACCGTGGCGGTAGGTCCAAGTTTCGGCCCTGCGGAAAAATTTATGGCGTTGGACCTCCTAAGCGATATCGGCCCTGACCGCACTGACGCGGATTGGGGTAGCCCTAACGGTTTTCTGGCGCATGCTCTGGCCGCGGCCAGGAATCCGGTCGCATCGGACGCGTTCGTCGTCTCAACATTTAGCGCCCGCTGGGGGGTGCCGCTGTCGCCGGGAGAGATTGCTGCAGCACGTGCTGTCCTTTTGGATCAAGGGGCTGGTGCGGTGGTCCGGCTACGGGCTCTGGAAGTGCTCTGTTTTACGAACCGCTTGCCACCGCGAGCCCATATTATCGTTCCGCTGGTCGCTGAGAGCCTCAGGAACCAGGTCGCCTGCCTAGTCCAGGCGAGCTCCGGAAGGTTCCTTTTCGACCTGTCCCTATGCCGTACCGGGCGAGCGATACTGCTCCACCAACTGGTGGACCGGCATTCACAATTAGCAGATCAGCCGCTGCTGCCGGTGGCCGCGTTTAACCGTCCGTGGCCCGGGTCGCCCGGTTACAAAATAGCCGCCGGGGTAGCGGCGCGGATCGTGAATGACCTGCGGTATAGTCCGCACGTGCGGCACCAGGCGTTTGATATGATATTGAAATCACCCTGGCCAATCTACCAACGTTATATGAAGGGAAGGCTGGGATCAAAATCCGGCGGCTTCGGGTGGAAGATGGTTGGTGCCATATCCATGCGGAAGGCTGCCTTGGCTTTTGGGCCACTGTTGACTTCATTATTCAATCGCGGCAGCCTTACGGAGAAAGAGCACATTCTTTTGGCCGTCGGCTTCGGCGTACCGCCCGGCACCGACGCGGATAGTTTTGCTCCGTTGATCAAATCAGCGCTGAAAAGTGGCAGATCGGCGTTGTGCTGGGCCGGGATCAACTGCATCCAACACCTGAGGGTAGGGCGTGCGCAGTTGAAAAGTGGTCAATTATACCCGTTTCTGTTGGCGCTAGTCCGGGGTAGGTTTGCCGATGATTCAGCGAAGGGGCCTGCATTGCTCAATGTCTTTTCCTCTACAACCGACGGCGGCTGGCAGATTCCCGTAGCGGGGCTGTCGGCTAACCACCTTTGGCCTGAGATGTCGTGGGCCGGCAAAATCTGGTGGCGTGAACATTATGCTGCAGTTCGCGCTAGTGCATTGCGCTGGGCGGCGGCACATCCGGATTACCCCAAGGCAGGCGCGGCGCAGCGATGATTCCAGCTTGCGGCTGGTGGACGGCTGCGAAGTTCGGTTCGTCGCCACGCGGCAAACGCTTTTTCCTTCAGCCATGTTAAGTCAGTTTCGCAGGTGCAATACAAGGCGCTGCAGGCGGATACGTTTGGCTCCCCACCGGCGAATAGCTATACTGATTCCATCAGCCCGAATCAGCCTTCGGCAAGTTCTGGGGCGACGCTAACATTTACGCCGCTGATCGCGGGCTATTGGCAAATTTCCACGAGTTGTAGCGTGACCGTAACGGGTGCTGGCTGGATTATAATGTTCAACCGCCGTGTTCCGCGGCACACCGAATTACGTGTCACGCGTCCGTGCGGCTGTGGGCACTTGTAAATGCGGATTGGTCGGCTATAACCAAAGTGCGGGTGGTTGGTGGGTGTTAAGGAGTGCGGGTATGCCCGAGAATCAGGCCGTTAAATTCGGTATTTGTTGCGATTTATCCAAGGCAGCCCTCATCAAGGCCATGGGCTGGGATTATATTGAAGTCAACGCCCAGCAATTTTTGCAGGGATTGGTGCCCGAGGACACGTTTATGGGACTGGGGGTTTTGAAGGCGGCAGCGTTGCCGGTCGAAGCCGCCAATTGCCTGGTTCCCGGTAACTTGAAGCTGGTAGGGCCTCTGGTTGACTGGGCTAAACTGGAACAATACATACAGCGGATTTGTACGCGAGCGGGTGAAGCTGGGCTTGGGGTTCTGGTGCTGGGCAGTGGAGCAGCGCGGCGTGTTCCCGACGATTTTTCGCAGTCCCAGGCACGCAGTCAAATAATTCGCTTTTGCCAAATGGCCGCGTTAGCCGCGGCTCGCCATGGTTTGGTGGTGGTGCTGGAGCCGCTGTGCCGGCGGGAATGCAATATTGTCAACACCGTTGCCGAGGCCATGAGCTACATTCAAAGTGTGAACTTTCCTCATTTTCAGTGTCTTCTTGATACGTATCATTTCTGGATGGAGGATGAACCAGCGGACCATGTGCGCGCCGCGGCCGGGTGGATTAAGCATGTACATGTGGCGGACCTCCAGGGGCGGGTGGCGCCGGGCCGCAGCGGGCAGGCGGATTACCGGCCGCTGTTTGGCATCTTGAAGCAGGCAGGCTACCACGGGCGGATCAGTGTGGAGGCTTCGTTTGACGACGTGGCCGATACCGGAGCAGCGGTTCTGGCGTTTCTAAAACAACAGTGGCGGGAGGCATAAGTTCGGTGATGAATGATTCGCGCACAGCTATTTTTGATTTGAACCTGCCGGGGCTGGAAAATGAGTTACAGGCGATGGACATGCCGCGATTCCGGGCCAAACAGATTTTTCAATGGCTGTTTGAAAAAAGAGCATCCACCTTTGACGCCATGAGTAACATTTCCTTCGCCGATCGGGCCAGGTTGGCGGCACGTTTCACCATTTTTACGGGGGAGATGGTGCGTCGCCAGCAGGCGACGGATGGCACGGAAAAAGTTCTGCTGCGCTGGCCCGGCGGTGGCCTTACCGAAACCGTGATGATTCCCTGCGATGATGACTACACAGATGAGTCCGGACGAGCTTTGGTAGCCCATCGGCGAACAGCCTGCCTTTCCACGCAGGTGGGCTGTCCGGTGGGATGCGCATTTTGTGCCAGCGGGCTGCTGGGGTTTAAAGCCAACCTCACGGTGGGACAGGTCATTGAGCAGGCCGTGCGACTGACTCACCAATTGGAACCGCAGCGGCGGCTGACCAACATTGTGTTTATGGGCATGGGTGAACCGCTGGCGAATTTTGAGGTTACGGTTGCCGCAGTCAAAATGTTGATGGCACCGGCGGCATTTGGAATCAGCGGGCGAAAGATTACGGTAAGCACGGTGGGGTTGCCGCCGCAGATCAGGCGGCTGGCAGAGGTGGGGGTTCCGGTAACGCTGGCGATCAGTCTGCACGCACCCAATGACGAACTGCGCAGACAAATTATTCCCTGGGCCAAAGCCATTGCGATGGATGAGATTATTGCCGCCGGCCAGCATTATTTTCAGACCACCGGGCGCGAGTTGACACTGGAATACATCATGCTCGACGGTCTGAACACGCTTGGCGAACATGCGGATCAATTGGCCGGTATTGCCAAACGTCTGCGGGCCAATGTGAATTTGATCTACTACAACGAGGTGCCGGATCTGCCGTTTCGACGGCCATCGGGCAATACCATGCTGGCTTTCCAGCCGCAACTGCGCAGCCGGGGCGTCAATGTCCATGTGCGGCAAAGTCGCGGTCGGGATATCGCCGCAGCCTGCGGCCAGTTGGCCCGACAGGACACGGCGCAGGCGGCTGCAATACCGGCAACCCCTCTAACGCTGTGAGCATCTCTCCCACACCGGCATAGTGGCTGTTGCTTCAAGGGTAGCTGGGATGTGGGCGACGGTTATATCTTCAGCGTGGCTGCGGCGACCCGACGGCCCCAGGGCCACGGCGGTTGGCTGCTGAGTCGCGTACCAGTGACGGGCAGCGTCTGGCTATGGGCATAGCCGGCACGAATATTTGCCGGTGGTACTTCCACGCCGGTGACATTGCTGGGGAACACAAACAGGCCGCGACCACCGTCGGTCCAATGATGGCACCAGTCAATTCCCTCCCGCACATCGTGCGGCGTGCCGAAGGGAAGTTCGCAGGTTACGCTCAAGCCCGAGAAAAACAAAAGTTTTTCACCCACGGTGGGCCGCTTATCACGAAGCTGGTACGGGTCAATACCTAATTCAAACTGAAAGCCCTGCAAACCGCTGAAACCGCAGGCGAGCATATCGTCAATTAAAGGCCGCACATCGCCATCGCAATGGCAGATGATGCGCACCTGCTGCTCCACCAGTGGCGCTAGAATCATTTTGACGGTGGGAAAATAGTGCTGCCGCAGAAAATCCGGCGAAACCATCGGTCCCTGGTTGTTGCACAGGTCCTCACCACAGAACAGCAGTGGCACCAGATCCAGTTCCGTATAAAGCCTGGCCAGAATTTTTGCCTTTTCGCGGGAATGCAGGCTGCGGACCCGCCAGATTTTGCCCACCGCTTCCGGATACAGCGCACAGGCGGAAAGAAACGCTACGTATCCGAACTGATGGTAAAGTGGAAAATGGCCTCCGAGATCCCAGAAATTGGCAATGGGTTCCATTCCCAGCCAATCACGCCGGGCATCGAAAAAATATTGGCGAAGCTGTGCTTCCACCGCGGCGGCATCAAAGGAAGCCAGAATTTCCCGCTCGGTATCGGGAAGCGTTGCGGCACAGGTGAGAATCGCCTCGGGTTCGATGCCGGCGAACCGGTGTTCTTCCACAGAGCCGGAGCGGATTTGTTCCGCGTGCTGATGGTAAATAAGCGACACCATGCCGTCCACCCCCATAGCTTTGTGGGCGCGGATGGCGCTGTGATAAGGATCGGCCAGGTAGGCTTCCAGCGAAATGCCCGCCAGGCTGGCAAGTATGCCGGCTCCGCCGATCCAGCCGCCGATGGAGGGTACATGATCTACATCCTGCCCCAGGGCCTGTTGCATGAGGCGACGTTTTGAATCCATGGGATCGCCCATCTCCGGTTTTACACCTTCACCGGAGTGACCGGTTCCGTATTGGCCTTGCAAAGTCGCAGGTAAACGGCTTTGGGCGGTTTTTCGTAGCCCTTCCAGGCATACGGGTCGATTCCCGCTACTGGCTGCACTTCGCGCCGGTCGGCGTTGGCGGGGGTTTCGCCTTGACGAACCTGCCATGGCAGCAACGACCAGGCATTCATGTAATGGTTGACTAATGCCCGGCGATAAATATTGCTGCGGTTTTTCTTGGACCGATGCAGTAGATACCCGTTAAAAAACACCACCCCGCCGGCTTTGACTTCCACGGGGATTTCGGCGGCATCATCAAATCCGTAGCTTTCGGGGCTACTGTCGAACTCATCCGGGTTGCCATGAGGTCTTTGCGGATACAACATTCCGGAGCGGTGCGAACCCGGCAGAACCCACAGACATCCGTTGGCAACAGTTGCATCATCGATGGCGGTCCACGCGCCGATCAGCGATCGATCACGCGTAGGAATGTATATTTCATCCTGATGCCAGGCCTGCCCCTGAAATCCAGGTGGTTTCACAAATAGCATGGATTGCATGCACTTCACACTTCCATCCCAGTGGGCCAGGTGGGCGGCGGTAATCTGGCTCAATATGCCGCATATCTGGGCATCGCGCACGTGCGCTTCGATAACCGGACTGAGGAAGTGCGGCTGATGAATGCATAGTACTTTATGCAGGACTTCCGTCGGATCGGAATGTGGCGGCAGCGATTGCAGCCCCTCGCACGGATATTTTCCACAGGCGATATCGGCGGCTTCGGTTTTAAGTTTTTCCACCTGCCTGGAACCGACAAGGTCCGGGATTACCAGAAAGCCGTCATCCACAAATGATTTAATCTGGGCCGCAGTGAGCGGCTGGGGCACATTGATTGGTAAACTGGACTTGAGTTGGGTAAACATGGTTGCTGTCCTTTAGTAAAAATCAGTATCCCCGCCTGCTAAAGTAGCTCAACACAAACCACCGGCGCACGATTACCTTATAATCGCAGGGGGCTGAGATTGAAATATCCAGCAGTTGCATTAAGATGTCTAAAAGTTGCGCATATGATGAAATTCTGTCGGCGGTATTGGCACGGGAAATTGGTCCGTTGATGTTGATCTCATTGGCGCACAAGTGCGGATAAAAATAGATGGCAAGCAACAGAGTCAATGTTATGGAAATATCCTGTCTGTATGGAGGCAGGGCCGAATATCCCGCCGGAGCCAGCCTGGGGCCGCGCCGCATGACCGATTATGAACTTGTCTGGATTATGCGCGGAAATATTCGGTATCAGCATAACCATACTGTTCTTGATGCCCCGCCGGGCAGCATTATTCTTTCCCGCCCGGGTGTGCAGGAGCATTATGTCTGGGATCCGCAAGGCATCACCCATCATGCTTATTTTCATTTTGAATTCAAAAGTATTCCAGCCGCTTTCGGCCCGCCCGCCGATTGGCCGGTGATGCAGGTCATGCCTGATGGCGATATCATCCGCCCTCTTTTTGAAACGCTGGTGGTGGCCCTGGAATCTTCGCGGAGTCCATCGATTACTTGGATCAAATTGGCGGAAACGATTGTGGCCGCCTTTATCGCCGGTCCTTTACAGCGTCAGCCTGGGGCCATGGTTCAACTGCCACCACCGGTCCGGTTGGCCATGGAATGGGCAAAGCAGGCCTTGGAGGTGGATGGTCGTCGCCGCATCCGTCTGCAGGATATGGCACAGGCTGCTTTGGTGGATCCCAAACATCTTTGCCGGCTGTTTCGTCAGGCCGGCGGCAAAGGTCCGATGCACAGTGTGTTGGAATTGCGGCTCCATCGGGCCAAAAGTTTGCTGGAACGGACCAATTTTAAGGTGGCGCGCATTGCCGATCTCTGTGGCTTTGCCAACGCCTACCACTTTTCCCGCAGGTTCTCGGGCCACTTTGGCTTGTCCCCGCGTGCCGTGCGAAACCATATTGCCAGACGCGACTGATTCGGCCATGGTAAAAGTTCACAGGGTGAATCGGCCAGTGGGCTGGCGTTGTCGGCTCAATGGCTATGAAGGCCGCAAAATAAACCGTGGGAATACGTGGATTGGCGGGTGTGAAGTTGACGGAAAATCGCGTAGGATCGTCTGCCGGGAAGCTAAGGTAAAGCTCCTTTACCTTATCTAAAGATAAAGCAACTTTTTTTTATTTATAGAGATTGTCAAATTTACGGTGCATATTGGTTAAAACCAAAGACAGGAGCAGCGCTGGGCGGGTACATGGCTTTGAAGGAGCGACGGCGTAAGGCCAAAAACTTGGCGGTATGTGGCACGAGCGATCATGGCCAAGGCTGGGTATTATTAAAATATTTGGAATGTGGCATACCGACGGTTGGGCGGTTGGCATCATGGAGCACCGCGTATTTGACGTCGACACACGCTTCGGCGTAAGGTGATGAGTTGTTGGATGAGTCGGGAACTTGCAATGGGGGCAGGGTGTTCGGTAGCCGTTAGACCGAGAAAAATGGGCTTGCAGAGGTTTTAACCATGTGTCCAGTGGTAAAAAGTTGGAAACTCTTAATTTTTCTGGGTGCGATGGCCGTGTTGAGCGGCTGCACCCATTTAGCGGGCATTGTAGTAAGCGAAGAGACCGGCCGGCCGGTGGCGCATGCGGAATTTTCCGTAGGCCAACCTGGAGAAGTTGCGGCCACTAGCCGACATTACAGCCGCGCGAATGGAAAATTCGATTTTTACATTGACAGCTTGGATCAAGACAATCTATGGGTGTGGTCTGGCCGAGGGGACCCAGCGGTAGAGGCTATACACATAAATCCCGGCGATATTTCCACACGAATGCGTATATTATTGCCCGACAATAGCGGGCATTTTCGGTGAATCTGGGCTGGCGAAACACACTTCAGCGGAAGGTTGGTCTTGACCGATGAAGGCATAGTGAGAGCAATTTTGTGAGGGATAGGGCGAACGTCCTATAATACAATCTTGCAAATTTTCTCAAGTTTCGGCTACACATTTGGTGTAGCCACTGTATAAAATATATAAGGTCTGATTCTTTGTGATCGGATCGAAGTTATGCTGATCCGCATCTGCGGTTGCCGCCGGGCAGGTTAAAAATAAAAGGCCGGGCGGCGGGATGCGGTTTGGCGGCAAAAGTGGGTTTTGCCAAACGGTTTTGAGATCTGGACATTTCGATCTACGGAAGGATTTTCTCGGATCGAATTGATGCAGGTCTGCCGGCTTTGCCTTCGCATGCAGGTCGGCATTGGAACCGGCTGACGGGATGGCGGGAGCCTTTGCACCGGCAGGCGTGATGATTCCAGCTTGTCGGCGATACTGCTCGCGAATGAAAAGCAATTACGCGAGAATGGTCTGTGGGTAAATTTCAGGAGCGTACCATGTTGGCGTATTCAAGCTTCAATAAAGCAATTACAGGTTCACGCCGGTCATCCCGACTGGCCTTATTGGCGGTGGCGGTTTTTTCCGTGCCGCCGGTGCTGGCTGCAACACCCGCAGCCCAAGCCGCCGCCGATGCATCCATCTTAAATCAGATTGGTGTTACACAACTGGCGGCTACGCATCCCAATTTGACCGGCGCAGACGTGGTGGTGGCTCAGGTGGAGGCAGGTGGTAATAATTTTGAAGTAAATCCGGCCGCAGTAGACCAGCCAAGCAATGGATTTTTAACTTATATCGGCTCCAATGGTGCCGCCAGCGCCACGTATAGCAGCGCTGATGTATCCGGCCATGCTGGTATGGTGGGCAATTTCTTTTACGGCGGCGGAGGCTACGGTGTGGCGCCGGGTGTAGAGCACGTATATAACTATAATTCCAGTTATTTTCTTACGGATATTGTGGGTGGCAACAACAATAATATGCCGGTGCTGCCGGCAACATCCATCGCAGACCCGGTGGCGAACCCCACGCAGGCCATGGCCAATGGCGATGCACCGCCGATTCCGGCCAGGGTGGTAAACCAGAGCTTTATCATTACACCCTCGGCCGACGCACCCTTGGTGCCGGTTCCCGAAAGTTATTACAATATTGAATACGACAATTACACCGACCTCTACGGCACCATTTTTGTCTCCGGTGTGGGAGATGGTACGTACACCCAGACATTTCCGAACAGCCAGATTAATCCTCCGGCTACGGCGTACAATTCCATTGCTGTGGGGGCATACGGCGGCCAGACCGGCGTGGGACCTACCACCGATGGCCGTTCCAAGCCGGATATTGTGGCTCCAGGCAGTGCCACCAGTTTTTCGACGCCACTGGTATCCGGGGCAGCGGCCCTGCTGGTGCAGGCCGGCAACATCGGCACAGGCTACAGCGCCGCTGACGGTCTTACGCCGTCTACGTACGCTACCGCCGCCACAGATGAGCGTACCATCAAGGCGCTCTTGCTCAACGGCGCGGTCAAACCGGTGGGTTGGTCACAGACGTACACCAATGCATTTGGTGGAACGCAAACCGGACCGCTGGATCCGCGTTACGGGGCTGGCGTGCTGAATGTTTACAATTCGTATCAGCAGTTGGCGACGGGACGCGAAGCTCCCACCAGCACGGGTGCTAATGTCGGCGGCATGGCGGAAAAATCGGCAACCGGATGGGACTTTAATGCCATTTCCACGGCCGGCCAGGCCAACACCTACGACTTTAACCTGGCCCCTGTGTCTCCCGGTTCCTCTTATACGCTTACCGCCACCTTGGTGTGGAATGTGGGTTTGACCCCTTATAACGGTACCCAATCACTGAACAACCTGGAGTTGCAGTTGTATGGCCCCAATGGAGAGTTGATTAGCTCCAGCGCGAGCTTGGTGGACAATGTACAGGAACTTTATCTGCAGAATCTTTCCGCGGGCCAATACAATCTGGTGGTGACCGGCATTCCGGGCGGCGTGTTTGGGGCCGCCACACCATACGCCTTGGCATTTAATTTCCAGGATCCCACGGGACCGAGCGTGCCGGAACCTTCCGTGCTGGCTTTGCTGGCTGCGGGTTTGGCACTGCCGCTGCTCAAGCGACTACGTAGGAAGAGCGAGCCGCAGTCTTAGAGTTCCACTTCTGTCGGTTAAAATCTAAAATAGAGCACCGCCAGGGCTGTGGTGATCAGCGCCAGTGGAAAACCGACCTTGAGGTATTCTGTAAAGGAAAGTCGAATGGAATGGCGGGCACTTTGCTCGGCCACAATTAAATTGGCAATGGAACCGAGCAGCGTTAAATTGCCGGCAAATGTGCTTACCACGGCCAGCAGATACCAGAGTGTGGCTGCGTGCAGGGGAATGGCGGGCTTCAGCAGCAGCACCGCAGGAACGTTGCTGGTTATGTTGGAAAGCACCAGCGTAACGGCAGTCAGCGGCCCGTGCGATTGTAAATTAACGCCATGGGTTTTCAGGGCGTGCATAGTCGGCCCAAGCAGTTCGTGAACCTGGGCATCGCCGATCACAATAAAGAGGCCGACAAACAGCAAAATCAAATTCCAATCCACCATGGCAAACAGATCTCGGGGGCTGGTTTTCCGCGACACCAGCACCAGGCCGGCTGCCGCCAGAGCGGCAATGGGCCTGGGCATGGAAATAATATTGCCGAAAATCATCGCCACCAGCAGCATCCCCATGATCAACAGGCATTTGGTTACCATGGGCCATTGCACAGCGGGGGCCGGTGCCGGCAGGTCTGGAGCTTCGGGCGGGTCATCCATGGCCAGGGCGGCATTATTCGTTGGCGATGGTGTAATTATGGCGGGATGAAATATGCGCCGGCGATAGACCAGTGCCACCCCGAATACGTTTAAGATCAGGCTGGCGAGGATCAAGGGCAAAACCGCCAGGGTATAGCCGGCAAATGATAGATGCCCGGATTCACCGATCAACATATTTTGTGGATTGCCGATGATAGTTGCCGCCGACCCGATGTTGGCTCCGGTGGCCAGGGCCATCAGGTACGGAACCGGATCCCTCCCCGCCCGTTTGAACGCTACCACAATCACCGGTGCAAAAATCAGGCAAATCACATCGTTGGCAAACAGGGCGGAAAGAAAGGCTGCGGTTCCGACGACGGCGATCAATAAAGTCCACGGTCGATCGGCAGCGGAAATAATTTTGTTGACCACAAAATGGTAAAAGCCCGCCAGACGCAACTGGGCGGAAATGACCATCAGGCTGATCAGCAAAGCCAGCGTGCCAAAATCAATCTGCTCCATGGCTGCGGAAAAGCTCATCCGGTGAAACAGCAGGATGGCGATGGCTCCGAGCATGGCAATGCTGCTGCGGTCCAGCCGGGTGCCGGGAATGGTGCCCAGCGCCAGGCCGACATACGTGAGTGTAAAAATGATCACGTCCGGTGAGGTCAGCACGTGGATCGCCGCAAGGATGAAATGATTCAATCGCCGCCTCCCGCAAAGGTAGAGCGATCTGGCTGCCGCAGGCTTGGCCGAGCATGGTGTCCGGAGCCGGGTTTGGCTTTCGGTAAGTCAACGTCCATGGGGGAATCATAAAAACACGGAGCCTAAATGGGAAGGGAGCGGGAATTTGCCATGTGCAAAGTGAACCGACAAATGACCCATGGCGCGGATTGGCTTCCGGCTTGGCCGGCTGGCGGCTAACGTGGTAGGCATGCTTGCCGGGAACCCGATTGTCATCGCGTATCATCTCATCTGGACGCTTTACGGCTGATGGCTGCCCAATGATCCGCGGGGCAGTGGGTCTCAGCGCATTGCCGCAGACCTTCTGACGGAGCTGGGCCAACTGCACTACGGACACAAGGAGGTTCAGCCACCGTCACATGCGGTGCGGGAATTTTACGATCGCGCTGCTGGACGCTTGAAACATCCGTTGCTGGCCTTTGACACCACGCAAGTGGCGATGGTCGGGCAGGCGATTGGCGGGGCCGTTGTCCAGCGGGGATACACCTGTTACGCTTGTGCGGTCATGGGCGACCACGTGCATCTGCTCATCCGCAGGCACCGCGACCAGGCGGAAACGATGATTGAATCGCTGCAAGGGCTAAGCCGCAAGCGGATGATTGATGCGGCGATCCGCCCCGCGGATCATCCGTGCTGGACGCTGGGCGGGTGGAAAGTTTTTCTTGATCATCCCGATGAGGTTGTGCGGACGATTCGTTATATTGAACGCAACCCGCCGGCGCGGCATTGGTCGGCCCAGCGCTGGCCGTTTGTGAAAACGTACGACCGCTGGCCGCTGCACCCGGGTCACAGTCCCAGTTCGCCGTACGCCCGCGCGCTGCGCGCGGCGGGCCGTTATCCATAAAGCCGCTTGCGGTTTAGGGCAGATGCCGCTTGCGGCTTAGGGCGGAAGTCGCTTGCGGTTTAAGGCGGAAGCCGCTTGCGGCTTAGGGCGGAAGTCGCTTGCGGTTTAAGGCGGAAGCCGCTTGCGGCTTAGCACGTTTTTTTGCCGACGGGCGAAAGTGCTTGCGGGCGGTATCACGCCGACAACGGGTTGGGCCGCGCCTGCGTTCGTTGACACGATACGGGTTTCGCGGTTAATCTGCCCGCGTAGGCAAGCTTGGTCATGCACCGCTGCGAGCGGTTAGCCTGGCGATGGCGTGAGCCTGTGAAGGCATGTTTTTTTGTTCGCAAGCCACGAGGCGTGGCGGCAGCCATATATCATGGAGAACCTCAAATATGAGCACCGCCTTAAACTCCCGATCCAAAGCGCTATTTGCCGCGGCGGCGCTGGCCGCTTGCCGCGGATAAACCCATGCGGTGAAACAGCAATACCGCGATACCTCCGAGCATGGCAATGCTGCTGCGGGCCAGCCGGGTGCCGGGAATGGTGCCCAGCACCAGGCCGACATACGTGAGTGTAAAAATGATCATGTCCGATGAGATCAGCACGTGGATGGCGGCCACGATGAAATGATTCACGCTTGGCCCCCCACACAATCGCTGCAACCTGACTCTCGGCGATGGTGTCTGACAAATTTTCCGGAGGCACAATTTTTTGACGGCAGGCCAATTTTCATATGGAAATCATAAAAACACTGGCCCTAAATGGAAAGAGTCAGGATTCGTCCGGGATCGGCTTTTATTGGCTGGGTCCAGAAATGTTGGTTCTTGACAAACGGCAAGCGTGGGCTTAACGTCCCATTTGGATAAAGTTGGCTTGGGTTCAGACGAGGGACAGCCACGGTAAGGTCATGGCCGACGAGGCTGGAGTGATCTGCGGCTCTGGCATGAGGATGGAAGGGGTGGGCGTTTCTTGAGATTGGCGGTCGATTCTGCAACGGCAGGGTGCTATTTTAGTTTCTATTAAGGCAGGAGTTCTATCAATGCAGATGGCAAAGCGATCACATGGGGGTTTAGGGCGAGTACGTGGGCGATTGGCCGGGGCATTGACTGTTGCGGCGCTGATGGCTGCCGGTTCCACCGCCCGGGCCGTCATTATTACACCCACGTTTGACAGTTCTATTACCAGCAGCGCTTATGCCGGCACCATCGAGTCCGACATTAATAATGCATTGAATTTTTATGACACCAGTTTAACCAATCCGATTCATGTAAATATCTATTTTACCACCGCGGACATCAGCCAGGGAGCTTTGGGGGAAAGTCTGGCAAGCTTATACACAACTCCCTATAGCACTTATACACAGGCCCTGATCGCAAATGCCACGGCTAACCCCGGCAATTCTGTCGCACAAATAGCCAACAGCAACTTACAGTATGGCAACGACAGCAATGGGGCTGCTGCCATTGTCGCCACCAGTGCCAATATGCGGGCACTGGGTTTCGGGAGTGATGTGGGTTATCTGAATTCGGCGGGCAACGCAGGCACCGGCACCGGTTACATCTACGACGGCATTATCATCCTTGGGGCCTCGAATCTCCAGGGATTCAGCGGCAGCGGCACTTACAGTGCCAACCGTGTGATTCAGCACGAAATCGATGAGGTGTTGGGCATAGGTGGGCAGGGATCGCAGGTCGGCAATACGGGCACCACCGTCTACGGACCGATGGATTTGTATCGGTATTCTGCAGTTCACACCCCCAGCTTTACCACCAGCGCCACAGCGACGCCTTACTTTTCAATCGACGGCGGCAATACGCATCTGGTCACGTTTAACCAGACTGCCCCGGGCGATTATGGCGATTGGGGTGGAAACACCAACTACGTCCAGCAGGCGTTTACTTCGGCGTCTAGCGGAGCCGCCTCGGTCAGCATTACATCGCCGGAAGGTATCGCGCTACAGGCTATTGGCTATGATGCGTTGCCTCCCGCTCCCAGCCTGACCTGGTCGCCCAACGGTGGGGCCAGCGGCCATGATTATCCGGGGTATTGGGATACCACCAGTTTCAATTGGAACTCTGGCGGCGGCAACGTGGTTTGGACCAATGGCGATGGCGCGGTCTTTGGTGCGGGCACGGATCTTGGCGTAAGCGTTATTATTCAATCCGCGGTTACGGCCCAGTCGCTCATTTTCAACGCCGGTGGGTCTGCCAATGGTTATTATTACACCATTAGTAGCGGATCCGGAGCCGCGCTGAATATGAGCGGGGCAAACATTACAGTTAATTCCAACGATTTGATTTCGGCCCCTGTGAATTTCACGAACGGGTTGGTACTTTCCGGAACCGGTACGCTGACCCTGACAGCTGCCGACACCAACGCCAGCGGAACTTTTCTTCTGGGCGGCACATTGGCCATCACTAAAGATGCGGCCTTGGGTACGGGCGGTGTTTTTTTCTCGGGTGGAACGCTGCAATTTGATAATTATGCCAGCAACTTGGTGTTAACCGGATCAAGTATCCAGATCGGCGCGGCAACGGGTACGCCGGCATCATTGCTTTCCGCGATTACCGGTACGTCCGCTTTGCTGTATGAAGGCCCTGGAGTATTGAATCTGGAGGGTGCGAATACCTACACGGGTGCCACGACGATTAACGCGGGCACACTGGCACTGGCGGGAACCGGTAGCATCGCTGCGTCCAGCGGCGTGGTTCTTACCACTGGAGCCACTTTTGATATATCCCAAAGCACTATTGTCGGCGGGCCTGCTATCGCCGGCCTTACCGGATCTGCCGGAACCGTGGCGCTCGGGTCACAGACGTTGAATGTCAACCTGCCCCTCGGCACGGATGTTTTTGGCGGTGTTATTCAGGATGGTGGCATCAACAATACCTCCGGTGGAAGTTTGGCCCTGAACGGGGTGGGCACGCTGGCGCTGACTGCAAACAACACCTACAGTGGCCAGACGACCATTTCGAGCGGCACGCTGGCCCTGGTAGGCACCGGCAGCATAGCCAATTCCAGTGCCGTGTCCTTGTCTTCCGGGGGCACTTTTGATATTTCACAGGTTACTCCTGTCGGCGGCGCACAGATCAACGGCCTGGTGGGGACCGGAGGAACGGTGGCCCTGGGCAACCAGATTTTGACCGTTAATGTTGCCTCGGGCGCAGACTCTTTTGGCGGTGTCTTGGCGGATGGCGGGATCAACGGGGGAACGGGGGGGCAACTGATTAAGGCCGGGGCCGGCACGTTAAGCTTGACGGCACCCAGCACCTACACTGGCGCAACCACTGTTGATGCCGGTACTCTGGCACTTGCCGGCAACGGTGGTATTGCGTCTTCCAGCCTGGTCAATATTGCCACCGGTGCAACCTTTGACATTTCCGGCAGTACTGTCGCGGGCGGTCCGGTGGTCAACAACATCATCGGTACCGGGGCGGTCACCCTGGGCATCAATACTCTGACGGTAACCCCCGGCAACACTGATATATTCGCGGGGACTATTTCCGGGGCCGGTAACCTGACTGTTGGCGGCAGCGGCTCTTTGACCCTGGCCGGTGCCAATACGTACTCTGGCGTTACCACCATCAATGCCGGTTCCGCACTGCTGGCCAACAATCTCAATGCCATGGGTAACAGCAGCGTGGTCAATAATGGTTTGTTCGGCAATGTCAGTTCGCAATATACGACCGATATTGCGGGCAGTTATGTTCAAAATGCCTCCGGTGCTCTGATGGTGAGAGTCGGCGGACAACAGCCCGGAGAGTTTGATCAATTCAACGTGGGCCCGAATTCCTCCCTTGCCGGCAGCCTTAACGTGGTCTTTCAGAACAATTATGCTCCGCTGACCAGCCCGGTGACGCTAACCATCATTACCTCCACTGGCGGTCTGAGCGGCAACTTTTCTTCCATTAATCTCGGAGCCCATCCGATCGACGTATTTGCCAATACCGTATTAAACGGAACGAATCTGAACTTGGTGTTTACACTGGTGCAGCCATCGCTCATTCCCTATGCCCTCACACCCAACCAGATCGCTGTGGCTACGTATCTCAATGCTACCGACGGCTACCAGGGCTTATCGCAGCCTTCGCCGACATACCAGGCTCTGATCAATGACATTGACAGTGCCTATGGTTATCAAATTCCCGCAATTCTGGACCAGCTTTCCCCTATTGACCTGCAGGCTTTCCCCCAGGTGGCCATTCAAAACAGTATCAATCTGGATCAAACCTTCAGCCAATATGCCCAGACCATTGACACTGGTGCCCGCGGATTAA
>JAJYDW010000076.1 GCA_021790385.1 Planctomycetota bacterium
GCGGAAAATGCCGAGGCTCTCATGGCGATGGAAGCCCTCTACCAAAGCAATCTCTGGGACGCATGGTGGGCCAAGAAACACCAGAAGTTAGCGGCTTAACCCCTTCCCGATAAAAACGGGCACACCCCCTGAATCGCGGCTTTTTATGGCAACCAAGTGCCGGTTTCAAAAATGCTTATAATGTCGCTTGGTACGTCCGTAGAAACGCATCCGTGCGGATGAGTCGCGGGCGGTATTGGCAACAGGAATTGAACATGGTGTTATCTCTGGCGGGAATTTTCACGGATCATATGGTTTTACAACGGGATGCGGTCATTCCCATATGGGGAAGCGCACCGGTACAGGCGGCGATAACGGTGGAGTTTCGCGGCGTGCGAGCCACGGCCCAAGCGGATAGCAACGGATGCTGGCGGGTAGAACTTCCCGCGATGGCCGCCGCAACGGAAGCAGCAGACCTGACGGTAAGCGTCCATCCGGATCCAACGGGCCATTCCCGGCTGGTATGCCGCGATGTGCTGGTGGGTGATGTGTGGCTGTGTTCGGGGCAATCCAACATGGAATGGCCGGTGGCTCAGTCCAAGGATGGGGAGCAGGAATTGGCGGCGGCGAATTTTCCTTTGATCCGGCTGTTGAGCGTGCCGCATCGCATTGCAGAAAAACCGGCTGCGGATATTTCCGGCACGCGCTGGTTGGTGTGTTCCGGCGCGACTTTGGAAAAATCTTTGCCCGGCGATCAATCGGTTGGTTTTTCAGCGGTGGGTTATTTCTTTGGCCGGGAACTGCATCGTCAACTGGGTGTGCCCATCGGACTAATCAATGCGTCGTGGGGTGGCACGGTGGCTGAAACCTGGATGAGTCCGCAGGGCCTTCAGGCGGACCCGAAAATTCGCTGTGTATGGGAAGATTATACTCGCGACCTGCCGCGATTGAAAGAACGTACCGCCCAGTGGAAGCAAGAGATGGACGCCCTTGCAGCACGAACCAGTGACACGCAGAATTTAGGGGTTGCCCGCGGCTGGGCGGCGATGGATGAACCCAGTCCGCGCTGGCCGGAGATGAAACTTCCGGCGAATTGGCGCACCGAAGGGCTGGATTTCAACGGTATCGTCTGGTTTCGTAAAGCGGTAGTTGTTCCGGCGGCCTGGGCCGGCCGGGATCTACAGTTGGGTATAGGTTCCGCCGATAAAAGCGATATTACTTATTTCAATGGGGAAAAAGTGGGCAGCGTTACCATGCGCGACCGGCCTGATGCGTGGAGCTTTTCACGGGTGTATCGAGTGCCGGGTGCGCTGGTAAAAGCAGGCCGTAATGTTATAGCGGTGCGCGTTCATTGTGATCGCTTCGATGCAGGCTTAAGAGGCCCCGCAAAGGCCATGGCCTTGCGTTGTCCTGAGGATAGGGGCACGACCCCGATTCGTCTGGATGGAAGCTGGGGCTACGCGGTGGAGGCCAACTATGGCATTGTTACGGAACCGCCGCGGCCAGTGGGACCGGATAATCCAAATGCTCCCACAGTCCTGTATAACAACCTGTTGGCACCGCTGACTAATTTTCCAATACGCGGAGCCATCTGGTATCAGGGTGAATCCAATGTGGAGCGGGCGGCGCAATATCAGCATCTTTTCCCGGCACTGATCCGCGATTGGAGGCGGCTGTGGCACAATGACCATCTGGCATTTTATTTTGTACAACTGGCCAACTACATGGCCACACGCGATCAGCCGGGACCCAGCCCATGGGCCGAACTGCGCGAAGCCCAGACCATGACCCTGGCCCTGCCGCATACCGGCATGGCGGTAGCGATTGACATTGGCGAGGCCGGCGACATACATCCACGCAACAAGCAGGATGTGGGTTTGCGGCTGGCACTCTGCGCACTCCACCATACCTACGGAAAGAAAAACGTGGTGCCCAGCGGCCCGCAGTTCCGGTCCGCCCGGCGTCAAGGCCGCAATATACGTATTGCATGGGACTATGTGGGCGGCGGGCTGGTTTGCCGGGGCGACAAGCTGGAAGGCTTTGCCGTGGCCGGCGTGGATGGCAACTACGTCTGGGCGGAGGCCCGCATGGAGGGCGATGAAGTGGTTGTGCATAGCGACAGCGTGCCCGAACCGCGGACCGTAACCTACGCCTGGGCGGACAATCCGCGGTGCAACTTGTACAATGCTGCGGGTTTGCCGGCGGTGCCGTTTCGGGCCGGGGTTTGATGACCGTCCAACACGCAGCCCGGCCGGGGCCGGTGGTCGGATGAAATCCAGGATGCGGTGCGATATGGTAAAATTCGCCGCAGACGCAGATAAAGATTATACCTCCGGTGGAGTTTTTGTTTGCCCATATCGCCTATACAACAAACCGATGCCGTGCGTGGACATTTTTTCGGCACGGTGACAACCAACGAATTGCTGTGCAGGGAACATTATCGTTTGACGGTGGAGGTGCGTGATTTCCCGCGCAGCCATCCCGGCCAGTTTGCCCAGATTCTCTGTGTGCCCGACGCGCAGACCGCTGCCGTACCGGCAGACGTAAAGTCCCTGGATTCTCCGGTACCGCCATTGACCGAACTTTCCTGGCAGCCGGCCCAACCGCCCCCGCATTTTCACGATCGCTTTTTCGCCGGAGCTGCGGCCTACCTGCGGCGGCCGTTTTCCATTGCCGATCGGCGCGATCGGGTCGCCACCGCCACCACAGCCCACGTATGTGAACTGGATTTTATTTACCGCGTCATTGGCAAGGGAACCCGCGGGCTGGCATCCATGCGTCCGGGGCAACGCCTGTCGCTGCTGGGACCGCTGGGCCGCGGCTTTGATGTCAGCCCGGAAATTGGGCCGGCCATCCTGGTGGGCGGCGGGGTGGGCATTCCGCCCATGATTTATCTGGCCAAGGTCTTGCACGAGAAGAAAATAGCCGCGATGGCGCTGGCCGGGGCGCAGCGCCGCGACTTGCTGCCGCTGAAAATATCTCCCGGTAACGGCCCGCCGGCACCAGTACCGACACCGAGCCAGGCGGTGGATGAATTTGCCCGCTATGGGTTTCCCTCGATGATTTCCACGGATGACGGCTCGCTGGGGTTTAAGGGGTACGTTACCGGGATGCTGGAGAATATTTTAACCGCCTTTTCCACAGATCAACGGAAGCGTGCAGTCATATTCTGCTGCGGACCCACTCCGATGATGCGGGCGACGGCGGCGGTAGCGGCGAAATTTGCGGTGCGGTGCCAGGTATCGCTGGAACAGCCCATGGCTTGTGGCATGGGCACGTGCCAGAGTTGCATTATTAAATACCAGCCGCCGGGCCAAAAACAATGGGTACACAAACTGACCTGCACCGACGGCCCGGTTTTCCGGGCCGAGGATATTCTCTGGTAGAACCGCCCATGCGAATATTGCATATTATAGACCCCAGCACACCGGAAGATGTCCTGCTTACGCTGGCCCTCATCACCCGCCGGGTTGAGGCGGAACATCAGGTGCTGGCCCTTGGTCATCTGTCCGTGATGCAGGCCGCCACGGCAGCGGGGGTGGATACCGGGATCATACGCTATGCGCGGGCCGCCGGATGGTGGGATCCTGCCGGCTGGCACAGTGTCCACCGGGCATATTATCTCTACCAGCCCGATCATCTGCATTGCTGGGGATATTGGGCCTTGGCAGCATCGGCCGTGCCCAAGCAGCTTTCGACAGTGCGAATGGTAAGCCTGCACACGCAGCCGACCCCAACTGAGCTATGGCTGCTGCGCATGGCCAGCCGACGAGCCCGGTGGGTTGTACTGTGCGGCACACAGGATTTATTCGAGCAGATGCGCCGTGCCGGCTTGCCGCGGGACCAGCTCGCTCACGTTCCTCCTGCCGTGCCCGAGATCACCGGCCCGCGCATCGCTCCCGCACAGTTGCGTGAAATACTGGAATTACCTGCAGATGATCATCCGGTAATCTTTCTTGGGGGCACGCCACACGTACACAACCGGCAGGATCAGGGTCTGTGGGCCGCGGCCATTCTCCAGCATATTTACCCGCAGGCTCACGCCCTGATTCGCCTGGGCCATGTGGACCACGCCTCGGTGCAAGCCCATGTGCTGCAATTGCTGGAATTTGCCCAGGATCTTGAGCATCCGGACATGATGCATTTTGTTGAGCCGGACATACCGGTTCAAACCGTGCTGCAAATGGCGGATATCATGCTTTTTACTCCGGATCTGGATGTTGATTTGGCCGTGATGTTGCAGGCGATGGCGGCGGGAATACCGGTAGTTGCCACCAGCGTGCCGGGCACCGTGGATATTGTGGGCGACAGCCGCAGTGCCATCCTGACACCGGCGGAAGAACCCTGGCCTCTGGCGACAGCGGCCCACCAGTTGCTTGATAATCCGCAGCAGGCCGGGGAACAGGTGCTCGCCGCCCGCCGGCGAGTGGAAACCACATTTTCCTCCGCCAAATTGGCAGAAAGATTCGCTTCCATTTATCGCCAGCTCTACGTGGCCCCCCAGCAGCCGTTGGCCATGCTCGCGTAAAAGCCAACGGCGCGTAGTCGAAATCAGGCGGATGGTTATAATTGTAATTTGAGGTGATGATGAAAACGCAGACTGCCTTGCTCCGATACCCCTGGGAAACCCGCCTGACCACCGTGGATCTTCCCAATGACCCATTGCCGGACCACGCCTTGATTCGCGTTGAAGCCTGTGGAATATGCGGGACTGATCTTAGCACCGCCGCTGACGTAAACAGTTCCTCCTGGCACCCGTTCGGCCATGAGGTGGCCGGCATTGTGGAAAAAGTGGGGGCTAATGTTACCGCCGTTCGACCGGGAACCAAAGTGGTGCTGGAATCGTCGAGTTTTTGCGGCACTTGCAGTGTGTGCCGCAATGGACGTGTCGATTTATGCAATAAGGCCCCCAATTTTTGGCAACAGCCGGCCATGGGTTTTAGTACGTATATGATGGCTCCTGGCTGTTGTCTGGTTCCCTATGACGGCCTGACCCCCGAGGCGGCGTGTCTGGCGGAGCCGGCGGGTGTGGCCTACGACATGGTAAAAACCGCGGGCATAGCGCTGGGCGAAACAGTCGCCGTGGTGGGCCCCGGACCGATCGGATTAATGGCCGTGGCGCTGGCCTTGCGAAGCGGAGCAAGTGAAGTATGGTGCATCGGGCGCGGCCACAGCGCGCAGCGGCTGAAAGTAGCCGCTGCCATGGGGGCGCGGGTTTATCCATGGGATAAAAGTCTGGGCGAGGCGGAGGATCTCCACCGCAAATTCAATCATGTACTGCTCACTGCACCGGTCCAGCATTTGCCCGAATGTCTGAATCTTTTGAGTTATGGTGGAGAGCTGACATACGTGGGAATAGGCGTTGGTGACGGACACGTCAGTTTTGACGCCAACGATTTTCACTTCCGCAAACTGCAATTGCGGGCCAGTTTCGCCAGCCCCGCGATTTACTATCCGCATGTGCTTAAACTTTTGGCCGGCAAGGCCTTGGATGTAAACCTGCTGGTATCGCATCGCTTGGCCTTGAAACACATCGACCAGGCCATGCACCTGTGCCGCGATAAGAAAGACACCGTGGTCAAAGTGGTGGTTTTGCCGGGAGCGGAGTAAGCAACGGAACCAGCATGGCGGCGCGCGACACAAAATGTGCATCTGTAGCGATCCATCTTTGCCGGCAACCGGTGGGAATCCGCCCGCGAACAAATGCGCCACCCGCTTTAGCGTTTGGCCAGCTGGGATGCATTGGCAGGGGTCTTGGGCTAAAATAAGAGCATGTTTACAGGTTTAATCCAATCTCTGGGAACTCTGATTAAGACTGATGTCACGCCGTCCGGGCGGCGATTGGCGCTGGATCTGGGTGACGATTTACAGACGGCCGTGATAGCAGACGGCGACAGTATTGCCGTCAGCGGCGTTTGTTTGACGGTGGTCAAGCACCATGGGCGGCAGGTGGAATTTGACGTGGTGAATCAGACCCTGCGCGCCACTACGCTGGAACAAAAACAGCCGGGGGATAAGCTGAATCTGGAATTGTCGCTGAAAGCCGGCGATGCGTTGGGCGGCCATTTTGTGCAGGGGCATGTGGACGGCGTTTCGGCCGTACTGCAAGTGAACCCCCGCCCGGAAGATTGGCGCATCACCTTTGCGGTAAGCCCGGCTTTGGCCCCGCTGATCATCCATCGGGGCAGCGTGGCCATAGACGGTGTGAGTATGACCATCGCCGCCACGGACCACCGCACTTTCCAGGTGGCGGTCATACCCACCACCCTGGAAAAAACTACGCTGGGGCAGGTGCGCCAGGGAGATATGGTCAATATCGAAACCGATATTTTTGCGCGTACCATCGTTCATTATCTGGAGGCCTTGAAGCTGCGGGATACCGAAAAGGCCGCTGCGTTTGAACCACAAACCAGTTTTGCCGGGCCGGAGAGGTTGCCCGGATGAGTGCCTATTTGCCGACAATTGGTATCAGCATGGGCGACCCGGCCGGCATTGGACCGGAGGTTATTGTCAAAGCTCTGGCGGATCCGGACATTCGCCGGCTGGGCCGCTTTGTTATTTTCGGCCTCAACGAACTATTGTCTTATTCCGCCGACCTTGCGGAAATGGACGTATATTGGTGGCGCGATCAGCACGAACGGCTGCGGCCCTACGATCATGATGTGGTAGTACTGGATTACGACGAATTTTCCTGCATGGGCATTGATGTTAAAAAGCCTTCCAAACAGGGGGGGATCGCCTCCATGCAATTTGTACAAGACGCGGTTACTGCGGCCATCAACCGGCGGATTGACGCCCTGGTCACAGCGCCGATCTGCAAGGAAAGCTGGAAGCTTGCAGGCTTTGGCCGATGGCCGGGGCATACGGAAATGCTGGCGGAGAAAACCCGCGCCCGGCGTTACGCCATGATGTTTGCGGCCAACCCGGTGTCCGATGGTGCCACCAGTCTGATCGGACCGCACAAGGGGCTGCGCGTGGTGCTTTGTACCATCCATGAACCGCTGTTTGAAATTCGCAATTCGTTCAAAATCGGCACGGTGTTTGATCCTATCGATTTGGCCCATCAGGCTCTTAAAGACTGGTTCGGAATTGCCAATCCACGCATTGCCGTCTGCGGGCTGAATCCGCACGCGGGTGAAAATGGCCAATTCGGTGATGAAGAGGAGCGCATCATCGAACCGGCAATGAATATGGCCCGCAGCCACGGCATGGACGTACGGGGGCCATTTCCCGCAGACACCATTTTCGTTAAGGCGGCGCAAGGCCAGTATGATCTGGTTGTCGCCATGTACCACGATCAGGGGCTGATTCCCTTGAAGCTGCTGGATTTCAGTCATAGTGTGAACCTGACGCTGGGCCTGCCCATTATCAGAACCAGCGTGGATCACGGCACCGCTTTTGACATTGTGGGCAAAAATCGTGCGGACCCCGGCAGCATGAAAGCGGCCATACGCATGGCCTGCCAAATTGTTACACGGGTGCATGAACGCAAGCTGGGCACTTCAGCCAAGGAGCAGGCGGAAGGGTAAGTCCTTGTCATCACTGCGGTGTGCCGTACACGGGCTGGCCAGGAGAGCTGGGCCAATGCCGCCACTGTCACAAGGGGCTTGCAGAACAACGGCGGCGCAGGATCAAAATTTTTTTGCGCCGTGCTAAGATACCGGGATATTTCCGGGGAATTTTGGCATTACGACTTGCTTTCCCAGTGGCCGGGATTATGTTTATCGGCGGTGGTGAAAAAGGGGCTGGCCCGGCCCACCGGCGGATGCGGAAAAAATATGATGCATATATCTCAACCCTCCACCATCGAAGAACTGCAAACGCAGATCACTCAATTTCAATCGGAATTTACCGGGGTGGAAAAAGAGTTGGCCAAGGTCATCGTCGGCCACCAAACCGTTATCCGGCAGATGCTTCTGTGCCTGTTTACCGGCGGCCACGTGCTGCTGGAAGGCGTACCCGGCCTGGGCAAGACCCTGCTGGTTCGCACGCTTGCCCAAGTGCTGAATATGCGATTCTCACGTATTCAGTTTACCCCCGACCTGATGCCGGCGGATATCATCGGCACTTCCATACTGGTAACCGACACCAACGGCCAACGGACGCTGCAATTTCAACCGGGTCCGATTTTCGGGAATCTGATTCTGGCCGATGAAATCAATCGGGCGACCCCAAAAACACAGTCCGCACTGCTGGAGGCCATGGGAGAAGGTTCGGTCAGCGTAGCCCGCAACACGCATCGACTGGAAAATCCTTTTTTTGTGCTGGCCACCCAAAATCCGCTGGAAATGGAGGGAACCTATCCCCTGCCGGAAGCGCAATTGGATCGTTTTGCGATGAAAATTCTGGTCGAGCTTTCTTCCCTGGACGAACTCACCGACATTCTGGCCCGCACGACCGGCGCGCGGCGACCCGAGGCCCTGACGCTGCTTAATGCCCAACGTGTGGAAGAGCGCAAGCAACTGGTGCGCTCGGTGCCTGCGGCCGTACCGTTGCAGAAGTACATTGGCCGATTGATTCTGGCCACGCATCCGCAACAAGCCGATGCCCCGAAAATCGTGCGCCGCTATGTGCGTTATGGCAGCAGCCCGCGTGGTGCCCAAAACATCCTGCTGGCGGCGAAAGCCATGGCCGTGGTGGCCGGCCGCACCCAGGTCAGTCTGGAGGATATTCAGGCGATTGCCAAGCCGGTATTGCGGCATCGGCTGATTTTGAATTTTGATGCCCAAGCGGATGGAATCTCCTCCGACAAGGTCATCACCGAAGTTGGCGATTCGTTAGCGGCTACAATCTAAGGGGCTGTCCGAAACAAAGTGTATGAATACGGCGCAGGCATTTTGGCAGCCGGCGAGGCGCGAGCCACGCGCATACCCTGGCATGGGTTTGTAAGAAGCTAATTACGACGCCCGCAGACAAAGAACCAGCCGGATGGTACAGGTTATTTCCTGACAGCCCCTAAAGGTTCTCACGTGACATCAATTTCATGACTTCCAGAGCCACGCGTTCGCCGGCGGGTTTGGCCTGAGAATATGCCGCCAGGGGATTTACCAGGTGTGCTAAATCCTCAGTCATTTGCGCCCGTCGATCGGCGTCTTGCGCCAGATCAATGGATTGAAGGGCAATTTTTTCCGGAGAGCCGTAAAAAGGCATGAATTCCGGAACCAGCAATCGATCCGCCAGAATGTTCACCAGGCACATGTATTTGGTGTTGATCAAAAACCGCCCGGCCAAATGCCATTTCCACCGAGCCAGGGCATAAACGATGATCATGGGCTTGTGGTACTTGGCTATCTGCAGGGAGACTGTTCCACTCACCGCCAGCACCATATCCGCCCAGCGCAGCACCTCGTCCGCCCGATGAGTGCGCACATCCACCCGCAGATGCGTGCGCTGCAGATAACGCTGCATTTGCAGCGCCCGATTGTCATCGGCGGCGGCAGCGGCAAATACGCACGTATTGACCCGGCCTTTGAGCGTGGCTGCCACATCCAGCAGTACCGGCATGTTCATCTGAATTTCGGCCCGGCGCGAGCCGGGCAAAAGTGCCACGCGCATGGCCCCCGTCGGCAGAGGTGGCGTGAGCCGTGCCGGATCGGTCTCTGGCGCATCTACAGCCGTATCGAAAAGTGGATGTCCTACAAAGACCGCATGCAGGCCCTGGTGGGCAAAATAAGCCGGCTCAAACGGCAAAATGCAGCACAGCGTATCCACCACGCGGGCCAGTTCTCGTGTACGCCATGGTGCCCACGCCCAATGTTGAGGCGCAACATAATAGCAGACCGGCAAGTGCAAAGTGCGGGCTATTCGGGCAATGCGCACATTCAGCGCCGGCGAATCAATTGGGATTACCACTGCGGGGCGAATGGCGGAAAGTTCGCTTTTCACGGTCCGCAAAAGTTTGATCCAATAGTGTATCTGCCCCAATGATCCAAAGAGCATCGTGGCGTGATGGGTGGGGTTGGCCAACAGGCGACAACCGGCGGCCGCCATTTTGTCGCCGCCGATGCCAAAAAAACGAGCTTCCGGGATTTGCCGGCGCAATTGGCTGATCAAGCCCGCACCTAAAATATCGCCGCTATGTTCCGCAGCGGAAAGAAAAAATGTGGGGACAGTAATAACAGGCTCCTGGCGAAGTAGACCGACATAGCCAACCGGCTTATCGCTATAATTTTAATCCCTCCCCTCTCACAAGTCGCGTCAACCCTGGGTAGCCTACAATTATGAAGGAGTCGGTTGGCCATGGTCCGCCAAGCGGGTCCTGATCGCCGGCGCGGCAAGCGCCCTGCGGCGGCAACTATCGGGCCTTGATGTCGTCGGCTGCGGCCCAAAGACGCTCTTTGATTCGGTTGAAGCCCGGATTGTAGCAGGCTCAAGTGGATACCCGGTTATGGCCGATAAGTATGGTTAGCGAGACCTTATTGGTTCGAACTGGCAATAACGATTGTATTATTGGACGTTCGACTAAGCGGTAAAAGGCATGGCGGACTCTTGCAAAATATTATCGCATTTTTGTGAACTTTTGACCCTGCCAAGCTCGATAATCCTGTGTGCGGTAATTTCATGATCCTTGGAGTAGCGCGGTGAGCACAACAACGTTAACCCACGCCGAACGAAAGCAAATTGTCTCCATCCTCAGTGAACTTAAGGATGACGGGGCGACTTTCGGGCGGCGACATCGCCGGCGGCCGGTTCGTCAATACATGTGGATCAAACGCCTGCCACGGCCAGACTATGCCAAGGCGGCTGCGTTTAAGATTCGCACGGAAGATGTTTCGCTTAAAGGTCTGGGTTTTGTAACCCGTCGACAGTTGGCCCAAGGGGAGCTGGTGGTTGCCCCGTTGCAGTTCCGCGAAGGCGGTGGCATGTTGGTGCTGTGCAGAATTTGTTTCTGCCGCAACATTGGAGACGATGGCTTCCGCGCCGGGGCGGAATTTGTTGAGACCCTTCCGGACCCCAATTGCAAAGAGCGCATTCCCCAGAAATGGCTCAAACTCGCCTGGACCGCCCTGCCCAACAATTAAGTTCCCAGGGTAGCTCCCAAAGATACTAGTGTAGTGTCTCATAATTGATGCAATATATTGGCATAATGAGCGTTGTTCTCCTATAAAGGAGAACGTTATGCGAATTGCCCCCCAGATCACGTTACACGAGGAAGATCGAGAGACGCTATTGCGTTGGGCGCGCGGCCGTAGCACGCCGGCGCGACTGGTTCTGCGAGCGAACATTGTTTTGCGTGCCGCCGCGGGTAGGAGCAATGAGGATATTGCCGAAGAGCTGGTCGCCGATCGCACGGTGG
>JAJYDW010000028.1 GCA_021790385.1 Planctomycetota bacterium
GACTTGGATTTCTCGGATCATGGTGAATCCTCCTTGATTCATACTTCCTGTGTCGTCCAGGCCGCCACAGTGGCAACCTGCTCCCCACTATCCTACACCAAAACCGCCAACAATAAGAGTTACACCCCCATCCACCGGCGGCGGCGGTTACATATTGATACACAACCCCGAATTGGCTAAAATTACAAGGCTCTATCCTCCGGTGAGGATAGGCCTGGCGATGGAGGGGTTTTTGCTTGGTGGGTACTGGAGCCGAAAAATCGGCTCACTCGGAGGTTATTATATTGAAGACACCGAACTTTTCGGCCGGACTTCCAAAAAAGCAGGGGCTTTACGACCCGCAGCAGGAACATGACAGTTGCGGAGTGGGTTTTATTGCGCACATCAAGGGGCAGCCGAGCCACGACATTGTTACCGATGCCATCAGCATGCTGGAACACATGGAACATCGCGGGGCCTGCGGCTGCGAGGAAAACACCGGCGATGGCGCGGGTATTCTAACTGCTTTGCCGCACGAGTTTCTGGCGAAGGTGGCCCGCCGTGATATGAAGCTGGAGTTGCCGCCCGCCGGCCGTTATGGCACGGGCATCATCTTTCTGCCCTCGGATAATGAACAGCGCGTGATATGTGAAGAAATTGTGCAGCGGGTCATCCGGGAAAATGGGTTGACATTTGGCGGTTGGCGCGATGTGCCGGTGGATAACAGCACCATTGGAATTTCCGCCCGTCGCACCGAGCCGCGCATGCGCATGCTGTTTGTGCATGCCGCCGCAGAGGATACGCCCGATACGCTGGAGCGCCGGTTGTACACGGCCCGGAAGATTTTCAGCCGGGAAATTCACGCGCTGGATATAAGCCAGGCTTCGTATTTTTATGTGTGCAGTCTGTCCACGAAGGTGCTGATTTACAAAGGACAGCTTACGTCGGCGCAGGTTCGGGAATATTTTCGCGCGGACCTGACCGATCCGGATTATGTCAGTCATCTGGCGCTGGTTCATTCCCGCTTCAGCACCAATACTTTTCCCTCGTGGGACCGGGCGCAACCGATGCGGTTTATGGCGCATAACGGCGAAATCAACACACGACGCGGCAACATCAATTGGATGCATGCCCGCGAAGCCATGTTCCAAAGCGCTCTTTTTGGCCAGCACATTGATGAAATAAAGCCGGTGATCGAGCCGGATACCTCCGATTCCGGTGAATTTGATAACTGTTTGGAAATGCTGCTGCATACCGGCCGCAGTCTGCCTCATGCGGTGATGATGATGATTCCTGAGGCTTGGCAGAATCATGAATCCATGGATTTGCGCCGGCGAGCGTTTTACGAATATCATTCCTGTCTCATGGAACCATGGGATGGCCCGGCGTCGGTGGCGTTTACCGATGGCCAATACATTGGTGCCGTACTGGACCGTAACGGGCTGCGCCCAAGCCGTTACTACGTTACCTCCGACGATCGCGTGATCATGGCCAGCGAGGTGGGCGTTTTGGATATTCCGCCTCAGAATGTGGTGCGCAAGGGTCGGCTGCAACCAGGGCGCATGTTTCTCGTCGATTTCCGCCAGGGTCGCATCATAGACGATGCCGAACTCAAAGCCGCCCTGGCGGCGGAACATCCTTATGGCCAGTGGCTGCAGGAACAGCGCCTGACCCTGGAGGAAATTCCAGACGCAGATCCCACGCCCGAGCTAAGCCCGCCGGAACTGCTGAAACGCGCCCAGTGTCTGGGCTACACCACCGAAGATGTGTACAAACTGATGACGCCCATGGCCCAGCAGGGGTTGGAACCGATTGGCTCCATGGGCAATGATGCCGCTCTGGCCTGCTTAAGCGATCAGCCGAGAATGGTCTATGATTACTTCAAACAAACCTTCGCGCAGGTAACCAATCCACCGCTGGATTCCGACAAGGAATCCATTGTGATGAGTCTGGAAAGCTACATTGGCCCGGAGAAAAACCTGCTGGAGGCCACGCCCGGCCACGCTCATCGACTGCTGCTGCCGCAACCGATTCTTACCAATGAACAACTGGCTAAACTGTCGCACCTGAACCACCGTGGCTGGAAAAGCCGGGTGGTGAACGCCGTGTTTGAACGCAGCGGCGGTCCGGAGGCCATGGTGGACGCCTTGGAAAGCATCTGCCAGCAAACGGATCAGGCCATTCGCGACGGCTGCGGCATTGTTATTTTGTCCGATCGAGCCATGGGGCCGACCAAGGTAGCCATTCCGGCCCTGATGGTCTGCGGAGCGGTGCATCATCACCTGGTCCGCCAGGGCACGCGCACGCGAATTGGCCTGGTTCTTGAAACCGGAGAAACCCGTGAAGTGCATCACCACTGTCTGCTCATCGGATACGGTGCCGATGCTATCAATCCATACCTGGCGTTTGAAGTTTTGTGGAACCTGCGGCGGGAAAAGAGCCTGGATGCCGCCTTGGATGACACCAAAATCGCGAAAAATTATATCAAGGCCGTCGGCAAAGGCCTGCTGAAAGTGATGAGCAAAATGGGCATTTCCACCCTGCAAAGCTATAAGGGTGCCCAGATTTTTGAAGCCATCGGGCTGGATCACACCGTCATCCACCGATGCTTCGCCGGCACCGTTTCCAAAATCGATGGGGTGGGTTTTCCAGTGCTCGCCGCCGAAGCCCTGCGCCGCCATGCCATCGGCTTCCCGGAGGAATCTGCGGCCATGCCTCTGCCGGTGCTGCCGGAAGGCGGCCAGTATTTCTGGCGAAAAGACGGCGAACAGCACCTGCTCAACCCGGAAACTATCGCCTACGTGCAGGAAGCGACCCGGACCAACAGCCAGGAGGTTTATGCCCGCTACGCCAAACTGATCAACGAGCAATCAGGGCGGCTTTGCACGTTGCGCGGCCTTTTTAAACTCAAGGCCGGTCCGGCCCCCGTGCTGCTGGCGGAAGTTGAACCTGCAGCCGAAATTGTCAAACGTTTTGTCACCGGTGCGATGAGCCTGGGCTCCATTTCGCCGGAGGCCCATGAAACGCTGGCCATTGCCATGAACCGCATGGGTGGAAAATCCAACACAGGAGAAGGGGGGGAAGATGCCCGCCGTTTCACCCGCGATGCCAACGGTGATTTTCGTCGCTCGGCTATCAAGCAGGTGGCCAGCGCCCGTTTTGGCGTGACCATCAACTATCTGACCAATGCCGACGAATTGCAGATTAAAATGGCCCAGGGGGCCAAGCCGGGTGAAGGCGGCCAATTGCCTGGCCACAAGGTGGACCGCTACATTGGACGGCTGCGCCATGCTACTCCGGGAGTGCAGCTTATCAGTCCGCCACCGCACCACGACATTTATTCCATCGAAGACCTGGCGCAGTTGATCCACGATCTGAAAAACGCCAATCCCGCAGCGCGGGTAAGCGTCAAGCTGGTGGCGGAAATGGGCGTAGGCACGGTGGCCGCGGGTGTGGCCAAGGCCCATGCGGATCATGTGTTAATTGCCGGGCACGATGGTGGAACCGGCGCTTCGCCCCTGACGAGCATCAAACATGCGGGCACTCCGTGGGAACTGGGTTTGGCGGAAACGCATCAGACCCTGGTGCTCAACGATTTGCGCAGCCGTATTGTGGTACAGGTGGACGGCCAGCTTAAAACCGGACGCGATGTGATTATCGGGGCACTGCTGGGCGCGGAGGAATTCGGTTTTGCCACCGTGCCGCTGGTTGCGATGGGCTGTATCATGATGCGGGCCTGCCATCTCAACACCTGCCCGGTCGGCATTGCCACGCAGGATCCGGTACTGCGCAAGAAATTCGCGGGCAAGCCGGAATACGTGGTCAATTTCTTCTTCCTGCTGGCCGAAGAAGTGCGGCAACTGATGGCCTATATGGGATTCCGCAAATTCAACGACCTTATCGGTCGCGTGGATATGCTGGAGGTGGATGCGGCGATTCAGCACTGGAAAGCCCAGGGGCTGGACCTGACGCCCATTTTAACTCCCGCGGCAAAACTGCATGATCACGTGGAGGTGTACGCCACCCGCAAGCAGGATCATGGCCTGGAACTGGCTTTGGATAACACCATTATCCGCGATGCCCGGCAGGCGTTGGAATCCAAAAAACCGGTCAAACTCAATTATCCCATCCGCAACATCAACCGCACGGTCGGCACCATGCTCAGCCATGAAGTGGCGAAGCGGTACGGTGAAACCGGTTTGCCGGATGAAACCATCCAGATCAAATTCACCGGCTCCGCCGGGCAAAGTTTTGGCGCCTGGCTGGCCAGAGGTATTCGCCTGGAACTCGAAGGCGATGCCAACGATTACGTAGGCAAAGGCCTGTCCGGCGGAGAGGTGGTGGTTTATCCGGATCGACGGGCTACTTTTGCAGCCCACGAAAATATCGTCATCGGTAACGTGGCCCTCTACGGGGCCACCAGCGGGCGGGCCTTCTTCCGCGGGGTGGCAGGCGAGCGATTTTGTGTGCGCAACTCCGGAGCCTGGGCCGTCGTGGAAGGCGTAGGCGATCATGGCTGTGAATACATGACCGGTGGGCGGGCCGTGGTTCTGGGCACCACCGGGCGGAATTTTGCCGCCGGCATGTCCGGCGGCATCGCCTACGTTTATGACCCGCAGGAACAGTTTCTGGCCCGCTGCAACCTGGCGATGGTGGAACTGGAAAAAATCACGGATCCGCAGGATATTGCCGACCTCCGCGAACTTATTACGCAACATGTTACTTTCACCGGGAGCACCGTGGCCAAAAAT
Source organism: Planctomycetota bacterium (assembly GCA_021790385.1). Classification (GTDB taxonomy): domain Bacteria; phylum Planctomycetota; class Phycisphaerae; order WQYP01; family WQYP01; genus JABEVA01. Next base: position 4,731 of record JAJYDW010000028.1, read on the forward strand.
ATACTCGCGGACTGGAAAAACACCCTTTCGCAATTCCACAAGGTCATGCCGATGGACTACCGGCGAGCTTTGCAGCAACAGGCCGAGCAGGCCCGCAACGGCGCTGCAGAGGAGGTGCGACATGGGTAAACCCACTGGATTTATGGAATACCCCAGGGAATTGCCCGGCGACCGCAACCCGCGCTTGCGCATTTTGGACTGGAATGAATTTCACGATCACCTCCCGGAAAAAAAACTCCAGGATCAGGGTGCCCGGTGCATGGATTGCGGCGTGCCTTTCTGCCATAGCGCCTGCCCGGTGAATAACCTGATTCCGGAATGGAATGACTTGGTGTATCGCGGTCACTGGAAGGAAGCGATTATCCGCCTGTGGAAAACCAACAACTTTCCGGAATTTACCGGGCGGGTATGCCCGGCTCCGTGTGAGGGTTCATGTGTACTGGGCATCAATGAACCGCCGGTGACCATCAAAAATATCGAAGCTTCCCTGATTGACAATGCCTGGGAGCAAGGCTGGGTGCTGCCTCAGCCACCCGCGGCGCGGACCGGCAAAAAAGTGGCCGTGATCGGCTCCGGACCGGCCGGATTGGCGGCGGCGGACCAGCTCAATAAGGCCGGCCACCTGGTAACGGTGTATGAACGTGCAGATCGCATTGGCGGGCTGCTGATGTACGGCATCCCCAATATGAAGCTGGATAAAAAAAATGTGGTCGAGCGCCGCGTAAAACTCATGGAACAGGAAGGCGTGCGGTTTGTCACCAACGCCCATATTGGTAAAGATGTAAGCGTGCATGATCTGCTCAAAGAGGTGGATGCGATGATTCTGGCCACCGGGGCCACCAAGCCACGGGATCTTCCACCCACGCCGGGGCGAAATCTCACCGGCATTCACTTTGCTGTGGATTTTCTCCACGCCAACACCAAGAGCCTGCTGGACTCCAATCATCAGGATGGCCGCTATATTTCCGCCAAGGATAAAAACGTCATCGTCATCGGTGGAGGCGATACCGGCACCGACTGCATCGGCACATCACTGCGGCATGGCTGCCGGGGGCTGGTGAATTTTGAATTGCTGGCCCAGCCGCCGGTCAATCGGGCTACGGACAACCCATGGCCCCAGTGGCCGCGTGTGCTTCGCGTAGATTATGGTCACGAGGAGGCGAAAACCAAATTCGGGCAGGATCCCCGTCAATACTGCATTTTGACCAAGGAATTTTTAGGCGATGATCAGGGACGGGTGCGAGCACTTAAAACCGTCCAGGTGGATTGGGTGCGCGATAACGGCAAACTGGGCATGAAGGAAATTCCCGGCTCCGAGCAGGAGTGGCCGGCAGATTTGGTCCTGCTGGCCATGGGCTTTCTGGGGCCGGAAGATACGTTGGTCAGCGCCCTGGGGATGCATACGGATACCCGCTCCAACTACAAGGCGGAGTACGGAAAATTTGCCACCTCAGTTGAAGGCGTGTTTGCCGCCGGCGATTGCCGTCGCGGCCAATCGCTGGTGGTATGGGCCATCAACGAGGGGCGTGGAGCCGCCCGTGAATGCGATCGCTACCTGATGGGTGCTACACGTCTGCCCTGAGCCAGGATACGGTTTAAGACTTGGTTGACGGCTCGCCGTCTTTCACGCGCTGGCCGACGATTTGGAAGCGGTGGCTGACCGCTGTAAACCCCATTTTTTTGGCAATGCGGTTGCGCAGTTTCACCACCTCGTCATTGAGAAAGGCCAAAATCTCTCCGCTTTCCATATCCACCAGGTGATCGTGCCCGACCCCATCACCTACGTAATCGTAATAGCATTGCCGGCCGGAGCGAAATAAAACCGGCTTGAGCAGTTGCGCCGCCACCAGATGTTTAAGCGTGCGGTACACGGTGGCCCGGCTGGCGCGACAGTTCATCTGACGCAGCAGCAGCAGCAGTTCTTCGGCTTCAAACGGCCGGGCCAATTGCTGGGCACTTTGCAGAATGGCCCTGCGTTCGGTGGTGTATTTTAACTGCCGTTGATGCAGAAAATCGCGGAACTTATTTTGGGCCACGTCCATAGGGCGAATTATCCCCGCTGCCCCCCATGGCTGGCAAATGGCGAACGGTCGTACGTTATCCCGCCAGCGCCGCAAGTTCCTGATGGGCCGCCGCCACACCAGCCCCAAACGTAAATTGGTGGCCCTGTTTTTTCAGGACCACTTCGATGGCGCTGATCAGGCCCAGTGTGTCCGGGGCATCCACATAGCCCATGTGGCTGATGCGGAAGATTTTGCCTTCCATGGAACCCTGCCCCGCGGCGGTATTCATGTTGAATTCTTTGCGGAGCGCCCCACGGAAAGCTTTGTCGTCAAAACCCGCCGGGTAATAAATACCCGTAACCGAATCCACCGGATCCTGTGAAAACACCTTGAGACCCATGGCCACCGCCGCGGCCCGGGTGGCGCGAGCCAGACCCGCGGTGCGCCGCCAGACATTAGCCATTCCTTCCTGGACGATCATTTCCAGGGCCTTGTTTAACCCGCGCACCAGTGTTACCGCGGGAGTCCAAGGCACATCATTCTCGGCGAGACTCTTGAGATAATGCGGCAGACTCAGGTACAAATTCGGCTGCACTACCGTTTCAATTTTCTTACGGGCCTTTTCGGAAACACTGACAAACGCCAATCCCGGCGGCAGCATCAACGCCTTTTGCGAACCGGTGATCAGCATATCCACGCCCCATTCATCGGGCTTTACCGGAATTGCGCCCACGCTGGTAATGCCGTCGACAATCAGAAGCGCTTCGGTCGCCCGCACCAATTCGGCAATCGCCTGGAGATCATTACGGGTGCAAGTGCTGGTTTCGCTGTGGCAAAGCGTGACGGCATCGAACTTTTTGTCGGCCAGTGCCGCCGCTACCGCCTCCGGCTTAACAGCGTGGCCATATTCGGCCTTGAGTTCGGTGACCTGGCATTTATTGCGCTTGGCAATGGTAACCCAGCGCTCGGCAAATTTTCCATTGGACAACGCCAGAACGCTGCCACCCTGCGGAATGGAGTTGATCATGGCCGCTTCAAACCCGGCCGTGCCGCTGCCGGCAATCGTCACCACCGGATTTTTGGTTTGCATGACTTCCTGCAGGTTTTTGTTTACTGCGGCAAAAAGCGTGCGATATTCCTGTGTTCGATGGTGAAACACCGGCTTGGCCATTTCCAATAAAACTTCTTCCGGAACGCTGGTTGGTCCCGGCGTAAAAAGACGCATGCGATTCATGTGGTAACTCCAAATTAACGTCAACAAAAAAACCGGACAATCCAAATATGCCCGGTCCATTCTTCAGCAACTTTCATACCGGTTTATGTATTCTCGCGCCTCTTATGGATCCAGACAGACGACCTGGGTGATTTCCGGAACCTGCTGGCGAAGGTTTCGCTCGATTCCAAAACGCAGCGTCGCCTGTGAACTGGGGCAACCCACACAGGCCCCATGAAATCGTACAGATACTACACCATCCGGTGTAATGTCCACCAATTCCACATCGCCTCCATCCCACTGGATCATGGGGCGAATAGATTCCAGCGCTGCCGCCACGCGATCCTTGACGTTCACTTCGGCCTGCACATCAGGTTCTAAGCCATCTGTTTTGACCTTCATGACCACCTCTGTCAGCAGTATAGACGTGCAGCTCGGTCTATTCAACCTATGGTGTTTTCGCGATAGCGTAGGGCTTTGGTCAGCCGTGGCCGGATGTGCTGCAGATTGCTATACTGGCTTCAGGTCGAAGATTTCGCTTGCCACAGGCATGAATGCGCTCGATCCGCCGGGAACCTGATATTGGGTCATATCATGGCTATAAATAACTTGAGTCGCGTAAGGCCGTGGCCGGTTGGCCCCCGGATTTCCGTGACGGTGTTGGCGGCGCTGGTGATGTCTGCCCTGGCGATTAGCGGTCCTGCGCTAACCCGGGCCGCAGTCATGCACCCGGCCGGCTTGGGCGGAAGTAACCAGCACCATGGTGGCGTTACGCGCGAAATCGAGACGCACAAAGGCCCGGTGCATCCGTCGGTAAAAACCACCCATCCCCTCTGGCCACAGGGGTATTACCTCCACGAGGTCCGTGGCTGGATTCGAATTCTGAAAAACCGGTCGTATCCACGGCTGGTATTTGCTCACCCACGCAAAGGCTGGCGCAAATTCATCCGGCTGTTACCCAATTTAACTCTCGCTACCCTCCTCAAACACCATGCGATCCAGTCTGCGCTTGTGCAGGTCAGTGGCGAAGTTACGGCGTACAAGGGGGAAAATTATCTGCTGCTGGACGCCAACGTCACTTTTCCATCATTGCGGCGGCCCGCCGCGCCGAAACCAGCGCCCACCACCGCCACCAAAAAACTTCCACATCGATTTTCACGGCGTACGCCGCCCAACCCGAAGGTACTCATTAATTCTCTTTTGCACTATCATATATCCCGTCCGACCGGTCTGAACGCTGCGCCGCCGGCTTCCGCGGTACGGCCGCCTTTGCCAACACCAAGACCTTATCGCAGCGGTCAATGGACTGCTCTGCCCGAAGGCACGTATATCTGGAATCAGCGCGGACGACTGCTGCGAAACCCGGTTACCGGCCAATGGCTGTTCGTGTTTACGTCGGATGGTCGTGGCACGGGCCGCCCACCAATTATTCTGTTGCCTTGCCGACAACTGGCCATGTTGGAAGCCCAGAACAATGGCCCTGATAGAGGGAAACCTTTCATCGTCAGCGGTGAAGTAACCGAATATCACCACCACAATTTTTTACTTCTGACGGCGGCTGAACGGTTTTATCTCATGGACCGCTTTTAAGTATACCTGCGGCCCGGCACAGTATTTTGAAGTCTATTGCACCGGGGATTGGACCGTCGGATTTGGCTGCTGTTTGCGCAGAATTTGTACGAGATGTTGTTCCGCCCTGGCCAACAGCACCTGGGCATTTTTGTAGGTCAACTGGGCCATAGCCTGCTCGAATGGCAGCCAGGCATAACCGCAGTGCTCCTCTGAAAGGTTCACCTGCGAGGTTTTTGTACGCCCTAGAAAATAAGTAACTTGTTTATGAATCCGTCCCTTCACCCCGGAAACGAATTGGTACTCCATTTTTTGTTCGTAGCCGGGTACACGATCCACCTGGCGAATTCCCGTTTCTTCCCGCAATTCCCGCACAGCCGCCACCCAGGCCGTTTCGCCCGCTTCCAGATGTCCCTTCGGATAATCCCAGTGGTTGCCGTAATCCAGTAACAGATAAACACGCCCCTGCGGCAGATCGCGAAACAAGATAAAACCGGCGGAATATTCACGGCGAACGCCCCGTGTCTGCTTTCTGGTGCGGGCAGCTTTACCGCCATGTGGCGTACGCACCAGTTTGTTTTGTGGATTGGTGGTTTCCGGCGGCACGGGCTTCACAACGGCTTCCCCAGTAGCTGACGCTTGTGCTTGAGAAATTTCATGTGGTGGTCCAGGTGGCGGACAGAGAGTTCCACCATTTGCTCCAATGTTATTCGTCCCCGCTGGTTATGCACACCCATCCGCAGATAGGCCGAATCCGGCAGGCGTTTGAGAATTTCGGTCATGAGCAGGCGGTTCCGGCGGAATAACTCGGCGGCGGCCGAGGCATCCAGATCGGTGTAAAATAACTTCTGGGCGAAGGCACTTTCATCAAAGCCGATCAGGGCCGGGCTGTCTTCGGCAATGATGCGTTTCATGCGATCTGCAGCGATTAAATCGCTGTCCATCAGATGCAGCACAATTTGCCGGATGCTCCAGGTTCCCGCGACCGGCAGGGCGTCGAGATCCTTGGCGGTCAAGCCACGAATGGCTGCCGCGGGAATGGCTGATCCACGCACGTATTCATCAATCATCGCCCGATTCACCGGTGATCTCCGCAGGTTAATGCGCCTTTGCAGCGCTTACACTTCAGTAATTTCCTTTTGCTTGGCGGCCACCAGCGCGTCTACCTTGCCTTCGAAATTCTTGAGCAGGTCCTGCACGTCTTCTCGCCCCTTTTTGGCCTGATCTTCCGTCAGCTTGGATTCCTTGGCCAGGTTGTCCACGTGTTTATTGGCGTCCCGGCGGATATTTCGCAGGGACACCCGGGCCTGTTCGGCCGCCTCTTTTACCTTCCCGACCAGTTGCTGCCGCCGTTCACCCGAAAGGGGCGGCAGATTCAATCGAATCTGTTTGCCGTCGCTTTGCGGATTGATGCCCAGATTGGCTGTTTCCAGGGCCTTGACAATTTCCTTCAGGCTGCCCGGATCAAAGGGTTTAATTAAAATTGAGCTGGCATCCGGCGTCGTCAGCGACGCCAGTGATCTTAAGTCGGCGGGGCTTCCATAATAATCGACCTTGATGTATTCCACCAGGCTGGTGCTGGCCCGGCCTGTACGCAGGCCACGCAGCTCATGTTTCAGGTGCTCCAGCGCCTTTTCCATGGTTTCTTCAGCTTCAAAAAGTACTTCATCGAGGCTCATGGCAGACTCCGGTAACGGATCAGCTTTTCACTTGATCACCCGCGGGTGCTTCGTTGGCGATCAACGTCCCGATGGCTTCGCCCCGAACCGCCCGCGATATATTGCCTTCTTTTTTCATGTTAAACACGATAATAGGCACGTTGCTTTCCATGGCCATGCTGATGGCGGTCATGTCCATGACCCGTAAATTGTCGGTGATCACCTGCCGGTAGGTCAACCGCGTGAAACATTTCGCCTGCGGATTTTTTTTAGGATCGCTGTCAAACACGCCATCGACCTTGGTGGCCTTGAGCAATACCTGGCAATTCAGTTCGGTTGCCCGCAGCGCCGCGCACGTATCCGTGGTAAAAAATGGGCTGCCCACTCCCGCCGCGAGCACGACCACCAGTCCCTTTTCCAGATGATGCATGACCTTGCGGCGGATAAACGGCTCGCATACCGCCGTTACCGGCAACGCACTGGCCACGCGCGTCGGCGTGCCGAGTTTTTCGAGCGTATCCTGCAAGGCCATGGCATTCATCACGGTGGCCAACATGCCCATGTAATCGGCCGTAGCCCGCTGCACACAACCGGTGTTCGCAAGCTTTTCCCCGCGCACCACGTTCCCTCCACCCACCACAATCGCCATCTGCACACCCGATTGGGCTACCGTGGCAATTTGCTGGGCAACCTTGGTGACTTCATCCATCTCAAAGCCAAAGCCGCCCTCGCGGCAGAGACCTTCTCCGGAAATTTTCAGCAAAATACGGTTATAACCGCCGGTGCGGTGTAATCGTTCCATGTTAACCTTTCCGGATGCTTGCGTATTACACCTCACCTACCTTGAACCGCGCAAATTCCACCACCCGCAGCGTGGCCGAGGACGCTTTGCCCGCATCCGCCAGCAGGTCGCGGATCTTGCGACTTTCATCCTTCACAAAGGGCTGATCCAGCAACACCTGGTCGGAAAAGAATTTTTCCAGCTTGCCGGCCACAATTTTTTCTACAATGGCCGGAGGCTTGCCCTTAATGCCTTCCGCCGCAATCGCCTTTTCTTTTTCCAGCAGGGCCGGATCCACCTTATCCCGGCTCACGGCCAACGGTACAAACGGCATGCCGGCGGTGATGTGCATGGCAATTTCGCCGAGCAACACGCGCACCGCATCATCAGCGGAGCCATCAATACGCACCAAGGCACCCACCTTGGCATTGTGATGCACATATTTGCCGATTTGGCCGTCGGACGTAGTGAATCTGGCCAGACCGGTTACCGCCATGTTTTCCTTAATAGAGCTGCCCACCATTTCCTTGATCACCTGTTCCACGGTGCGACCTGAAGCGTCGGAGAAGGAGAGCTTATTTAAGTCTGCCGGGCTGGTCACCTGGTGCTGGAATGCTATTTCCACCAGGTCCGTCAATAATTTCTGAAAACCGTCGTTGCGCGCTACAAAGTCCGTCTGGCAACCCAACCGCAAGAGAACTCCGGTTCGGCCATCCGGTGAAATTTTGGCCCCGATTAAACCTTCCTTCATTTCGTTGGCCACTTTGCTATCCGCACGGCCCGCTCCCCACTTGCGCAGCAATTCACAGGCTTTGTCCATGTCGCCGTTGGCTTCCTGTAGCGCCTTTTTCGATTCCATCATACCCGCGTTGGTTCTGGCACGCAGCGTCATAACATCTTTAGCACTGATTTCCATCAACATTTCCTCATTAAACTACCATTTTAGTCCCGATGGTCATGTCCGCGTGTACCATAGATTCAGCGACACCGCGCCGCCACCGTGACAAAGTGTACGGATTTTTGGTCAGATCGTCCAGATGACAGGCTGCTGAACAGCGGCCGCTGTGGCTCCCATAATATCGCCGAGCCGACTATAATTGAAATTGCGGCCAATACTGACCGCAGTCCCTTAAGGCCGCGGTGGCAGGGCGGCGGTTGGGCCTGCACCAGGAGACACAATAATGCCGGACAATACCTATGATGTAACGCCTTTAGCTGAACCGGTCAAAAAAAATGTTGATGTAAATGCAGCATCATCCGTACCCGGTTCCACTGCGGCAGCCGCGGAAGCTGCGCAGCAGGAAACCGAAAAGACCGAAGATATAGAACAAAATCGCCCCATGGCGGTTCTGGCCTACATGGGACCATTCGTGGTGGTACCGCTGGTTTTTGCCCGTGAATCGGCGTTCGCCCGCTTCCATGCCAACCAGGGACTGCTGCTGTTTCTGCTGGAATTTGGACTTTGGAGCGTCAATTGGGTACTGGGATTTCTGTTCATGCCCACCCTTGCGCGGTCGGGATTTTTCAACGCCCTTGCCCATCTGTATGGTTTTGCCGCCGGCGTCATTTGGGCCGTCTTTGCGATCATGGCATTTATCGGCATTCTTCACGCCATTGCTGGCGTTGATGATAAACTGCCGGTGATTGGGCATTTTCGCATCGTCAAAGTCTAAATAAATGTGGAAAAAGAGGTATGAGGACGGCGAATTTTAATGGGCTTCCGGCCAGGGACGGACTGTACTGGTTTGATGCCCATTTAGATATGGCGTATCTTGCCCAGAGCGGCCGTAACCTGCTGGAACAGACCATCCCAGGTGCCGCGGCAGCGATTTCGCTGCCCGCATTGCGCCAAGGGCGTGTTCTTCGCACCTTGGCCACAGTTTTTATACAACCTCGTGTGAAACCGGGAACTGCAGAAGACCCGGTGGACGGACCTTGGTGTTACGATGATTACCAGCAGGCGCACACGGCCTCCATGGCGCAGTTGGACATTTACAGACAGTGGCAACAGGCGGGGTTGATGCAGATATTACCCGCGGTGCGCGTTAAGCCTGCCCTCGGCCCGGCGGCGGCGCTCGAAGCCATTTTACTCCTGGAGGGTGCCGCCGGGGTTCGCACGCTTGAGGATCTGCATGAATTTGCCGCGCGTCATGTGCGCGTGCTGGCTTTAACCTGGGTGGATGGCACTCCGTGGAGCGGCGGCGACCATAGCGGAACAGATATTACCGCAAAGGGCCGCGAGCTGGTGGCGTTAGCGGATGCCCTGGGCATGTTTCACGATGTATCACATCTTTCGGAAAAGGCCTTTTGGACGATGCTGGATATCGGGCGAAACGCGAAAATGGCGTCGCACAGCAACTGCCGCGCTTTGCTGCCGGGCAAGCAATATCCGCAGCGGCACCTTTCGGACCAGCAGATTAAGGCTTTGGCAAAGTCGGGCGGCATGATCGGCATCAATTTGTTTTCCAAGTTTCTTGTGCCTGCGGGACGGGCCGCCATTGCCGACGTGGTCACACACATTGAGCATATTGCCCAGCTCACAGGTCGCAGCGATCTGATCGGGCTGGGGTCGGATATGGACGGCGGCTTCGATGCTGCCATGTTGCCGGAACATCTGGAGCATCCGAGGCATCTTTACCGTCTGGCCGATGCGCTAGCCGGGCGTGGTTTTGGCCAGCGCGAAATTGAGGGCTTTGCGCATTTGAACTGGGAAAACTATTTTGGCCTGGCCCCGCTGGCGGATGTATAAGAGGCTGGAGAGCATCGCGGCTTTCGCCTGAAGAGCAAAGTTATCACGGGCTTGTTATTCAGGACTAGCCCGGCTCAGAAGGCTCATCAGCGGGTGTCGGACTTGTCCGCGAGCCGAGCGCGGCCATGATTAAACCCAGAATATACAGTGCCACCAGCGGCACAAAAATGGTGGAAAACGTGACCACATCAGGCGTGGGAGCCAGCACCACCGAGGCCACGGCCAGTACCAGCACGGCCACCCGCCACATGCGGCGGAACGTGGCCGCCGGCACAATCCCGAGTTTGGAAAGCACCAGCATCACCATCGGCACTTCAAACGAAACGCCGAATATCAGACACATGATGGTTACAAAGCTCAGGTAATCGCCCAACATGGGCAACGGCGAAAAGAGTACGCCGGCAGGCTGTTTGGAAATTTGCAGGGTCATGGAACCCACGTGCATTTTCAGTTCCATATCTGAGGCGTTGTACCACAGCACCGCCTCGTGCGGCGGAAAAGTGGTTGGATCGCTGCGAACAATAGGAATTTCCAGCGGCTTTATCTGGTTGCCGGTGGGAAACCGCATGATCTGGACCGGACTGGCGGCCTTGCCAAAAATCCACTGCTCCACCCAATTGGGTTGCGGCGGGGGCAGCTTGACGGCGTTGTTAAACTGCATGAAAAACTTAAGCATGATGGGTAACACCAGGATGAAAAAAAATAGTACGCCCGCCATAAAAAAACCAATGCTGGGAGCGATATATCGATAGACGGCCTTGCGCTCACGCGGGTACAGACCCACAGCCACAAAAGCCCAGGCCTGATAAATAATCCAGGGTGCAGCCAGCAACACGCCGGCCTTAACGCCGGTCATCAGGTAGGAAATAAGCCCGCCGGCGGGCTTGCGATAGAACATTTGGGTGCTATAGCCTGAATAGCGCAGGGCCATCAGGTATGGGTCGTATAAAAAGCCGATGATTTGCTGATCGAAGTACAAACAGATGGCTACGGCGAGGGCCGTGCCCAGCAGTGCGAAAAATACCCGTTTGCGCAACTCATCCAGATGATCGCCAAAGCCCATCACGGGCAAGTCCGCGTGCCGCTGGTCAAGCGAACCCGGCGAGCCGGCAATTTTATGACGCCAAAAAGCCATGGTCTGGATGTTCCAATCAAAAATCCGGTCAAACTGTGGATTGCGGCGGTGCCAATCGCCTTCATGCCCCCTGCACGCGCCCATCCTCAAGTTTTATCACACGGTCGGCCAGGCTCGCCACCTGCATATCATGGGTTACCATTAATATGGTCTGCTGATGATAGCGGTGTAACCGCTGGAATACGTCCAAAATGGTGCGGCCGGTACGGGGGTCCAGATTGCCGGTGGGTTCATCCGCCAGCAAAATGGCTGGGTCATTCACCAGCGCCCGGGCGATGGCCACACGCTGGCGTTCTCCACCGGAGAGTTGACTGGGCCGATGCCGCAGGCGGTTGGAAAGACCCAGTTCCTCCAGAATTGCCGTGGCTTTTTGCTGACGTGGCCAGGCCCGAACCAGGGTGCGCCAGGCGTTGGCCTGAATCATGGCCGGCAGCAGGACATTTTCGAGTACATTGAGTTCCGGCAGCAGGTGATAAAGCTGAAAAACAAAACCAAATTTGGAATTGCGCAAGGCGTGACGGCGGCCCCGCGAAAGTTTGCTCACCTCGCGGCCATCAAAGGTAACGGTACCGGAATCGGCCCGTTCCAGCACACCCGCAATATGCAAAAGTGTGCTTTTTCCTGAACCTGAAGCCCCTACAAGGGCCACAAATTCGCCCCGGGCCACTGTCAGGCTGGTGCCAGTGAGCACGGGAACTTCGGCCGGTCCGATCCGATAGGTCTTGCGCAGATCAACTAATTCAAGCAGGTTTGACATAAGCGTCGGCCTGGGGCCGTCCTTTTACTCGTACCGCAGGGCTTCCACGGGATCCTGCAGCGAAGCGATCAGAGCGGGAATAAACGCACCGACCAGCCCGGCCAGAATTGCCAGTGCGACAATGGTGATCACTGCGTGCATATCCACCTGATCGGGAATGCGGGAAAAAATATAAATTTTCCGGTTCCATATTGAAATGCCGAAATAACGCCACAAAATATGATCGTGGATGTAATTATCATGGCGCACAAATTCCACGCCGGCCAACATTCCGGGCAAGGCCCCGGCGGCGCTGATCAATAAGCCATACAGCAGGAAGATGGTTCCCACCCCTGCCTCGCTGCCACCAATGGCTTTGATGATACCGATGTCGCGGGTTTTGTCGCGAACGATCATAAAAAAGATAAGGAAAATGACGACCACCACCACCATGCTCATGAGGCCCAGCAAAAAAGTGATTAAATCACGTTCGTTATCCACTGCCCGGATATATTGGGCCTGCACCTGATCCCAGGTTTGAATTTGCAGGCCGGCATCCTGAAGCCGAGGATGTTTGCGGGCGTATTTATGCACCACCGCGGCAATGGCGGCGCGCGCGGCAACGACTGCCGCGTGGCTGGAATCGCCATGCACCCGAATTTGTATCTGGCTGCATCGTGCCGGCCGCGTGCCGCCGCCCAGCAGATCCTGCCGCTGCATGAAAGCCATTTTCTGCACCACCTTGAACGGGGCGTAGACCTGCGACGAATCTGCGGTGAACACGCGGGTGCGACAATCATCGACAATCTGAAAACGGTGACTTTGCGGCATGGCCAATGTGGAGCGCAGCGTTACGGGCACGATCGTTAAGATGGCTGGTGAAAACCGCACATCGGCCGGTCGGTGGTAATGGCCAAAACGGTCCTTCTGATACAAACCCAGATCCACGCCGATGATACAGCCGTTGGTGGGTTCATCCGCGGGCGAAGCGTAGCGTTGCCGGGCTTGCGGAGGAGGTTTGAAGGTTACCTGCCGCGGAACCAGGGCCCGGCGCAAAGCCGCATCAGAAGCAAACGTGCTGTTGGCCGGCAAACGCCGCAGATAACCCAAGTCCCGGAAGCTGCGGTCCACGGCATAGTTGGCGTTTTCCCAATCTTCGCGGGTGATGACCTGCCAATGGTGGCGAATGGCGGCAAACCACGTCGTTGGAGTTATCGCCGGCATGGCCACGAGCTTTTTGCGCAACTTTTCCTCCAGGTTGATGGCCTTTTTCAGGCGGGCCTGGGCATAGATCAGCAAGGACTGACGGCTGGCCGGGAATTGGGCCTGGGCCAGATCGGCGGCGGCTTGCAGGGGAGCGGCATGTTGCCAGAAAAGATCCGCTCCAAAATGACTGACCTGCGATTGCGTGGCCGGATCAATGCCCACTATTTCCACGCCCATGCTGGTCTGAAAATTGGGCAAATTAAACAGTCCGTACGCATTGACCACCGGTGTACTGGCCGCCACCTGCGGCAAACGATTGATGCGTTTTTGTATCTGGGCGTAATACGGAAAACCGGCGGCACTGCGACTTTGAATCACCACGTCGCTCATTAACCTGCGGCCGGCGCTGCGCACGCGGTTGACAAACCCGGTCATGATGCTGTTGACGATAATTAACATCATCACGCACAACCACACGGCCAGTATCGGGAACACCACAATCTTTTTGCGGGTGAGATAGCGCAGGCATAAAAACAGGGTGTACATCATATACCGGTAGTCCGGAGAACAAAGTCGGAATGGCAAAGGCAGTACGGTGGCAGATTCGCTTAAACCACCGTGTCGCCCGGCTGCGCGTTGCCGGCTTCTGGCTCCTGGCTCCTAACTGCTGTTGTAGGCCTTAACAGAGGAAAAAGCACCACATCGCGGATGCTGGTGCGGTTGGCCAGCAGCATCACCAGCCGATCGATGCCGATGCCCAGTCCGCCCGCGGGTGGCATGCCGTGGGCCAGAGCCGCTATAAAATCATCATCCATTCGCGCCATGGAATCTTCCAGTTTCTGGCCGGCCAACTGCTGCGTAAAAGTCTGCTGCTGCACCAGCGGATCATTGAGTTCGGTATAGGCGTTGGCCAGTTCCATTCCGGCTACGTATAATTCAAAGCGCTCCGCAATGGTTTCATCATCAGGCTTGCGCCGGGTCAGGGGGCAAAGTCCCGCTGGATAATCGTGGACAAAGACCGGCCGCTCCATGGCCGCGATGGCGGGTTCCACCACCCGGTCGAAAAGTTCGCCCAGCAGGACATCATGGGCCTTGTTCTCAATATCCGCCACGCCATGCCGCGCGGCTGCTAGTTTTACCGCCGCGGCATCCGACATGTTCACGTCTGCATGGCGCTGCAACAGATCCCGGTAGCTGAGCCGCTCAAAAGGCGGCGTATAATCGATGAGCCGATCACCAAATTGCAGGGTCAGCCTCGGGGGCGATTCCGCCGGCCCCTCCGCAGGACGCGCGTTTTTACGGCACATCGTCGCCAGGGCCACCACCATTGATTCCGTGAGTTCCATCATGCCCGCTAAATCGCTGTACGCCTGATACAGTTCCAGCATGGTGAATTCCGGATTGTGGCGCGTATCAATACCTTCATTGCGGAAATTGCGGTTGATTTCAAAGACTCTTTCCATGCCGCCCACCAGCAGACGCTTCAGGTATAATTCAGGGCTGATGCGCAAATATAAATCAATATCCAAGGCATTGTGATGAGTAACAAAAGGCCGGGCCGCCGCGCCACCGGCCAAGGATTGCATCATGGGGGTTTCCACTTCCACAAAGTTTAGTCCGTGGAGAAAATCCCGAATTTCCCGCACCACCCGAGACCGCAGCAGAAATACTTCCAGCGAATTCGGATTGGCGAAAAGATCCACATACCTCTGGCGATAGCGCAGTTCCGTATCGGCCAGGCCGTGGAATTTTTCCGGCGGCGGCAGCAAGGCCTTGGATGCAATGCCCAGCCCATCCGCCCACACCGTAATTTCACCGGTTTTGGTATGACCGACTTTGCCGGAAAACCACGCGATATCACCCAATTCCAGCAATTTAGCTTTATCCCAATTTATCCCCAAGTTTTGCTTGGCCACGCCAATTTGAATGCGCCCCGTCCAATCCGCGATAGTGATGAAAATCAGTTTTCCGATATCGCGAAGCAGCAAGATGCGGCCCGCTACTTTAACAGTAGTACCGCCGTCATGCGGAGTATCCCCCTGATGCAGTTGCCGAGCCTGATCGATCGAAGATAAATCGTCGATTCGTCGCCCGAATGGCTCTGCGCCCAAGGCATGCCAGCGGGCCAGGCGGGTCAGGCGATCCTGATATTGCGGGTTATCCTGCATGATGGTTGTGCGTTACCCTTCTTGTTTAATCCTCGGACCACCCTTTCCGGCACCACGACCCTTGTCGCCCGGCGGCCAACGAAGATTGCGCATTGTAGCCGTTCCACAGGCCGGTGAAAACCGCCGCCCAAGGGGAGTTTCGGTAGGGGGCTGTCAGGAAATAAAGTGTATGAATACGGCGCAGGCATTTTGGCGGCCGGCCAGACGCGAGCGACGCGCATACCCCGCCAGCGGGTCTGTAAGGAGTAAGCAACAAAGCCTGCCGCTAAAAGGACCAGCCGGATAGCATCAGGTTATTTCTTGACATCCCTTAAGATGGACTCCAGTGCGTAGATTGTCCATTTGCACCTCCGGCGTCGCATCTTGTCCCGGGCTTATGAGTGTCGCGCGGATCAACCTGGCGATTGGGGTGGAGAAGGCGACGCAACATGGGAGCGCCGTCCTGTAGAACATGTTACGCCCCCGGACAGAAACATGGGTGAAACGTACACTCGCCCGGCGTTTAGCCATGTCGTATAATGGCCTTCGGCTCGTCGCGAACCAGCCTGTATGGGAAAATTGATCATGGCAGATTCTGTAGAACTTCATTACGATGGAAAATCTTATAGCTATCCTCTGATAACGGGAACAGAAAATGAGCGCGGCATTGACATCAGCCGCCTGCGCGCCGAAACCGGATTGATCACGTTGGATCCCGGCTACGGCAACACCGGGGCATGTAAAAGCGCCATCACCTATATTGACGGGGAAAAGGGCATTCTGCATTATCGCGGCATTCCGATCGAGCAGTTTGCCGAGCACCCGGATTTTATCGAAGTGGCATGGACGCTTATTTTTGGCCGTCTGCCGGATCAGAACGAGCGGGCCCGTTTCAGTGCCCGGCTTACCGCTAACGCCCATCTTCATGAAGCCATGAAGCACGCATTTGACGCTTTTCCGGTCAGCGCGCCGCCCATGGCCGTCACTTCAGCCATGATCAATACCCTCGGCTGTTTTCACAGTGAATTCTACTCTTTGGCCGATGAGATGCAGTTCGAGGAAGTAGCCGCCCGGTTGATCAGCAAAATCCGCACGATCGCGGCGTTCACCTATCGGCGTTTCCGTGGAATGCCTTATATCTACGCCGATTCCAAACTGCGTTATTGTGCCAATCTCTTGCACATGATGTTTTCCATGCCCTATGAACAGCACGTGGCGGATCCTGCAGTGGAAGATGCCCTCAATCTGATCTTTCTTCTGCATGCAGATCATGAACAGAATTGTTCCACCAGTACGGTGCGCATGGTGGGCAGCAGCAAGGCCAATCTTTTTGCCAGTATCGCCTCCGGAGTGTGTGCGCTATGGGGACCGCTGCACGGAGGTGCCAATGTGGAAGTCATGGACATGCTGGAAAATATCCATTCCGGCGGCATCACTGCGGAAAAATATGTGGAACTCGCGAAAAACAAGGAAAGCCATGTGCGACTCATGGGTTTTGGCCACCGCGTGTACAAAAATTATGATCCGCGCGCACGAATTCTCCAGAAGGCCGCCCAGCGGGTCTTCAAGAAGCTCAAGGTCAATGATCCGCTGCTGAATATCGCCCGCAAACTGGAAGAATTAGCACTGCAGGATGATTATTTTGTCAGTCGCAAACTCTACCCCAACGTGGATTTCTACAGCGGCATTATTCTGCGGGCCATCGGTATTCCCACCGATATGTTCACGGTGATGTTCGTCATCGGGCGATTGCCGGGATGGATAGCCCATTGGAAGGAACAGCATGATGATGCGACTGCCAAAATCGCCCGCCCCAGGCAGATTTACACCGGACCGGTAAATCAGCAATATGTTCCGGCCAAGGATCGCCCCGTGGGCTGAAGAACATCGGTGTTGCCACGCGATAGGTCCGGTGCCGAACATTGTCTGCCCCGGAGGCCCAACCCTTCTTACCTGGGTGACGCCGAATCCCTGACAAAAGAGGAATCCTGTGCGGGTACCAGATGGCCCAACAGTGTGGTCGTACCGGCATGCTGCTGGAGTTTCTGGAGCTGCAAAGACCGTGCGGCTTGCAGACCCAGATCAAAAGCTTTCATGTTGACCTCCAGCAGGGCCGGGCGGATCCGCGTATGCAGGATTTTGCGTACATGTTCTTTATCCACCACTTTGGTCAATTCCACCGTCATTCCCACTGCCAGGATATTGGCGGTAAGCACATTGCCGACTTCGTACTTGGCGGTGCGAATCATGGGAAATTCATAAATATCCCAGGTTTCACGTTCCTGAGCCGATACCCGCACCAGATTATCATCTACCAATACCACGGCATGATTTTTCAGATCGCCCTTGTACATGTCGTAGGTCCGTTGATCCAGCGCGAGCAAGAAGTCCAGATGCGTGGCCTCAGGAAATTCGATGCTCTGGTCCGAAATAATGACATCGGCCTTGGTGGGACCGCCCCGTACCTGCGAGGTATACGTAGGTACCTGCGTGGCAAAGCGATGTTCGTAAATGATCGCCGTCTCCGCGATAATTGCTCCCGCCAGTATATTGCCCTGGCCGCCAACACCGGCGAATCTCAACTCGCAACGGAATGCCATAAAGTTCTCCTTATACGACGGCTGTTTGCTCCACGGGACGGCTTAATTCATAATAGGCTTGGGCGTATTCCTTTTTTTCAAGATCCTGATGGAATATGCCCGTTATCATTTTACCCTGCAGTTCCTCCGGGCTAAGTGCACCCGCATTGCTCCGGTTGACCGTAATATTACGTATATGCTCCACGAGCTGCACCGGATCTCCCAATTGATTCCGTCCACCCCATTGGGTATGGCACGTGCTCAACGCATCAATAACGCTGATGCCTTTATGTTCCAGTCCTTTGCGCAGGTAATTCTTAAGCGATATCGGATCCGCCACACTGCCGCGGGCCACAAAAGTGGCTCCGGCACCGCGAGCCAGTTCCACCACATCAAAATTCGAATCGATATTTCCCTGAGGCATGGTGGACGCCTTGGAACCGGGTGGCGTGGTTGGCGAATACTGTCCACCCGTCATGCCATAAATCCAGTTATTGACCACCACCATGGTGATGTCTATGTTTCTCCGGCACGCATGAATGAAGTGATTTCCCCCGATCGCCAGCATGTCGCCATCACCGGAAAACACAATCACATGCATGGAAGGATGGCACATCTTGATGGCTGTGGCGGCCGGTACTGCGCGGCCGTGCAGGGTGTGCAAGGTGTGAAAATCGACGTATCCGCTGCCCCGTGCGGCACAGCCGATACCCGATACCATCACGATGTCATTTTTTTCCCAATGCAGCTCATCAATGGCCCCGATGAGGGCTTTGAGGACAATGCCGTTGCCGCAGCCCGGACACCAATACAGGGGTAATTTATCGTTCCGCAGATACCTCGGATAATCCACGCTCATGCTGATACCTCCCGTATTTTCTGGAGAATCTGTTGCGGGCGGATAGGAGTACCGGCTGCCTGCAGCACACAGTGAAGTTCAGATCGCCCCTGCAAAGCGCGTTGCACTTCGTGGATCATCTGCCCCAGATTCATCTCGCTGACGATAATATGTTTAAATTTTCGTCCCAGCTCCATCACCTGCTGAAACGGGAATGGCCACACGGTAATCGGCCGGAACATTCCGACTTTAAGACCCTGGGCGCGGGCCTCCTTGATCGCCACCCGGGCGGCATTGGCATTGCTGCCATAGGCAATCACCGCCACCTGAGCATCTTCCAACTGATAATGCTCAAAACTTTCAATGTCCGCGGTGGCATCCATGATTTTATTGATCATGCGGTTTTCGTCGGCCAGCACCGTGGTGGCATTTTCCGTCGGAAAGCCGGTAGCATCTTTGTTCAAACCCGTCATGTGAAAGCGATAGCGTGGAAAATTTTCGCGGTTGGGCAGTGGCGGAACCGGGTTCGTCGCGGAGATCTCGTACGGGCGATAGTTTTCGGGTTCGACGGTCGGCTGGCGGCGATCGACAATCTCCAGCGTGTCGGGCGGGGGCAAGGTAACACCACTGCTAAGATGGGCCAGGGTGGCATCGGATAAAATGATCACCGGGGTACGATAACGTTCGGCCATGTTAAACGCGCGAATGGTTTGCGTGTAGCATTCCAGCAGGGTTCCGGGCGCGACCGCGATAATCATGTGATCTCCATGCGTGCCCCAGCGTGCCTGCATATAGTCACTTTGTGAAGCACGTGTGGGCAATCCCGTGGAAGGCCCGCCGCGCATCACATCCACGATCACCAGCGGAAGTTCCATCATACAGGCCATGCCAATACCCTCCTGTTTGAGGGATATCCCCGGACCGCTGGATGCCGTCATCGATTTGTACCCCGCATAACTGGCCGCGGCCGCGGCGATGATACTGGCAATTTCGTCTTCCAGTTGCATGAAAATACCCCCGACTTCCGGCATTCTGCGGGCCAGCAGTTCGGGAATTTCACTCGATGGCGTGATCGGGTAACCAGCATAAAAGCGACAACCCGCCAACAACGCGGCCTCCACAATCAGTTGGTTCCCATTCATGATTTGGACATCGGCCATGTTGCATTTCCTTTTACCTGGATTTTGTCACCATCTGGCCATGACTGTCCTGAAATGCTACTTCCACTCCAACATCTACGACCGAAATGGCAAAGTGCGGACAGATCGCCTCGCAGAATCGACACTTCCTCACACAATCTTCCGGACGTGCCACTGTACACATGGAGCCGGTCCATACGTGCAGATTTTCCGTCAGTTCCAGAACGTTCTTGGGGCAGATATCAACACACAGGCCACAGGATGTGCACAGCCGATTGACGACGACAGGTGTTTGCTGAGCAGCCATAGGGCACCCCCTTGTGCCGCACCATGTAAAATTATAGTCCCTCCAGGGGGTGCGGGCAAATGGTTATTTTGTGTCGCCGCCGACCGTTGTACCTTGGGTTTATCGGTCCAGTGGTGCCGGTTTCTTCCGCCTAAGCGGCAACAATGCGGGGGAACGGCCTTGCCCGGTGCTTGGCGGCTCTTATTGCAATTCCAGGGCCGCCAGCCGCTGTTCCCGGTCGTACTGGCGCAAAGCGGCGATGAGTTCATCCATCTTGCCGGCGATGATCTGTTCCAGTGGAAAATTCTGGTTGAGGCGATGATCGGTGAGGCGATTCTGGGGAAAGTTATAGGTGCGTATCCGTTCATTGCGGTCGCCGCTGCCGATCATCCGTCGGCGCTCATCCGACCTGGCCAGGCGGCGTTGTGAATCGTAATGTTCAAACACCCGCGAACGCAAAATACGCCAGGCTTTGTCCCTATTTTTATGCTGGCTGCGCTCTTCCCGCATCCGTACCACAATGCCGGTGGGCAGGTGTGTAAGTTGCACCGCCGATTCCACCTTGTTGACATTCTGCCCGCCTGGCCCGCCTGCCCGTGATACATCTTCGCGCACATCCGCGGGATTGATTTCAATGGCCGATTGATCCGCCTCCGGCAAAACCGCCACTGTGGCGGCGCTGGTATGCACCCGCCCCTGTGTTTCCGTCTCCGGCACGCGCTGCACCCGATGGCCGCCCCCTTCCATCGACAAATCCACCACCACTCCGGGCCCGCGTATATTTACCACCACTTCCCGAAATCCACCCAGATCCCCCGGTGAAAAATCCAGCACTTCAAATTTCCAGTGGCGGGAATCGGCAAATCGGCGATACATTTCCAACAGGTCGCCGGCAAAGAGGGCCGCCTCATCACCCCCGGTGCCAGCCCGAATTTCAACAATCACCGAATTTGCCGTCGGCTGGTCTGCCGATAAAAAATCATCAATGATTTTTTCAACCGCAACCTCCAACTGTCCTTCCAGCAACGTCAGCTCTTCCTGAGCCATCTGCTGAAATTCCACATCCTGTGAGGTATCGGCCGCCAGAAGCCGCGCTTCTTCGGCGCGAGCTTGCAGTCCCCGGTACTCAAAAAACGGTGCGAGAATGCGGGCCAGCCGCCCGTGTTCTTTGGCCAACTCCACCAGGGCCAGGGAATCCGGTGGTGGGTCGGCATTGAGCTGTGATTCAATCTGCGCCAGCCGCAGGGCCTGTTCCTGGAGCTTCTGCAAAATCCGCTGCTGTCCGGCATTCTGAATCATGGAGTACTACCGTTGGGGTTAAAAACACACACGCCGCAAGCCATGTCTCCATGGCCGGCGGCGCGTTGGAAGCTAAGGCAATTGAATCTACTGCTTTTTGGCGGCAGCCGCGGCGGTGCCAGTCAGACTGAAATTGGCGTACTTTTTCTGGAAGCGTTCCACCCGGCCGGCGGTATCGACAAACTTCTGTTTGCCGGTGTAAAAGGGGTGGCAGACGCCGCAGATTTCAACTTCAATTTTTTTCAACGATGAACCCGTTTCAAAGGTGTTGCCGCAGGCGCAATGCACCTTGGTAAAATTGTAGCGCGGATGAATCTTTTTCTTCATGGTTATTTCCCTTGCGTTTCGGTGCTTCCTGATTTCAGCGGCCTTTTCCGCGCCGCTTCATCCCTTGATAAACATCGGCTCGGCGGACCACCCGCCAAAACCATCCGGATCACTCCAAGTGGCCCGGTTACTAGCGGCGTCCGGACTCGAACCGGAGACCTTGGGCTTATGAATCCCGCGCTCTACCAACTGAGCTACGCCGCCGCTCACGGAATCTATAATTATACCATGATCGGCGTAAAATGGGCAAATGGTAAAAATTCGGCGGCTGAGGGCTGAGGGGGGGCTGAGGCCATATTTTTTGGCGATTGCCCGACCGCCTGGAATATAACGCGTATTCCAGGAGCTGCCTGGGAGCGCGGGCGTCCTCGCCCGCATGGATCGGCAACAGGCTATCCGCACTACGTCTCCCCTGGATGTTCTGATGATGGGCCTCTGTTTGCGCGCCAAAAAATATGGCCGCACCTGCTGATGGGGCGAGGAGCCGAGGCGCCGGCATCCGGCTGGCTGAGGGGTAAGATTAGCAAGATATTCAACAGATTTTTAAGCAGGAGACCGGTGACAGTAGACGGGAGTCAGGAGTTAGGAGATACGTATTCACTACAGAGGAGCTGAGATTGCAGAGGATGACGGGGAATAAATGGCGATCAGCCTTCAGCGGTCAGTTTGCAGCGATTGGCAATCAGTCATCGGCTTTCGGTACTGGTTGTTGTATCAGATCCGGGCGATGAAAAACACGCGGCGAAATGGAAATAAGACTTTGCCGTCTGGCTGGGGCGGGTATGCGGCGGTAACAGCCGCCTGATATTCGGCGAGAAAATCCTGCTGGTCCGCCGGCTGGGTTAACGCATCCAGATAAGGCCGCAGGCCGGTGCCTTTGTACCACTGCACAATCTCCTGCGGACCGGCCAATACGTGCAGGTATTGCGTGGTCCATAAATCAAGATGGGAGGTCAACGGGCATAGGACATCATAATAAAATGCCGGCTCATGAACATGCCATCGGTGAATGTTGGAGAGCCGGTTTTTCCATTTTGGTGCCTGGGTGATTTCACGTATCAGCCGATGGGCCAGTGCGTCTTGGTCATTAGCAGGCATCTGCACCGCCAGTGCACCGCCCGGGGCCAGGGAGGTCAGCAGATGCGGAAATAATTGGGCATGGTCGGGCAACCATTGCAGGGCCGCATTGGAAAATATCAGATCAAAGCGCTCTGCGGGCCGCCAGTTGCCAATATCTTGCAGTATCCAATGCCCGTGGGGCGCGGAGGTTTGGGCTGCGGCAATCATGGCGGCGGAACTGTCCAGGCCGGTAATGTGGGCATCGGGCCAGCGTTCAGAGAGCACGGCGGTGCTGTTGCCGGGGCCGCATCCAAGGTCGATGGCCCGTTGCAGCGATGGCAGGGGCACGCGCTGGACCAAATCGCGGCATGGTTGTGTGCGCTGGTCGGCGAAACGCAGGTATTGATCAGCATTCCATGCAGGCATGGTGCATTTTTACCATGGTGAAGTACGTGGGGCAAGCAGACCAAAAATCTGGAGGGACTTTCGGCTGAAACTCTGCGCGGGGCCAACATTTATATCAGCGCCAGGGCATCCATAGCAGCAACTGCAGCAGCAGGTTGGCCTGCATGCCGGCGGCTATGTCGTCAAGTAAAATGCCCCAACCCCAGGGCAGGTTTTCCAGTTGGCGGCAGGGCGGAAGTTTCAGGGTATCGGTCAGGCGGAATAAAATATATACGCCTGCGGCTACCAGCCAGCTTCCCCACCAGGTGCGGGTGAAATTTGCCGGGATTGGCAAAAAAGCGCAGGCGATCCAAAAGCCGGTGAATTCATCGAGCACCACCTGACCCGGATCGGGCTGATGAAAATAGGCGCAGGCCCAACGGCCCAGCAGCACCAGCGCCATTCCCGCGGCAACCGCTCCTGCCAGACATATTTCGGAACGCAGCGGGTCGGCAACGTGCGCAGTTAGAAGAAGCCAGTAGACCATTGCCGGCAAAGCGGAACCCCAGCTACCGGGGGCGGGGCGCAACAGGCCCAGTCCTCCGCCGGTAACAACCCACCTGGGCCAGGAATGCTTTGGCGGCGGGAGAGCCGCTATGCGCCCGGCCAATAGTTTGTTGGAATGTTGCCCCACGTAGCGGCTCCTAATCGGTCATGATTTTGCGCGACCGCACGATATAGTCCAAGGCGGAAAGCACGGTGGTGGCCAGTGTAACCCAGATGGCGATATTCCGAGACCACAAAATCCAGGTGATGGGCTGATAGTGGCCGCCATGCACCGCGGTGGCGAGGTTGCCCAGCGCCGCGCCAACGGCAAAGGACTGGGCGAACATCTTGAGTTTGCCGGTCCATTGCGATCGAAAATCAATGCCTTTGGATTCGGCCAGGCCACGAATGCCGGTTACAAGAAATTCACGGGCGATGAGCACTACGGCCATCCAGGGGGCGATACCGGTAATTGCTGCGGCTGAGGAAGCGGTTCCCAGCAGTGCGGCGCGTGGTCCAAGGAAATCCGGGGAGGCCAAAAAGACAAAGGCCCCGCAAATGAGAATTTTATCCACAAACGGATCGACCACCCGGCCAAAGGCGCTTTCCACCTTCCAGGATCGGGCGAGATAGCCATCCAGCACATCGGTAAGGCCTGCCACCACAAAAACGGTAAAACAAACCCACATCCATTGGGCGAAGGTTCCGCGGGCCGGCACCTGATTCAAGGCAACAAAAAATGCTGCGGTCAAAATCAACCGGCCAACGGTGATTAAATTGGGAATTTGCCGATACATGTGCGGTACCGCTTTAACGCCAACTGTACACAAGCCGTGGGCAACCTGGCACCCGTGCCCGCATTCATTGAGCAACTGCCGGTATTTACCGGTGCAGACCCAGAACCGGCAGGCTGACTTGTCCGCCAGCCCGGCGGGCAGTGCCGGCACGTGCCGCCGTGGGCATGGGCCTGGCGATAAGGTCATAGTCCTGCCAATCTTCCACCACGGCTGACAGCACCTCGCCTGCAACCGCCGCGTTACCCCGCAGCAGCACGCGCGAATCAATATCCGGAGCCTGCCCGGCATGGCGTGCCATGGCGGTACCTCTGCGCCGGGCGGCCTGATCCACCAGTACGGTAAGCGTACGGCCAATCATGCGTTTATTTTTGGCAAATACCACCTGCTGCTGGGCTGCCATGATTTCGCCTTTGCGCCGGGCCATGACGGCCGGGGGCACGGCCTGGGTTACGTGCAGCCGGCCTGCCGGGGTACCGGGTTCCGGGGAAAATTCAAAAACGCCCAGGCAGTCAAATTCAAAATCGCGCACAAAGTCCAGCAGTTCCCGGTGCTGGGATTCGGTTTCGCCGGGGAACCCGCTGATCAGGGTGGTGCGGATGGTGATGCCGGGAATGCGATCCCGCAATTTTTTCAGTAATGTTTCGATCTGTTTACGGGTTACCTTACGGCGCATGGCATGGAGAATTTGATCATTGATGTGCTGCAATGGCATATCAATATATTTCACCACGCGCCCGGCCTCGGCGATAGCACCGATCATGTCGTCGGTAAAACAACTGGGATAGGCATACATGAGCCGAATCCAGCCGATGTCGGCAACACCGTTGAGCGTGCGAATCAGACCGGCAAGCCCCTCGCCGGCGCGGTTGTATCCGATGTCCTGGCCGTAACTGGTGGTATCCTGCCCGATGAGATTGATTTCAAAAGCACCATCGGCAATCAATTCCCGGGCTTCGGCCAGAATGGCGGGCAAGGGCTTGCTGCGCATGCGGCCGCGGATGGATGGGATGGTGCAGAATGTGCAGCCCTGGTTACAACCTTCTGAAATTCGCAGGTAGGCGTAATGCCGCGGGGTAAGGCGCAGGCGGGTCTGGTCATTTTCGGTATAGCCGATTTTGCTGCGATCATGGCGGGAAATAAATGTGCTTACCGGGTGAAAGGCCCCGAGGTCCGCATCCGGCCCGGTTGCAGCACTGCCGCGAACGGCGCTGACGATATTTTCCCGGTCAAACACGCCGACCAGGGCGTCTATTTCGGGGATTTCGTCGAGGAGTGCGGCCCGATGCCGCTGGACGAGGCAACCGGCTACAATCACCCGCTTACCCCGGCCGGTTTTTGCGGCACGGCGTTTTTGTTCCACGGCGTCGCGGATGACCTGTAAAGATTCAGTTTTGGAAGCTTCGAGAAAGCCGCAGGTATTGATGACAATGGCATCAGCCTGATGGTGATCTGCGGTGATAGCGATGCCGTCCTCAGCGAGCAGTCCGAGCATTTTTTCGCTATCGACGAGATTTTTGGGGCAACCCAGCGATACAAACGCCACCGATTCAAGGGGCGCATTCGGGCGGGCGGCGGTTGATGATTTCATTCCTGCCATGTGATCTCACGAAAATTCCCGCAGGCCATTCAAATATCCTGAAGCGCCGGGCCATTGGCTCAACGCTGGAAAACGTCCACGCTACACCTGCATCCATATCAATGAGCGGCGTTTCACCTGTAGTGCGTGAGTATAGCAGACTTGCCGGGGGAAAACTAATTTCTTGGCGGGGGCGTGCGAGCGATCAGCAGTCAGCGATCAGCAATTGGTGGGGGCAAGATTATCAAGGTTATCAAGATTGTCATACATTTTAAACAGGAGACAGGGCGCAGGCTGTGGCCCGTGGTCAGCTTTCAGCGGTCAGCGTTCAGGATGCCCGCGGTCCCAGGGACATCATGGCGGGTAAGGGGCCATCGCCCAATGTTGGAGCGGGCAGAATTTATGGCCACACCCGAGCTGAAAGATCATGGACTCCGGCCCGTCATCCGCTTACCATACCTCCGGTTTTGGCGGTTGTGCGTGAAAGTGCCGGGCTATGTTTAAGCAACGTCTGATTTTCGGTTTGCTCTTTGGCATAACGCTGCTGATCATGTTTTATTTCGATCAAACCTGGTCGGCGGGCTGGCCGGCACGGCCGTGGTCATTTCCGCCGGGATCGCTGATGGTGCTGACCCTGATCATCACCATACCCCTGGCCACAGCGGAAATGCGGAACTTGCTGGCCCATGAGCATGTCAAGATTTCGCTGCGAGTGTGCTCCATATCCGCAATTTTGTGCATGCTCTGGCCTTGGCTGGAGCAGATATCGGAAATGCTGCTGGCGCATCCGCAGGGGGCCGCCTCACCGGCCATTGTGATTGCGCACTGGTTTCACACCGTCAAGCCGCACTATCTGGTACCGACGGTACTGGCATTGGCGATGGTATGGGCTTTTGTGATGTACAGCCGCAGGGAAAAAATTGACGGCGCCATGGCTTCTGCCGGCGGGTCTTTGCTGGCTATTACGTACCTGGGTGTGTTGCCCGGTTTTTTCCTGCCGATTCGGCTAAGCCATTCTTCAGGCATGGTGGTGTCAATTCTGCTGATGGTCAAAGGGGCGGACATTGGGGCCTACGCGTTTGGCCGCTGGTTTGGTCAGCGTAAACTTATCGCCTGGCTTTCGCCGGGAAAAACGGTGGAAGGCTTTATCGGCGGCCTGATTTTTGCTGCACTCATCGGCAGTATATTGACCCATTGTTCATCGGAGTTCGACTGGTGGGAAGGTGCCATTGCGGGGCTGCTGCTGGGTGCCGCCGGGCAGTTCGGTGATCTGCTGGAAAGTCTGCTGAAACGAGATGCGGGAGTGAAGGACTCCGGCAGTGTACCGGGGTTTGGAGGTATTCTGGATCTGATGGACTCGCCTTTGCTGGCGGCACCCGTGGCCTACTGGATGCTCAAGCTGGTGCATGGCTGACGGTCCACCGCGTTACCTTGGATGCCACCTTGCATGGCACCCGTATAGCGATATAACTAATGCGGTTTCGGTGGAGTCTTACCGAAAGGATGGGCAATGTCCGCTGGCGATGCTTATTCTCCCGTGGTGAATTCATTACTGACTATGGGGGCGGGCCGATCCCGGGCAACGGCCCGGTTTACGCCGGACCATGTGGCGTGGCCGAATTATCCGGCCACGTGCGGGCTGGGCGAAAAGGATGTCGGAGAGCTTGCGACCATGCTGGGCGATCTGGCCTTAGACCAGGGGCAAGGGCCGATGGCCTGGGCCAGGGTACATGCGTACCGGTCGCTGGGACAGTTGAAGGCCGGTGCTGCGGGGAAGGAGCTGATTGCCGCTTTTGATACGGCGATCCGGCAGAAAGATGATCGAGCGCGGGCGGAATTGCCGGTGGTGCTGGATATGATCGGAGCTGCGGTATGCGAGGAGACGATTGCGGGCTTGCAGGACCGGGCTTTGGATCCATACGTACATGTGGTACTAGCATCGGTGCTGGCGGGCATCGGTCAAACCACCCGCACGCTGCGCAGGCGGTGCATTGAGGCGTTGATGGCGGCGCTGCAGCGGGGGCAGCAGAATGATCCGCGGTTGAACAGTGGACTGATTCTTTCGCTCAAATTGCTGAACACTCCCAAGGCGGATAAGCTTATTCAACAGGTGTGCCGCGCCGGCCTGGCCGACGAGCAGATTCTGCAATATGCTCTGCGGGATTCCGGGGCGGCTAAAGGCCCAGCAGCAGCCGGGCCGGGTCTTCAATCGAATCCTTGATATGAGCCAGGAAAGTGACGGCCTGCTGGCCGTCAATCAGGCGATGATCGTAGGACAGGGCCGCATACATCATCGGCCGCACCACCACCTGATCGTTGACCACCACCGCACGTTTTTCAATTTTATGCAGACCGAGGATGGCACTTTGCGGCGGATTGATGATAGGGGTGGAAAGCAGAGATCCAAAAACGCCACCGTTGGTAATGGTAAACGTGCCGCCGCCTAGTTCTTCGAGCGAAATTTTGCCTTCCCGGGCGCGTGTGGCCAGGCGTTTAATTTCGCCTTCAATCTGGGCCATGGAAAGTTTGTTGGCGTAACGCACCACCGGCACGATGAGGCCTTTTTCAGTGGCCACGGCCACTCCCAGGTGCAGATGGTTTTTATAAACAATCACCCGATCCTGCAGTTGCGCGTTGACGATGGGTACCGCGGCAACAGCGGCGGCGACCGATTTGGCAAAAAAGGAAAGAAAGCCCAGGCCCACGTGATGGGATTTTTCAAATTTTTCCTTGTATTTTTCGCGCAGCGCCAGTACCGCGGACATATCAATTTCGTTGAAGGTGGTCAGGACGGCGGCCTGATGCTGGGCTTCCACCAGCCGACGGGCAATGGTTTCGCGGAGTTTGGACATTTCGACGCGTGTTTCCTCCGGTTCATTGCCGACGGCGATAACGGGCGGCCCTGAAGCCGGCAAGGCAGCGGTTGATCCAGGACCGGACGCTGCGCTGGAATTGGATCGGACTGAGGCGGCCCCGCGCGATTCCCGCGAGCTTTGGGTGGCGGCGGCATCCATGGGTGGCGTTGCGCGCGATTCCAGGTAGTCAAGCACATCGCCCTTGGTCACGCGGTTGCCAGGCCCGGTGGGAGCCACCTTGGCGGGATCAATTTTATTTTCCGTGACCAGGCGTTGCACCGCCGGGCTTAGCGGCTTACCATCCGCGGGAGCGGCCATTTTTCCCCCAGCCGATACGGGTGCCGCAGTCGCCCTGGCCGAAACACCAGCCGCCGCGGCACCTGCTTCAATGCGGGCAATCACGTCGCCCACGGCGACCGTCTGTCCCTTGGCTTTAACAATGCGCAGCAGCCCTGCGCCGCCGGCGGGAAGTTCCACGGTGGCCTTGTCGGTTTCCAATTCCGCCACCACGGTATCGGGGGTCACGGTATCGCCTTCGGCTTTAACCCAGTTGGCAATACGGGCTTCGGAAATGGAATCTCCCAGTCCGGGAACGTGCAAATCAATCAACTGGTTGGGCATAAGGCGACCTTTCTTAATTTGATCGGTAGGTGATGTTTCATGACTATCTTGAGTCCGCTTGCGCGACGGATTTTTACCATGCGGGTGTCAATGGTCATTTGCCGATGGTGGTTCCTTCGGTTACTTCCACCTCGCTGGCCGAGGAGTTGCGCACACCGGCCAGATTCGGGCTTTCCACAATGGGCCGGGAGTATTCCCACGGCACCAGTCCCAGAGCCTTGGAGACAATTTCCTGTTGTTCGACCACATGGCGTTCGTGAGAACCTGCGGCCGGGCTGGCGGAAGGCTTGCGGCCCAGGTACAGCAATTTTTGCATGCCGGGCCAATAGTAGTGCATTTTGGCTCCGATAAACGGATACACGCCGTTGTTGCGCGGTTCTTCCTGAACCCAGATGATTTCGACCCCACGCGGATAGCCGCGGGCTATTTCCGTCAGCCGGTCCGAATGGAAGGGGTAGATCTGTTCCAGGCGCAGAATGGCGATGTCGGTGATTTTGTTCTTGCTGCGTTCCGCCAGCAGTTCATAGTAAATTTTGCCGCTGCACAAAAGCACGCGTCGCACGCGCTGGCGATCCAGCGGGGCGACTTCGTCAATAATTTCCTGAAAACCACCCCGGGCAAAATCTTCCAGGGTGGAAACCGCCAGCTTGTGGCGCAGTAACGACTTGGGAGCCATGATAATCAGCGGTTTGCGGAAGTTGCGGTGTATCTGCCGGCGCAGCAGATGAAAATACTGGGCGGGCGTGGTGGGGTTGCAAACCTGGATATTGTCTTCGGCGGCGAGCTGCAGGAATCGTTCCAGCCTGGCGTGCGAATGTTCCGGACCGGCTCCTTCATAGCCGTGCGGCAGGATCATCACCAGGCCGTTGTATTTTCCCCATTTGGTTTCAGCACTGGCGATGTATTGATCAATAATCGGCTGGCACATATTGACGAAATCGCCGAACTGCGCCTCCCACATCACCAGGGCATGGGGATCCGCCGAGGCAAAGCCATATTCAAATCCCACCACCGCCAGTTCCGAGAGCATGGTATTGATGAGTGTGAAACGGGACTGGCTTTCCGCATAAGCCGCCAGCGGCACATAAGACCTTCCCGTTTGCACATCATACACGGCCGCATTGCGATGGCCGAAGGTACCCCGGCACACATCCTGCCCGGTCAGCCGCACCCACGTGCCTTCTTCAAGCAGGCTGCCGATAGCCAGCATTTCTCCGCAACCCCAGTCAATATCCGCGCCCTTCCGCACGCTCTCCAGCCGGTGCTTGTACATTTGCGCCACCCGCGGATGCATGTTAAACCCTTCCGGCACGCGGCAGAGTGTTTCGGCCATGGCGACGAGGCGGGCCTTGTCCACGCTTGTATTGGCGGACCAATCTTTGATTTCCCGCGGTGCCTTGAGCAGATCCTTCCATGGGCCATACGTAGGCGGCGGCAAATCGGCCGGCTTAAAAGTCTGCGCATATTCCTGGGCTTTTTCCAGGCGCTGCCGCACATCTTCAGCCGCGCCATCGAGTTCGGCCTGGGTAATCTGCCCCGATTCCAGCAGTCGGCGGGCATAAATCTGTCGGACCGTGGGATGCTTTTCAATTTGATGGTACATCACGGGCTGCGTGATTGTGGGATCGTCAATTTCGTTATGGCCCCGACGGCGATAACAAACCATATCAATAATGGCGTCGGCCTTGAACCTCTGGCGGAACGCAATCGCCAGACGCGCCGCATGCACCACCGCCTCCGGGTCGTCGCCATTGACGTGAAACACCGGAGCCTGAATGGCTCTGGCCACATCGGTGGGGTACCGGGTGAAGCGGGAGTCATGCGGATCGGTGGTAAACCCGATCTGGTTGTTGATGATAATATGAATTGTCCCGCCGGTGCGATAGGCCTCCAATTCCGAAAGGTACAGGGTTTCCGCCACAATGCCCTGCCCGGTAAAGGCCGCGTCCCCGTGAATCAGGATGGGCACGACGCGCTGCCGCGTAGCATCTCCCTTGCGGTTTTGCTTGGCACGGGTAATGCCTTCCACCACCGGATCCACAATTTCCAGATGGCTGGGATTGGCGGATAAAGATAAATGCACCTGCTTGCCCGTCGGCGTCTGAAAATCGCAGGCGTAACCCAGATGATATTTTACATCGCCGTCACCGGTAAATTTCTGCGGCCTGTCCAGCACTTCGGCCATGATCATTTCGTACGGTTTTCCCATAATATGGGCCAGGATGTTCAGCCGCCCACGGTGGGCCATCCCGATGATGGATTCATCCATTCCCAGCAGGGCACCTTGGGTGATGAGTTCATCCATCATGGGAATCAAAGCTTCGGCACCCTCCACGGAAAAACGTTTGGTGGTGGGGTGGCGGCGCTGTAAAAACTGTTCAAACTCTTCCGCCGCAATCAGGCGGGATACAATTCTTTGGCGATCTTCGGTAGAAAGCTGCGGTTGATTCAGACGAGGCTCCATCAATTCCCGCAGAAAGGTAAGCTGGGCGTGATCCCGGATGTCCATAAATTCCACGGCAAAGGTGGAGCAATACGTTTGGCGCAACATGGCGATTAATTGCCGCAGAGGTACCATGCCGGTGCTGCCGCCCAGGCCATCGGCTTTCACCATGCGGTCCAAATCTGTTTCGGAAAGGTCGAATTCACCGAGTTCCAGCAGCGGATGTTCAGAATGGTTATGACCCAGGGGGTCTAAATTGGCGATCAGGTGCCCGAGTTCCCGGTAGCTGTGTACCAATTCGGATATTTGCAGATCAGGATGTACCCCCGCACCGCCGCGAACGTCCGCGATGGTTGACTGCGAAGCGGTTTGGGCCTGGGCGGCGGATGGGCGCTCTGCAGCCAGGTCAAACCCCCGAAAAAACCATTGCCATTGATGGTTGACTGATTCCGGATCTTGTTTCCACTGTTCGTAAAGGCCCAGAAGAAATTCGCTGCTTAGGCCATTGATTCCGTCAGGCAGTTTATCAACTGATTCCAGGGTACTCACCTCGAGGCTCCAACATCATCAGACACACAAAAACGCCCTGTTCGCCGGTTCATAATCTCAACCCGATTTTACGCACCACGGGTTGAATTAGTCCAGCTTACCATATTTTAGCGGTTTACCAATGCGTCATTCAATGATTTTTAATTTACGAATAATTTATTCACATCCAATTGTTTTTTAATGGTGCTTTGCTAAAAAGCGCCTTATCTCCCTCCATCGGTTAAATAGCCGCAAAAACATTATCGGAATTGGGGAAGCTTGGCGGCGCTGCGTGAGAAGTGGGTAATGGAGCGGTCAGCTTTAAGCGATCAGTCCCGATTGGCCGATCCTGCGGCATCGGGATTTCGGCATCTATGCCTCAACGGGAGCACGGTGACGATTTATTTACCATCCCGGCGCGGCCGGGATAAACTGCAGCATGTCGGGAAAGAGCCTTCGACCAAGCAGGCATGGCCATAGCTGGTTATCTCCCGCCTGGGATAATTACCGCGGCCGTTCGCTTGGACAGATATCGCTTTTTATTGACGTAAAGGATTACATGGATACGATATTAGTGTTCTGTAAGGGATCGAACACCATGCATAAACATCGTGGCTTTTTGAGCGTATTTCGCAGCCTGGGTATGGCGGTGATGCTGCTGCTTGCCCTGGCCCCCACAATGCCGCTGGTTCATGCGCAAGATGCCGACGATCTTATTGATGAGATGCACGAACAAGCCAATTATTGGACGCCCGAGCAGCAACGGGCCTCATGTATGGGGGCCTATGTTGCAGCCATGCGGGCGCAAGCGGCGCGCAACGCGGCCGCGGCCAATCAGCGCTCCATCGCCGAGGAGCAGCGTTATAAACAGGCCATGGCGTTTCAAACCAGCGGCCAAAATGCGATGGACAACCACGATTATCTCACGGCGATCAGCATGTTCTGGCAGCAACTGGAGCTTAACCCCAACGATGGTACCGTCCGGTCGAGCCTGGCACGGGCTGAAAACAGTCAGGGTTGTGCATTGTTCGCCAACGGCGATTTTGACGGGGCGCTGCGCTACTTTCAGACAGCCTTAACTTATGCGCCCGACGATGCCATTATGCGGGCCAATCTGCAAAGCGCCCAGCAACGGCTGGCGGCGATAGCTGCGGCCCGTGCCGCCCAGGAGGCCCAGCAGCGTGCTGCTGAAAAGATGCAGAATTTTATCGATCAGAATGGCAACCAGGTATGGCAGACGTCGGCCGATGCCGCCGGATCGGCCTTTTCCGGCCCTATGGACCCGGCGTTGTGGGATTCAAACGTGGTGGACTTACGGGATGCCAATACGGACGTAGTAAATATCGGTGTAGCCCAGGGGATAAATCCAACGGTACCGCCGGGTGGTGGAGAGCTTGCCGCCGCAGCGGCAGCGGCAACGGCAGCACCGCCGCCCCTGTTTAAGGCCCCGGCAACGCAAGATCAGGCCCAGAAGATGATCAGCGATCTGGACCGGCAGATTGCCGCAATTAAGGCTCAATTGGCGGGCCTGGGCTTTAACGTTCGCGCCGACGATTTTGAGCAGCTAGGAGATATGTCAAAGGAAGCTCAGGCCGAGTTGATGAAGAACCTCATGGATCAACTCAAGGAATTGAAGCTGGATCAAATTTCCGACGCCGGCAAGGCCATGCTGCATCAGGGCATTGTCGGAGATCAAGGGGCTTTGGTGGAGGAGTGCGTAAAAAACATGGAGGCCGCGGGCGTGCCCGAGGAGGAAATTCAGCAGCAGTTGGAAGACATTCCGATCACGATGAGCCGGCTGGGGACTGCCGAGGCGGTTGAATCAGTCATGGATGCGAAAGAAAAGGTGGAGGCGGCGGAAAAATCACTGGCCCTGTGGCAACAGGGCACCGTTGAATCGAAGCAGGAAGCGGTATGGACGGAGGCCGGCAGCTTTGATTTTGCCAAACCTGCCGTGGAAGTGGCGCGGGCTGCTTATGCGGAAGGCGAGGCGGGCTTTGCGCTATTGGTTCTTAGCGGCAGCGAACATCAACTGGGCACCGAAACCGATCAGCAATTGCAGGATCTAAAAGCGATTTCCAACCGGATGAAAACGCTGGTGGATCAACGCCAGTTGGTAAAGCAAATGTTGCCGCAGTTGCCGCGCTAAACCTTGAGCTGTTTTAATTTTTCCGGGAATTAGATATGAACAAACATCCAACGCGGCGGTTGACAATGGCGTTGCTCCTGGTGCTGCTCGTCTGGCTGCCTGGCCGGGTGGCGATGGCGGATATGTTGCCGCAACTACATCCAGCGCCGGGTGATGTGGCCAACTTTGATGCGGCCATGGAACAGGGGCGGGCCGCGGCCAAAGCACAACAGTGGGGCCAGGCCCGGGCGAGTTTTTTACAGGCCTGGCGAATCGCACCGGATCGGCCTGACGTGCTATTCCTGCTGGGGGTGGTGGAAAGTCATTTGCCGGGGCACCAATGGCAGGCCATTGACTGGTGGCGGGCGTTTCTGGCACTGCGTAAAGACCGGAAATCTGCAGCCTACAGCCTGGCAAAAAAGCAGATTGTGGCGGCCGAAGGTGCCGCTCATCAACAGGCACTGGCGCTGTTGCAGCAGTTACGTAAGCTTTCGGGCATGTTGCCGCTGGCGTCCGACCAGGCGGCGGCCAGGGCGAAGATCCGGGCCGATGCAGATTATGTGCAAATGCTGCAGCACTGGCGCAAGACCGCCCATGGGCAGCAGACGATGGGGCTGGCCGGCGCATGGTGCTGGGGTCTGACCGCGGTGAATGCCCACGTACCGCCCGATGCGATGCTGGCGGTAGCATTAAGGCCTGGTACGGTCAAACAGCCGGGCCTGTCGTGGCAGGTTTTCAACCGTCAACAGCAAGTGTTTACCCGCTGGATCAAGCATGTGGGCAGGGCCGAGCGGCTGATCGGCGAACCTCGAGTTCACCACCGCTTTGCGATGTATTGGGCTTTGCGCTTTTATCTTCAACATGCCCAGGCAGAGCTTCACGCCGGCCATGACCGTCGGCTTTGGGCGGTGGCCCAGAACATATTGGCTCTGCAACCCACAGCCTACGAGATGACAAGGGCAGTGCAACCGCGGAATGAATACGCCAACGGGCTCTATCAGCAGATTTTACCTGCAAACGCGTGGGGCAGGCAGGCGATGGCGGCACTGTATTTGCCCATGAATGTGGGTATAAGTTTTACCGAACGTTACAATCGCCGGGCCCGGCTGAAAGTGTTGACGGGCCATTGGAATCTGGCAGTTCGCGATTATCGGAAAATCCTTGGTATTTACGCGGCTTTGGCCAACCCGAACTTCCCGTACGATGTTGCTACCGCCCAGCGACTGATGCGCTGCCAGTCGTATGAGTATGTTCGTCTGGGCCGGGCGCTGTTTCACCTGGGGCGCTACCGGCAAGCGGGCACAGCTTATGCGCAGGCACGCATCACCTTTCCGAAAAATTCCGCCGCGGTCCGCGGTTTACAGCGGGTTCAACACCGTCTGGGGGAATTAGCGGTTCTGGCGGAGCTGACACGGAAAATTCAGCATGGCCAGAAGTCCGCCGAGGTGCTGGCAGGTCGGGCCCAACTACGCTTTCACCTGGGCGATATAGCCGGTGCCCTGGCCGACTGCCGGTCTGCGATCATACGCGATGGCAATCTCTGCCTGCCGCGAATGATACGTATGAAAATTGAAATGCAGCAGGGGCAGTACCTGGAAGCCATCGCCGATGGCAGCGGTCTTTTGGCTTTGCATTGTGCACATCCAACGGCGATGTATCTGCTGCGTGCCCGGTGCCGCCGCCATGCCGGCCAGTGGCCCCAGGCCATGGCCGATTACCAGCAGGTTTTGCGTGTGGATGGGAAAAATATTTTGGCCTTGGCCGGCCGGATGAGGTGCGATGTGCGGTTGCACCGCTACCATGACGTAGCACTGGATGCGGTCGCGGTCATTTTGGCCCATGCCCCCGCAGCGGCTTATGCGGAGGCGGTGGCAGCGCTGAAAACGGCGGCCCGAGGCGGGTCCAAAATCGCCATGGTTTATCTGGGGCGGCTTTATGCCTGGGGCAAGGTAACGCGGCCCAATTACCTGCCGGTGTGGAGTGCGCCGCTGGGCGGGCCGCCGCCCACGCGCCCGGGCGGAGTGCCAATCGATCGTGGCATTGCCATCCAGGCGTTTCAAAAAGCGGCGGCTGAAGGTTCCGGCGCGGCTATGGCCGCAATGGGAGCGCTTGGCTATGAAGATACCCTGCCGGGCCTGTACAAATACCATGTCGCCATGTCGTGGTTCCGCAAGGCAGCCAAAGTAGGTTACGGCGATGCCATGGCTGCCATCGGCTGGCTTTATGCTGATGGCAGCGGGGTGGCTCGCAACGATGCCACGGCGCTGAAGTGGTTTCGTCGAGCGGCGGCGGCCGGATCAGGCCGCGGCATGGATGCAATTGGACTGTTCTATCAAAAGGGGCGCGGGGGGGTGGCAGCGAACTTGCCCAAGGCTCTGGCGTGGTATCGCCGAGCGGCGCACGCGGGCTGCGGCGGGGCGTTGAATAACATCGGTTATTTTTACGATAACGGTCTGGGGGTCGCCAAGAATCCAAAGGAGGCGGTGCGGTGGTATCGCCGGGCGGCCGCGGCCGGAAATCAAGCCGGGCTTTACGATTTGATGACCTGTTACAGGGATGGCGACGGCGTGGCGAAAAATGCGCTTAAGGCTCGGAAATACCAGGCTCTGCTGGGATCGCAGAATTATGTAGATGTGTGCTATAAGTTAGGATTGCACTATTGGCGCATGGGCGCAAAGGGTGATGAGCTTGCGATACACTGGTTTGGCAAAGGTGCCGGCCTGGGTGATAGGCGGGCCATGCGGCGTCTTGGCGATGTGTATTTTGGGAGAAAAGCCCCGGACGCGAGCAAGGCTCTCAGGTGGTATCGCCGGGCGGCCCATCTGGGATCGGCCAAAGCGATGAGCGTTTTGGCGATGGCGTATTACCGGGCTACGGGTGTGCCACTGGATTATAGCCAGGCTCAAACCTGGTGGTTGCGTGCCGCGGCGCATGGGGATGTTTCCGCGCAGCGCTGGCTGGGAATTATGTTTGCCGCCGGACGTGGCATTCCGTTTCATTTTGCACCGGATTATGTGCGGGCGAAGCGGTGCTGGGAACTTGCCGCCAAAGAGGGTTCTAATAACGCCAGGTACGATTTATATTTGCTATACCACAATGGGTGGGGCGGTATGTACAATACCTTTATGGCGGCCAAATGGCTGGCCAAGACGGGCGATGCTTCCGCAGTATACAAACTGGCTATGCGTTACGAGGATGGACGTGGCACCGCCACCAATCTGGTCAAGGCAGTGGCCTTGCTAAAACAGGCATCGGAGAGGCGCTGGCCGGCGGCCATGGATGAACTGGCTGTAGATTACCTTGTCGGCTCCGGCATCAAACGGGACAACGCCGAGGCGTTGAAATGGTTTCACGAGGCGGCGAAGTATGGATCCGTTCAAGCGATGTATTCGCTGGGGCGAATTTATCGGCAGGGTAAAATTGTGGCCCGTGATTATGTCAAAGCCATGGCTTGGTATAAAAAGGCTGCTCAGAGCGGCTTGGCCGCGGCCTATGGCGACATGGGGGTTATGTATGCGTGGGGTGTGGGGGTGCCGGAGGACCGCAGCGTCGCCGCCAGGCTCTTTAAAACGGGCGCGATAAAAGGTTCCAAATTGTGTATGAGATGGCTAGCATATTACTATAAGCAAGGATTTGGCGTGGCCAAAGACCAGGTCAAGGCGACGTTGTGGTGGGCGCGATCGGGAGATCGCTTTTCGGAAAATCAGATGGGATTTGATTATTACGCGGGTAAAGGTGTGGCCCGGAACTATAAACTGGCGGTCCACTGGTTTAAGAAGGCCGCGGGCAGCGGCGACAGCACCGCCATGGATAACCTGGGATATTGCTATCTGCACGGTTATGGGGTTGCCGCCTGGAATTACCGGGCGATGTACTGGTTTCATAGTGCAGCGGATAAAGGCAACGTTCATGCGATGGTTAGCCTGGGGGACCGATATTGCTACGGCCAAATAGACGGCATTAAACTGGCATATTATCATCTAGATATCAGCAAAGGAATATTATGGTATCGCAAGGCGGCGGCGGAGGGTTCCGTGGCGGCGGCTGTTGACTTGGGTGCAATGTGTATGAAGGGGAAACTGGTGATGGAGGACGACCAGGGGGCGGTTGGGTGGTTCCGCAAAGCCGCGGCCGAAGGGTCCGCCAACGCCATGAATTGGCTAGCTTGGTGCTATCAAAACGGGCGTGGGGTGCCGCAAGACCACGCCAAGGCCATGGAATGGCAACGTAAAGCCCAAGCTGCAGCCGCAAAATAATCTAAAACCATCGTACCCGTTCACGGCCATGCCTATAGGCCAGAGCTACGGTAATTACGGCATACCCAAGAGCAGGGGTACCTCTTGTGGTGCAGGCTTCCAGCTTGCCCGGCCCCTTCGTGAACGGTTAAAAATGATCTGGCCCGAGCAGAGCGAGCCTTGGCCAATGATCTGCACTCAGGCCAATATTCACTGATGTGGTATAGCAAACGGCCTGCTGAAGGCCGTTTTGCCTATTGGCGAATATTCTTGCTGCGCCAAACCTTGTTATCAACATTCATGGATGCGAACGGCTGTATTGAAGCGGAACCTTTGGCCAAAACCGCTGAAGCTATAAAAGGAAACGTCGAGGAAGCCACGTTCACGGTGATCAGTGATGCGACACCGTTGCAGGAGCGAGCCTTGAAACTTCTGGGATTGTACCCAGTACGGTAAAGGGCAAAAAATAAGAAAACCCCTGTGAATACAGGGGTTTTCTGCTTCGGATGAGGGGAACTACGGTTTAGGAGTAACATATCATGGTACGTTACGGCAGTTTTTTTGGAAAATCTCTCCTTTCAGGAGCAGCGGTGGTGGCAATTGCGGCGGCCGGCATGGTCGCCAGTGCTCCGGCGGTTTTCGGAACCGCTTCAAGCGGTGGAGGGGGTGAATGTTGGAATGCATTTATCCCGGTGCCCACCGGAAGCTGGAACGATCTGGAGGTGACCTTTGCGGGCAATCAGACAGGTACAATCAGTTCCCAATCTTACGCGGGCACCAATCCATTTTTGAGCGGTACTCTCAACTCCGCGTACAATTCCGTCACCAACATGACCACGGTCACCTATGCTGGCAGCGCGGGAACATACGGTACTCCAGCCAGTTGGGCCAATTACGCCGTTATTAACGGTGTGGGCACAAGCCATTTCGGCCTGATCAATGCCCTGTCAAATAATAACTGGCTGGCGCCGACCTCGCTCACGTGGACCAATAGTACAAACTCTACTACGTCAGTCTTGCCCGCGCCGCCGCAGATCGTGCCCGGATGGGCTGTGCCGACTGCCGGTACCGGCACGAAGGATTTGGTGCTGTTTCTGGGAAGTACCGACCCCGGACCGACCGTCGGGCAGTGGTACGAGATGCCCTATTTAACGGGCACACCGTCATCGCCGGTTACCGTGACCAACGACGGCCCGGGCACGGATACTTTCACCGATTACGGATATTTCATCAGCGACAGCCAAATTCCTCTGGATAGTCTCAATTATAATGACTACCCACCACCGGGCCAGCCAGGTTCGCCCTTCACAGCCCTGCCCAACCCGGGATCGCTTAGCCCCGGCCAAAGCGAGACCATTGCCACGCCGGAGCCGTCGGCCTTAGGACTGTTGGCTTTGGGTGGATTAGCACTCTTGGCGCGTCGGCACTGGTTGCGGGCCAGATAAGGTCGGGCGTTTGCGGTCGGAAAAATGGCAAGCGGCGTTATGCAGTTCTATAAACGGCCGGGCGAGGTAGTGCAACCCGTGTCGGCGCGGAAGCGGACGCGGGATGCGGATCAAAGATTCCACCGCCATATTGCGTGGCTTGGCGGATTTTTGGAATGGGGTTGGGTTTAAAAAGGGTTGCTGCCATGAGTCATGGTCACAATGCTAATCGGTTTGGCTGGCGCGGCGGGTGGTTTTCGGACCGCGCCGCAGGTGCCCTCGTCCAGCGCCGATGGGTGCCGTCTCGGCTGGGACTGTTTATAGGCCTTCTGGTCATGGCCGGTTCGTGCGGCATGGCTTGGTCGCACATGATTTGCGTTTATGTGCAAAGTCCCTCCGTGGGGAGCCCCAGCGGCCATGCATTTATTCAGCTTGTGCCGTCCAGCGGTCCGCAGGCCAATAATCCCAATTTGGTCTACGGGTTTTCTCCCCAAAAGGGTGTTTTCGGCGCGCTGGGCGGCAACGGGTCCATTTCCAGCAACGCCACCCACGCCTGGGACTGGCAGATCTGCTACACCGTAACGGCCGCGCAGTACAACTCGGCGGCTGCGGCTATCAGGGGGGACATCACCGCGCCGCCGAATTACAACCTTTTGGATAATAATTGCGTCGATTGGGCCGGGAAAATCGCTGGGGCCGCGGGCATTTCGCTTCCCAGTTATGCGTGGTTTCCAAACGTGGGCGGCCCGCCAATTAGTGACCCGAAGACGCTCCAAGACAGCCTAAGCGCCATTGGCAACAATGGGACCTTTCGCGGCGGTACCGTTAATAACAACAGCGCCAACAAGGCCCCTAACGGTGGGGCGGTGGCGGCGGCAACCACGCCCGAATACAGCTACACTGCCACTGTGGCTGTTGGCCACACGGCCCCGGCGACGCTGGCCGCCTATGCCAACGTGCCGCTTTATAACACCAATCTGGGCGGGGTAAATCTGGCGGCGGGTGGGACGCTTACCTTCAACTTGAGCAATGTATCGGCGGCATCGGCTCTCATATCAATCGACTGGGGAGACGGCTCGCCATACAGCGATCAAAATACGGCCGTTTCCCACATTTATTCCACCATTGGCACCTATGACGGGTCTCTGGTGACGATGGACAACGGGGCGCTGCAGACCTTTGATTTCGCGGCCAACATCGGATCCTCGGGTCAGACCTTGGCTAGTTTCAATGAAACGATTACCGCTTATGCGCCGATCGTTCAGTCGTACGCCACGGGCACCGCCCCGCTGGCAATTGATCCGGTCCCCGAACCAGCGGCGATTGATCCGGTCCCCGAACCAGCGGCGTTGGTGACGTTGGCCCTGGGGTTGGGAGGTCTGGCGATGTTAAGGCGGCGGGTGCGGGCGTAAGTGGGGGAAATGACCCGCCTCGCCCTTGGCGGGGTGGGCCTGGTTTTTCTGGTGCGTTGGCGAACTACCGGCATTCGGCGGTGATTGGGTGAAAGCCTGATCACCGCCGTTTGTTTTGCGGCCCCGGGGTGAAAATGGCGGCTGGACAGCCAGGTGCAAAGCTACCGTGAGCCAGACTAAAAGGTCTGGCGATATTACGGCTGCAGCTTGGCCAGATAGATGGCGATGGCGATGCCGATGGCGGCCATAATCAGGGCGATGTAAAAAGCCAGTGGGGCCTGGGGTTTGGTGGGGGTTTCACCGCGTTGCAGCACGGCCATGAGGCGGCGGTTACGAATGGCGGAAAATACATTCACGCCCACACCCACCAGCACCAGGCAAACGCCGATCCAAAGGGAATAAGATGTGCCGCGGGGTGCGGCCATGTGGAGGTTTTGAATTTGGGCCAGGCGGCGCAAAA
The DNA here is from genome assembly GCA_021790385.1 of Planctomycetota bacterium. Classification (GTDB taxonomy): domain Bacteria; phylum Planctomycetota; class Phycisphaerae; order WQYP01; family WQYP01; genus JABEVA01. The sequence continues at coordinate 46,864 of JAJYDW010000028.1, forward strand.
ACAACCCGAATTTGGCCACCACAAACCCGAATCCCATCAGGGCCAGGCCGGTGCGAATCCAGGCCAGCATGGTGCGTTCGGCGGACATTTGCGTGTTAATATCGGGGGGTTTGGGGGGTTGATCGGGCATAACAATTCGCCTCCGCAGCCGGTGAAATGGGGCAATGATACCGCAAATATGGTGCGGGAGACAGCAATTTATTTTTGCACGGTGGTTTTATTGTTTGGTGGTAATCGCGGGCATTGCCGGGAATGGCTGCGCCGGCGATGGTGGGCCGGCCGCCACATCTTATACGTGGGTTACCGGTACATGCGTCACTTGATCTTGTCGTTGCAATTTTTCCCAGGCAATCAGTCCGGCACTGCTGCGAATGGTGTTGCGGAATCACAGGTAAAGGGGCTGTCAAGGAATAACCTGTACCATCCGGCGGGCTTTTGGTAGCGGGGCATTGCATGTCGCTTCTTACAGACCCATGGCCAGGGTATGCGCGTCGCTCGTGCCTGGTCATCCGCCAAAACTCCTGCGCTGTATTCATACACTTTATTTCCTGACAGCCCCTAAATGTCGGGGCGAATAATTTAGATTGGCGGTGTCGGACCATCGCGTATGCCGACAATCTGTTATTCCGTTTCCGCCTGAAGCAATACAAAACCGGCTTGTACTGGGGAATGTTGTTCGTGTCTGGTGCAACGATCGTGGTGTCGTGCCTGCGCTGATATTGTGCAACATTGTCCAAGCCCGCGATGGCTAAACGATTTGCTTTCTGTAAAACATTGGCTAAGATATAAGCGAGGGTTGAGTGAGTGCTGCTGGTAATGAAGTTGTTACCGCACTGATGCTGTATCGGTGTTACTTGCAAAGACTTTGCCAGGTGGTTATCATCTTCAAGGCAGGGTTGATGAAGTGTGCAGTTGACGAAAAACTGATCTTCGTCAATAATGCAAGGCTCTGGTTGGTTGCCCAGTGGCAAGGCCGGTTCAGGAGAGTTAAAACAGAGTTCAAGCAAGCGCTGAAAACACCTGAAGATTACAGGGTTTTGAGAACGCTTGACAGAATTTAGCGGCGTGGTAATATGACCCTCCCAAGTCGGGTTTGCAAAATGAACCTGACATCGTGGAGCTAAACACCAGGCGAAATTGCAGTGGTGATGAGCGGCGCGATAGATAGCCGATATATGTCGGCTATCCGAAATTGCCGGATGATGCCGGAGACCCGATGAGGGGTTCGGTAAAATACGGCGAAGCGTCGGGATAAGCTTTTTGTTGCTCTTTGACAAGTGAACATGGATTGGACGCCACGAGAATGTGGCAGGCTGAATTTGCAGCACACGGTTTGTATCAGCAATGGTAGAAATCGCAAGGCGGCCTGCGTCATGAATAGCACAGTTTAACGGCTGTGCGAATCAGGCACTCTCGTGTGCAAGTCGATTTTATCGAACTCGAAATCCTCCCAGATTTCGAGTTTCGAGCCAAGTCACTTTGAGAAACCTGAAATACTGCATCAAACCGCCCGCTCTAGCCGGCGTCAGTGGTTTGATGTGGGTTGCAGCAGCCCGATTCCGGGATGTTGCAATAGGCTTTGCCATAGGCAAACCTTCAACATGCAGATAGAACCGGCCAAAGCGCGAAAGTGCAAGTAGCCGAATTCAACAGCATATAATTGAAGAGTTTGATCCTGGCTCACAGTGAACGCTGGCGGCGTGGCTAAGGCATGCAAGTCGCACGGGGTAGCAATACCCAGTGGCGCAAGGGTGAGTAATGGATAGCTAACGTACCTTGAACAC
>JAJYDW010000077.1 GCA_021790385.1 Planctomycetota bacterium
GCCACGTTGACGCCGGATATGGTCACCCCTTCCACTGCATGTATATTGCAGCATCAGCTCGGTATCCAACGGCATATTGGAGCATTTGATCTTGGAGCGGCGTGTTCCGGCTTTGTCTACGCTTTGTCTGTCGGCAGCCAATTTATTGGTTCCGGGGCCTGCAAGCATGTGTTGGTGGTCGGTGCTGAAACCCTTTCCCGGCTGGTGGATTATACCGATCGTGGTACCTGTATTTTGTTTGGTGACGGAGCGGGCGCGGCAGTGTTGAGCGCCCACGATGATACGAGCCTGGGAGTGCAGGCCTTCTCGCTGGGTGCCGACGGTGGCGGTGGAGAATTTATTCATGTGCCGGCGGGCGGTTCGCGTACACCCGCAAGCCTGGAAACGATTGCTTCCCGACAACATTATTTGAAGATGAACGGCCGTGAAGTATATAAATTCGCTGTGCATCAGATGACCGTGAGTCTGGAAAAGGCGATGCTGGATTGCCAATTGACCGCACAGCAGGTGCGACTGGTTATACCACATCAATCCAATGTGCGCATTATTGACAGCGCCACGGAAAAAATGGGGTTTCCACGGAACCGGGTGATGGTGAACATAGATCGCTATGGCAATACATCCGCAGCATCCATCCCCATCGCGCTGGATGAAGCGATGCGAACCGGTCGCTGCGGATCGGGAGATTGGATTATTTTACTCGCGTTTGGCGCGGGCTTGACCTGGGCGTCGGCCACCATCCGTTTGTAAGTCATGTGGGTTTCGGAATCGCTATGAAAACGGCCATACTATGTCCCGGACAAGGTGCCCAGCACGTCGGTATGGGCAAGGATTTTTACCAGGCTCATGCAGCCGCCCGTCAGGTATTCGATCAAGCGGATACCGCGCTTGGCTATTCGCTAAGCAGCCTGTGTTTTGACGGCCCGGAAGATAAACTTCAGGCTACGGATCAGGCCCAGGTGGGCATTTATGTCACCAGCGTGGCCATTTATCGCACACTGGAAAGTCTGAAGAAACTGCCGACCAGTGTGGATATGCTGGCGGGACTTTCGCTGGGCGAATATACCGCCTTGCATATTGCAGAGGCATTTAGCTTTGCTGATGGCTTAAAACTGGTGCAGGCGCGGGGCAAGCTGATGCAGGCGGCGGCCTTGGCCCGCCCCAGTACCATGTTGGCACTGGTGGGTGCCGATGATGCGACTGCTGAGGCGATTGCTCACGCGAGCCGCGATGCAGGCGTAATTGTTTGTGCCAATTTCAACGCCCCGGGACAAGTGGTACTCTCAGGTTCCGTGGAAGCCTGCCAGAAGGCTTCACAGGTAGCCCAGGAAAAGGGGGTTCGGGCGATGCAATTAAGTGTGGCCGGGGCTTTTCATTCGCCGTTTATGGCGGAAGCGGCCGGGCAAATGGAGAGCATTCTGGATCGCACCGCAATTGTCGCTCCCAAAGTCCCTGTCATCAGCAATGTCACGGCCACCCCCCACACCGATGCGGCTTCAATCCGCCGACTCCTGGTGGAACAAATTGTGTCGCCGGTCAGATGGGCACAAAGCATGAGCAGGTTACTCGCTGATGGTATACAGGACTTTACCGAGCTTGGTCCAGGCCGCGTGCTAACCGGACTGATGAAGAAGATTGATCGGCAGTCCCGGGTGAAAAATATCTCCACTGTTGAAGGATTGTCACTCTAAACTGGCGGCCGCTCGGCAGGCCGCGGTGAGTAAAGGGCTAAACTTTATGGCAAATGCGAAACCTGTAGCCTACGTTACTGGTGGATCCCGCGGGATCGGCGCTGCAATAGTGCAGGCCCTGGCGGCGGACTATCATGTGGTGGCCGTGGCACGCAGTGCGGAAAAACTCTCTGCCGTTGCGACAGCAGCAGCGGCCTTGGGACACAATGTTGAAGCGATGGTGGTGGATATTGCCGATGCGGCCGCTCTGGCCGGATCGATTGAGACGGTGATTGAAAAGCATGGCCGACTGGATGTTCTGGTCAACAATGCGGGCATCACCCGCGATGGGCTGTTCATGCGTATGGATGATGCTGATTTTGACGAAGTCATACGCACCAATTTGAAGTCGGCATTTGTGGCGGCCCGAGCGGCGGCAAGAGCCATGATACGCGCCAAGTTTGGCCGAATTATTAATATTACCTCGGTTTCCGGCATTATTGGTAACGCCGGACAGGTGAATTACTCGGCCTCCAAGGCGGGACTCATCGGCATGACCAAATCCATCGCCCGTGAGCTGGCTGGTAAGCAGATTACCGCCAATTGCGTGGCCCCCGGCTTTACCACCACAGATATGACTGAAGTACTCCCGCCACAGATTAAGGAAAAGGTACTGGACCTTATTCCCCTGCGCCGCTTCGGCACACCGGAAGACATTGCGGCGATGGTGGCGTTTTTGGCCGGCCCCCATGCGGGATATATCACCGGACAGGTGTTCGTGGTGGATGGTGGCATGAGCATGTAGCGCTATGCGATAAATAAGGCACTGCTTGGCAGGGCAACTCTGGCCACACCCTTGCGGCTCACATGCCGGCGGGCCATTGCCGAGTTGCACCAAACATGGTAGGCTTATACGGTGTCGTGAGTTTGCTCAAGCGTGTATGAAGCTGAATGTTCCTTTGGGGTGGCGTTGCCAATTATGCCCAATTAGGGTAATCTATTGCGTCGAGTGAATGTCCGCACCGTGTGGGGCTGGCTTCAGTTGTTGCTGAGTTGAATATTGGTTGGTTGGCTTTTTTTGGAGGCCTTAAATTTATGGCTGAAGTTGATGAAATCGAACAGAAGGTAATTGATATTGTGGCCGAACAGATGGGGGTGGATAAAGCGGAAATAACCCGCGATACCAGCTTCGTCAACGACCTCAATGCCGACAGCCTCGACACGGTTGAACTGGTCATGGAATTCGAGGACGAATTCGAAATGTCCATTCCGGATGAAGAAGCCGAGAAAATACAGACTGTTGGGCAGGCCATTGACTATATCAAGACGATTGCCGCCAAACTGCAAAAGCCGCAGCAGTGATGCTGGCTTCCCGGAATTTTTTGAATCTTCCTGGAGCATGTTCTCCTGGAAGCGGGCCGCAGCTTTGGAGTAGCCCCTTTACATGTCAAAACGAAGAGTTGTCATAACCGGCTTGGGGGTGGTAACACCCTTGGGTGATGATTTGGATATGTTTTGGAAGCGTTTAAACGCGGGCCAATGCGGTATCCAGCGTTTGACTCGTTTTGATGTGAGTGGGTACTCTTCTCAAATAGGTGGGGAAATCACCAGCGAATATTTTAACCCGGAAAAATCTCTTTCCGCCAAAGAAATAAAACGACTTGATCGCTTCAGCGTATACGGCATGGTGGCGGGTATTCACGCCGTGCGGGATTCGGGCCTGGATTTTGCACAGGAAAATACTGATCGCTGCGGGGTGATTGTAGGCTCCGGTATCGGCGGCATTGAAGAGATGGAAATCCAATACGATAAAATGCTGGCTCGCGGCGTCGACCGTGTATCTCCTTTTACCGTTCCCCGCCTGATGGTCAATGCGGCCGCAGGCAATCTGTCCATTCAATGGGGACTTAGAGGTCCAGTGTCGGCGACGGCTACCGCGTGTGCCACATCCGGCAATGCAATTACGGATGCGTTTCATTCCATTCAGTACGGCGAAGCAGATATCATGCTTTCCGGCGGGGCCGAAGCTGCGATGACCAAACTGGGCCTGGCGGCCTTTTGTGCCTTGCGGGCTCTTTCCATATGGAATGACCGACCTCAGCAGGCCAGCCGCCCCTTTGAAAAGAATCGAAATGGTTTTGTAATGTCGGAAGGGGCGGGCATTGTGGTGCTGGAAGAATATGAACATGCCAAAGCCCGCGGAGCCAAAATCTATGCCGAACTGGTGGGTTGCGGTGCCACGGGTGATGGCTGTCACATCACCGCCCCGGATGAGACCGGCGCTGGTGCCGCAAAGGCCATGTTAAAAGCCCTGCGCGAAGGCAACACTCAACCGGAACAGGTGGGCTACATCAACGCGCATGGCACATCTACAATTCTGGGAGATCTGGCTGAAACCCATGCTGTCAAAACGGTGTTCGCGCACCACGCGAAAAAGATTCCCATCAGTTCCACCAAGGGCGCTTTAGGCCATAGTCTCGGAGCCTCCGGGGCCATTGAACTGGCCATAACCTGTCTGGCCATGGATCGGCACCTGCTGCCCCCCACCATTAACTATGATGAACCTGACGAGCAATGTGATCTGGACTATATTCCCAATCATGCCCGAGAAGCTCAAATAAGTTATGCCATGAGCAACAGCTTCGGCTTTGGCGGCCACAACACCAGCATCTTGATCGCGAAGATTTGAAGCCATCTTCTAATCTTCCTCGATGCCACACACCATTCATTGAGGTGCCGAAGGCTGCTTGGTGGAACGGCTTGGACAGGTGCTTATACCCAGCAGGGAATAGGCTGGACAGATACCCAGTATTCCAGTCAGCAATGGCACCAGGCCCAACAGTCCCCACAGCGATTGCGGGCCAACAAATATAAGGCTTAAAATTGCCACTCCGACGACCACACGCAAAATACGATCTATAACCCCTGCGTTAGTTTTGAAGAATGCCGTCATCGTTAAGCTCCTTGAATGACCTACTGTTATATTATAGCCGTTCCCCTCCAGCCGGTGCAGCAGCATTGGATGAACTCTCCATAGCACGGTAAACTGATGTCGTTAAAAAGGATGCCGCCTGGCCCATGTTGAGATCTTCGGAGATATTTCTTCTCGCCACGCTGATCCCACTGGCGGGGTCCGTCATTCTGACTCTGCTTCAGCGGTATCTTAAAGCGTCTTCGCCTTATCTGGCGACCGGCTTTATTCTGCTAAGCCTGGCCACCGTTATTTTTGGCTTGGTGGAACATATCAGCCACGCCATGACCAATGTCCTTTCGACTTCTGTTTTCCCAGCACTCCCCTGGATACAACTGGCTTCGCCCACCTCCCTGTTATCGACAACGATACACACTTCTGGTGCCGGCATGATCGGTGATCCGTTGACTGCCATGATGCTCATGGTCATTCTGGTACTCGCCGTGCCGGGGCAGATATTTCTGATGATGTATCTTAAGCGAAGCGATGAACCACCCTATTTTTATGCCCTGCTTTGCCTGTTTATTTTCGCCGCAATGGCGGCCTGCCTCGCGACCACCTTGTTAGCCCTGATGGCATTGGCCTATGTCGCTGCGATTGTCGGATATGTGGTATTGGTGGGATTGACGCGCCCTGGTCATAATGGTGCAGTCTGGAGATCATTAGTCATGATTTCCGCGGGTATGTCTTGTTTTTTGATTGCCGTTAGCCTGCTGATCTCGCAGACGGGCTTGACCAGCGAAGAACTGTTCAACCCAGCCGGCTTATCCACTATTGTGCCGCACTTACAGGCTGCACTGGGAGTTGAATCTTATGTACAAATCCTGCATTTTCGCAGCGGACCATCTGCAGCGGGCCTTAATTTTCTAACCTGGTCCGGCGTGGGCTTCGTACTTTTCGGTCTGGCTTTGGCCGGGCAGTTTCCGTTTCAGGCCTGCCCACTCGACACGCTGGAATCCCCCGCCCCGCTCAATGGCCTGTTGACCGGTGCCATTCTACCGCTGCTGGGTATTTATATTGTTGGTCGCTTATACCCGTTTTTCACGCTCGACACCCGTTTGATCATGGCCATCGCGGGATGTACCACATTGAGCACGGCCCTGCTGTCTGCGTGGGTTCAAACAGATATTAAACATATGACATGGTGGATTATCTGTGGGCAGTATGGCTGGTGCTTTTTACTGTTTGGCTCTGGAGCCTGGGTGCAGGCCATGGAGCATGCTATGCTCTGGACGACATTGGCACTGGGATTATTTTCAGCAAGCGGCGTGGTGCTGGCATGCACCGGCGGACAAGGCGATGTGCGAACCTTGGGCGGTTTGTGGAAGAAGCTTCCCGTGACTGCCGGTGCTGCCCTGGTTTTTGTGGTCATCGGTTCGCAGATGATGAATGTGATAATACCAGGTGAATTGCCGCACGAGTTGATCTGGTTGCATCACTATGGCCGCGGACTGGAAGGCTTTGGCCGCCTGTTATACTGGGTACCACTGGCGGCGGTGGGTCTGAACAGTTTGGTGTTGTGGAGGTGGTGGTGGTTGATTTTCGGCGGTACTGGCCGGAATGCTGCCCCTGCACCCGCAGTCAGCAGGGAATCGGCGGTACTCACATTGCCGTTGGTTTTGTTGATGGCGCTGGCGGTGGGTATCCAAGAACCGTTTTTCGGCATCAACGCCCTGTTGGCCCATGCGGCTCCCAACACTCTTGCGGTACAGCCTGTCACGCCCTCCATGATAGGAGCCGCACCTTGGCAATTATGGCTTCCCGTAGTCGGTACTATGGTCGCATTGGTGCTGTACTTTCGGGGCCTCGCCATAGCGGATCGCCTGCGTCGCGTGCCCGGCCTCAACCTGTTATATATATGGTTCCGCGGTGAATTTTTCTTAAAAGAGGTGTCCCTGATAATTCCGGGATTACTGCTGAAAGGCCTGGCACTGGCGGTGATATTTCTTGATCGGACGGTATTGGAACTGCTTTTGATTTTTACCGCGTTATTTATGCGCGCGGCCGGCATGGTGGTGAGCTTGGTGGAAGAGGCTTGGTCCGCCGGAATCTGGGACCACATCATGGCCATTCCCATACCCGGACCATTGTCGCGCTTTTTGAATTCCGGTCGAGTGCGAGGTGGGCTGGTTTTACTTATCAGTGCCGGTATGGTGGCAGCGGCCATCATAATTTCGATGGCACTGGCCTGATCTGGGTCGGCATCATCGACCAGGATCCAAGCGGTGGCAGACAACACCCCTATGTATGGAGCCGCAAGCGCCATGCTATGGAAAATGCCGAAGGTGCTGATTTAATCCTCTGATTTGGAGTTCGCTTTGTCAATTTACGCTTCCAGTTCCATTCTAACCTGCCTGATTGCCTTGCCGTTAGTAGGCTCTCTACCCCTGGCGTTATTACCAAGTTCCCGCGTTCGGTTAATTCGAACGGCCTCGCTGATGCTGTTAACGGGAATGCTGGCGATCGGTATTGCTGCCGCATATTTGTTTAACTGGTCCGCAGCCGGCTCCTACCACACGGCCATGCAATTGCAGCAGCGAATGCCGTTTCTACCCTCCGTGGGCATGTATTACCATGTGGGAGTGGATAATTTATCCATGCCGCTGGTGTTGCTCGTGCTGGTTCTGGCACTGATAGCCGGTCTGGCCGGCCTGGAAATTCAACAGGAAGCCAAACGGTTCTATATTTTGCTCATTTTTCTGGCTGCGGCGGCCATCGGATCCTTGGTTTCTCTGGATTTAATGCTCTTTGCTGTATTTGTGCAATTGGGTGTGATTCCCTGCTATTTTCTGATTGCGTTATGGGGTAAGCAGCGCAGTCAGACCGTAGCCATGAAATTCGCGTTATTCCAGAGCCTTGGATCAGCCCTGATTTTTGTGGGAGTGATGCTCATGCTGAGTGCGACGCGGCGGATCGGTTTTCAACATGGCTGTCTCGACATACCGCTGCTTTTACACAACTCAAAATTTTTGACCTTTTTCAAGCCGGGGCAGGCCGGGGCCGGCAACGGCGAGTTGATTTTCTTTTTAATTTTTGCCGGCCTGGCAACGCGGCTACCCACTCTTCCCCTCCATCTGTGGATTCCCGACACTTTGGCCGAAGGCGTCACCAGTATGACGATGCTGTTAATTCCAGTGAATGCCATCATCGGCACTTATGGAATGTTGAGAATCTTACTGGGTTTATTACCCTACGACTTTCTGGTGAATCATCTACCGCTGGCCATCCTTGGTGTGGCCGGAATTATTTACGGTGGATTATGCGCGTTAGCCCAGACAGACCTTAAACGGTTACTGGGGTACTGGGTGATTTCACAGGCAGGCTACGTGCTATTAGGCGTAGCCATGCTTAACAAGATGACACTGGAAGGGGCGATGGTGCAGATCATGGGACTTGCGGTGGCGACGGGCCTTACGCTCTGGATTGCCCAAATTATTGAACATCGAGCCCATCACTGCGATCTGAACCGGTTGGGCGGTCTGGCCCGGCAGATGCCGGGATTTTTTGGAGCATCTGCGCTGGGTATGGCGACAGCATTGGGTATGCCGGGACTATGTTTATTTGCAGGACCCATGATGATCATTCTGGGTTCCATAGGAGCGCATGGCATGCTGGCTGGACCACCTGTGGCCACGATCTGGTCGCTGCCCGTCATGATGGGAGTTCTAGCCGCGGTCGGCATGGTCTTGACGCCAGCATATATCCTGTGGACATTTGAACGGATCTACCTGGGAAGCCCCAAACCGGAATTCCACCACTTTTCGCCTCTGCTGTTGGCGGAGCGACTCGTATTGTTGCTGCTGGTTGCCGGGGCGATCATTCTTGGAATGCTGCCGGAAATTCTCCTGATCAAGCCCTTAAGCCCGGCCGTGACCGCACTGTTGGAGCCGATCTGGCGGACGTTGGGGCATTAACCCATTCACGGGCCGATCAGTAATTCTGGCCGAACTGTGCCTTTTCCGCTTCCTTCTGAATGATAATGTGCGGCCGCACCAGAATCAGCAACACTTTGGTGTCGCGGACAAAGCTGCGATTGGTAAAGAGCCGGTTGATAATCGGAATCTTGGAGAGAATGGGTACGCCCGATTCCACTTCAACCTCGCCCACCAGGCGCTGTCCACCAATAAGCAATGTGCCGCCGTCCGGTACGCTCACGGTTGTCGCCAGTTCAGTAAGTGAAATATTCGGCAACTGCACAAAGCCACCGGCTAATGGAATACCCGAAGTGGTGGCCGATTCGGTGCTTTGTCCACTGATGTTAAACGTCTGCAGGCCGTTAAGGGTGGAAAGCGACGGCTGAAGCGTCATCACCACGTAGCGGTGATCGGCTGAGACAGTCGCCTGCACCGCCAGCACCACACCGGTGGTGAGGGTGGAGATATTCAAATTCGTACCTACGCCACCGATGCCATTGATACCGCCGCCGCCCACAGACTGTGTGAAGCTGGAAACAAAGTTCTGCTGTTGGGCAACGGTAATGTACGCCTGCTGGCCGTTAAACAGCGTAATCCGCGGCGCGGTTACCGTGGTGGTATGCACATCTTCCTGGGTGGCCTGCATAAACAAATTCAACTGATAATTGGAAAGTATTCCACCGGAAATATCCAGTGCATTGGTCGGACTGGTATTTCCAGTGCCGGCACCATTGCCGCCCAACGAACCGACAATACCGGTGGATTTTGGTGCGGCAATCGATGCGGTATTGTTGTCGATGGTAAGCGGTGCGACATTCGGGCCAAAGAAGCCTTGCGGAAACGACAGGTTCCAGCCAAACGCGAAATCATTGAGGAAATTGGTACCCACCAGCAGGAACCGGGCTTCAATGGAAATTTGAATAGCCCGCGATTCACGCAATTGCTGAAGCAAACTGGTAATCTTCTGTTGTGCGGCCGGAGTCTGACTTACCACCAACTGGCCGCTGATCTCACGAATGGTACCAACACTTCCGCCGTTATCCACCCAAGTGTTGCGATCCACCGTGTTTTCAATGAGCTTGGTGATTTCACGCACCATCGCCTTTTTGCTGGTGGTGGTCGACTGGGCACTGCCCGCCCCGCCAGCTCCGCCGCCGAACAGGTTGCCTCGGTTATTGGCCGCTCCGGCACTGCCACTGCTGACACTGGTGCTGGTATTCTGCGTGGCAGATTGCAGATTAAACTGCGGAAAATTGCTGAAATTTGGCGCTTTTACCAGCAAGTCCTGAATGTCATACACCCGGACCACTTTCTGCTGGGCCAACTGGTCGTTGGTACTGATGGTAATGACACCCTGGTCCACACTGTAGCCGAGTTGGGTTGAACCACCGCCCTGCACCTGCTGAAGCACAATCTGGAGCACTTTCTTAAAAGGTACATCGCGCAGGGTTAAACTTACGGGCGAAGTTTTTTCAACACCGGCAGTCGCCAATGCGCTCCAGTTCACCACAATGTTCAGGCCCGTCTGATTGCGCAGCAGGTCAATGACATTTTCAAACGGTATCTGGGAAGCGGAGATCTTCGGATCATTTTCGCTTAGCCGCTTGTCCACCTTGCGATCCATGGGCGATTCCGAAGAGGTCATCTCGGCTTCGCGCATGCGCGATAATTCCGGCCAATCGCGCGGATAAATAAGCAGCCGTTGATATGGAATCGTCTCTTCTTCATTAGCCACCTCGTTTTCCTGAATGCTGTGAGAACGATGGTTGGCGTAGTGGTTGTACTTGGTATATTGAATCTGGTCCTGCACCATCCGGCGCATGAAGCGGGCGGTGTAATCGTGCGGATCAATCGCAACGATCTGGTCCAGGGTATCCAAAGCGTGCTGGTATTGCTGCTGCTTGTAATAATTATTGGCGGTCTGCATCAATTCATTAACGCGGATGCGCCGCTCCGCCGCCACACGGGCCTCAAGCTGAACCTGAGATTCCTGAATTTTTGCCGCCTGAATTTTAGCAATCGCGGCTTGCGCCATTGCCTGTTGTTGCTGTACCAGAGCAATTTGCTGCTTGGCCCGCGCAATCATCAGGTGATACATGCGTGGCGCAAGCAAATGGCGGGAACTATTCGCCGCAGCCTCGGCATTATCCGCACTGTTGAGTGCCAGGTTGTAATGCCCGCTTCTCAATTGCGCATTGGATTGATCCAAAGCAGTGTTAAACATGACCTGTGCGCGCTGGGCTAAAATGGCGTTGCTATAGATGGTCTGGGAAAGCAAGCTTACGGATTGTCCGGACGCAAGCTTTTTGGCATTGCGGCGGCCCAACCGCGCAGCCACATTGTGCGGGTTCAGCGCCAGAGCCGCTGTATACAACGTGATGGCGTTATGATATTTACCGGCCTTGACTGCATCATCAGCCTCCACTACCAGGAGTGAAGCTCTTGCGGCGTTGACCTGTGCCAGCGACTCCATGGGTAGCGCAGGCTTCACCGTGGGCGTTGGTTTGGATGCTACCGGGGCGTGGATGGGAACCGCGGCCTGATGAGCTTTTTGCATCTCCTGGGCTTTTTGCTCGGCAGCGAGTTTCTGTCTGGCCGCCAGAGCCAAAGCCGCCTTTTCGCGTGCCGCGGCCTGCGCAGCCTTGGCCTGGGCAGCCTGCTGCGCGGCAATCTCGGCGGCG
>JAJYDW010000078.1 GCA_021790385.1 Planctomycetota bacterium
TTTCTGGTAAATCACGTTGCCGCAGGTTTCACGCGTAATATTGATGGCTTCCAGAATGGGTACGCCGGCGGCCAGCAAGGTGCCAAGGGTACGGGTAAACCGGGCGACGGTGCCCTTGCCCACCAGTTTGCCCATCACCGGCAGGTGCAGTTTCAGCCAGTCAATACCGACGCGGCCGGGCTTGGTTTTGCCGATGAGTTTAATCAAAAGGTAGATGGCAAACGGCGAACCGATAATGTACAGCCAGCCCCATTCCTTGGCCACCCAGTGCGAAAATTCCATCAACAAAATGGTAATTTCCGGCAAGCCGGTCTTAAAGGAAGCGAAAAGCTTTTGAAATTTGGGGATCACAAAAATCATAATGCCGGTAACCATTAACACGGCAAAGCTGATCACGACGATGGGATAGATCATGGCCCCCTTGATGCGGCGTTTGAGCCGCTGGGCTTTTTCCATGAATTCCGCCAGGCGCTGCAGAATAACATCCAGCACGCCGCCGGTTTCGCCGGCGGCCACCATGTTCACGTACAGTTTGTCAAACACTTTGGGATGGCGGGACATGGATTCGCTTAAGCTGGTACCGCCTTCCACATCCGCGGTTACATCCAGCAGAGTGTCTTTCATGCGGCCGGGCTTTTGCTGCTGCTGGAGCACTTTTAAGGACCGCAAAATGGGCAAGCCGGCATCCTGCAGGGTGGAAAGCTGGCGGGTAAACGCGGTGAGAATTTTGGTGGAAACATTGCCGATGTTGATGGAGATATCACTGAAGCCCTTTTTCTTTTTGGCGGCTCCGGGCAATGTGGGTCCGCCGGCACCGCGCGGTTTTTTGCCGGCCTTTTCTTTCACGGGCTTGGTTAAAAAGTAACCCTGGGCGCGAATTTTAGACGTAGCTTCGGCGGTATCGTTGGCATCGATTTCCGCCTTGACGGTTTGACCGGCCCCGTTCATCGCTTCATATTGGAAGGTAGGCATGGGAAACTCCTATATAATGGCGGGCGGCTCCGGCCCGCAGGAAGGTTGGTAGGCCCGTCCCAGCAATAACCCGCACACAACGGCCCGCCGTTTAAGGGGGGAACGGGCCTGCGGGTGGCGGACAGGCGTCAGGACCGCCATCCATATCTAAATACGGCTAAAAGCCTGTGCCGGACAGCTTAAATTATCGAAAAATACTTGGCAGTGGTAAGTTATCGGGCGAGGGACAACGGTTTTGAGCGGTCAGCTTTCAGCAATCAGCTTTCAGCGAACGGATCGCGGCTTTTGACGGTCGGCATTAATTTTTCCGATGAGGGCTGCCAACATCCGCTTGATTTCAGTTACGTCAGCCGTGAGGTGGTCGAGCACTGGTTGACACAGGTAGTGTAGATCATGCGCCAACATAAGCAGGTACTCGGTCTCGCTGGCGGAGCCCATGGCAATCTCCAAAATGCGGGCAAGTTCGCCATCGCCGTTGCGTCCGCACCCTTCGGCAATGTTTGTCGGTATGGAGACACAGGCTCGTCGCAGTTGGCTGGTTAATCCATACCGTTCTTCAACGGGAAACTGCCGCGTCGCCTCGTAAGCTGCCAGCACCAGGCAATGGGCTTTATTCCAGACAGTGTTTAGAACTCGAAAATCCTTCACACCTGCACAGCCTTATTCAAAGCTGACTGCTGATCGCTGAAAGCTGTTCGCCACCCTATTACTCTTCCACGATGGTTTGCTTGACGACTTCTTCTATGGTGGTGAGGCCTTCGAAGATGCCCAAAAGACCGGATTGGCGAAGTGTTCTCATGCCGCGTTTTTTTGCAGCATTGCGTAAAATATTGGTGGAAGCATGATTCATAATCATCTCGCGCATTTCATCATCGAGAACCATTACTTCACAAATAGCAAGCCGCCCTTTGTAGCCTGTATTGTTACAAGCCCCGCAGCCACGACCATGATAAAACGTTTTTCCCTTGACATCTGCGGGTAACAATTCAAGCTCCATCAACTGCTCTTCACTGGGCTGAAACTCTTCTTTGCAGTTGACGCATATCCTTCGGCAAAGCCGTTGGGCTAATACCCCCTCTAATGTTGCAGTAATCAAGAATGGTTCGACACCCAAATCCAACATACGGGCGATGGCGGATGGGGCATCATTGGTGTGAAGTGTACTGAAAACCAAGTGTCCAGTGAGAGATGCCTGTGTTGCGATCTCAGCAGTTTCTTTATCGCGAATTTCTCCGACCAAAACGATGTCCGGGTCCTGACGAAGGATGGAACGCAGGCACCTGGCGAACGTTAACTCCACTTCCGGGCGAATTTGCACCTGAACGATACCGTCAATGTCGTACTCCACCGGGTCTTCGGTAGTGATGAGTTTGTCTTCCACGGAATTAAGCTCGTTAAGAGCCGCATACAGTGTGGTGGTCTTTCCGGAACCAGTCGGACCGGTTACCAAAACGATGCCGTTGGGCTTGTCCACCAGTTGACGAAATACGCTTAAGTCCTCATCGCGCATACCAAGTTTGTCCAAATCCAAAGACACGTTGGATCGGTCCAAAATTCGCAAAACGATACTTTCGCCAAATACGGTCGGAAGCACCGCGACGCGCAGATCAATTGGATGATTATGCACCACCAGTGGAATACGACCGTCCTGCGGCAACCGCCGCTCGGCGATATCCAAGTTGGCCATGACCTTGATGCGGCTGGAAATGGCCAGGGCGATATACTTAGGTGGTGGCACCATTTCATAGAGCACGCCGTCGATGCGGTAGCGCATCTTGAATTCATGCTCGAAAGGCTCAAAATGCACATCTGAAGCCCGCTCTTTAATGGCCTGCATGAGCACCATGTTAAGCAGTCTCTTCACCGGGTTGGATTCCGCCAGATCTTTGAGCATTTCCAAGTCAATGGAATCGCCGCGGTTTTGCAGTTGGGCCAAGGTTTCGTCGGTACCGATTTCTGACATCAGATCGGCCATGGATTCCTGCTTATTTTCGTAATAGCGCTGCAGCAGTTTGGCCAACGCCCCGGCTTCGGCAATATACGCCACCACCTTGAAACCCATCAGGGTTTTCAGATCATCGACTACACGAAAGTTTTCCGGGGAATCCAGGGCTATGGCCAAAGTGTTGGTGGCCGTATCGTGCGTAAGGGGAATAACCCGGTAAACCGTGGCCATCTGGGCGGGTATCAGCTTGATAATTTCCGGGGGAATATCCCGGCCTTCAAGATCGACGGATTCAAAACCGCGCTGCGCCGCTAAGGCAAAGTTAAGATCCCGTGCGTTGATCAGTTCCAATTCCAGCAGGATCTGGCCAAGGGGAGTGTTGATTTTTTTGTTTTTTTGTTCCTGCTGTACCGCCAGCGCCTGGTGGACTTGTTCGCGCGTGAGGCACCCCATTTTGATGAGTACACGGCCCAGCGGGCGGTCCTTGAGCTGATCCACCGGCGGCATTTTGCCGCGGACCGGCCGCGGCGCGCTGGCAGCGGGTTTGGACGGCTCGGGTGGTTTGCTGGGATCCACGGGATCAGGCATAAGAGCTCCAAAATGATAACGGCGAACGGCCTAACTGGTTTCTCATTTAAGACCCCGGGTACCGGTGGGAGGCGTGGTATCTTTTTCGGTGTCGGGGCGGTCGAGTTTTTTGCCCATGCGCTCCGCGAGGTCGGCAGGATTGCGGGCGCGGTCCACGGCATCTTCAGCGCTGATTTTTCCGGCCTGGAAAAGCTCCAGCAATTTATCATCGAGCAGTTGCATACCGAATTTACGGCCAGTTTGAATGAAGGCGTCAATGCGGAAGGTTTTATTTTCGCGAATGAGGTTGGCGATAGCGGGCGTTACCACCAAAAATTCATAGGCTGCCACCACGCCGTCCTGATCGCAGCGCGGCACCAGGGCCTGGCTGATGACCGCCAGCAGGGTGGTGGAAAGCTGCACGCGAATCTGTTCCTGCTGGTCGGCGGAAAAGGCGTCGATGACACGGTTAATAGTCCCCTGGCAACCCGTGGTATGCAGGGTGCCAAACACCAAGTGGCCGGTTTCAGCGGCACGAATTGCCGCACTGATGGTTTCCAGATCGCGCATTTCGCCTACCAGAATAACATCGGGATCCTGCCGCAACGCTCGCCGCAGGGCCTCGGCAAACGTGGGAACATCGTTGCCTTCGCCGACTTCACGCTGGCTGATAATGCTTTTTTTATGGTCATGGTAATATTCCACCGGGTCTTCCACGGTGATGATATGGCGGTCGAAATTTTCATTGATGTAATTGACCATAGAAGCCAGCGATGTCGTTTTGCCCGAACCGGTCGGACCGGTGACTAAAAACAATCCCCGCGGCCGGCGGCACAACTCCGCGCATATTTTGGGCAATCCCAACTGATCAAAGGTGAGCAGCTTGTAAGGAATTTTCCGCAGCACCATGGCCATAGTGCCCTTTTGCCGAAACGCTGCTACGCGAAAGCGGGCTTTAGCCGACCCGTCGGCGCTGGCAAAGGCAAAGCCAAAGTCGGTACTGCCGGTTTCCTGGAGTTCCTGCTGGCAGCGATCGGGAGTGATGGCCTTCATTAAGGCCATGGTATCTTCCGGGTCCAGGCTTTTAGTGGCCAGATCGCGTAAATGTCCGCTGATGCGCAGCACCGGCGGCCGGCCGACACGCAGGTGCAGGTCGGAAGCATCGCGTTTGATCGTGGTTTCCAGAAGTCGGTCTATGTGCATTTGTGACATGAAAAAATCCTAAAACAGGAAACAGCTTGCAAAGTCCATCAGACAAAAACGATCCCGTTTTCCCTGCGCGGCATTGGCTTGACTCCCAGCCCCCTGCATGGTGCCGGTCACGCACCTAATCCGCCAGAATACCCTCCGCCTGGGTAACCCGGGCCACCTCGCGGGCGGTGGTAAGACCATTGACGACTTTTACTTTGCCGTCATCCAGCAGCGTTTTCATGCCCGTGGCTTTGGCGGCCTTGCGCAGCACACCGGCCGGGGAGCGCTTAAAGGCAAGTTCGCGCACCTCGTTGGTCATCATCATCATTTCAAATATACCGATACGACCACGATAGCCGGTATTGTTGCATGCTGCGCATCCTGTGGCTTTGAAAATGGTTTTCCCGGCCAGTTCCTGTTCGGTAAAGCCCAGCAGCGACAACATGCGGCGATCGGGGTCGAGGTCGGCCTGTTTGCATTGATCGCAAAGCGTGCGGACCAGGCGCTGAGCCATCACGGCCTGAATGGAGGAGGCCACCAGAAACGGCTTCACCCCCATGTCAATCAGGCGGGTAATGGCCGACGGCGCATCGTTGGTGTGCAGCGTGGAAAATACCAGGTGGCCGGTAAGGGCAGCCTGAATGGCAACCTCGGCCACTTCCAGATCGCGGATTTCACCGACCAGGATGATGTTGGGCGCCTGCCGCAACATGGAACGCAGAATTTTCCCGAAAGTCAGGCCGATGGCCTCGCGTACCTGGCACTGGTTAATACCCGGGAAATTATATTCCACAGGGTCTTCAGCCGTGATGATTTTGCGATCGGATGTATTGAGTTCCGCCATCGCCCCGTAGAGCGTAGTGGTTTTGCCCGAACCGGTAGGCCCGGTTACCAGGAAAATGCCATTGGGCCGGCTGATGACTTTTTTGAAGCGCTGGTATTCATCTTCTTCAAAGCCCATGCGCTGAATGCCGATTTTGACATTATCCGGCCGCAAAATACGCAGCACCAGCGATTCGCCATGATAGGCCGGCAGGGAACTCACACGAAAGTCGATATCCGTACCGTCCACATCCATCTTAATGCGCCCATCCTGGGGCACGCGTTTTTCGGCGATATCCATGCCACTCATGATTTTAAGCCGGGCCAGAACCGGTGCCTGCACCTGCTTGCGCAGGTTGTCGCGCTGCACACAGACGCCATCAATGCGGTAGCGCACCCGCACCCGGTCCTTCATCGGTTCAATGTGAATATCGCTGGCCCGGGCCTTCACTGCTTCGGTGATGATGGCGGTGACCAGGCGTATGATGGGGGCTTCATCAGTCTCTTTCTTTTCGCCGACTTTCACATCTATCGACGTGCCGCGGTCTACACTCATGCGGCGAACCATCTCGTCAATGGAACGCTGCTCTTCGGAAAATAACCGATCGATGTGGCGTTTGATCTGGCTTTTTTCCGCCAGGCAGGTTTCAATGGGCTTGTTGAGGCGGAACCGCAGAGCCTCAAGCGTTTCCAGATCGTTGGGGTCGCTGATCACAATACGCAGCTTGCCCTTATCCATCCCCAGCGGCAACACCTGATGGCGACGGATAATGTCTTCCGGCAGCAGCTTAAAATCGCTGGCCGCCAGCATATTCTGATCCAAATCGATATATTCCATATCGTTTTGAATGGCCAGAGCCTTGGTGATATCTTCCTCCGAAGCGAGCTTGAGATTTAGAACAACCTGCTCAACCGGTTTTTTGGTTTTAGCGGCTTCGGCATTGGCCTGCGCAACCGCTGCGGCTTTCAGGACACCCATTTCCAGGAGAATTTCAATTATTTCTTTACGCTTACGTGCCATGAATGTTCCGCAGATCCAGCCAACCACCAACAAAAGCTTATTTTATGGCTTTTTTGCGCCGTCGGCAAGCGCCTGTCCACAGGCCCATGAATCAGGGCATGGCCAAATCTTGTGGCCGTTGTCTGGTTTTGAAAGCCAAGGCCGCGAATCAACCAATTCACCCGCTTAGCCGCGGTGCAGGTCCGTGGCGAACGAATCTTGAGTCAAGGCATCGCCGGCCACCACAGCCAACGGCCACGCCGGTTTCTCTCGGACCTGCCGCGTGACCGAAAATGTTGGGGATAAAAATAATGTGCTTCATAGAAATGACACCCGCTGGTCAAAATAAGTGTCATGCCAGAACGGATCGATGTAGAACCGTTGGATGGAAACACTTTTAATGCGTCAAGGGGAAAAGCGCCGCCTCCCAAGAGTGTGGTGTGCCATTTCTATATAGACAAGACAAACATCAGGAGCAGAGTTGAATTTGATGCCCACTGCGGCTAAACTTGCGGGCTTGGAGATTCGGTCTTTATCCATGAGGGCGTAGCTCAATTGGTTAGAGCATCGGATTGTCGATCCGAAGGTTGCGGGTTCGATCCCCGTCGCCCTCGTTTGGCCGAATCTTCAAGCTCCTGCCACCCTGCCAATACCCAGTACTTCCTCAACATACCAAACAACTCTTCCGTGGGTGGCAGGGGTTGCGACTGTGGCATGAGCCGTTAAGATTGGCTCTGGCGTAAGTGGAGTTGTCGATTGTCCGAATCATCCCCCCCGACAGATATGATGCCAGCGCCCGCATGGGTGCATCGCCGGTGGTGCATCATAACAGCCCTCGGACTGCTGGTGCTGGGTTTTATCAGCAATATCATCTTTCTATTCCATCACTGCCCTTTCGATCTGACCGAAGACGAAAGCCATTACTGGCAATGGTCGCAGCATTTGGCATGGGGCTATTACACCAAAGGGCCGGGAATCGCCTTTATCATCCATCTTGCGGTGCTGGCAGGACGCTGGTTGGGCGTAGCCCACGCGACCATGCCGGAGATCCGCACGCCGGCGGTTATTTTTTCCAGCATCAGCGGTCTGGCGAGTCTGATTTTGGCCCGGCGAATTTTTCGTGACGATCGCGCAGGGCTGATGGTCATTGTATTATCCGCGGCGATGCCGGTGTTCGCGGTGGGCAGTCTACTCATCACCATTGATTCGCCGATGTATTGCTGCTGGGCCTTGGCCACGCTTTGTACGTGGCTGGCGGTGGAACCACGTGCGGAGGAATGGGGGCAAACCACCGGCTGGAGCCGGGCTCGCATGGGATGGCTGTACGCGGCGGGTGTACTGGCAGGACTAGGCAATTTGTGCAAGCCGATACTGATTGCCCTGCCTCCATCCATAGCGATTGCCGCGTGGTGCAGCCCATACCTGCGCAGGAAACTTTCCACATGGCACAGTGCCGGAGCGTTGCTGGCAGTGGCGGCTATCCAAATTCCCACCCTGGTATGGAATGCCGATCATCACTGGGTGATGTTTCGGGCCATTGGCGGAGAAGGGGGCATTCACGGCGGAACCGTTCACATGTTGGCGCGGCTGGAAGGCGCGCCCATGCGGGTATTAAGTTTTATCGGGTCCGAGGCCGGCATCACGGCCGGGTTTATGTTTGTGTTCCTGGTGATGGCGGCAATCGTCGGCTGGAAACGGGCCAGGACATTGCCCCCGGTGGCTGCCGCCGGCTGGATTTTTCTGCTGGGAATCGCCCTGCCTATTTTCGGTTTTTACACGCTGCTAAGCCTGTGGAACAAGGTGCAGGCGAACTGGCCCGCGGCCGGCTATTTTGCGTTCATGGTGCTGTTAGCGGGTCAGGCCAGTGAAGAATGGAATAAAAACGGCGGCCGCCCCAGTGCGTACCGCAAGTGGCTGGTAACGGCAGTGGTGTGGGGCGTTTTGCTCGTTGCCGCAGCGGAAAACATGCAGAGAGTTTATCCACAGTTGGCGCGACTGTTGCCGCATACGCCCGCACGCCGCTGGGATCCCGCGTTTCGTTTGCGCAACATGCGCGCCCGTGCGGCGGCCATCGAAAAAGTGCGCCTGGCCCTGACGCACGGACATAAGCGTCCGCCGCTGGTCATTGCCACGCGCTGGGATACCGCCAGTTCGCTGCATTTTTATTTACCGGGGCGGCCCTTTGTATTTTGCATTCAATCTCGAGTAGGCGGCAAAGGGAGCCAGTTTGATTTATGGCCGGGGTTGGATCAAAAAAATCCTGAGACCAGCCAATTAAGATTCCTGGGGCGCAATGCCGTGCTGACTGGAATTTTAGGGCAGGCCACTGTGAACAAGGTACTGGCCCCGGCGTTTGAACACATTGCGCCGGTGCAGGTCATACAGTTGTATTTTCGGGGTGTACCCACCGAGAAAATTTTTGTGCGGCGCTGCTACCACTTTCGCGGTTTTCCATCCGCCCACCCGCCCGGGTAGGTTCAGGATGCCGTTCCGGGCGTGGTTGCTGCGCAGGCAACAACTCCAGGGCCGCCGTCGCAGGCCAGCCGCTCCGTTGCCGCAGGCACTTGCCGGAACTCTGCAAAACCCTTACAAACATGGCCATGGATTTAACGGAGAACGCATGTATTGGTCACGCACACTGATTCCGACAAGCCGCGAAGTACCGGCGGACGCGGACATTCTCTCGCATCAGTTGATGGTCCGGGCGGGTCTGGTTCGACGGCTTTCCGCGGGTATTTACGACTGGCTGCCGCTGGGGTGGCGGGCGATGCAGAAAATCTGTGGCATTATGCGTCAGGAAATGGCCCGGGTTGACGCGGAAGAAATACAGATGCCGGCGATTCTTCCCGCCGAGTTATGGAAGCAGACCGGCCGCTATTTTGACTACGGTCCGCTGCTTTTTAAGCTTAAGGACCGCAAAGATGCAGAAATGATTTTAGGCCCCACGCATGAGGAGATTGTCACCGAACTGGTCAAGGCTTGCGTGAGCAGCCACAAACAATTGCCCTTGACGCTTTATCAGATTCAGCAGAAATTTCGGGATGAGGCCCGCCCGCGCAGCGGCCTGTTGCGGGTACGCGAATTTATCATGAAGGACGCCTACAGTTTTCACAGCTCTGTGGCAAGCCTCGGAAAAACCTACCATGATATCTTTCATGCATACGTGCGCATTTTCAAACGCTGCGGCGTGACGGCGATTCCGGTGGAGGCCGAAAGCGGGCCGATCGGCGGCGATGCCAGCCACGAATTTATTTGCCCGTGCGCCGCGGGAGAGGATTTGATTGCCCGCAGCGAAGACGGCTCTTATGCCGCGAATTTGGAAAGGGCAGACCGACAAATTCCCGCCGATGCCAGCTTCCCCATTCCCGGCGCGGATGTGCCTACACAAGTGCAACGTGTCCATACGCCCGGCGCGGCCACCATGGAGCAGGTTTGCACCTTTCTGCACGTCGCGCCGCAGCAGATGATAAAGACGCTGGTCTTCGCCAAAAGCGAGGCCGACGGCGGCGGCTTTGTGGTGGCCTGCGTTCGCGGCGATCACGAAGTGAATGAAGCCAAGCTGCGCCGCCTGGTGGGACCGGTGCAACTGGCCGAGGATGCGGCGGCCCGGACGGCCGGTTTTGTGATTGGTTTTGTCGGTCCGCACGTGGTGAACCATACCGGCGCGCAACTGGTGATTGACCCGGATGCCCTGGCCATTGTTACCGCGGTTACCGGAGCCAACGAAGCAGATTATCACGTAACCAATTTCAACTGGATCAACCACGTCGAAGCGACGCATCGCGGCAAGGCCCAGGTGGCGGATATCCGCAACGTGGTGGAAGGGGACAAATCTCCCGGCGGATCCCGCTTGACGCTGGACAAAGGCATTGAACTGGGCCACGTCTTCAAGCTGGGCACGAAATATTCCCAGGCCCTGGGGGCCGTATACCTGGATGACAAACAGCAGAGCCAACCGATGATCATGGGCTGCTACGGCATTGGGCCAGGCCGCATTATTGTGGCGGCACTGGAAACACTATCAGATAAGGATGGCATTGTCTGGCCCGTAAACATTGCCCCGTTTGAAGTTCTTATCACGCCGATTCGCTATGAAGGCCAGGCCAAAACAGTGGCCGATGAACTTCATGCCCAATTGGCGGCCCGCGGGGTGGATGTGCTTCTCGATGACCGGGATCAGCGTCCCGGGGTAAAATTCAAGGATGGGGATTTAATCGGCATACCGCTGCGGATTGTACTCGGCGAGAAGGGGCTGGCGACGGGCCAGGTGGAACTCAAACGCCGCACCTCCGCCACGCCGGAAATGCTGCCGCTGGAAAATCTTGCGGATCGCCTTGGCAAGATCATTGATGAAATGCGGCCAAAAGTGTAGCTGGTTGGAAGACATCGCGTCTGTCGCCTGCAAAAGGCACCTCCTCCGGAAAGTCCATCCGAAGCTGCCCTGGACAACACCGACGACCACACAGTTTCCGGAACAGTAAAACTACTTATCCCGTCCTGTAGTGTAGAGGGCCATGGCCGTGAGGATGTCGCGAATTTCGCCCGCCGGTAACACCTGGATGGCATCAATGGCCTGATCTACCAGCGACTGGGCCCGCCGGC
>JAJYDW010000079.1 GCA_021790385.1 Planctomycetota bacterium
GATGCTTCGTTATCGAGAGCGGCCCGCAGGCCAACCCATTCCAGTCCCAGCCTTGAGCTCTACTGATCTACTCTCGACTTTCTACTCTCTCGCGAAGCGCCCCCGTGCACATCAATTTTCTTCGTGCCTTCGTCGCTTCGTGTTTTATCCCCGTCCCGACTCCCGCCGCGCTGGCCGCCGCCCGCGCCCTGTTAAGGCATGGATGGCGAAATCCCGATGCGTTAGGGAAAAAGCCATCGGGATCTACTGACTCCTTCTTCCTGACTCCTCGTAAAAAAATGTTGGATGATATTGTTGGTCTTGCTAATCTTACCCACCCCGCACGCCTCAACCGTATGCTGCCCCGGCGTTGGCCATGCCCAACGTGCTTTTGCCGGCGGGTCGGATGGCCAATTCGCGTACTCTGTCTGGGTGCCAAAGCCCGGAGAAAAATCCCCGGGCTGGAAACTGCACGCCGGTTGCTGTGGTGGAAAAAGCGTTCCGCCCTTGATGCGGGGCATCAGTTGACTGGCTTTTTGCCGTGTTACCAGTGCGGATGGCACTTGCGCACTTGCTGCGGCTATAGCCGATCATTTTACTTGCCGGCCCGGACATGCGAAAATGCCCGGCCTAAAATCATGCGGAACCTGGCCGCAGGTAGTGGCCTGAAATGAAGGATTTTCAATGACTCACCCATCATCCCCTGCTACCGATTCTCCAACGACCTCCGGGCGGCCTGGCCAAGCAGGCACCGTTCCCGCCGCCCAAGCCGGCCCGAGTGCGGGTGGCAGGCCGGGCTTGCGCCGGCAATTTATCTCATTTGCCTTTTACAAAATATTGCCTGAATTCCGCCGCCTTCCCGCCGACCGCCAAAGCTCCATGCTGGCAGACTTGGTGAAACTGGTGCAAGGTAATAATTCGCAGGATATGCTGCTGCTGCATTACAGTTGCGTGGGCACCCGTCCGGATGTGGACCTGATGTTCTGGAAAATCAGTTACCAGTTGGAGCACATTCAGGAATTCGCGGCGGCCATCAACCGGCTGGACATAGGGGGATATCTGACGATTCCGCACAGTTACCTGGCGCAGAGCAAACGCAGTACGTATGTGGATAAAATTGATCCCGCCCATGATGATGTGCGCACGTGCATTATTCCGGGCAAGCGCAAATATCTGTTTGTGTATCCGTTTGTCAAAACCAGGGAATGGTATCTGCTTAGCAAACCCACGCGGCAGGGGATTATGGATGAACATATCACCGTGGGCACCAAATATGCCTCGGTTAAACTTAACACCACCTACAGTTTCGGGTTAGATGATCAGGAATTTGTGGTGGCCTTTGAAACCGATTCTCCGGATGATTTTCTGGATCTGGTGCAGGAATTGCGGGAAACCGAAGGCAGCCGATTTACCCTGCGCGATACGCCCATTTTTACCTGTGTGCAAACGCCCATGGAGACGCTGGTGGGGCAACTGGGGCGGCTATAAATGGGGCCGCGAGGAGACAGGAGTACGGCGATGGGCGTTTACCGCGGTTGGAGCGGTGAAAGAGCGGTCGCTGGAGTTTAATCGCCGCCAGGCTCCGGCGGTGGAGCATCATCTTCATCAGGCGCATTCCACTGGGCCTGAATTTCGGCCTGTTGTTGCAATGATTGCTCCTGGAACATTTGCTGTTGGCGCTCATTGGCCTGTTGAATGGTTTGCAGAGCAATACCTTCCTGAAGAAGCTCCTGTTCCAATTGCTGATTGTTGGGGCTGCGGACTACATCTTGTTGCAGCAACGCCTGCAGGTTAGTGGCGGCGAGCGTGCAGCCTTGACCAGCGGCTAAATTGTACCACTTGGCGGCAAGAATATCGTTTTTGGCATAGTATTCGCCCCGCGCGAACATGACCCCCAGGTTATTTTCGGCGGAGGCATTGCCCTGTTTGGCCGCCAGATGGTACCACCGCGCGGCTTGGGCGTAATTAACGGCCACGCCCAGACCCGCCTGATCGCAGCGTCCCATGTAGAATTCCGCCAAAACGTTGCCGCGTGGAGCACATTTTTTAAACCAATACGCGGCCTTGACATAATTCTGCGGAATGGCGTGGCCCTGGTAACGGCCATTGTAGTAGGCCAGGGCCAGGTGCAACTGTACCGCCGCGTTCCCGCGCTGGGCGGCCGCCACCACCGGCTCCATAAAAATGTGCGCCGCCAAGGCAATGGCCGGCGGCCACTTCGCCGCCACCGCCAAATTCAGCCAGGCTGTACTTTGGTCCAGATTGATGCTTGTACCCCAGCCGTGGCGATAAGCCAGGGCCAACTGGTATTCCGCGTTGGGCACACCTTGGGCCGCCGCCAGGCGATACCAATGAAAAGCCCGGGCCGGGTTTGGCGTTATACCAGGCGCGCCGATGCTGTAAATATCGCCGAGGCAATTTTCCGTTGCGGCGTAGCCCTGGCCCGCAGAGAGCTTATACCAGTGCAAAG
Source organism: Planctomycetota bacterium (assembly GCA_021790385.1). GTDB lineage: Bacteria > Planctomycetota > Phycisphaerae > WQYP01 > WQYP01 > JABEVA01. The sequence continues at coordinate 2,450 of JAJYDW010000079.1, forward strand.
CTGTGGTCATGTTGGCGCGGCGAAAACCGGCCGGTCGGTTCCACAGTTTGGCTGGATAGTTTAACTGCCCGGCACCGGCCCGGCGCTGGTAGAGCATGCCAAGATCAAAATCAGATCGTCCGTCGATGAGGCCCCGCATGGCAGCTTCGTTGGCCCATTTTACCGCGGCGTGACGCAGAATGGCGGAAAGAGCCAGGTAGTTTCGGGGATGATTTTGGGGCGGCTCAAGGGCACCGTAAGCGGCGTAGGGATTGTACGTACCATTGGCGGGTCCGTAGGAATTCACAAAGTCCTGTGATTTTTGGGCGTAGAAATCGGCCAGATGCGCCTGGGCCTGAACATCCCCCCGCCGGGCGGTAATCAGCAGCACCGCGTAGGCCGGTGCTACCGCGCCATACAACTGCCACCCCTGCTGACTTTGTCCATATTGTTGGCGCTGGGCTTGGGCCTCGGGCGATTGCCCCATGGTGATCCGCAGCACATACGAAGGCCCCACACACTCCTGCAAGGCCAGCGATTCCAACGCCCCGGCCTGCATCGGCGTCAGGGGTGAGAGCGCAACGTGCTGCTGGATCCATGGTTCTGAGCTGGCCTGATCCAGCCAGTTATGGGGATTTTTATACCCATAGACCACATTGTAAAGTGCGGTGCCCGAGCAGCCGGTCACCGCGCCACACAGAGCCAACAGCACCGCAAGTCGCAACAATTTTACCATGGTTGGATCCTCACATGTCAGCGATGATTGTACATTTATTGCCGTAACAAAGGCAAGTATTCGCGGGCGAAGCGAGAGTGGGGAAAGTCGAAAGGAGCCTCGATGGGCACCTCTCCCGAACGGCGTTGGGCCTGCGGGACATCGGGATTTCGGCATCCAAGCCTTAACGGGGGGGCGCGGGTGGGCCGTAAAAAAGGGGGCGGCTGGAGGAGTGGCGGAGGTTTTCATCGGGCCGGCGTCAGGTTGTTCGCAGGGCGGTTACGAGCCAGGAACGCCGATGGAAAACAGCGTCAAAGGCGGGGGCCAGCGGCTGCATCGCCAGAATGGCAAAGGTAGCCGGCGGTACGGGCAACATCAGCCGGTGCACCAAAGCCGCTCCCAGACCTGCCGTGAGCAGAAATATACGGCGCGGCAATGGCTCCATGGGCATGGTGCCTGGTAAGGCCAGCACAAAGACCGCGGCGAACAGAAAATCCGAACTGAGCAATTCGTAAGCCAGCAGGCTCACGGCCTGCTCGGGTCTGAGAAACCATATTCCGCCGAGGCTTTGCCAAAAATGATGATGCAATTGATACGGAGAAAGCGGTCCAAAGAGCAGTCCCACCAGCACGGATAAGAGAAAGGTGGCCCATGCCGTCGGCAAGAGCACATGGCGCCAGGACAAAAACAGTCCCGCCAGCACAATGGCCAGGATGGATCCAGTTCCAATCCACCCGGGTACGGCACCGAGCATCAAGTTTTGCGGGGTAGGCAAGGCGAAGCTAAATGCCTGGCGGATGGCCGGAGTGGTTTTTGGGGCACCGGGCCGGGCGGCAATACGCTTATACAAGGCCCCAATGGCATCCGACGGACGCAGCAAACGCACTGCATCGGATCCCTGTATCTGGTTTGAGAGGGGCCAGGCAAATCGCCGCATGGGCAAAGCGTGATGAATGTTGCCGAAAAGAAGGCGGTCGCGGGCCAGCAGCGGCCAACGCGGGGGCTGCGGCCACAGAACCAGAAAAAACAGCGGCAGCAGCAGGGCCACATGCACCGATTCCCGTCCGGGCAAGCCGATCAGGCATATCAGCACGGGAATAAGCAGGCCCACGCCCAGCATGAATGGAACCGACATGGTGGGAGCAGCCAAGGCTCCGACCATCAACGTGCAGGCCAGCGTATGGGTGAACTCCATCAGTTTGCCCCGGTGGGTCCAGGATTTGAGCAGCCAGTAGCTCAGGCACATACCTATAAGCAGCGCGGCAAAAATGGCCATGGCGGCCACGCCAAAGACGACCATGCCCCACAGCAGCGGAAACAGGAGTGCCAAAATGATGGCCCGATAAAAGCCCGATCGGACCACCGGCCAGAATAGAAATGGTGGATAAGGTGCAGGTGCAGCACTGCCGACCCGGATAGCTCCGGGATCCGCCACAGGCGGTGCCGAGGCAAGCGGGACGGAGGCTTTTTTGCGGTACCACATCAGCGCAGCTCCGGAGAGAAAAAAACTTTTTGGTTGGCGGGTGTTTTCGCATTTGTCTGTCCGGCCATGGCCAGCTTGAGGGTGTGAATGGTCGCGGCCAATGGCAGACGTGAAGGGCAAAGATACGTACAAAGCCCGCAGTCAATACAGCCGGCGGCCTCATACAAATGAGCCAATGGCATGGCGGCGCGCATGCCCTCAGCCGCCAGAAAGGCCGCCGGATTCAAAGCAGTTGGACACGCCTGCACGCACCAGCCGCAGCTAATACAATCGGCGGATGGTTCCGGCCGGGGCGTGGGTCGCAGAGCCACCACATCGGTATGAGGTTCCATGACGGCATCGGCGGGATTAACCAGTCGCCCGCTGAGCATACCACCAGCAATACATTCCATGCCCGTTGTCGGGAAGCCCAGCCGGGCAAACAAATCCTGCATCGGCTCGCCGATACGGGCCATGGCCAACACCGGTTCGAGTCCTTCCACCACCACCTGCACCGGGCGGTGGGTCAGGCGGGTTTCGCCCGCGGCGGCGCGGCCCAAGGCCCAGCAGGTAATCGGATCCACTACGAGGAAACCAGCAGCAGCGGGGGCCTGGCAGTTGAGTGTTGATCGTCGGCACAATACGCGGAGCAACACCAACGGATGAGCCAGGGGGTACTTTCCAAGCAGTGGCTTTACCTGGAGATCGTGGCTTTGCGCTACGCTGCGCCAAACCTTGAGCGTCCGCTGATCATGACGATCCAGAGCCACCAGGCGATGGTCGGCACGAACCGCCATATCCAAAAGCGTCAAGCCGGCCCGCAGGTGCGGCAATGCCAGGTCGGTCAGGGCCGCGGCCAGGGTCGATTCCGGCTGGCTGGGTAGAAGATTAAGCACCAGCAACCGCACGGGTCGCTGGCCCAGCAATGCCAGTTGGTCCGCCAGCGCAGGTGTAAATAGATCGGTTTTTCCCAGGCCTGTACGTTGCAGCAGGGCCGACAGGTCGGTTCGATTCGTGACGGCGGCGACGCCAGCGGCGGCGGATTCCGGAATTGGAGCCGGCGGAAAGGCCCATTTTTTTGCCCGCCAGTCGGCGGGTCCGAAATAAACACCACCGGACATCCGGCCGGGAAATCGCCGCACTGCCGACATGACAACTCCATCAAAGCCAATGCGATTTTAACGGCACCGGACGCATTAACACACAGGCAGCCGCGATCCAGGCCGGCCAATAAAAAAAGGCCGGAAAGCCCGGCCCTGGAAAACCGCCCCTGTCCGGCGCTGCGGTATGGGTGTGTTATTTGCCGACAATTTCGCTTTTCATAGGTTCAAGCAGGCCGAGCAGTTGAGCCTGCTGCAGTTGCGGCACCTTTTCCTGCTTCAGGGTGAGTTCAAAATCTGTCATAAACGCGGTCCATTGAGCATTGGTAATGTGCATACCCTTATGAGCCGCGTACATATCCGGCCCGGTATAGACCTGGGGGCCACCAGTTTCATGGCAGAGAAATGCCGTCAATTGCGATTCCAGATTCGGGATGTTCACATGGGCAAATCTGGCGTTGATGCGCTGGTCATGGGACACATTAAGCACAAACGCATTTACCACCTGTGAAATCCCTTTTTCACCGCCCAACTGGCTGTACAGAGTCGGTTGTGTGTGGGTGCCCATGGAGGAACAGCCTGTCAGCCCCAGGGTGGCTGTCAGCAGCGCGGTCATGGCCATGGAAGCAATCCGATGTTTCGCCCGAAGTCTCGATGGAATTGACACGATACATCTCCTTTTTGCGATCCTGACCGGACGCGCAGCCGACGAAGGTCGACCCGTCAGCGTCCGAACAGTGGCTATAATCGCATGGAACCTTCCGTCTGGCAAGCGCCATATCTGCGGTACCGGGGTAGGGGGGGAAGGGCAAAACGGATGAGTTCACGTGCCATTGGTCCACAGGCGGAGGAAAGTCAAGGGAGAGCCGGGAGAGCGGCAGGTTCAGGTCATGTGCCGGTCAAGCGAGTGCGACGGTCTGCAGCGACATCCGCAATCATTTCATCAAGGCTGATTTTCGGCTGAAAGCCGATGGCCCTGGAAAGCTTGCGGACGTCGGGCACCCGTCGCGGCATATCCTGAAAATTGGAGCCGAAGGCCTGGGAGTACGGTATCAGTTCAATCGGGGAATTGCTGCCGGTGACCTTTTTGATTCGATCCGCGAGGGCCCGAATCGAGATTTCCTCCGTTCCGCCGATGTTGTACACTTCGCCCCACGTGGCGGGTGTGGCCAATAAACGCCCGATAGCTTCCACCACATCGCGCACATGGGTGAAGGTGCGCGTTTGCGTGCCGTCGCCATGCACGGTCAGGGGGTGCCCGGATAAAGCCTGATCCACCAATCGAGGCAAAACCATGCCGTACGACGGCGACTGTCGCGGACCAACCGTGTTAAACAGCCGGGCAATGACGACAGGAAAAGCTTTCTGGTGATGGTAGGCCAGGGCCATGAACTCATCCAAGGCCTTGGAACAGGCGTAGGACCAGCGGCTGATGCTGGTGGCACCGAGCACACAAAAATCATTTTCGTTTAGCGGAGCCTTGGTCTGCAAGCCGTAAACTTCGCTGCTGCTGGCCAGAAACAGGGGCTTTTCGTACTTGCTGCAGTAATGCAGTACCCGGCTGGAACCCACCACATTGGTCATAATGCTTTGCAAAGGATCCTTGAGCACATATTGTACGCCCACCGCCGCCGCCAGGTGGGCCACAAAGTGGCAGGTGCCAATGAGGCGCGAAAGGGTGTCATCATCCATGATGGAACCGCGGGTGAAATGAAAGTCGGGGTTGGCTTGCAGGGCCTTAATGTTGGCCGCAGTACCGGTGGATTCATCGTCCAGCACGTAGACACTGTGCCCTTTACCCAAAAGCATTTCCGCCAGATGAGAACCGATAAAGCCTGCTCCACCGGTGATTAAATATCTCTGTTGCACATGATCTCCATAGGAGTCCATCCACGGTTACGCCTCGGGCACCGCCGTAGGGCACAGCATATTTGTTTGCCAGAGTGGCCCACGCTTGTTGCCACATCCTGGTAGAAGTACGGACAGTTGACTGTCGGGACGCGAAGCCGGCGTGTCCGAGGATGGCCATGTGCTGGTCTCAGCCGGCCCCCGGCAGTTGCTTGGGTGGATTGATTTCGCCTTTGAGTTTCGTCAGTTCCGCATCCACACCGGTTTGCGCCCGAAGCGCGTCAAGATCCCGGTCGGTCTTGCTGCGGGTATCGCCGGGCTCGGTGAGCACTCCGGCGTCTTCCAGACTTTCATCAGCCTCCGCATGGGCTTGCATCCGATGTGTTTTGTCCTGCGCCCGTTGCAACATTTCGCCCACATCTCCCAGCTTGTTGCCGATGCCGGACATGCTTTCATTGACCTGCACTTCGGCCTTGGCGGCGTCATACTGGCTTTTCATCACCTCTTTTTGAGTGCGGAATTGATCAATGCGATCCTGGAGTTTCTTTTCGTAATCGATGAGCTTTTGGGCCTGGGCGGCAATATGATCGCGGGCGTCCTGCAGGCTATGGACCTTCTGTTCGGCGGCCTGCTTTTCGCCCAAGGCCGCGCGGGCCAGATCCTCACGATTGGCTTTCAGGGCCATGCGCGCGTCTTCCTCGGCCTTTTGCGCCGCACCGGTGGCATCGTGCAATTGCGATTCCAGCAGTTTCTGTTCGGTGACTACATCGGCGATGTGCCGCTTGGTCTCCTGCAGGGAAGAGAGCATTTTGTCGTAGGACAAATCCAATTCTTCATTGGGATTTTCCGCGCTGTTGAGGAACTTATTGACCTTGGCCTCGATGAGATCGGCGGCTTTTCGGAAGATGCTCGACATCTTAGACTCCTTAACCAGGGAACCACATTAATCGTTGACGGGTATAACCACTTGCGGCGCGACGGCTTCGGGTATCAATGATTTGTCTTCAATGGGCTTGACGGCAGTGCCCACCGCGAAAAATTCCAGCACATGCGGTTGCCAATTGTGCGAGCCTTCGTGCAGTTGTACGCCCACTACGCCTTCGGCTTCTGCGGCCATGGCCTCATTTTGCATGCGCTCCATGGCCAGTTCGCGGGCATCATACATGGCCTGGGTGAACGGGGTGATTTCCGTATTTTGGCCGAGGTTGGAAAGTGATTTGAGCACGCCCTGGTGTGCCACATGATACACGCATGAACCCATGACCATGGCCAGCGGGCGATGGCCGGCCCGCAGCAACATCCAGAAATCCTGGCCCGAAAGATCGGAGGTGAACGGCATGCCTTTGGGTCCTTTGAAACCAGGGTGGCCGCTGCGGTGGGCAATGGCGGTACCGATGGCCAAGAACTCCAAGATATCTCGATCCCAAGCCAGACGTTTCACTTCCAGCCGCACCCCCACGACGCCATCGGCCATTAAGGCATGGGCTTCGCGTTCCATTCGTTCCATGGCCAGTTCGCGGGCATGATACATGGCTTGGGAGAGCACATTAAGCTCCTGATTCTTGGACCAGGAACCATATTGAATACCGACATGGTAAATGCAGGAGCCTACCACCATGCCCAGCGGCTCAAAACCGGCTTCGCGAACCATCAAGAATTCATTTACGGATAAATCTGACGTAAATACGCCGCCTTGCTGTCCCGCCTCGCGCATCCCCTTAAGTCGCTCCAACGCATGTTTGGGCAACTGGTCGAGGGCGGAGTTTGGAGCTTGTGTGGTATCGTCAGCCATGTCAGATCACCTCTTGAGTTAAATCCACGTCCGGGGTCATTTTGCCATCTTTTACACTGAATACGGAGCGCAATCGCATCGGCACATGATGGCGGGGGTCATGCAACACGGCCGTGCCAAAGGCAATATGCCGCGCTAGATAGCGCGGTGGTACGCCCTCCCGCTCTTCCCCCGGCACAATTTCCGAATACTCCACCCGTGCCAGCACGCCTGTTCCTATCCGCGCGGCATCGGATTGAAGCTGTCCGACGGCCGTGCGCCGAACATCAGTCAAAAATTCTGAAAGCGCGGTCAGTTCCTGATTCCATCCGCCCATCATTGCCATCCCCATGGCAGACATATTTTGGCCCATCATGATACTCTGGTTGGGATAGTACCACTGGTAATGGGCACCAATGGCCAAGCCCACGGGCACGATGCCCGCTTCCATCAATCGGGCAAATTCCAACGCCGAAACCGTGGCCACCACCGGATTTGGTGATTCACCCAACCCGGCAATGGAAACCGCCGTGCCTAAAACGCCATAATCCATCTGGCTGGACGTGTCAGCCATGCGCTGCACTTTCATCGTGACATCCACCACGGCGTTGGCCCCCAAGGCTGAGGCCTCCCGCCAAAGGCGATCAATGGCTTTGTGCCAGCCATCGTAGTGGCCGCGCGTCCAGGAAAAGCCATACTGATACCAGCAGTTGCCGGAAACCAAGCCGATAGGTTTGATGCCGTGGCTTCGCTGGGCCAGCAACCCGCCTACTGAAGTGGTGGACACCCAAGGCAATTTGCCCGACTTGGTATCCGCGAGCCGCCGCTGCACAAAACTTGGCATGCGGTCCTGTGCCAGACAAGATTGCCATTCCTGATCGCGCGCCGCCTGCTGCGTGGCATGGTTTGCGGCATCCGGATCGCCCGCCGCCGAGCGAAAAAATCTGCTGATAAATGCCATAGCCCTCAGGCTCCATGTCCGACAACATCAAGAGTGTCAGTTCATCAAAAATTGCCGTAACGCACCGGCGGCTTGAGAGCTGTGCCCCGAGAGGTTCTGTAACTCCACGTCCAGATTTTTAAGCCAGTCCGAAAGCTCCACTTCCCGGCTGCCCAGTACAATCCCCCGCACCTCCTTCACCTGTGATACGATGATGCCCCCCTGCGAGTTCTCCAGAATGTAACAATCTCCACCGGTCCGCACGGTTATTTTTTGCACATGCATCTGCCGCGAAAAGAGACTGTCTTTCCTGCGTTCCACCTGCACATGTTCCGGCAACGACTGTTCCAGTCGCACCGCCAGCGCTTCAATAAAAGACTTGTTATCCTTTTCCGCCCGGCGCAACCACGCGGCGTGAAGATCAAAACCTTCCGGTTCAGCCATTGTCCAAGCCCTTTTTGCCGCACAACCAAACTTAGAGTTTCAGTATAGGTGAAATCCATTGACCACGTCAACTAATGTAGTGTCCCTAACGCTTCTTTACACATGACAACTTTCGCCAAGACTGTGTCGGCATCTTTGGTCCAGGTAAATACTTTCGGGTTGGTGTTGTGGGCGTCAAGGAATCGGTGAATGGCGGTCGTCA
>JAJYDW010000002.1 GCA_021790385.1 Planctomycetota bacterium
GTTTGGCAATTTCATGTTTTCGGTCATACTATTATTCATGGTGGCGTACTCCTGAAAAAGAACATTGAAACCAACCTTCAGGTTATGCCGCCTCTTTTACGCCGTCCACAACTTTTGATAGTATCTCAAAATCCGCCGGCTTCCAAAACAAAGGAATAAACTTGGCTGAGGTACTGCCGCAAGATTCCTTTAATCCGGATGCACTCATCAAAACCCATCAGCACAGTTCTCAAGTACGAAGCCAGATGGAACTTTGCGCCCAGGGTTGGCTATGGCCAACCGGACCATGAAGGAAAAACTCGCGGGCCGGGCCACTCTGGATGGTGCCCATGAACTCCTGCTGTGGAGCGAAAGCATCGAAAATATGTTAAAACTATTCGTCAATGAACTGCGCCTGCTGGACACCGCGCTGGCGCAAGAAATTGTCCAGCGTCATGACTTGCAGGAAAAATTAACCCGCAGCTCCGCTCAAAGTGAGAAACACCACTATCTGGCGTTTCACGACTCACTCACCGGGCTGGCCAATCGGGCATTATTCCACGACCGCCTGGACCTGGCGTTGCGACAGTACCAGCGTCATAAGCGGTCCTTCGCCGTGATGTTGATAGACCTGAATCAATTCAAAAGCGTCAATGACACCTTCGGACACGATGTGGGAGACCAAGTGTTGCGGTTGGTGGCCCAACAGTTGCGGGCCTGCGTCCGTCAGGAAGATACCGTCGGCCGAATTGCCAACGTTGCCGCTTCCATGCTGGCCCTGATCGCCCAGGTGTCCGGTCTTGTAGAAATCACTACGATGCTGCGGACAAATCTTGGCACGGCCATTTGCCGTGACGGCAACACCGCGGAAGCTCTGTTGAATCACGCCGACGCAGCCATGTACCAGGCCAAGCGGTCCGGCAAGGGCCACTGCTTTTGGAGTGGCCATGTTGCCGCGGTGGCTGGCGTCGGAAACGAAGCGGATCAAGGGCAGGCGGTCTCGCCCCATGAGGTGGTTGGAGGCCAAGCCAATAACCACCCGTACAGAAAAATTTATCCCCCACTGCCGGCAAGCCACACCCGCACAAAGTCTGTTCCGCCCCGGATTTCTGCCAAAATCAGTGCTTGCCGAAAAAGCGCCAGCAACACCTGCCATTGTTGTTGGGCTTGGGCGAGGTTGGTTGGGTTGGCTGGCTATACTTGAAGCGATGGGTATAATATCTAAAAGGTTCATGAGAAAGTGGTTTTGGCAGCGTCGACCAGAGTCGGGGAGGTGTGCGTTGGCACTTGAGGCGCGGACAGCGGCAAGTAGATTGGACCGTCAGAATGAAAATTACCGATGAGTATCACATCCTGGTGATCGAAGATAATCCTACCCAGCGTGCGGCTTTAGAGCGGGTGCTTACGGAGGCGGGTTATAACGTCAAAACCACGGATTCCGTCGACAAAGCCATTCACATGGTCGGCGAGGGAATTGATTTTGTCATCGCGGGGGTGATTTCCGGCGATATCTCGCGTATTGATCTGATCAAACACTGGCGGAATTTTTTTCCGGACTCTCCCTTGCCTCTCATTCGTGAAACGAAATCGGTGGAAGCCTTGGCTGAAATGATCCGCGCGGGCGGGGTTGACGATTTAAACCACACCCCGGATCCCAAGCAGTTGCTCACGCAGCTTATTGCTCTCTTGGCGGCATGCAACGCCACAACGCCGCAGGTAGCGCCGGCGAACATGGATGGTGTAAAACACCATATCATCGGTCACACTCCGGTGATGAAGGAGGTTTTTAGCTTAATTGAACGGTCCAGCGAAGCCTTCAGCACAGTGCTGATCTGCGGAGAAACAGGTACCGGCAAGGACTTGGTAGCCCATGCCATTCACCGCCATTCGCCACGCTCCGCCGGGCCGTTTATCGCCGTGAATTGCGCGGCCATACCGGAAACTCTGGTCGAAAGTGAGCTTTTCGGATACGAAAAAGGCGCGTTTTCCGGGGCTACAGGCGCACGCATCGGCCGGCTTGAAGCAGCCAACGGCGGCACTCTATTTATTGATGAGATCGGCGATTGCGCTCTGTCGGTGCAGGCCAAGCTGTTGCGAATTCTGGAAAATCGCGTCGTGACACCACTGGGCGGACATCGTGAGATTAAAGTGGATACGCGCGTCCTCACCGCCACCAGCCGGGATTTGCCGGCCATGGTCGCACAAGGGCGTTTCCGGGAGGATTTATTCTATCGGATCAATATTATTAATATTCTGGTGCCGCCGTTACGCGACCGTGTGGCGGATATTCCGCTGCTGGTACGACATTTTATTGAGCGCGTGAACATTCAAAATCATACCTCCGCCATTCAGGCTATTTCGCCCTCGGCCATGCAGGCCATTCTGCGGCACTCTTGGCCCGGCAATGTCCGGGAACTATTCCATATTATCGAAAGCGCCATGGTGCTTGCGGACAGAAACAAAACCGTGCTGGAACTAAGCGACCTGCACATCGCGGTCCGCCAACAGGCCGGCCACGCTGCGGTCACTGCGCAACCAGCGGCAATGAACCTGACCGCCTTTTCCGAACCCACGCCCCCCACCGACAAAGAGCCCCCAATAAAATTGGCGGATATGGAACAATTGGCTATTCAGACGGCCCTGAAACATTATGGCAACAATAAAACGAAAGCCGCCCGTGCCATTGGCATCAGTGTCCGCACATTGCAGCGCAAACTTGCCAAGCGGGAAACTCCCGCGGTAGTGGTATTAAATACGAATCTCAATATCTAGAATATATGTCTCTCTGGACCATACCCCTGGTTCACGCATAACACCGCAACCTCACCCGCTTACGCCATAACGTCTCGCATCCAGCCATAGAAGCCCCAGTGCCGACGAAATGGGCAACGGCGGAGTTCGCCCAGCGTCTTCTCGGGTCTTGGATACCAGCGGCACTGGGTTTAACTTCCGCGTCTGGTATCGCGTTTTGTGATTTTGTTGGAATCCAGGTTCACCGCCCCGTTGCAGGCCAACACACTGCCCTCGCGAATCGAGGCGTCCGTTTCCACGGTAATATCACCCAAGGCCAGAATATTACCTTCAAAGGTGCTGTCCGTGCCCAGTGTGGCCGAACCTCCCACCTGCCAGAATATCCCGCTCTGCGCATTGGCCGTGGTGGCATCATTAATGCAAATCACCGCCGAGCCTTTGGCGGTATGAAGTGTCGTGCCAATCTGAAACACGAATTGTGCTTTGGGGTTGTTCTGGCCGTTAAGGGTTAACATTCCATGGAGATCCGCCGAGGATGAGAACGCATACACCCCGGGCAGCAGCGTCAACCCGCCGAGATCCTGCCCGCTAAGATCGTGGGTGGGCACCATCGCCAGAGCCTGATTGTACGCGACGGTAAGGTCCAAATGGGCCGCTCGCGTTACCTCATCACCCACTCGTGTCAACGACGGCGGCATAACCCGCCCCGGCGGAAAGCCGGTGATCTCCGGGCCGTGGCTGGTTCCTACATCTCCGCCATGTACCGTCGTCTCACCAGTGTTATCAACGGCGGTGCGACCAAGGACGGCAAAATCCGCCGCCGACTCCATGGCAATAGGCACGGGTGCCGACAACGGAACACCTAAAGGCGGAACGGCCAGAATAATGAGGGTTTTATTTACCATGGTTCAAACTCCTGTTTTTTCGAGTCACGCATTGGTAGTTCGAAAAACTTGGTCACATATCAGAGCTTGGGCATCGATTTGGAGAACTAGCTTGGAGGCAGCTTGAACTCGAGTTGGCGTCGAAGCGGCTGGTACATCGGAGAACGCGTCCGACCCAACCGTGCGGCATAGAGTGCGATGCTCGCGCACGCCTTACACTATTATAGCATCAATAAACCCGGCCGACAGAAAATGGCCCCATCATTCGCTTATCAGCAAAGCCACCGGTGAGTTGATAAATCGTCCGCAACCAGCGTTGCCAACCGCAACGCAGTGCGTTGCCCCCATACCAAAGCCCTACAAAATCCCTCCCGCCGCTGGCGGCTTAGCATCTACCTGCCCCCCCTATTCCACCAATTCGCCTTCCAACACGGGGCCGGATGGCTTGAACGTAAATTGGCCATGCCGGTCCACATCAATTTTAATCGATCCACCTGCGGAGATTTCGCCGTCAAGAATTTTTGCAGCCAGGGCATTTTCAATCTGCTGCTGGATGAGGCGTTTGAGTGGCCGAGCACCAAATGAAACATCATACCCCTGTTCAGCCAGGGCCTGTTTGGCTTTATCCGATACCTGCATGGAATAATTGTGCGCGGCCAGCCGTTTTTCAAGATGAGACAACTGAATATCGATAATTTTGGCAAGCTGCTCCTTACGTAACGTATGGAAAATGACAATTTCATCCACCCGGTTGAGAAACTCAGGCCGAAAATGCTGCCGGAGCAGGTTTTTCACACTGGCTTCAATTTCCCAGTCGGAATTTTCCTTGCCGGTCAGGTCTTGAATAACCTGTGATCCAATATTGCTGGTCATCACGATGAGGGTGTTTTTGAAATCGACAGTGCGCCCCTGGCCATCCGTGAGCCTGCCGTCATCAAGCACTTGCAAGAGCACGTTAAACACATCGCGATGCGCCTTTTCGATTTCGTCAAAAAGGATCACACTGTACGGATGCCGGCGTACTGCTTCGGTCAGCACCCCACCTTCTTCGTAACCGACGTATCCCGGTGGTGCTCCGATAAGGCGGGCCACGCTATGTTGCTCCATGAATTCAGACATATCAATGCGAACCATGGCATCTTCAGTATCAAAGAGAAAGTCGGCCAGAGCCTTGCAAAGCTCGGTTTTACCGACGCCGGTGGGGCCTAAAAACATGAAACTTCCAATGGGCCGCCGTGGATCACCCAGCCCCGCCCGGTTCCGCCGCACCGCATTGGATACCGCACGCACCGCATCATCCTGCCCGATGAGGCGCTTTTGCAAAAAAGCTTCCATGTGCCGCAGCCGCTCACGATCCCCCTCCAGCATTTTGGCCACTGGAATATTCGTCCACTTCGCCACCACTTCGGCAATTTCCTCCGGCGTGACTTCTTCACGCACCATGGATTGGCCGCTTTGTACCAGCGCGTCGAGAGTTTGCTGTCGGCGTGAGAGTTCATCCTCCAATTGCCGCAGATCGCTGTAACGCAATTTTGCCGCTTCCTCAAGCCGGCCCTGCCGCTGTGCCTCTTCCAACTGGGTGTGAACCTGCTGAATCTTTTCACGGACGGTTTTAATGGCCTTCAGAGCGCCAGATTCCTGCTGCCAGCGGGCGGTAAGGCGGTTGTTGGTTTCTGTGAGATCCGCCAGTAATTTTTCGTTACGTTCCAACTGCTGGCGGGAAGCTTCATCCTTTTCTTTTTTGAGCGCTTCGCGTTCGACCTCTAACTGCATGATGCGGCGACGCGTATCATCAAGCTCCGCCGGCATGGAGTCATTTTCAATACGCAGGCGGCTGGCCGCTTCGTCCACCAGATCAATGGCCTTGTCGGGCAGAAAGCGATCAGTAATGTAGCGATGGCTAAGCGTGGCCGCAGCCACCAAGGCCGCGTCCTGAATACGCACCCCATGATGCGTTTCATAGCGCGGTTTAAGACCACGCAAAATGGCGATGGTGTCTTCCACTGATGGCTGATTGACCATAATGGGCTGGAAACGGCGTTCCAGGGCCGGGTCCTTTTCAATGTGTTTGCGGTATTCATCCAGCGTGGTTGCGCCCACACACCGCAGCTCACCCCGGGCCAAGGCGGGTTTAAGCAAATTTGACGCATCCATGCTGCCTTCCGCACGCCCCGCACCCACCACGTTGTGCAATTCATCAATAAACAAGATGACGCTGCCGGCGGATTGCTCCACCTCTTTGACCACAGCCTTCAGACGGTCTTCAAACTCTCCGCGGTATTTAGCCCCCGCCACCAAAGCTCCCATATCCAGGGCCATAAGCTTTTTATTCTTAAGCCCTTCCGGCACATCGCCGGAGAGAATGCGCTGCGCCAAACCTTCGACAATCGCCGTTTTACCCACGCCAGGCTCACCGATCAATACCGGATTATTTTTGGTCCGGCGGCTGAGAACCTGCATACACCGGCGAATTTCTTCATCGCGACCAATCACCGGATCCAACTTACCCCGCCGGGCGGATTCCACCAGATCGCGGCTGTAGCGTTGCAAGGCCTGATATTTATCTTCAGGATTGGCATCCGTCACGCGGGTATTACCCCGAATATCTTTCAAGGCGGAAAGAACAGCATCTCTGGTAACGCCTAAGGCTATTAACGCATCCTTAGCAGTTGACGCGGTGTTTAACATTGCCAGAAATAGATGCTCAGTGGAAACGTATTCATCCTTAAGCTGATCGGCCTGCTTCTGGGCAGCAGCTAAAGTTGCGGTTAAATCTCGGGACATTCCAGGCTGGGAACCGCCGGAAAGTGTGGGCAGGCGGTGGAGTTCAGATTCTACTACTAAAGCCACACGCTCGACTTCGACACCCAGTTTGCCCAATAAGGGGCGAATAATTCCTTCGCGATCATCCAGCAGTGCCGAGAGTAAATGCAGGCTGCTCACTTCGCTGTGGTTCGCTTCCACAGCCAGCGATTGTGCTGCCGCCAAAGCCTCCTGCGCCTTTATAGTTAATTTATCAAGCCTCATCGTCATTTTCTCCGTTTCATCGCAGACTTGTCGCAATCAAGCTTCATTACGCCTGCAGTTTTGTCCGCCGCCACGCTAAGCACATGTACATACTACGCACCATCATAGCACTTGAGCCTTTCACAAAAACCGTACCACAACAATAATGTAACGTTTTCTTTGGAAATGATGGTAATCGCAAACTGCCGGCCAACCAAAGATGCCATATTGGCAGCCAAGCCGCAATTAGACGATTCGCACGATGAGTTCGATTGATATAAAGAGCCGCGCCACCCAATAATCACCGCCACCCGCCGATGACAATAGCCAAGCCTGCCCTTTCACATAGGACAGGTCGAAAACTACTATCAACCATTGTCGCGAGTAGGCCCACATCAAGGTTTGGTGGTAACGTTTTTTGTCACTGTCTGTGTGGCAGCAACCGACTTTGGCGTTACCTTGTTCAACTTGGTCTTTGGTGCCGGTTTGGATACCGGTTTCACCGGCGTTGGAGGCAACTGCGGTTTAACACCTTGCCCTACGGGCAGGCTGACGGATTCACATGCCAACACCAGGCCCACCTTATCCGCATCCCAGTGGTTCAATTGGTGGTAGATTACTTCCATTTTATTGGCCCGAATCTGCAAGGTCATGCTATCTCGTTGGTAAGCATCAATGGGTCCGTACCAGCTCGTCCACGTCAGCGCGCCGCGCATCAACTGGTTCCGGCACACTTCATTCCACATGTGTTGCAGTTGGGCTTGATTCAATGGCACAGACGTCGTGTACTGCGAAGTAATGGTGTTATGATAATCGCTGAGATTGGTAAACGTGGTACGACTCATCATATCCGATGCGGTGATTACCTGTCGAATATGCTGCCGGCTGAAATAAGTTGATACATTACGATCAATGACCACAGAAAAGTCGGAAGGTACCGGCGTGGGAACAAACTTTTTGGCAAACGGATTAACCAATTGTCCATTGGAACAGCCGGCTATACCGCTCACCATTGCCAGTCCCGCCAGTATTACTACCAGCCACGCCGACATCGGCTTTAAATATCTTGCCAATCGCAACGTCATCATACGCAATCCCTTTGTCGTAAACATCAACATACGGTAAAAGTATACCGCTTGATGTACTTCCGGGACAACCAACCGCTGAAACCAGGGCCAGTGGCCCAAAACAATTCTTTTCGCCCCACGTGCGCCATGGACGGCTGTTGACCATCTGAATCACCCGTCGGACTCACCGTATCTTCCAAGTGCAACGACCGTACATTGGCACATTACACAAGACTTATACACTAAATGACGAACCACACCCGCAGGAGTGAGTGGCATTAGGATTCTTAAATACGAATCCACGCCCCATCACTTCGTCCTTAAAGTCAATTTCAGTACCATTGAGATACAGGTAGCTCTTGCGATCGGATACTACCTTAATTCCGTGAGATTCCATCACCTCATCAGTCTCCGCCGCCTCTTCGGTCAGGTCCAGTACATAACTGAAACCGGAACATCCACCGCCCTTGACTCCAACGCGAAGTGCCGCCTCCGGCGAAAGCCCCTGATCTTTGATAATATTTTTGACTTCTTTGGCAGCCGTTTCGCTTAAGGTAATTGGCATGGCTATCAACTCCTTATAAAAGACCAAACCTGATGATATCATACCCATCTGAAGGGCCAAAGTGAAGCGGCGGGGCTTATCGTCCGCATTCCTGATGGCTGCCGCGCCGGGCGGCCACGGCCTGCAATCCATGACGCAATGTTCACTTTTCCACAAAACCGCCGTGCCACCTATTATTTGACGCCCCTTCACTTACGCTTGACAATACTACCCGGCAGGTGGAAATGGCGCCGCCAACGTCCAGGAAAATCAAAGTTATTTTAATGCAGGTGAGGTTTGTCAGATTTTGTCATACTAAATGGACAGTTGCTGCTCTATGAAGATGCACGCATCGCCCCGCTGGATGGGGGATTTCTGCATGGAGCCGGCTTGTTTGAAACTATGCGGGCTCGCAGTGGACGGGTGCCCTTGCTGCAGCCCCACCTTGATCGGTTGCACGCCAGCGCCGCCGCCATGGCGATGGAGTTTCACCTGGAAACGCAAGTGCTTGCCGATTGCATTGAGGAACTGCTTGCGGCCGAGGATATTTCCGAAGCCCGAATTCGCTTAAGTGTTAGCGCCGGTGATACACAGGCCAGGGATGGCGGGGCCGCTGATCGCGCATGCACCACACTTATTTCCGCCGCCCCTTTTGTGGCCTACCCTCCAAGTCTTTACGATAATGGCATGACCGTTATGGTATCCAATTTCCGGCAAAATCCGCGGATGCCTTCCACCGGCCATAAAACCCTGAGTTATGTAGACCGGCTGCTGGCCCTGCGTCAGGCACAGGTGTCAGGTGCTGGTGAAGCCCTTTGGCTGACCGCCGCTGAAAACGCCCTAGCCGAAGGCTGCGTGAGCAATGTATTTGTGGTGGCGAAGGATGGATGCGCATACACCCCGCCCTGCCAATACCCTGTCGACACAGCGTATAGAATGTGCCTTCCAGGGATAACCAGAAATGTCCTGATAAATTTTGCAAATATACAGGACATAAAAATTCAGGAGAAAATGCTGTTTATTGAAGATTTGCTGGCAGCACCCGAAGTGTTCCTGACCAATGCCATCATGGGGATTATGCCCGTAACCCGTATCGAGCGCCACGCCGTTGGAACGGAAAAGCCGGGGCCTGTTACGCGAAAACTTGCGCAAATATACGACCAATATATAACGGAGCAATGCAATGCAACCCGCCAAAATCAAGAGTTCGCATAAGTCGGTATTACTTTCCGAGCTTACCGCCTATCTGGAACAAATCGCCCCACTGCATCTGGCAGAGACGTGGGATCATGTCGGGTTGCTTTCCGGATCGGCCAACGCCCGAATTAAACGAATTTTAATTTCTCTGGATTTAACCCGCCCGGTCGCAGATGAGGCTGTCCGGAACGCCGCAGATTTGCTGATCTGTTACCATCCACCGATATTCAAACCCATTCTCGACTTACGCACAGGTGGTAACAAACCGGAAAACTTGGCCGTGGAATTGATCTCAAAAAAAGTCTGGATTTATTCCCCTCATACCGCCCTGGATGCAGCCCCTGGCGGCACCAATGATGCTCTCGCGAAATTATTGGGACTGGAAGTATGTGGATCTCTGGACTTCCGTACCACCGCCACGCGATACCTTAAACTGGTAACCTTTCTACCAGAATCAGCAGTGGAGCGCGTGGCCGAGGCTGTATACAAGGCTGGTGCCGGTCGCATCGGTAAAGACAGCCGGTATTCCCAGTGCAGTTTTCGCACCACCGGCACGGGCACATTTTTTGGAGATGAAAGTGCCACGCCGACAATCGGGCAGAAAGGCCAATTGGAACGGGTATCAGAAATCCGGTTTGAAACCGTGTTGCCCGCCACCTCGGCAGGCGCTGTGGTTTCGGCGTTAAAGCAGGCCCACCCATATGAAGAGCCGGCCTTTGACTTATTGATGATGGAAAATCCACCGGAAATGGCCGGACAGGGTCGTCTGGCGGAATTAAAAACACCACGGTCCTTGGAAAGTCTGGCCATCCATATTCGCCGGGCACTGCACCTTGAGCAGGTACAGATGATAGGCCGGCCAAATGAACGATTGCGGCGTTTGGCCATTGTAGCCGGTAGCGCTGGACGCTTACCGCTGGAGGCACTCAAACGCGGCCAGGCCTTTGATTGCCTCATCACCGGAGAACTCAAACACCATGATATGCTGGCCATGCGCGCCGCAGGGCTATCGACAATATGCCTGGGCCATGCCCACAGCGAAATGCCGGTGCTTATAGCGCTGCGCAATCGACTGGCTCAAGAATTTGCCGGGTTATCCATCACCATCAGCCGCTCTGATCCTGTACCCTACGCCTTCCTTTAGCCGTTGACCTGCGGCTGGGCCACCGGCCGCGTGCCCTTAACCGCCTGACGAATAGCCAGGCATCTGGCCAGCAGAGATTCCAGTTGATGCAGTGGCAAAATGGTCGCGGCATCCGACGGACTTTTTTCAGGTTCCGGATGCACCTCAATAAAAAGACCGTCGGCACCCGCGGCCGTTGCCGCCGCCGCGAGCACCTCCACGTATTGCCGTTGACCGCCGCTGGCCTTCCCCAGTCCGCCTGGCAATTGTGTGGAATGGGTAGCGTCAAATATTACTGGAACCTGCAAGGCCTGCATCTGCGGAATTGCCGTCATATCATTGACCAGCCGATTGTAGCCAAAAAACGTTCCACGCTCGGTTAGCATCACCTGCTGGTTCCCGGTGGAACGCAGCTTTTCCACCACGTTGGCCATTTCCCACGGTGCCATGAATTGACCCTTTTTGACGTTAATCGCCTTGCCGGATTGACCGGCGGCCACCAGCAAATCAGTCTGGCGACACAAAAAAGCGGGTATCTGCACCATATCTACCACTTCCGCCACAGCCGAAACTTGCCCGGTTTCATGGACATCCGTGGTTACAGGCAGATGTATGGAGTTACGAATTTCGGCCAGCACATCCAGGCCGAAATCCATGCCCTGCCCGCGAAAACTGCCCACCCCGGACCGATTGGCTTTGTCAAAACTGGCCTTGAATACGTAGGTAATGCCTAGCCTGCTGCATATCTCCGCCACGCTGTCGGCAATGTGCCGACAAAGTGCGCCATTTTCAATAACACAGGGCCCGGCGATCAAAAGAAACTTTTCCGGCCAGTTCCACATTTTCGGTCCCAGTAAAATTTGCGTCATGCGATAAACCTCGGCGGCAACCAGCCAATAGATAGTCAATATAACCGATATCTGCGTGGCCTGCATTCGAAAAATTGGATTTACACCCAGGCACACAGTAGACATGGCCGGATGGCCAATCGTCTGGTCGGCGATATATTTGCAGGATAAACGACGGTATCAAGAACCGGAAAAAGCCGGCTGTTTTGTATGATAAAATCTAAAACCCTGCCTGGCTGCCCGAATAGATTGTGGTGTGGCCCATCTGGCCAAGCTGCCGCCCCGGACTGACGAAACATGGGCCATGCCAGGCACCCTGATGGGCACCTACGTATTGAATGCGTTGGCCAAAGCCATCCATCACCGCCACCACGCCATACATGCGGCCGCCATGGGACATCGGAATCCAGCCATTGACAATCAGATCCGGCCGCAGAAACAGCATCGCGCTGTGGCGATTATTCACCCATTGCCCATTGGCCATGCGATGTGAAAATTGCCGTTGATAACGAAGTAAAAAGCCATACATCGAATGATGACCGGCGATGATGGCTGGTGCACTGCCGGTAACAGCCACATACTGTTCCAGGGCGTGCTGGAGTGTGTTAAGAGTCATGTGCGTGGCCACCATGGCAACGCTGCTGCGCGATTGATAATGCATCCAACCCACCAGCGACAAAAAGAAAATCAGCGCCGCCAGCAACAGGGGAATGTCATGCGGTTTAATGTTCAGCAGCCTTTTCATACCAATCTCTCCTGCATTCTCTCTGGCCGACGCGAAGAGGCTTTGAGCGTTCCTCTATTGCTATTCTATAACCGGCGCGCACCGACACAAGAAAAAACTTTAGACTTTTTTCATATCCGGACGTGTAATCGACACAGCCGGGCCAACTTGGCGATAATAACGATGGTGCCGGCATTAAAATGAGAGTGGTGCGTTTTGTTTATCAGGGGGCATAGCTGTAGATGTACCCGGAGGTGGGATCGGTTACGCCAGAGTTGGGTTGTGGGCCGTTGGCACCAAAGCTATAAAAATAAGGCGCATGAGAATCTTGTGCGGGCATAGCGGTGCCGCTGCCCGTTGTAACGTATACCCATGCCGCACCGTTGGCCAGCACAGGTAAGGTTGGCGTAGTCTGCCCGGAATAGGGATATGTTTGATCCGCAGAGCTGGCCGAGTTCGGACTGGGCGGCATGTATTGGATTGGATAACCGTAGGCATCAAGTATTTCCACCACGCCGGGCATGGTCGCTGAACTGCTTGACGATGACGGTGCCGGAAGCTCGCCGGCCACCACCATGGTTGACGGCAGATCCGTGATCACGTTGGCATGTTGCTGCCACGTGGAGGTGCTCGTTAAGTAATACGCATGGCTGGCCTGATAGCCTTCCAAAAACGCCAGCATATTGCCGGGCGTTTGGCCGGTTTTATGAATGTATTGTTGCAGTGCGGATTGTAAATTTCTTAGTTCAGTTTGCGTTAACTTTCTTTCAGAATTCTGCTGCACCTGCGAACCCACCGCCATCACAATACCCGCCAGGATGGCAATCAGCAGAAGCACCACCATCATTTCAATAATTGTAAATCCGTTTTTCTGACGCATGGGCGATTCCTCATTTTTCTTTGCCACGCAGCAAGCCATCAAGGCTCGCTTTCAGCTCTCGATCTCATGTAATTATTATAGCATATTTCAAAGCTACCGGTGCAACAATTTTATCCGCACTGTTCCAGCACCAACTTAAAGACTTGCTGACAATCTTTCTCTGCCCCATATTGAGCGACGAAATCACCTTCTGGCTGATAAATCTGCACCTGCGGCCCCACTGGCCGCCATTGCACCGCACTACTGGGGCCGAAAATAGCCACCACTCTCACCCCTGCCCATGCGGCCAGATGGGTTATACCGCTGTCATTGCCCAGATAGGTCCGACTTGCTTTAACCAGATCAACCACATGCATCAGCGGGATATTGCGATGAACCGCAAATTCCCGGTCCAGCCTGGCAATATCATGGCGGCTAAAACGTTCCAGTTCCACTTCGCCCATCAAAAATTCCACGCGAATTCCGGATTCGTTCAACGCGTGTGCCACCTGGATAAAATTCTCCAGCGGCCAGCATTTTTCCCATCCACCGCTTCCGGGCTGAATCAACAGCGGGCCATGACGACATCGAACACAATCGGCTAGCACTGGCGGCGGCAACTGCAGCGGCGCAAGCTGCTCTCGATGGAAGGTGGTTACGTGATGGGGATAATCTGGCCCAGGTCGTGGCGAATAAAATAAAATGTGCGAACGCTTGCACACCTGGCGGGCATGTGCGGCCCAGGCATCTGTGCCGGAACTGACCGCTGAAAGCAGCAGATCGCTATCCACCCAGGGCAGAGATGTGTGTACGCCGGAGACATCTGCAGAAGCCTGATACGGGCCAAACCAGGCCGAATGGCGGGCATCATCGGCATCAAACGCCGATTCCGCCAGCCCCAGCTTCACCATCAGGCGGCCAAAGGAACAACGTGTTACCAAGGTTCGCTGAGCCTTGGGCCAGCGCATTTGCAAACTTACCAGCAGTGAAGCCAGCAGCAGAGTATCGCCCAGCGCCCCTTGATGAACCACCGTGATTTTCATCAATTTTTGTCAACACATGAAATTGTACGTACATGCATGATTACGCAAAGCAGAATACTGGGCGCGGCAGGATTCGAACCTGCGTAGGCATAAGCCAGCGGATTTACAGTCCGCCCCTTTTGGCCGCTCAGGCACACGCCCCTGTGGGCCATGAAGTATAACAAAGCTCACCAGAATCGCCAATGACCACACCCTGATTGCCATAAATAGAAATAGAAATCGCCGCCATTTTCAACCGTAAATGTTGATGACGCCCCCTGCAACACCATGCATCGTGCCATCCATCGTGCGAAAGGTTGACAAAACGGCAGGTGCCCGGGCCGATGTTTCACTTCGCCGCGCAAGTTTCGTTGCCGTTCTGGATCTTTACAATACTTTCAGGTGACGGACCACAACAGAATACGTATGCATCAAACGGCTTTAATTCCGTTTCTTCCTGTTGACACGTGCAGATTGAGCGTGGCACACTGGCCCGGTATGCGTTTAGTCCGAACCCAGTTCCAAATCGTTATCATTGTCATCGGAATCGCTCGCGCCCGGTGCCGGCAAGGGCGGGGCAATCAGCCCCAGCGTGGCCAAAATAGACCCATCCAGGAAGCCTTCCAGCTTGCGGGATCGCACCGGGTGCTGAAGCTTACGAATGGCCTTGGCTTCCACTTGTCGGACTCGCTCCCTGGTCACCTTGAAAATGCGCCCAACTTCTTCCAGGGTATAAGTGTAGCCGTCGCCAATGCCATAGCGAAGCTTGATGATTTCCCGTTCCCGGTAGGTCAAGGTTTTAAGCACCTGGTCAATCCGATCACGCAACATTTCCTGGGTGGCGGTCTGCACCGGGTTTTCTGCCGCCTCATCTTCAATAAAATCACCAAAGTAGGAATCTTCGGATTCTCCCACGGGCCGGTCCAGAGAAATCGGATGCCGTGCTATTTTCAGAACCCGCCGACATTCAGTCACGGGCATTTTGGCTTCCTTGGAAATTTCCTCAATGGTAGGCTCCCGCCCCAGATCCTGCAGAAGCTTCTTACTGATGTTGCGCAACTTGGACATGGTTTCAATCATGTGCACAGGTATACGTATTGTTCGAGCGTGATCGGCAATGGCCCGGGTAATCGCCTGGCGGATCCACCAGGTGGCATAAGTGCTGAACTTATAACCCCGGCGGTATTCGTATTTATCCACCGCACGCATCAACCCGGTATTTCCTTCCTGAATGATGTCCAGAAAGGAAAGCCCGCGGTTGCGGTATTTTTTTGCAATCGACACCACCAGCCGCAGATTTCCGCCGGATAGCTTCCGCTTGGCATCCTCATATTCATTGAATACCAGTTGAATGGACTGGCAACGCCGCTGCAATGCATCGGCGTCTTCCAGCACCAGATCCATCAGGCCCTGATATTCGTCGGTCATCGCCAGGCGATCATCTTCAGACAGTTTCAACGATTTGTCATTCAGACGACTTTTAAGGCGGGAGAGTTTCGCACTGATCGACTGGAGTTTTCGCATCAGTGGTATAATTTTGCTGGTGCGCAGGGATAACTCCTCCAGCAGTGTCACGATCTTGCGGCGGCTGCTTTTCATCCGCACTTCCGCTTCCATCCGGTGCCCGGCGCTGGTGGCCGAATCGGTGATTTTTTCCCAGTCGTTGCGGTTGCGTTCCAGTATCTTGCGAATGGTGTTGAGATTTTCCGGAATTCGCTTGCTGATAGTGGCCTTGGCATCAACCTCCGCAGTCGAAATGCGCATGGTCCGATCAAAGGGCAACTCTCCCGATTGCACCAGGGCCAGAATGTCTATGGCACTTTGTACGCAACTGTCGCTCTCCAGCACCTTCTTGCGGAAGGTCATCCGCGTGAGTTCAATTTTCTTGGCCAGGCGGATTTCTTCATCCCGGGTCAACAGCGGTATTTCGCCCATCTGAGTCAGGTACATTCGTACCGGATCATCAATGCGTTTACTGCCGACCTCCACAATCTCGTCTTCCTTGACGTTTTCAATTTCTTCTTCGGCCTCCCTCATCATGTATTCGCTGGGATCATCCGGCGATGGAGAGGCAATTTCCTGGGCCACGTCGGCCTCATCCCGAAACTGGATGCCCATCTCATCAAATTGTTGAAATAAGGCATCAAGACGGTCTGTGGCAATAGCTTCGTCCGGCAGCAGTTCGTTGAGTTCCTCGTATGTAAGGTAGCCCTGCGCCTTGCCCTTGGAAATCAGCAGTGCAATATTTGAATTTGCCTTCGCCAGCGGAACGGTGTTGACCATTGCTGGAGGCTGTACCTGATCCGTTATTACCGTTGTCACCAAAATCTCCAAATGTACCGTTATTAACCTGGACCCGCATCAACTCAACGGTGGCTCTAATCCGGCATCGCACAAATCTCCAGCCGTGGGAATCAACCAACCGCACCGATCAAGTTTTGAAGGCTCGATCGTCACCTGCGCTTACCCTGGCTGGCATTGACCCCAGATTCTTAATTCCGCACCTGATGGCCCCAACTTTCCAAAGGTCCAAAGGTTCAGACTCTGCCTCAGCCGACTACGACCAGAAGTCACTTTTCAATAAAAACTGGGAAATCATCTTTCCGGCTAGTTCATGGCTCGGCTGGGCCGCACATCCTCACGACACTTCAACGCGCCCGACTGCCACTACGCGCGATTCAAACTATTTTAGCAGGAAAATTTTGCGTGGTCTACCCAGCCAGCTTATGTCAGCCCGGACAATTCAACGCAAGTACCATCCATTACATGCACTTACGTCGTTTTTTCACGCGGCATCAATCCGTTTTTTTTCCATCATGGGGCAATATCCGCCGCCGCCGCTCACTCAACAAGTCACTAAACGATTCCGCCGATATCGCCGCCGCTCCCATATCCAGACCCGCTTCACCATATTCCTTGAGCCGTGCCAAGGATCCGGTTAATTTCTCCTGTAGATTGCCCCCAAGGGCCGCCTCCCGCTGATATTCAATGGCCATGGCGGCCAGCGGCCCTTCGCCGAGCATGCTGACAAACTCTCCCAGGCTGCACTGGCCCAAGTCAACGGCACCCTCTACGTATTCCATTAACTCTGCGGCCAATTTCCGCACCGCACCTTCCGAAAATAATTCCAGGGTGAGCGCGTCGCCAAGCGGGGCATACAGTGTAAAATCCGTCAATAAGACCCCTATGACCCATTGCTGCGCCCGCATCCGGGCATCCCGTACGGCCGCCCGCTCCAAACCGCCTGGGGCCGGTTGCCCCTCCAAGACCGCCACTGGAGCCGGCGACGCCTGAGGGGTTGCCGCTGAAATCTTGCTAAGACTCCGGACCACATCATCAGCACTGATGCCTATAAGCTCTGAGAGTCGATTGATAAACAGTCCGCGCCGTAAAACATCCATCGTGGTACCATGCATCGCCATCGCTACCATGCGCAGCATGGCCGTCGCCGCCTGCTGCTTTTGTACCAGCGAATCCGTGGTCCGAAACGCCCCACTCAAAATTTTCCACTGAAATTCCAGGGCTTCCAGCGCATGATCCACCACCTGTTTAAAGGCCGCTCCGCCATGGCTCATGCAGTAGTCGCAGGGGTCTTTGCTATCCGGCACGCCCGCAATTTTCACCTCGATCGGTTCGCGAATAAACACTTCTAAAGCCCGGTCTGCGGCCCTCCTGCCTGCTTCATCGTTATCAAACGTAAGAACCACGGTCTCAATAAAACGCCGCAGCAACCTGGCATGTTCCGCAGTCAGTGATGTTCCCAAGGTCGCCACCACATTGGTGACACCCGCCTGGTGACACGCAATAACATCCATATACCCTTCAACCACCACGGCAGTTTTGGTGCGAAGCATCTCCGATCTGGCGGCATCCAGGCCGTACAAAGCTTCACGCTTCATAAATATCGGCGTCTCCGCTGAATTCAGGTACTTCGGCCCCTCCTCCGTGGGAACACCCGTCATAGCATCAGTTTTCCCAGACACGGCAGCCGGAATCACCCGTCCTCCAAATGCCACCACTCGACCGGTGACATCGCATATTGGAAACATGACCCGGTTGCGAAAGACATCAAATACGCTGCCATCCGCACGTGCTTTACCCAAGCCCGCCTTGACCAGTTCTTGCCGGGTATGGCCCTTGCGCGTGGCCGCATCCGTCAGGTGTGTCCAGCCTTCCGGAGCCAGACCCAGACGAAAATTGTCAATGGTTTCCGGTGTCAAACCGCGGCTTCGCAGATAAGCCATCGCCGCAGTTCCGCTCCGCGATAACAAGCATTGCCGAAAATGCTCCATCGCCCACTCATTGACTTCGTACAAACGTTGTCGGGGTGTCGCGGTATCGGCACCTTTGCGCGACGGCAATTCGGGCAGGGTGATGCCCGCCTTGCCGGCCAGATAACGCAATGCTTCTCCCGGTGTCATCTTGTGATAATTCTGCACAAACCGAAAAACATCCCCCGCACTGGCGCAGACAAAGCAACTGAAAATCTGCTTCTGCGGACTCACATACATCGAAGGTCGCCGGTCATCATGAAATGGGCACAGACCTACCAACTCCTTTCCCGCACGCTTGAGCGCTATATGTTCCCCGATAATGTCCTCTATGCGAACTGCTTCACGAACCGTCTGAAATATTACGCTTGAATCACTCATCGCACACTATCTTACCGGCAAAGACGCAATTAAAAATCTTACCTGTCCGCAAAACGCCGTCCTTAGCCGTATTATAGGACTGTTAAGCACCCTCTACTCACTCTCGCGACCGCGCTCGAAGCCCAATTCACATACGCTATAATAACCCATCAGGAACGGCCAACGGGAATTTCACCATGACAATTGACACTTTGCATATCGGAGATCGAGTTTACGCACCTTGGCGTAAAGAACGGCTTTTCCCCGCCAGAGTTACTTTTCTATCCAATGGAACCGCCTATGTTTCCTATGACGATGGCGAAACCGATCGACTGCCCAGCCGGAAATTACAACCCTCCAACAAAGTCTTTATCATCGAATCTGTATCCCGCCGCCCCACTGAAAAATTTTGGTCCGAAGGACGGTTGCTGGGCGAATTTCTCCGGATGATTGGATCACGCGCGTTGTATTCCTTTATCCGCACCAAACTGGAGTTGCGCCATTTCCTCAAACAGGCCAGGCTTTCCAGTGGCCGACACATTCATCTTTCCATGCACGGTCTGCGCCGCAAGCTGGTTCTGCAACTGGAAGAAGTGGATGTGGATGAAATTATAGAAATGGCCGGCGATTTAACGGGCAAAATCGTCTTTTCATCGAGTTGTCTCACAGGGCACGATTCGTTCGCCAAAGCCTTTGTCAAGGGCACTAATGCGCAGGCTTTCATCAGCCCGCGACGCGAAATCCGCTGGGCCGATGCCGCACTGGTAAGCCAACTTTTTTACAAGAAGCTTTTCTGCGATGGTGTAAGTCCCTACGTAGCCTACCGGTTTGTGCGAAAAATGTACCCGCAGCACGCCGATCTGAGCTTTTTTAGCAGTTGATCGACGGCCATTGCGGGGATGCCTGACGCCGCCTTCAACCCACATGCTCTATCTGGCACTCCGGCAAAGCCCGCAGAAAAATCTTCCCGTAGTGCTTGGTTGTAATGCGCTTGTCCAGCACTACCACAATACCGGTGTCGCGGCGCGTACGAATCAGTCGCCCAAAGCCCTGCTTGAATTTGAGAACCGCTTCCGGAACCTGATATTCCATAAAAGGGTTACCGCCTCCAGCTCGAATGGCCTCTACCCGGGCTTCCACCAACGGCTTATCGGGCACCGCAAAGGGCAATTTGGTGATAATCACATTGGATAGTGCTTCGCCCGGCACATCCACCCCCTGCCAAAAGGAATCCGTTCCCAGCAGTACGCTGTTATTCTGCGCACGAAAACGGTCCAAAAGTTGGCCACGGGCCAGCCTGCCATCATGCGTGTGCATCGGATAACCCAACGCCTGAAGCTGGGGACGCAAAATAGCCGCAGCCTGATCTATCTGACTGTAACTGGTGAACAAAATAAACGCCCGCCCTTTGCTCAATCGAATGTAGTGCATGGCTCTATCCATGGCCCGCGGCAGGAAATCCGGTTCGTCCGGTGTCGGCAAGCCGCTTTCAAGGTAAAGTGTTACCTGTTCTTTATAATTAAAGGGTGAACCTAATTGCAGTTCCTGCCCGACCGCCAAACCAATACGCCTGCGAAAAAAGGCAAACGCTCCCCCCAGGTCGGTGGAAACGGCCGAAGATTGTTTTTCATCCTTGGCGATTGTTCGCCTGCTGGACTTGCCACCAGAGCCGGTCTCCGGTGTGGTCAACGTGGCACTGGTAAGAATCACCGAACCTTTCATGGAAAATAGATTAGCCGCCAGATGATCCGATACATCAATGGGACTGGAGCTAAGTGCAATGCGGCGGTGGCCGCGACCGGTGTTTTCGATCCAGTAAACGCTGTCCGGATGCTCCTGCTCAAGCAAAGTCTCGGCCACGGTGGCCAGGCCGCGGCATCGGTTGGCAAAACTGGTGAGTTCAAAGCGATCGCGCTGGGCCTCTTGCGCCGGGCCGGCAGGCGGCGCGCCATCCTCAGGGTCATCGGTAACCGGGCCGGCGGCAGCACCCACACGCAAGGCGCATACCGCGGCCAAAGCGTCCAGATTTTTCCCCAGTGTCACCAACGCCGGAGACAGGCAATTTTCAATGATATTTTTATCACGAACCCGACCATTGTTAGATCCGGAATTTTTGAGCCACAGCGCCAGCTCATCAAAAAACTGATCCGTTTGTGCCATCGCGCTGTCTACCGCTGCAATAGCGGGTTTCATGTCCATCGCCTTGAGGCTTGCTAAAAAACCCCTTCCCTGTCGGGATTGGTGCAAACTGCTTAGCAGATAGCGCACCTGGCTTTCTTTGAGAGACAGGCCAAGATGGTCCGCAGCCACGGCTTCAATGGTGTGCGCCTCATCGAGAATCACAATGTCACAGTTGGGCAACATGGATGAACCTGCTCGACGAAGTGCTAAATCTGAAAAAAACATGGCATGGTTGCACACCAGTATCTGTCCATGGGCCATACGGCGCCGACTGGCCTGGTAGAAGCAGTGGTCATAAAACTTGCAGCGTTTGCCCAGACAATTACCGTGTTCAGCGCAGGTTTTATCCCAAACCTGCCATGCGGGCTGACGGGGCAGGTCCGACAGCGATCCGTCGGTGGTATGGGCGGACCAGTCGCGAATCATCTGCAAATCTTCAACCTGCCTGGCATCGGCAAAAAGATGAACACTTTTCTGGTGGGCTTGTTCAGTACGACGCTGGCAAAGATAATTGGACCGTCCCTTGCACAGCACCGCGGAAAATTCCTCGCCCGTAACAGCCCGCAAAAAGGGTATGTCCTTATCTATCAACTGTTCCTGCAGGCTGATCGTATGAGTAGAAATAAGCACACGGCGACGGTTTTCAACGACCTCGGCAATGGCGGGCAGCAGATAGGCAAAAGATTTGCCTACACCTGTACCCGCTTCCACAATCAGGTGTTGACGATTTTTGAAGGCTTCGGCCACAGCCGCGGCCATTTCCACCTGTTGCGGACGTAGTTCAAAGTTACCCATGCGGCGGGCAACAACGCCGCCTGGAGAAAGAAAACTCTTAACATCAATCGCCATGTTTTAGAGCATACCGCGGCGGGAATACGCCGCAACCATGCCGCCTAGGATGGCTGGGGGGACGAATCGTGCTCGGGCCGATTGGCCAGCCAGTCTTCCAGCGTCGCTACACGCTCCGGGTGCTTGCGGCTCCTAACCAGAAATCCCGCTCCGTGCTGGGGCATCGGATCCTGATCTGTCGGCTGATAGCGCAGATCCACACTCCAACGTACATGATCAGATTGGTTGGGGGTGGATGAATGCACCAGACGATCGTTGAACAATATCGCACTGCCGGCCTTCACGGGCAAGGCCACGATATTGGCATTTCGGGTTAAAGACTTCAGGTATTTTTCATCCACTTCCAGATAAGAAGTGCCCGTATGCGATTCATGATGATAATCGAGCACCCGTTTTTTCTGGGTGCGCGGAATTACGTGCAGACAGCCGTTTTCATGGGTGGCATCCACCAGCGGAATCCACACGGTGATAACGGGGTTGGAATTGGCGTCTGGCCAATAGCTTTTATCCTGATGCCACGGAACCGCCCCCGCCGCAACCTTGGGCACTTTGGGCCGCACGTTATACACCGGATTGGCAAAAAGTTCCGATCCGATGAGCGACTCCACCGCGCCAACGATTTTAGGATTGGACATGAGCATAAAATAACCCGCAATGCGATCACGCCAGCTACGACCATATTGCAGAAAATCCTTATCCGTGAGTCCGTCAAAAAGCTTCGCCAGGCGTGTGGCAAATGGTTCACGCTCCAATTTGTCCTTAATTTTGCCGTCGCGTAACAACTCCTCGGCGATGATATTCACCTTCTCGCTCATGGCGGCGCGGGCAGGGGCCATGTCGTCATCGGTAAGCAGGGGTTCTATGACAAGATAGCCTTCGCGATCATAGTGCTCAATTTGTTGGGCTGTCAGCGTGCCATGATTCGGGTTGCGTTCCATCATTAATCCTTTAGAAAATCGGCGGCTTTACCGGGTGATGGCAGAACGGTGCCCCGTTCCCAGCCAGAGACGAATCACTTGGACCCGGTAGAGCGCGTTGGGCATCAACGGACTTTTCTTGTTACGCAGCAGTTGGCCGAAAATCTCTACCTGCTGGCCGGGAGAAAATCCGCTCATGCTCCGAGCCGGAGTCAGGATAAGCCGTCCACCGTACGGATCGTTGCTGACCACTCCTGCATAACGCAAGGTCCAGTGGCCGTGCGATCCTCCGACGTAATTAAGCCGGCCAAAGACAATGCGATAATCCGGACTATGCCAGCCGGGGCGGCCCGCCGGATACGGATTTAAACTGCCGCACCCGGTCAGGAAAAGAGCCAGGCACAGGCTTGCGGCAATTAGATGGAAGTTGCGGACCATGATATTCCAATCCTTTCAAGGGTAGTCTGGACCCCTTCACGCCGCTTGCTGGCAGGCCAGCGTTCTGGCGTATCAGGCGGTGTCACCAATAGTGTGAACCATCAGGCCATTGGTAGTGCCGGCGGTGCCCAGCGGAGCACCGGCGGCAATTAACACACGATCTCCGCAGCACGCCCAGCCGCGCCTTACCACCAAATCATCCACCATCACCGGCAGATCGTCAAAATGCGCGGGAATGTCCGTTTGCAGGGGCACTACGCCATAGTATAGCGCCATTCGCCGCACCGCCGCCGCATTGGTGGAAAGAGCCACCACCGGGATATTAAAGCGATTTTTGGAAAGAAATCGCGCTGAACCGCCCGCCTGCGACCACACCACCACCAGGCGGGCGTCCATGTCGCGGGCGATCAGCTTGGCTCCATACGCAATGGCCGCAGTTTGATGATGCATCAACTGGAGCAAACGCGGCGGAGGCCACTCTATATTGCTTTTGTCAATGTAATCTTCCGTTTTATCGGCAATTTGTCGCAGCATTTCTACCGCCGCCACCGGATGTTGCCCGGTGGCCGTTTCGCCGGAAAGCATCACGGCATCAGCCCCATCGAGAATGGCGTTGGCAACGTCAGATACTTCCGCACGCGTAGGCGACGGATGTTCTACCATGGATTGCAGCATTTGCGTGGCCACAATCACCGGCTTGCCTGCGTCATGCGCTGCCCGCACCACCTGCTTTTGCAATAGCGGCACCGCCGTCAGATCCATCTCCACTCCCATGTCTCCGCGGGCTACCAGAATGGCGTCGGCGGCATTGGTGATAGCGACGATATCTTCCACCGCCTGCGGCATTTCTATTTTGGCAATCAACGCAATGTCCGTATTGCGGGAGTTGAGGTAAGATCGGACCGATTCAACGTCGGCACTGCTGCGTACAAACGAAAGGGCCAGATAGTCAATCTGGTTGGCAATCGCCCAGTCTATATCTGCCCAGTCCTTATCGGTGATGCTGGCGATGTGCAGGTGCGTGTTGGGCAGGTTCAGTCCCTTATTACCCAGAATGATTCCGCCGACAGTCACTTTGCACCGAATGGCATCGGTTTGTTTGTCTATGACCAGCGCCCGAATCATGCCATCATCAATCAGCAGTTTCTGACCGAGTTCCACATCATCAATCAGAACCGGGCAATTGCAACTGAAAACGCCCGCGACCCCCTGCGCCGGTTGGCGCTGGATGGTAAATTCATCCCCGGGCACGACACGCACCCCGCCGTCAATGACCGGTCCAAGCCTAATCTTTGGCCCGCACAGATCGCCCATAATGGCCGGCGGGAATTCCGTGTTAGCCGCCCGAATCATACCGAGAAAATTATTGCGCTGTTCAAGGGAGCCGTGCGAAAAATTCAGCCTGGCAACGGATATCCCAAGGTCACAAAACCGTTTAAACACCGCGGGTGTACCGCTGGCCGGTCCAAGGGTAACAACCATTTTGGTACGAGATCTTTCCAACATCATGTGCGCAAACCTTTCAAAGCCCTCCAGCCTTTTATCGCCGCCACCAAAACCGCTAACACGCAGGTTATTTTGGTTTTATCACCGCAATGGAAAGTTCCTGCAACTGTCGGGATTCCACTACCGATGGAGCCTCGGTCATCAAATCAGTGCCGCTTTGGGTTTTTGGAAAAGCGATAACATCCCGAATACTGGACCGGTTAAGCATAAGCATCACCAGGCGGTCGAGTCCCAGTGCGATTCCTCCATGCGGTGGAGCGCCATACTTGAGGGCGTCAAGCAAAAACCCGAATTTTTTCTGGGCATCTTCCGGAGAAATACCGAGTATGGAAAATACTTTGGATTGCACCTGTCCCTGGTGAATACGGATGGATCCGCCTCCGATTTCAATGCCATTGAGTACAATATCATATGCCTTCGCGCGTACTTTTACGGGGTCTGTATCGAGCAACGGCAGATCTTCATCGAGAGGCGCGGTGAAGGGATGATGTTTGGCCACATAGCGCGCCGATGCGGTATCAAATTCGAAACTTGGAAAGTCCGTCACCCACAGAAATGCATGCCGATCCGGCGGAATAAGATTCAGTTGCCGGGCCAGCACCTGCCGAAGTTCTCCCAGCACACGCCATCCTATTTCCTGCTTGTCCGCAATTGCCAGCAGAATATCGCCGTCGCGGGCGGCGGTTTTTTCCCGCAGTGT
This sequence comes from Planctomycetota bacterium, assembly GCA_021790385.1. Lineage (GTDB taxonomy): Bacteria > Planctomycetota > Phycisphaerae > WQYP01 > WQYP01 > JABEVA01. The sequence continues at coordinate 25,227 of JAJYDW010000002.1, forward strand.
TTGCTGCAGTGCCGGAGTAAGAAATTTCGCGATTGGACCACCCATGGTGCCCGCTCCAGCCTCGCCACCCAGCTTAAGCCAGGCCAACCCTTTCGCCCCCAGCCGTTTGGCTTCGTCCGTCAGACCTTCTAATTGCTTGCGCGAAAGCGCCGCTCCTCCGGGCACGGCTATCATTTTAACTCGCCCTCCAGCCGCAACTGCATCGCGAAACACCGCAAAGTCCGCATGGGCTACCGCGTCGCTGACATCGCACAGCTCCAGGCCGTAACGCATATCGGGGCGGTCGATACCGAAGCGATCCATGGCCTGCTGCCAGGTCAGATGTACGAAAGGTATATGAATTTCTATGCCCAGCACTTCACGCCATAGCCGCACAATCAAACCGGTGATCAGTTCCATCACCTGCCGGCGATCCACAAAACTCATTTCCAGATCCAACTGGGTGAATTCGGGCTGGCGATCGGAGCGCAAGTCTTCATCGCGAAAACAGCGGGCAATCTGCATGTAGCGGTCCATACCCCCTGCCATCAGCACCTGCTTGAAAAGCTGCGGACTTTGCGGCAGTGCATAAAATTCACCGGGATGCAGTCGTGAAGGAACCAGAAATTCTCGTGCTCCCTCGGGCGTACTTTTATAGAGAATGGGTGTTTCAATTTCTAAAAATCCGTGCGCATCGCAGTAGTCCCGCATGATTTTTGTTACGCGATGGCGCAGCATCAGGGCCTCAGTCATGTCGCGCCGGCGCAGGTCCAGATAACGATATTTCAGCCGCACGTCCTCATTGACGGGATCATGTTGCGCCGGTGAAAACGGCGTCGCCTCGGATTTATTCACAAGATCCACCTCCTCGGCGAGAACTTCAATTTCTCCCGTGGGCATCTTGGGATTGATGGCGGCCGCCGAACGTTCCACCACACGGCCCTTCACCATCACCACATCTTCCGTGCGCAGTTGCCGGCCCAGGGCGTGCGCGGCGGAATGTTCCGGATGAAAGACCACTTGCGTGAGGCCTCCGCGGTCCCGCATGTCCACAAATACCACGCCACCGTGATCCCGATAAGTTTGCACCCAGCCGGCCAGCGTAACTTCCCGCCCGCCATCGGCTTTCCGCAAGGTGCCACAATCATGTGTGCGCTGTAATTTCACAAAGTTCCCTTCATAAATCCATCGGCCGCCAGGCGGTAACCCTTTGTTCTGCGTCTTTCAACGCTGCACCATGCACGGTCACTTGCCGCTGATCCACCGGGTCATCAACGGCAGCGCCGGCTCACCCTGAAGCGAATAACTCCCGTAATCGCTGGGTTTCCCACCCGGCATCCATTCCCACAAAAACGCTCCGGCAAAAGTCTTCTTGGGCAGACCATCCCAGGCCATGCCAAACGACTCATAGGCCCGCAATTGTTCATCGGGATCCAACGGTCCGCTGCCGGTATAATTCCACGGCTCCACGATGGTGTCCTGAAGATTATACCAGCCGATCTCGGTAAGCAGCAGTGGCCGGTGCATTTTCGCGGCAAAAGCCAGCACCTGTTTTTGAATCGGACGCCAGCGCTGAACCAGAGTGGACACCGTGTGGCCGGGGTGATACGCCAGCCGCCAATACGCATTCATGGCCACATAATTGAGTTCATGCCAGATCAACACTTGCTTGTAATGGTCCCAATTGGCGCTGTAAATAAGCTTGCCTTTGAATATTTTTCGAGTCATACGGACAATCCGCAGCCAGCGACCACGAAATTTTTCCGTTGAAAGCAGTTCGCTGCCCACCGAAAAAATGGAACACTTCCCCGCTGCGGCAACGCGGGCGTATGTGCGAATGTACGCCCGATAGCCGACAAACCATTGGTGCCAGCTTTGGGGTTTAATGGTGCCCCGCCACTGATCGCCCGTGGCATGGTCCAACAGAATAATCGGCATCAGCAGGGTGTGTATGCCTAGTTGATGGGCATATAACAACAGCCTGGTCATGACCTGAGGTCTGGCCGTGAGATTCCAGTTGAGGTACACGCGGTTGCTGTGTACATCTTTTTGCCTTGCATCTACGACAAAATTAATCCATCGGCACCCCAGCTTCTGCAGGTGCTTGACCGAGCGGTAATATTTTTGGATGTTTTTAGGATCATTGATCTGTATGGCAAAGCCGCGAATCGGCGGCAGGCCTTTCAAGGGCAGAGGTACTACGGCCGACGCAGCAGCCACGTGTTGCCTATGGCGGGTCAGAAGAATTCCACCCAGCAGAATTATCGCAATAACCATTCCGGCCAGAAAAGCGAGTTTACTTGTTTTCACGACGAAGCTACGTCCTTTCTTATGCCCGCTCCAACAGCGGACGACGCATTGTCTTGGAATACGCCGGGTCTTTCAAGGGCAGGATTGCGTGTTTTAGCCGGTGGCTGCACAGCGGACTTCCAGATACTCCAAAATCAGGTGCAATATCACCTGATGCGCCTCCTGAATGGGCGCGGTGCGCTGGCTGGGTACCACCACCGATAAATCGCACAGTCGCAGATTTTCCCCACCACCTTTTCCCAGCAAGCCGATCACTTTTCCGCCCGCCTGGTGCATGGCATGACTGGCGCGAATCAGATTCTGGCTTTGGCCGCTGGAACTGAAAATCAGGAGCACGTCGTCAGGCTTGGCGAAGGCTTGGACTTGCCGGGCAAACACCGTGGCAAAATCCCAGTCGTTACCTATGCAGGTTAAGGCCGTCCCATCCGCCGCCAGACAAATGGCCGGTAACGCCCGTCGATCCGGCCGCGAATATTTGCCGGTAATTTCCTGGGCCAGATGCATGGCCTCCGCGGCGGAACCTCCGTTACCCGCGGTCAGCAGCTTGTTGCCACCCAGCAAGGCATCAGCCACGGCTGCGGCGATCTGCTCGATGGCCGAAAGTTGATCTTCCAGTGCCGCAATCACACGGCTGGAATCACGAATACAGTCCACCAGCAACTGCTTCCTTGCGGGTGGTGTCAAAGAGGAGGATGTGTTCACGGACCAGGTCTCCTTAAAAAATACTTCCGGACAGGGCCTTCAGCCAGGCCCAACATACCCAGCGCCAACGCAGCGCTGATCGCCGTTGGCTCCCACCATGGCTGCAAAACTGGCATGGGAGTATTTTGTCCCAAACCCGTAAATTGATACATCAGCCTTGCATGCGACCACCAAAACCAGTTGAATCGCAAGGCCTGATCGGTACCATCCAGCAGCCACAACACTGGACAGGCATTGACTATCAGTCCCAACAGCCGGTCATCGCGCCATTGGGTCAGATCCGCCAGCAGCGGCATGAGTACCACCGGCAAGGCGAGCAGGGCCATGGCCAGAGTAGCCGTAGTTGTCACCGCCACACTCGGCCCCAGCGGGTGCAACAGCCGGGTCAGCGCTACACACAGCAGCATCCATGCTGCCAGAATCGCCACAATGCGCAGTACCACCAGCATCGGCAGTTCGCCGGAACTGATTGTCGCAAGAACCAATGGCGGCACCAACGCCAGCACGATCAGGCCCAACCCGGTGGCTGTCACTGCAGGGCGCGTGGCCTGCGCCGCTATCATAATCGCTGCCATGGTGGCCATAAGCATCAGCAACATCAGCCATCCGGCCAGCACAGCCGCCGCAGGCATGGCGGTGGCAATCCAGCCGGTACCGCCATGAACCGCACCGGAAATGGCTGCCCAGGCAACGGTGGCTCCTACCGCCAAAACCCCGGCCGGCCAAGCCGCACCGGCGAATTCCGACACGGACAAAAATGACAAAGTCGAATTCATAGCTGCGGCATTTTACCCGAAAGATATCGGCGTGCCATTTCTATTCATGCTTTCCTGCGGCTGGTGCGGCAAGATTTCAGGGGGTATGAGGCTGTCAGGAAATAAAGTGTATGAATAGGCGCAGGCATTTTGAGCGCCGGCGAGGCACATACCCACCCGCACCCCGTTGAGCCATGGATGCCCAAATCCCGATGCGTTAGGGATCAAGCCATCGGGATTGAGCCACTGATGCCCAAATTTCCTGGCGCATCCGGAACAGGCCACCGTAACAAGGATCAAGCCATCAGTATCTCGCGGGCCTTAGTCCGCGCCCCCTGCTCTACTGTTCAACTGTTCTGTTCTCGCGGGCCGATGAATGGACCGGAGCCGGTTTGGACACAGGTGCGCTTTGTGTTGTGGCCGGCGCGGTTTCAGACTTTCCGGATTTCAACACCCGGGCAAAACTTATGATAATCAGCGTCAAAAGCGTCAGCAGGTAAATCCGCAGGACCAGAAGGGATGTCCTGACCAGCGGCGTCATTTTCATTCGTGGCATCGAGCACCTGTTTCTATACGGACTACGTCATACCCGCAAACGACTCATCAAGCCTTTGGTAATGTCATTGAAATGAATCACGCCCAGCAGATGATCACGATGATCCACCACCGGCAACATCCGAAAATGATACTTGAGAAACAATTCCGCCAGATCGTCGCGGGTGTCATCAGCAGCCGCAGTTACCACCGGCGAAACCATTAAATCGCCGAGTATCTGGTTATCGCGTGCCAATACCAGGTCGCGTAGATCCACCACGCCCAGCAGCGTTTTATCTGCCGGTTGAACCACGTAAAGGTACGATATCGCCTCGTGCGGTTTGCCGGATCCGCGTATGGACGCCAGCACCGTGCCGACCGTTGTTTCCTTCGCAAACGCCAGATAATCCTCGTTCAGCATGGACTGGGCCACAGCTTCTCTTTGCGAGAGCAGTTCCCCAATTCGTTGCGACTGCTCCGCGGGCAGCAACCGCATCATCTTTACCGCGTCTTCATGCGGCAAAACGGAAAGTAAATCCGCGAGCTGCGGAATGGACATTTCCTGCAATATTTTGGTAGCTCGTTCCTGCCGCAGGTCGGCGATAAGTTGGCGCTGGGTGCGCGGTTCGGCCTCCACGAGCGTTTCCGCCGCGGTATCGGGAGCCAGGGCGGAAAACAGGGCCTGCTGCTCCTTGCCGGTGAGCTCCTCCAGCGTGTCCGCTAAATCCTCCGGAGGAAGTTCCGCAATCTGTTTACGGGTTATGGATAACCTTACCGCATCCCGCGGCAAAGTATCTTCCAGGGAAAGTGGCTGCACATATTTCCAGTTGATGAGATGTTCACGGGCATGAAGTATCCGGGAAAGACCCCACCGGCGAAGAAATCCATTGAAGGAAATATCGACATGCACCAGAATCATGCGCTCGTGCGATACCAGCAGATGCACATCATTGACCACCTCGGTGCGCCGGCCGTCCATATCAAAAATCGTCTTTCCCATCAGGTGCGATTCCAGCAATATCCATCCCGGCTGGTCAATGAAACGTGGAAATCCTTTTCCACACTGCAGCGTGGCCGGATCAGGCTGCTCCGGTGCCGAAACAAAAATATAATCGTCATCAATGCGCGTTACTTTCGACCACGGAATCAACTCCACGGGTTTACCCCAACCATGTTCCACCAGTATGCCGGTGGCTTCAGGATAAGCATCTGCCATTTTGAAGGCAATGTCGGCTATTTTTCCAACGCGATCGGCTATTGTCGCCAGACATATTTTGCGCCCACGCAGCTCGGAATAGTAAAAAGTCCGGTAATCACGAACACCATTGGCGGCACCGGCCGGCATTGGCGGCAGAGAGGAGCCTGGTACTGGTTTGGGCATGGTGCGACTCCATCTATTATAGCCAATGGAAAATGCGCCCGGCGCGATGCCAGAAAGCAGGTTCCATGACATCCGGAAATATCTGCGTTATACCATACAGTGTTGACACCAGAATAACGAATATGGCAATCGACCAATTGGCTATGTTCTGCCAGAGGGTATTGACATATTGCCCCATGACATCCTTATCGTTGAGAATCAGGATCAGAAAGAAAAGACTTGATGGCAGCAGCGTAACAGCCACCACCTGGACAAAAATAGTAATGTCATTTTGCACCGCGACACTGGCTATCACGGAAACCACTCCCGCCAACATCAACATGACCACATACGCTACATAAAACCAGGGGGCATCGCGCACCGACTTGTTGAGCGAATGCGCCCAGCCGAACAATTCACCCAGCGCCCAACTTGTGGACAGGGAAACACACAAAGCGCCCAGCAACCCCGCGTCAAATAGGCCAATGGCAAAAAGAACCTCAGCCCATCGGCCCCAATCGGTCCCGGCCGGCATAACCTTGGGCATCTGCAAGGCTCCCTGCTGCGCGGAAGTTACCACCATCTTTCCATGCGGATTGAAATAAAATACCCCCGCCGTGGCGATGATGATAAACGCCGCCACTACACACGTTAACAGCGAACCCGCAAAGGTATCAATTTTCCCCATCTTGATATCGTGAACGTCCATGCCCTTATCCACCACCGCTGACTGCTGAAAGAATATCTGCCACGGCGTTATCGTCGTCCCAATGTTGGCCATAATCAGCGTAATCATGGCTGACATCGGCAAAATTCCCACCAATGTCGGTGCGCAAAACCCTTTTCCCACCGCCAGCCAGCCCTCTTTGACATTGCCGGTCTGCATTGCCCAGAATGCCGCCGGAATGTAGACAAAATTAAACAGGCAGAACAGCATGGTCAATTTTTCAAAAGTCCAGTATTTCCCGGTCACCACAATTCCAAAAAGCAGCAGGGTAACACCCAGAAAAGTCAGCCAGGCGGGAATACCAAAAATGCTCATGGCCTGGGTCATGCCGATATATTCGGTCACCAGCGTCAGCCAGTTGACCACCGCCAGATCAAAGATTGAAAAACAGCCCCAGAACGGACCGAAGGAATCGAAAATGGCCTCCGCATGGCCGCGCTTGGTCACCGCACCAAGCCGCACCGTCATCTCCTGCACGTAATAGGCCATGGGCACCAGAATAATAAATGCCCACAGCAGATTGAACCCGGTCAACGCTCCGGTCTGAACGTACGTGGATATCCCGCCGGCATCGTTATCGGCAATCATGGTTATCATGCCCGGACCAATCACCGCAGCCAGCAGCAGCATACGCCGGCGCGAACGGCCCAGGTAGTGAATAGCTTTATTAATCCAATACACCGATCACCTGACCTGGTTAGACCCACTGTTCCCGGATTACACGCCTACCGGCCGTCGAAATTATACAAACCACGTCGCAGATGTCACCTTGAAAATATTTGTATTGTGTTAGCACAACCAACGCTGTGGGGCGAGTGTGGTCAAAATTTATCGCCGACTGTCTGCCTGCCCGGATGGACGTTTTCCCAGTTGTCGTGGCGAACTCATCCAGGCCGGCAAACCGGCTGGGCACCGTGCTCGCCAACCAGACGTGGGCCGTTGGGGGCCGTTTGCGGCTTCGATAAAAAAGAAAAGCCCGGCCTATGGCCGGGCTGGGAGTTTGAAAGATTCTCTGCTTGCAGTCATCTGCAACTTAGTTTCCTGGCGGCGGACCATGCCTATGGCCATGCCCACGACGCGGCTTGCCCATGTGCAGGGTTATCGTTCCCGCACTCACCGATTGGCCGGATACCTTCACCGGCCGACGCAAATGCCCAAAGCCCACACCACGTTTCATCGCCACAATACGATACATACCGGCTCGGGCATTGTTCACGGTGAAGGTACCATCATCGGCAGTTTTAGTAACACCAAAAACACTCGTGTGCCAAACGGTCTGGCCGGGTTCAATGCCGCCCGGGCGCCGACCATGATGTCGCCCGTGGTGGTTCATTCGCGGTGGCAGCAGCATAAGGCGCACAAATGCGCCGGCCACCGGCTGACCGCTGCTGTCCACCACTTTGCCGGTAATGGTGCCCGTACCGGCATTGGGCTGAGCCTGAGCATTAGCCGCCAAGGCCAGTGAGAACGCCAAAGCCAGCACGCCGGCCATGGCCAGAGACCAGGAAGGTAGTCTTTTCATAGCAGTAACTCCTTAAAAAGTGAAAGGCGCTATTTCACGTAACCTCCGAATGAACGCCACCCGGATGGATCACGTCAAGTCCGCCCCCGTTTTGGACTACGCTAGCTACACGCAGCACAGCATCAAAGGTTACAGATGCCAGTAAGTTTCAGGCTTTGTGCTTTCCCGCGGTCATATTTTTGATAATGGCATCGCCGAAAGCACTGCACTTCACTTCCGTAGCCCCGCTCATCAGTCGGGCAAAATCATAGGTTACAACGCGCTGCCCAATCGTTTGCTCCAGGCCGCGGACAATGGCATCCGCCGCTTCCTGCCAGCCAAGATATTCCAGCATCATCACACCCGAAAGAATAACACTGCCCGGATTCACCTTATCCTGATTGGCGTACTTCGGAGCGGTGCCGTGCGTGGCTTCAAAAATGGCGTGCCCACTTTTGTAATTGATGTTGCCTCCCGGCGCAATGCCGATACCCCCTACTTGCGCCGCCAAAGCGTCGCTTAGATAATCGCCGTTGAGATTGAGCGTCGCAATCACATCAAAGTCTTCCGGACGGGTCAGCACCTGCTGCAAGGTGATATCCGCGATCGCATCTTTAATGACGAGGCCGCCGGGCAATTTGCACCACGGGCCGCCGTCAATTTCGACGGCTCCATATTTTTCCTTGGCGACCTGGTAACCCCAGTCCCGAAAGGCGCCGGACGTATATTTCATGATGTTGCCCTTATGCACCAGCGTTACACTTTTGCGCTTGTGCTGCAGGGCGTAGTCTATGGCCGAAGCCACCAGACGCTGGGAGCCTTCTTTGCTGACCGGCTTGATACCCACACCGCAATGGTCCGGAAAACGGATTTTAGCGTAGGATTTTGGAAACTCGGTCTTGAGGAACGCCAGCAGCTTTTTTGCTTCAGCGGAATCGGCGGCCCACTCGATGCCTGCATATATATCTTCCGTGTTTTCCCGGAAAATGACCATGTCCACAGCTTCCGGACGTTTGACCGGACTGGGCACTCCGTTAAAGTAGCGCACGGGACGCAGACATACATACAAATCCAGCAGTTGCCGCAGGGCCACATTTAGCGAACGAATACCGCCGCCGACCGGGGTCGTCAGCGGACCCTTGATGCCGACAAGAAAGTGCCGGAAGGCCGCAACGGTTTCTTCCGGCAGCCAGGCCTGGGCATCGCCTTCAGGCGTGCCGGTTTTGAATTTATTAAATGATTTTTCACCGGCATACACCTCCATCCAGCAAATGCGGCGTTTGCCGGCGTACACCACCTTGACCGCCGCATCAAACACGCGGACGCTGGCACGCCAGATATCAGCCCCGGTGCCATCGCCTTCAATAAAGGGAATAATCGGATGATCGGGCACCTGCAGTTTGTTCTGCTGCCCCATGGTAATGGGCTGGCCGTCTGCTGGAACGCTGACATGGGCAAAACTGGGGATAGTAACTGTCATACTGGTTATTTCCTGTTTTAAAATACCATTCGCACGCCGCACCAACACTATGCTAATGTAATGCACGCAGAAAGGCGACACAAGCCATTGCTGTCGCCGCCAGGCTGGCCACAGCGGGCTTATCGCCGTTTGAATTGCTTTTCCAGGTCGCGCAGCGTCAGGCGAATGGTGGTCGGCCGACCATGCGGGCAATTGCTGGAGCGTTCCACCTCGGTGCAACGTAACAACAAAGTGCGTATTTCTTCTGGCGTCAACGGATCGCCGGCTTTGATGGCCGCTTTGCAACTGGCCATGTCCAGCACCTCGTGCAGCAGGTCTTCATCAGAAATACGCCCGTTGAATTCCGTGATTTTATCCAATAACTCCCGCAGAAATTCCGTCGGATTAAGCCGGGCCAGCATCACCGGCAGACTCTGCACCGCCACGCTGGCGGAATCAAAGCAATCAGCCTCGATGCCAAGTTTGGTCAGCACCGGCCGCGCAATTTCAAAGGCCCCAAGCTGCCGTGGATTCACCGCAATAACCACCGGTAACAGCAACCGCTGGCTTTGCAGCGGACCATGGCGCACGCGGCTTAACATGTCTTCATAAATAATGCGTTCGTGCAATGCATGCTGATCTATAATCAGTACTCCCTGAGGTTCCTCTATTATCAGATAGCTCTGATGCACTTGGATAAAACGCCCGATGCCGCGGGTGCTGCTCTGCTCATGAAGATTATAAGCAGCCGGTGCCGGATGGGCATGGGCGGAAACATTTTCCGCCGGCGGTTCACGGCCAGGAGCCGGCGGAACTGCCGCCACTGGAGTCGTCTGTGCTGGCGGCTGCGCCATCGGCAACGCCGCCGAATCATCAAAACGCGGACCGACCGGCCAGCCCATCTTCGGCTCTATGGCGGATGGCTGCCGGAAAAAATCAGCCATCACCTGCCGCGTGGTCTGCGCGGAACTGTTCGCCGGAGCCACGGCCCCACCAGCCGCTCCACCACCGGGGATGCGCACTGCCGGAGTCAAATCTCTTTTTAACAGTTCGCCGCGCACGGCCGCAAGCACGCTCCGATATGCCGCATTGGAATCACGAAATCGCACCTCGGTTTTTTGCGGGTGAACGTTGACATCAAACGCGGCGGGATCCATTTGCAAAAATAGTACCGCCAGCGGCTGGGCCGCCGGTTCAATGAGGCCTCGATAGGCTTCCTTTACGGCATGCAGGACCGAGCGGTCCCGGATAAAACGGCCGTTAAGAAAGATATACTGAAAGCGGGAAGTAGCCCTGGCCACCTCCGGTGTACCGATAAAACCCGTTACTCCCACGCCATATTCGTCCGAATCCACAGGAATTAATTGATCGTAAAGCTCGCGCCCCAGTACCTGGGCAACACGCAGGCGATGATCGGAGGTCACGGGCAGATCCGCCACCGTGCGGCCGTTGTGCGACAAATTCAGACCGACGCCGGGAAAGGCCAGCGCCGTGCGGCTGACAATTTCGTGAATGTGGCCGAGTTCAGTGCTGTCGGCACGTAAAAATTTACGCCGCGCCGGCACGCAGTAAAACAGATCCCGGACTTCAATGGTCGTACCGGCGGCTGCGGCACAGGGTACGGGCGGCTCAATAACGCTTTCATGGGCGACAAGGCGCAGGGCCTGCTGGTCCTGCGGACGGCGCGTTACCAGAGTGGTATGGCTGACTCCGGCGATGGAGGCCAGTGCCTCCCCGCGAAAACCCATCGTCCGTATACAAAATAAATCCTCGACCGTGCGAATTTTGCTGGTGGCGTGACGGGCAAAGGCCAGCGGCGCATCCGCGGTCGACATTCCCGAACCATTATCACTCACGCGAATCAAGCCTCGACCGCCTCCTTCAATCGCGACAGTGATCTGCGACGCCCCGGCGTCAACCGCGTTTTCCAGCAGCTCTTTGACCACGCTGGCCGGACGCTCCACCACTTCACCGGCGGCAATTTTATTGACCAGCGGATCTGGCAATACCCGTATCATGCTCATGGACGGTTCAAGGGGCACGGTTGAGGTCTGCTTGGTCATGTATGTTTTCCTTGTTGGATCTGCCCTGTCGGTACGCACGCGCCGTAAAAATAGCCTTGCGGGTGTACACCTGCTCAAACATTTCGGCCTTGCGCTGGGCCGCCCATAATTCTAACTCCGGATCATCCGTGTAATAAACCATAAAGTTCACCGCATTCCGCCGTATCACGGTTTTGAGGGCCTTGATGTTGCCATAATGACCGCGATCCAGCGCTTCGGCCATACGCAAGATAGCCGCCAGCCGATTGACAATACTCTGGTCCGATGGATCCAGCTTCATGTAATCTTCGTGGCTCTTTTTGGGTATGGCCCGCCGGTGATAGCGGGCGATGTTGGCAATGAGGTCCAGTTCCAGCAACGAAAAACCTTCCAGATCGCCGTTCTTGATCAGATAGTAGGAATGTTTGTGGTGGCCGGTGTGGCCGATATGCCAGCCGATGTCGTGCATCATGGCCGCGTGTTCAAGAATCTCCCGCCACGCCGCCCCCAGGCGATGCAATGGTTTGAGTTGATCAAAAAGTTCCACCGCCAATGCCGCCACCTGCCGCGCGTGTTTTTCATCGTAGTTACAACGACGACCCAGTTCAATAATGCTGCGCCGCCGCGGATTTCGCACCTCCACCGAAAGCCGCACTTTCGGCCAATGCGTCTGCATGTAGTCAATAATCATACCTTCACGCATGGCCCGGTCGGAAACCTCAATAAACGGAACTTGCAGAGATTCAAACAGATAATCCACCAGCGCCGCCCCGGCTACAATTTGCCCAGCACGGTTCGGATCCAGGCCCGGCAGGCGAAGGCGGTCTTTGAGTGTGCTGCGCAGCAGCCGCCGATACACGCTGGAAAAATCATCCCGCGTCATGAAGGTCAACACACGCCGACGGCTGATTTCCGTACCGTGCTGGGCGATACACATGGCCGCAAGATTTTCCATCGTGCCCGAAGTGCCGATAATGCGCCCGGCTTTGAGCGCCCGCGAGCGGGTGCAAAGGGGCGAAAGTATTTTCTTTAAATGCTTGCGCAAGGCTCGCAAGTCTGATTTGCTGATGGGATCACTATGCACAAATTCCTGGCTAAGCCGGCTGGCTCCGGTCTTGCGGCTTTCCAGCATCAACGGCCGCTGGGCTGTGGCGACGATAAATTCCGCCGAGCCGCCGCCGATATCCACAATCAGTACCGGCTGATCCTCAATAGCCAGCCCCTGGCGTACCGCCAGGTAAATCAGCCTGGCTTCCTCCTGCGTGCTGATCACATGCACATCCATGCCCAGGCGAGTTTTGGCGGCTTCGACAAAATCTCCACCGTTGATGCTCTCGCGCACTGCGCTGGTAGCGTAGGCCAAAATACGATCACAGGCCAGGTTGCGGGCTATGTGCGCATATCTTCCCAGCACATTAAGGGTATGATTCATAGCCGACCGTGGCAATACATGGCGTACCAGCGCAGAAGCCCCCAGTTGGGTCATTTCCTTTTCCGAACTTAACACCCGAAAGCCCAATTGCTCGGTTACCTCTACGGCCACCATGTGCAAACTATTGGTACCGATATCTATCGCCGCAATACGCAGTCCATGCGGGCTGCCGATGTGCCTACGGTCGCGGGCCATTACTTTGTGGGCGACGCGGCCCCCCGCCATTCCGGTAATGCGTGATGGAGTGTTACCTTTAATCTTACCGCCAATCGCCATGTTCAGCCTTTTCAATTCCCCGACGCCATCAGGCCACCATCTTAACAATTGCGCGTGATTATGCTCGCCAATTCGGGTAAAGTCCAAGTACTGATTAGGTGTACCATTGATAAAATTGAGATCGTCCATGGCCCAACGCTGTATTGAGCCCCTGAACACCAGATTCGGCACCTCGTCCGCTTCTATCCACCGCCAACTGCAAAACATCTGCCAGGTCCGCCTCGAATCGCTGCTGATCGAAATTCGCCGCACCGCCGCCCATTCCAACGCGGATGCCATTCACGATTTACGCGTAGCCATCCGCCGCGCCACAGAGGTTCTGCACGTTATGAAAATCGCGGCCGGCCCCCAGCGCCGCGAGATCACACGATTGATCAAACGTTTGCGACTCCTCCGGCGTACCGGAGGTGCCGTACGCGACTGCGATGTGCTGCTGCAAATGATGGCCCGCCGGCCAACACCTGGTGCACGAAACGCCATTCTTGAAAGACACATTCACAACCTGACTCTTAAGCGGATTGCCACTCTCAATATCCTGACCCACAAACTCCAGGCCGGATCTCTTGCACCGGCCGTCCACGAGGCTATTGCGGTCCTGGCCATTCGGCCCAACGGCCGGCCATGCTTGCCGCTGCCAGAAGCACTCGAGCTGCGCCTGAAGAAAAATCAGCGTCGTTTCGCCACCACGATTCGCAAAGCCATGCAGAATCCCATCGACCGGCGACTGCACCGCGCGAGAATTGCCGCCAAGCACTGGCGTTATGCCCTGGAGATGTGCCCAACAGGAATGATACACCATGCACGCGATTATTCGCGGCAACTGCCCCAACTTAAAGCTCTGCAAGAATTACTGGGCCATGTGCATGATCTGGAAATGCTCCGTTCCCGGTTTGCAGTTTTACCCGCCGACCTCACCCCAGGTCGATCCCCGACCCCTCGCTCGGCGTGGCTTCGGCAAGCACGGCACCAACAGAATGACCTGATACACAAGTTTTTGCAGATGCCGCTGGTGCAGACGATGTTGACTTTACAAAATGTTAAAATCTAAGCCCGGCATGGCCGCGTTCTCAATGACCTCCAACGACCTGATACAAGTCTCGCCATTTTTCACAAAAGCGGCCGGAAACAGAACGTCCCGATGGCCTGCTTTATGCCGCGGAGTCCTGCCTCGGCCGCGCCGGAAGATTTTGCCATACTTGGCTCGATGGGGCGCGGGCGGCAACGCATGAGACAAAACATACGTATCCACTGCGTAGGCGCTAAGGTATGCCGAAAGCGGAGTTTCATATTTGGCTCATAAGGGACTCGATGTACGTGGCGGGATCATCGGCCTGGAAGAGGATGCCCAAATCCGCAATCTCTGATTTCGACATGAGATTCCCTTCGCCTTTGGACCACCCAAGACTCGCAAAAGGCGTATTCGACAGAATAAACGCGTGCAGAATCAGCCCGGTGTTCTGGGCGTCGATAATCCGTTGAATGCGGGGTATTTCGCGCGTGGCGAACTGAATTTTCGGGTCGGCTGGATCAAAATGCAGCAGGCCCTTGGGGTCCACAAAGGCCAGATGCTGGCGGTCGCCATCCTGCACCCACAGCAGAAAATCGGGGAAAAAGTTGGCCGCCTGGAAGAACCCCAGTCCGGTTACGGCCTGGTTGCGCAACAGGTAAATCTCCCGCCTGGCGTGTTGCGTACACCACTTCGCCAGGTCTTCCACAAACTGCGCCTCGTATTGATTAAGCGGGACCGGGCTGATTTTGATCTGGGCGTTTTTGCCGATGTACAGCAGCGGCTGGTATAAATGCCCGGCAAACGGCACCGTGCGCCACCGGCCTCCCCATTGGCTCCATGCGGCCAGGGAGTTGGTGTCCAAGGCTGATTTCAGGTCCGCCACGAACTGGCTAATCTGCTGAATCTCCGCTACAGACTCGGCCATATCCGTTGTTTCAATGGTATAGTCCTGTTTTTCCAGATCGTCGGCGACGACATCGGCAACCTCGATATAGGGCGCTTCCCACCGGCCACGCACATACCGGTAGAATCGCTCGGCATAGGCATTTATCAGTTGCTGTGCCATGCGCTGCCACTGCGGCCGGTTTTCATACCGATGCGTTTGCATGTCATCCGCGGTAGCCAGCAATTCATACCAATTAACGTCCTGCAATAATTTGAGAATTGCGGTCTTATCGGCGTGCAGCCGATCCAGCCCGCGTACCGCTTTGAATGCTTCCAGACCAAAGAGCAAATCATCCATGTCCAGCAATGCGACGTGGAACGCCGTAAGCTGCTGTTGCGGAGATTCTCCGGCCTCGCCGACGGCGGAAGTGATCTGCCTATCTGCGCCGGCGATGCCACGAATTCTCGGCAGCCAGTTCAAGCGCGTGCGGTGGCTGCGCAGCCACGCATCTTCCGGGGCGGTGTCATGCGGCGGACGCAGTCGCACCAAGGGTCCAAGCTTACGGAAAGCATTGCCGCGCTCGATCTGCACGCCGTCAATAACCTCCTTGAGCCGCAGTGTTTTAAGCGTTCTTGTCGGCAAGGTCTTTACGACCGGCAAATCCCAGACCTGCTTTTCCATGGCCTCCGGCACTTCGCTGAAAATCCAGTCGCGGAAGGTGTTCATGTAATTGGCTTTAATACCGAACACCTGCAGTGTTTCCACCTGCCGGAGGTTCTTGGGCGGCCTGGGCTTTTGCGTCAGCACCGACGACCGGCGCAGGCTCACCTGCCTTATCCCCTTTGGTAAAATCCCTCTCAATCGCTAAAAGCCGATAGCTCCGTGGATGCTTGTGAGGAACGGTTGCGATTTTCACCAGTGGCAGCGAGAATGCTGCAATGATACCCAGGCACACGCATTATGATGTTATTGTCATCGGGGGCGGTCCGGCCGGCAGTACTGCCGGTACTCTTCTGGCCCGACGCGGATATCGCGTGCTTATTCTAGAAGCGCAGCGCCATCCCCGCCATCATATTGGCGAGTCTCTGCTGCCGGCCGGAATGCCTGTGCTGGCAGAATTAGGCCTGGACTTAACATTTATGCTCCAACGCCATCAGCCAAAATATGGGGCACGGTTTTTTGATCCAAGGGATCAGCGGCTGGAGACGTTTGCGTTTGGGGTGCCAAGCGATCCCGTTCCTCCCGCTTTTAACGTCAGCCGCGAGGAATTTGATACCCAGCTTAAGGATGCGGCCGTGGCCGCGGGCTGCGAATTTCTGGAGGATACTCCGGTGGTCCAGGCCGAGGCAGACCATCAGCCGATTCGCGTTACGCTTACGGATGGATTGCCGGTTACTGCGGATTTTCTGGTGGACGCTTCCGGCGCGGCGGCCAAACTGACGCGGCAACAGAGTGGCGTGGAAATGTTGCTGGATTTTGGCAGGTTGGCCATTTATAATTATTTTTCCCATCTGCCGACTGCCCATACCGATGAGCGTGCATATCTGACCATGCACCTGATAGAACATGGATGGATATGGTTTATTCCTTTGACCGGTGATCGAACCAGTGTGGGAGTGGTGCTGAAAAAAACAGGCTTGCGGCCGAAGTGCAGCCCGCAGGAGCAATTTGCCGCGGCGGTTGCGGAAAGTCCCACGCTGGCCGGGCGGCTTAAGCCATTGACAGCACTGGAGCCGTACCGGGTTTGTGCGGGTTACAGTTATCGTTGTCGGCCTTTGACCTGCCGCTATGGCCTGACGGTTGGTGATGCGGGTGGATTTTTAGATCCAATTTTTTCTAGCGGGGTGTATCTGGCGCTCATGAGTGCCCAGCGCGGTGCCCAGGCAGTAGCGGAATGTTTAAGCGGCAACACGGCAGAACCGCTGCAGCAATATCGTCAATATATGGCCGATGGACTGCACGTGTTTGAGTCATTTGTGCGGCGATTTTATCAGCGTGATTTGGTACGAAATTTATTTTTTGCCCGCCATCAGCCACCGGCCGTACGCGCGGCCGTGATCTCTATCCTGGCCGGGCATGTGTGGGATCAAACCAATCCGCTGGTTGCGGCTGTGGGGCGAAGCGACGGAAATTCAACCGCCAGCGCCCCGGCGGCAACGCCGGCAGAGGTTGCAAATTAAATGGCCGGATGCGGGCCGAGGGCAGTTGGCCGCAGCGGATTGATGTATGGATGAAAAGACCTTGCTTACTCCGGTGGCCGTTACAGGCATGTCCATGATTACGGCGCAGGGAGCGTGTTTGGCGGATTCCTGGGCGGGTATTAGTACTGCGGCAAACGCATTACGGCCGTGGAATGACGATTCTGATGACAAACTGGGGCGATTGCAGGTGGCCTCGTGCGGAGAGTTGCGGTGTCCGGCGGATATGCCAGCTAAGCTCTGGGCCGGGCTGGCGCGAACGCAACAGTTGGCGGCTCTGGCGGCCGACGAGGCCCTGACCAGCGCGGGGTTGCCGCGGCGATTGGCCCCGTCGTCCAGACCGATGGGGCTGTTTCTGGCCACCACTGTATGCGGCATGGATAAAAATGAGCAATTTTACCGGCAATATCGGCAGAATCCGCAGATGGCGAATTCCCGGCTGATGCGGCGCATTCAATCTTATGAAGTTCTGACTTTTATTGCCCGCCGGCATCGCCTGAACGGCCCGCGAATATTGTTTTTGAGTACGTGCGTAGGATCGTCTATGGCGATTGGTGCAGCGTGCGATGCCATTCGTCTGGGGCGTGTGGATATTGCACTGGCGGGCGGTGCGGAAGCACTGTGTCGGTTGCTGTTGTCAGGCTTCAACAGCCTGCGGCTGGTGGCACCCAATGGATGCCAACCCTTTGATGCACATCGCCCGGGCATTACCGTGGGTGAGGGGGCGGCACTGCTGGTTTTGGAATCTGCCGCCCACGCCAAGGCTCGCGGGGCCAAACCGATAGGATATGTGCGCGGCTTTGCGGCCACATGCGATGCCCACCATATTACCGCTCCGGAACCCGGCGGGCACTGGGCTGCATCAGCTATTCAGGCCGCGGTTGAAAAGTCAGGTTTAATGCCCGGCGACATCGGATATGTCAATGCGCACGGTACCGGTACGCGCGATAACGATGCCATGGAGGCCAAAGCCATTCCCACGGCATTTGAAGCACTTGACGCGGCAGTTCCACCGGTCAGTTCCACCAAGCGGCTGACCGGGCACACCTTTGCCGCAGCCGGTGCGATTGAAGCGGCGATCTGCCTGCAGGCTATGGCCACGGGCATATTGCCGCCCAACGCGGGACTTGCAGAGCCGGACTCTGCCTGCCAACTACCGCTGGTTTTGCAGTCACGGCCGGCGCGGACGAATG
Organism: Planctomycetota bacterium; assembly: GCA_021790385.1. Taxonomy (GTDB): domain Bacteria; phylum Planctomycetota; class Phycisphaerae; order WQYP01; family WQYP01; genus JABEVA01. Next base: position 43,590 of record JAJYDW010000002.1, read on the forward strand.
CGGCGATTTCGTGTAATTTTGCCTTCGGTGGCAACAACACGGCGCTGGTCTTTTCCCGGCATATCGAAACGGGACGTGGCGGCATGGTGGGGAAAGGAGCGATGGAATGAGTTTGCTGCATATCCACTCGCTGGGTATTTGCACCAGTACATGGCCGTCGATAGGCCAGCTTCGAAAAGCCATTGCCTTAGGCCAAGGGCATGGCGAAACCGGCTCCGGCGATGAGGTTGCCAGGCAGAAAAAGCCAGGTGATGCGGCGATGGTTGAAAGTATGGATGCGGTGAGTCGATGGGCGATTGGGGCAATAACCGAGGCCTGGCAGGGAGCGTCTCTGGATCAAGGCATTGTGCCGACCGACCGCATTGCCCTGCTTTTGTACAGCGCGTGGGGACAGGTGGATTCCACAGTTACGTATCTGGAAAGCATGTGGGGTGATGGCGGACGATTTGCTTCGCCGCGGCACTTTACGCGTTCGGTACATTCGAGTCCGACATCTTTGGCCGCAATTCATTTTGGCATCCACGGTCCGTGCCAGACGCTGGTGCATGATGCGTGGCCGGTGTGTTCGGTGCTGGAGCAGGCCGATGATTTATTGAATGCCGACCGGGCAGATACGGTAATTGTATGCTGGGCAGATCAGCCATCGGCGGTAGCGACGGAATTGTGCCGGCGTGCCGCAGAGGATCTGCATCGAGCCCAATTTGCCCGTTTTGCCGGCGGAGATTCTCACGGCGGAGCTGTTGCGGCGGTGGTCAGCATCAACGCGATATTACCGGGTGCAGAGTTTGGGGTGGAGGTTGGTCCGGTGGCAGCTAACAAGAAGTCAGTGGGGGCCGGTGCGGTGGTAGAACAGGGTGCGTATCCTACAGATGGAGCGCTGCATTGGGCGGCGGCAGGTGTGGCATGGTCGCTGGCGGCGGCAAAGGCGGAGGGCAAAGCGCTGCCGGCGGCAGCAGATTATTGGCGGGAAAGCGGACACCATGGACAAATGCGGGAGGTGAGATTTTGCCGGGTGGCGGCCCGCGAGTGAGGTGAACAGTAGCGCAGGGAACGCGGAGAACGGGAGATTGAATAACGGATTGGAGATTTAAGCTTGGTATGGGGGTGGCGGGAATTTAGTCAGGCTTTACAATGACCGGTGTTGAACCCGGTGGGGATTTTTCATGGAAATGATTGTAGTAAGTATCGGGACTCTTTCGCAAAATCCGTTCTGGCAGGAAAATAGTCCTGTACGCACGCCGCACGCCACCACCAGCCTGGTACGGCAAAATGATCGGGTGATACTGGTGGATCCATCGCTGCCAGCACAGGCCCTGGAAGCCCGCATTGCGGAACGAGCCGGCATTAAGGCGGCAGCAGTTACGGATGTATTTTTGACCAACTGGCGGCCGGCGCATCGTCGGGCGCTAAAGGCATTTTCCCATGCATCCTGGTGGATGCTGGAGCGTGAAATTCAGGCGGCCGGGGAAGTTTTGGAACAGGCAGCCACACATGCGCCGGCGAAATCCGAAGAGCGTGCAGTGATTCAAGATGAACAGTCGCTGTTATCGCGCGTGCAGGCCGCACCGGATAAATTTACGCAGGGCGTGGGCATTTTTCCCCTGCCGGGATACACGCCGGGCCAGTGCGGTCTGCTTTTGGAACTGCCTGCCAGCACCGTGGTGATAGCCGGCGATGCGGTAGCCACGGCGTCGCATTTTGCTTCCGGTCGCGTACTTTCCGGGTGCTTTGACCTGAATCAGGCACAGGAATCTTTGATGGAATTGTACAATCTCGCTGATTTAATTGTGCCGGGTCACGACAATATATTTGTCAACCCGCGCACTGCGGGTTTTTAACCACATTGTCGTGTGCCAATATCGTCCAGAGTGCCCGTGGTATGACCATTGAGCCGCATTTTCTGGTTACGGATGGTGCTGCGCTGCGGGCAGATGCCGGAAGTTTGGTTCCGGCAGAAGCGTGGCGGTGGCCACACGTATGACCTTGACGACAGCACCGCCGGTAACTACGCCTTTAATGCCGATGTACTCGCCCAGCAACCGGGATAAATCAATGCGAGAACTGGGATCGATATACGCACTGACGCGGCCATTAGCGGGGTTTACCAGGGCATATTTGGTTTTCAGCACGGTGCTGGTTCGCAGCACGCCCTTGGCCACATAAGGAGCATGGTCGATGGCTTCGGCAATCTGCTGCTGCGATTCCTGCCACTGTTGCTGGTATGGGGCGATGACCTTGCTTACCGGAGGTGTGCTAGCAGAGGATTTCACCAGTTCCTGAATGGCGATATCTTTTTTGAGATCATGGATGCGAGCAGCCACACCCTGCTTAATCCAGGCGGGTGCACTGGCCACGGCGGCAAGCTGCTGATAGCCATGGAGCAACGGTTTAAGCTGTCGCTGAAGCAGCGGTTTTTGGAATTCCAACTGCATGGTTCGGTTCAGGCTGCTGAATTTGGTAAATAAGCTAACGTTAGCGGAATTGGGGGTGGTCGCCGTCGGCGGCAGGGGCGATACCGCCACGACTGTGCCGGAATTACCCGAATTGGAGCCAGTTTCCGGCAGCGGGACCGTCTGACCCGGCGGAAGGGTGTTGGGCTGGGTGGTCACGCTGGAAGAGGTATTGCCGGAAGACGAAGGGAGTACGGCGGAGTTGCCGGTGGACAACGATGCGGCCAATGTGGCCCCTTTGAAACCTGCGGGCATTTTTAACTTAGGGGCGAGGTATTGAGCATCTGCACCGGCTGAGGTTACGAATTTGGCCAACACATATACATGGGCACCATGCGGCGGCTGGATGACATAAAAACTTGGTGTGCTGCCGACAATATGAACATGGGTGCCGCGAGACACGACTTTCACGACGGCATAATCGGACCGTGGGGCCAGACGACTGGCGGCACGCACAAAAACGTATTTGGCGGAAACCCGGCCTTGGGTGGTGTCTGATCCAACATGGACGAATTTTTTGGCGATGTAACAAAGCGTGCCGACAGGAGGATCAATGGCGTCCCAGCCGTTGCGGGAGCCGACGACATTTACCATATCTCCGGTGGTCAGTTGTCCTAAAGCATAATAAGCCAAGCCGGGGCCGCTGCGGATATTGACATTACTGGTGTTAATGGAACCGACGGCACCGCTAAGGGGTATCTTGGCCTTGACTTTTTTGGCCGTTTTGGCCGGCTGCGTCTGCGCGGCTTGGCGCGTTGTGGGTGCCGGCGCGGTAGTGCTAAGGGGTGGCAGGCCGGAGACCGCGGGCACAGGCACGGTAACGCTGGGCACGGTTGCGCCGGGTGCCGCGGGCTTAGAGCCGACGGGCGGTGCTGACGCGGCCAGGCTGACTGAGCCACAGGACAGCACACCAGTCAGAACGGTCACTGCCAATAGTTTTTTTTGATGACCAAAAGCAGATAAACTTAATTGCATGAGAAACTCCTTGATCGCCAAGCGGGGCTGCACGGCATACAGCCCAAGTTGCACCGGCATTGAAGCTATCATTTGCATAGCCACCCGTCAACAAACGTGGTGCCAGCCAAAAACTTATTATATGCCAAATGCCTGGATTTTGCCCATCAGATATCCTGGATCATGCAAAGCAGGTGCAATAATAATGCCCACGGTCCCAGGGCGGGTGCGACGGTATATCCCGATGGCTTGCTCCACGCCGCATCGGGATTTCGCCATCCCTGGCTCACGGGAGACTGCTATCAGCGGGCAAGGACGCCTACGCTATCGAGGCAACCCCTTGGCAGGCGGACGGCGGTGAGAGTCCACGAATTTGGCGACATCCCAGGCTTGTTGATCGGTCAGGCTGCCAGGTTTGTTGTAGGGCATATTTGCTTTGATGAAAGCGGCGGCCATTTTGACTTTAGCCATTCCCGCACCCATGTTGTAAGAATGGGGCCCCCACAGCGGAGGATAGACGTAGCGCCCATTGGTCAGCAATCCCTGACCGTGGCTTTGATGGCAAACGACGCAATTTTGGGTGAACGTGACGCGGCCACGGCTGGTACTGGGCGGCAGGGCAGCGGGCGTGAGAAATTTGTAGCCGCGGCCCGGCAGGTTGGTGCCTACTGTGGCACCCGTAGCGAGCCAGGCTGCATAGCTGGTCAGGGCGGTGATGACCTTGCCGTCGGCGGGTGGAGACTTGCCGTTCATGCTGGCGAGAAAACATTCCTGCAGCCGCTTTTGAAAGGTTACCACGCCGCGAGCCTTGGCCTGATATCGCGGGTAGATTACATACGCCGCCCACAGCGGAGCTGAATAGGCCAGCCGGCCGCTCTGGAGGTGGCAATTCATGCAGCTTAATCCATTACCAACGTACTTTGGGGCGTACGTGCGAGTGTGATCAAATATATTACGGCCCAGGATTATCATCTTGCCGAATCGCCCGTGCGGCATTTGTGATTCCGGTGGCGGGCTGAATATGGCAGACAGTTCATGCTTCAGTGCCGAAACCTTCGGTGTTGCCGGATCAAGCGATTGGGCGGTAACTTTCAACGGCCGAAAGCCGTACCGATCAAAGATGGCCTGGGCGGTGGGCGACCGGAGGAACTGGAGCCATTCCATGGCCGCTTTGGGATGTTGAGCGTTTCGGACCACCGCACCGGCGTAAATGGCGGTCGTGTTGTATCTGGAGGGAATTGGTACGTAGGAAATGGGGTGGCCGATTTGCTTTTGAAAGATCGCCTCTGATTTCCATGTGACACCCGCCACCACCAGCCCCTGCATTAAAAACAGGGGTGTCTGGCGGTGGTGAATGTGCGTAAGAATGGTCTGGCCGTCGGCAACCTTGCTCTGATAAACCCTCTTTTCCAGGGCCGGTCCGCCGGCTTTTTTCAGTGAAAGTTGAATCTGCCGGGCTACGCCTTCCCATGCGGGATTGGGCATGGCCAACCGCACGCCGGGCTTGCCCAGATCAGAAAGCGTGCGGATATGCCCCGGGTTGCCGCGCGGTACCATAATGGCCAGATCGTTAGTGGTATAGCTGATCACCGGGCCGCGCAAAATACCAGCGTGAATTAACGCCTGGATTTTGAGCTTTCCGGCGGCATACACATCGGGTCGGGCAGTCCAGGTCATATTGCCGACGGTAATGGTACCACCGGCCTTTATTTGCCGGAGCAGAATGCCGGGCGGCAACGTTTCAGCGTAAACTTTTCCTTTCAGCCGTGGATGAAGTTTCTCAAACGCCACAACCAGCGGAGCTACGGCAAAATAATAGTTGCCGCCGATATATAAAACGAGCCGGGCGTTGAAGGGATCTCCATGGAAATCGGCCAGATCATCTACTTCCGGAACGGTAAACCGCAAACCCTGGTGAACGGCGGAATTATTCTTTCCGCCGCCCCACGGCGGAAAGATCCGTTCCTGATAGACCGGCGGCTGGGCATGGCCATGCCAACCTGAGGTAGCAGCCTGTGTGTTTGATAACGTCAGCAGACCTGCCGCCAAAATCGCGGCCAGTACCATGATAAATCCGATGAATCGCACGGATGACATATCCAACTCCTTACTTGATGTACTCATAGCCTGCGAGTTGCAATTCCGGAATCGTCGCGACAATACCCGGAGTAAGCACAACTCCCGGAATCAGGTGGTTGGTAAGGTCTGCAGCGAGAGCCTCATGGGTAAGGTGGTCGGGATTATGGCCCTTGGCCATGAGAGCATGAGAAAATTCCCAGATGGCATTGTGGCAGGCTAAAAACACGGTTCCGCGTTCCATCAGCAGTGGTATGCAATTGGCACTTGGGGAAAATAATCCAAGCGGATTGTTAAAATCTGCGGGAGATTTGCCTTTTGCGCCGGCGGGGATATCGAGAAACACGTTGCGTTTGAATTTCTTGCCGATCATGGCCGGCAGATTGTACTTTTCCCAGATGTGCTGCTGGAACAGGGCCAGGTGACAGGTGCCATGATTAGCGGACACCGCCAGAAAATTTGGATGCTTAAAGGACCATACTTGAGCGTTGGTGGCGTTACGCATGAGATTGAGCCAGGGACTGCCAATATCGGTGTTATCCCACACCTGCCTGGGGCCTCCGTGATAGGTGAGCAGCAGGTTCAGGGCTTCGTAGTCCCACTGTTGCGGTTCGGTAAGAATCATGGGAACGGTTTTGAAATTTCTGTGCCGTGGTGCCTGGGCCAGGGCGACCGAGAGATCCTTGAGGTTTTTGGCACCACGCGGTTCGAGCGGAGCGGCCATTGGAGCCGCTGAGGCGGCGGCACCGGGCAAAGCCAGAAGCGCCGCTCCGGCAATTCCGCCTTTGGCCAGCCATGCCAGCATTTTTCGTCGGGGCATTGGGGTTTCCAACAGAGTAACGGGATGGTCTTTCATGGGGAACTCCTTAAAAAAAGAAACAACATCTCGCTGCATGTCGTGCAACTTTGAGCACAAGCCAATCGGCTTATTCGCAACATCAATCCGCCCTCCATCCACCATCGGTCACAGTCAGACGACCGTTGGTAGATGACACACAATTGTACGCTACTGGTAGTACATAATGGAAATACATATTTTTTATATGAAGGATATATTTTTGTTATGTATCAACCCGGTGGGCCGGTGTATTGCACCTGGTGAAAGCCGGTATTGAAGGGCTGTAAACTTTACGCGTGACTGTCCGCTTTGGCTTGCAAATCGGCAATAGCATGCATGATGCGGACGGTACACTGTTCCAGAGCAGACTGGTCAGGCTGGCGGGAGGAAATGTCGGTAAATCGCAGAGGCGCTCCATAATACAGCCGGACTTTGCCGGGCCGCAGGAAATCCCATAATCTGCGGCGATGCCTGTGCGATGAATGTACGTATACGGGTACCACCGGTGCCCCACTCATCAGGGCCAATGCCGCAATTGCCGGATGGGGCAGCTGCAGCAGGCCGGATTCAGCAATGAAGCCATCGGGAAAGATTCCCACCACGTTGCCGCTGCGCAAGGCTCGCAAGGCGGACCGAAAGCCTGCTGCAGAGGTCGATCCTCGATTGACTGGTATGGCGTGGCTGCAACGCAGCAGCGAGCCTAAGAAAACGTTCTGATAGGATTTTTGGGCAAAGATAAGGCGGATAAACCTCCGCGGACTGCTGATCAATAAAGCCACAGGATCGAGCCTGCTGCGTTGATTAGCGGCAACAATCACCGGGCCGTGGGCGGGAATGCGGCATGGGCCGATTTGCCGGTACCCATGCCATACCACCATATAGGCCCGCAAAATCCGCAAAGCAATGGCCTGGCCCGGCGGCAGAGCCTTGCCGCGGTAATAAATAATCACCAGCCCTATGCCCAGCAACAGCGAAACGGATCCCATGGCGTAGATCAGTTTTACCACCAGCACATTGATGCTGGGGAGCAGCGCCATGGGAACGGTCATGGCAATAAGCCCGGCGGTGGTTACCAGATCCCGCACGCCCATCACCCGGCCGCGCATAAAATCTGGCACAATGCGTTGCAGCAGGGTGTCGACACTGATAAACATGATGGATCCAAAACATGCCGCCACCATCAGCCACAGCACCATGACCGGCCAGCTTTGGGCATGAGCGGCCAACAGCAGGCCGATGCCCAGCAGCACCACCGACCATCCAATACCGATTTCCTTGGGAATATTCTGTTTGGCGCGGCTAAGGGCTAAGGCCCCGGCAATCATTCCCAGGCCGGTCAGGGCCATGGTGAAATACAAATACCGCGAATCCAGGTGAAAACGTCTGTGTACCAGACTGGGCAGACTGTTGAGAATAGCCGTGCTGATGGCGAAAAAGCCCAGTTCCAAAGCTATAACCTGAAGCGGTCGCGAGTGGCGCTGCAGATAGCCCACGCCCTGTTGCAAGCTCGCCCGAATGGTGGGGCCGCGTGTGGCCGGAGCCGGTTGATCCACCCCGGGCGGGAGCCGCATAGTTATCACACAGACCGCGGAGATACAGTAAGTAACCGCGTCTACATACATGGCGTAGGATAGATTGCGGGTAACCAGCCACCCCCCCACCAGAAAGCCGATCAAGGTTACAATCGTGCCTGCGGGGTTGATCCAGGCGTTGGCCTGCAGCAATTGCCGGGGATGAACCAGGTTGGGCAAAATCGCCGCGCGTGCCGGCGAAAACATTTCCCCGAAGATGGACAGCACCACTTCAGAGCCAAACAGCAGCCAGAGCAATTGCGGTACGGACATCCAGCGTTCCATGGCTCCGGCCAGCAGCACGGTTCGCGCGATAACCACCAGCACCGCGCGGGCCAGATCACAGGAAATCATGATGCGGCGCCGGGGGATGCGATCGGCGACAATGCCGGCCAGGGGGGCCAGGAGAAAAAACGGCAGAAACATGGCCAGATTGAGCTGGGCAAAATGCTGTGAATCCACCGCCTGCTGCCGCAGAATCACGATGCACAGCAACTGCAGCATCACCAGAAAGTGCACCCGGTCTCCCAGTACGGAAACCACATAGGAACCAAACAGCAGCAAATAATTACGATTGCGGGCCAGCGGCGGGAAGTGTTCCAGAAGAGGTGTCTGAGCCTTGCCAGAGTTGATTGTGCCCCGGCCTTGCGCCATCCATGGACTCCAATGGGAAAGATCAGATCAATGCACGTCATACCCCGGCAAACAGGTCGGGAATTTCCGCGGTGATCACGGGTCTCCGCGGAAACCGGCGATGACTTGGTTGGTGAGGCTGACCGTACGGGCCGGCGTGCGGGATCGGGTGTCAGACTTGCCGGCGGCAATGGCGCGCTGCAATTCGCGCACCCGATTCTGGGAAAGTTCCATTTTCGGATAGCGCACCTCGCGAAAACCGGTTACCGATTCCGGTGAGCGGAGAATATCCAGCCAGAGGTTGTACAGCCATGGTTCGTGAAGTTCGCAGGTATCCACCAGGCGGGTGTACCAATCGCGGTAGCCCTTTTCACGGGCATGCCAGGATGGCAACAAAGCCCGCATCCAGCGGCAATGCCGGAGAATACGCATTTGCCAGTCCCGCCCCTTGATATGAAAGCGGATTTTGACGCCGCCAATTTCAAACTCAGGTTGATTGAGATGCAGGTATTTAATTTTATCGCCATTGGCGGGGTTGACATTGTAGCGGCGGCGATCGCGCCGGTATTTTTCCGGGCTGGTATAGAGCATAGCTACGTATACTTCATCCTTAATCATCATCACCCTGGCGAGATTCCAGATCACGGCGCGGGTAACGGCGAAATTTCGCTCGGCATGGTCCTGCTGGTAGGTTTTCACGATCCGGGAGGCATAGCTGCGGCCGTAGGGCAACGTGCCCCATTGAATGGCATCGAAAAGGCGAATGACATAGTCGCGGCGGGCGGCGTCATCCAGTTGGGGCATCTGATCCAGGGTGGTGCGGCACAGGCGGCGATAAAGTGTAGCATTGCGGCGGCCCCAGAGCGAACTTACGGTGAGGATATTGGCCTTGCGCTCGATGGCCTGATCGACCGTTTCCACCTGGCGCGGTGCCGCGACGCCGAAAAGATCGGGCCGCAGCACAATTTTCCGGCCGATATTGAAAGCCCGGTAATTGCGTTCAAATTCTCTGCGTACCGCGTGGCGAATGGCCCAGGTGATGCTTTTGTAGGATACGGGAATAAAGCCCAACTGGTAGGCCACTCCCAGCATCATGATGTTGGCGTAGAGCTTGGAATCGAGCAGGCGTTCGCACAGATCGCCGACATTAAAACTGAAGAACCGCCCCGGTTTGCACTGCTTAAGGATGATTTGCGCGAGGTCTTCGGGGGAAAAATCATCACGGCCCAGCAGGGTCAGAATTGTGGGTGTTTTGCCCGTGTTCACCACAGCGTGGGTATATTTGGGCGAGGCCACGCGAAGATAATCCACAGGCGATATGGCGCGGGCAGCTTCGACGGCATCGACACCAATGAGCAAGTCCGCCTTGCCAAACGGAGTGATGGCTGAGCCATGAACCGGCTGACGGGAAAAGAGCAGTTGGCTGAACACCCCGCCGTTGCGGATCGCCAGACCTTTCTTATCCACAAACGCAATCTGGTAACCTTCCTTATGGCCGGCGCGAACCAGAATTTCACCGGCAACACCAATACCCATGCCACCCACTCCAGCGAGATAACAACGCCATTGATCGCGCATTTTCATGGCGGGCGGCTCGGGCATGCCGGTTAAGTCCACCACTTCATCGGACATGCGCGGCGGTCGTTTGCGGGTAACAATGACCTGTTCAAAACTCGGACAGGCATGAATGCGCGAACAGGCCTGGTCGTTCACACAGGTGGTAAAGTCGGTCTGTATTTTTGGGCCGTAGTCGGTGTCCGTTATTTTTAAGGCAGGACAGCCGGTCTGGTTGGTGCATTCCAGGCAATATTCGCACACTTCATCGGTAACATTCATGTAGGATTTTTGGCGTACAAAGCCGTGGTCCTTTTTTTCCGCCACTTCCGCCCGGTGTTTCCGGCGGTTGAAGGTGATGCCGCATTCTTTATCGGCGATAACCACTTTGACGCCGTCTTCCAGGATCACCCGCTCCAGCGTGTCGCGGTATTCTTCGCGGTTGGCCGGGTTCATGCGTATAACCCGGCCCTGCGGCACGATACGGCCATCCTTGCGTTTCATGCCCAGGGGGCCGGCGGCATCGGGAATGATGGCCCGGACAATGCGCTCAATATCGTGGGAAAGCACCGTTTGGCCCACAATGTCCTGCGCCATGGTGGGATTGGGTTGATGGCCGGTCATGGCGGTGGTTTTGTTTTCCAGGATGATGTACGTGATATCCTGGCCCTGGTTGATGGAATTGGCAATGGCCAACTGGCCGGAATGGAAAAACGTGCCATCGCCCATGAATACCAGTTGTTTGTTGCTGATGAATGGATCGACGCCGCCGCCGGTGGCTCCGCCCAAGCCCATGCCGCTGTAGTTATGCATGAGTGGCTTGTTGGGTTCAAACATCATCATGGTATAGCAGCCGGTATCGCCATGTGCGACCAGATCCATCGGACCGCGGCCATATTGATCCTGCATGTACCTGGGGTCCAGCAGGCGTCTGCGAATTTCCAATAACGCGCTGGATGAATCGCGATGCGGGCAACCGGGGCAATACGCCGGTGTGCGCACGGGCACGGTCATTTGGACCTGGCTGGCCAGGGCAATGGTTTCCAATTCTTCCGTCAGCCGCCCATTGGATAGCTCGTGGGGAATATTAGGTGTATCGCGTAGGAATTTCGTCAGCAGTTCGATGAGAATAGAGGGATGGAGTCCACGGGTGGAAGGAATGCCCGGGGTTTTACCGGGAAAATTTTTACCCCATAGCTCCACGCGTGCACTGGCATGTTCCGGATCGGCCTGGCGGCGTTGGGTGAGATATTCCGTTACCTGTTTTTCAATAAAACTGCGCCGTTCTTCCACCACGATAATGCGTTCGCACATGGCCGCAAGTTCGTCGACCAGCGTTGTATCTACCGGATAACTGATGGCCAGTTTGAGCAGGGGGAACTGGCCTAAAAGCCCCATTTCACTCAAGGCATGAGCCAGCATGGTATGGGACATTCCGGAGGCAATAAAGCCCACCGGGCAGCGTTGCGAACGCCCGCCGCGCCAACTGCGTTCAATGGGGTATAAAATCCGCGACAGGCCCAGTTCCCGACAGCGGGCCAGCAGGGCCTTGAAGCGATCATCAAAAGTCAGTTCCTGCCGCCAACTGCGTGGTGGCAGAAGAACCGTTGTTTCCACAGGAATCTTACCTGTATCAATGGCAATGCGGGCGTTGGTAGAGATGGTGGGCCACTGGTTGGGCCGGCATTCCACCGTGCCGCCGCCGTCACCCAGGGCCACCGTAACCATCATGCCCACGTATAATTTGGAGGCCACGGATAGATCAAACGCCTGGGCCACCCAATCTTTGAGTTCCTGCGGATTAGAGGGTTCCATCACCGGAACGCGCAGATGTTCAAACAAAAACCGGGAATCGGCGGGAACCTGGGTGGAATCGCTCCATGGATCATCACCTGATACTACCACTGCCCCGCCGGTGGCATGCGGAATACCGGCCAGACTGCCCAATGCCAGAGCGTCTGCCGCGACATGCAGACCCACGGATTTAAATACCGCGATGGCCTTCACCCCCACCATCTGCGAGCCGTTGAGCATGGCTACACTGATAGCCTCATTATTGGCCATCTTGGCGCAGACGCCCTTTTCCGTCAGCAATTCGCCGATGTCCTGGCAGGAATCGAAAAACCCGGCCAACGGAGAGCCGGGGTAGCCTGTAAGCAAGGCAACACCACCAGGTGTTTCCAGGCAGCCCTTGAGCAAAAGCTCTGAACCGCCGAAGATTTCGGTACCACCTTCAACCAAATATCGAGGGTCAATTTTCATTCAAAAGTTCCGTTTGGATTTCATCTTGGCGAATTCTAATCCAACCGCACGTTATTTGCATCCTTGGAAAGTTACTCTTGTGTGCATTTAGCCCAGACGACACTGCTTTATCTTACTACGTTTTTCTCGGCAAGGCTACAAAAAAATAGCGAAACATTCATCTTTACGTTAATCCAATCCGTCGCCGTTTCAAACCCCAATCGTTGCCTATTGGCTTTCAACATTTATTACTGATGCTGTTTCGCCTGCAGACGACCATGTAAACAGCCACTTGCCAGACCCTACTGGCGGCGTTTCACCATGGGTACAACGTTGTACGCGGCATTAAATTACCCTATCGTGTTTTTTTGGAGTACGCCATGAAAATTCCGCACATTCTTGTTGTTGGCAGTGTGAACGTCGATATGGTGGTGAAAAGCCCGCAACTACCGGCCCCAGGTCAAACCGTTACCGGCGGCACATTCATAATGGCTGCCGGCGGCAAGGGAGCCAACCAGGCGGTAGCTGCGGCGCGGCTTGGGGCCAAAGTAACATTGGTTGCCAATGTCGGGGATGACACTTTCGGCCGCCAGGCCATCAAAGATTTTGGCCGGGAAGGGATTGATACGCACGCCATCGTGCGCCATGCCGATCAACCTACCGGCATCGCTCTGATCCTAGTGGATTACGCCGGAGAAAATCTAATTTCCGTGGCCTCTGGTGCCAATGCCGCATGGCATGTCACACCGGCATTTGCCAGACAAATGCGGAATCTTATTCATTCGGCCGATATCGTGATGCTGCAAATGGAAATTCCTATGAATATAGTCGGTGCCGTGGCTGAGATGGCTACTCAAGCCAGCGTGCCGGTCATTATCAATCCAGCCCCGGCGGCACCTGTTGCAGTTTTGCCAGTCGCCACGCGGCGTTCTCTCCTGCGTCACGCCACGTATTTGACTCCAAACGAAACCGAAGCCGGCCAAATCACCGGAATTGCCGTCACCGATGAAAATTCCGCACGTCGGGCGGCCGGCCAAATCATGACCTTAGGCAGCAAAGCCGTCATCATTACCATGGGTGCCGCCGGGGCCTTGCTGCACGAGGGCAAGAAAAGCAAATTGATTCCTGCTCCGTGCGTCCACGCGGTGGACACCACCGCTGCCGGGGATGCGTTCAATGGTGCTTTGGCAGTGGCCCTGGCGCGCGGGGATGTATCGCCGGCGGAGGCGGTTCGCGAGGCGTGCCTGGTTGGAGCGCTCTGTGCGACCCGCCTGGGCGCGCAACCGGCCTTGCCCACCTTGCGCCAGGTGCAGGCATTTCGCGCTACGCAAACACCTTGAAATACTCCGTAAAAAACCGTTCGACTTGTACGGTTTTCGCTACCAGGTCAGGCTGGCGGCCACCTGCGCCCGACGTGAAATGCGTTATGCCGGCGGTTTTGTTGTCCGGATCTAACGGTACCTGCACGGTGCCATCTTCATAATGACAAAGGTCTGGCTGAAAAATAGCCGCCGCGGCCAGGGGGTCATGGAAAGTAATTTCCCCTGCACCTGCATGGTTAAACCAGACTTCCGCCATCCTGGCCACCACATCCAGAGGCGAGGCGGTAAAACGCTGCCGCACCTGGGCTGCCGCCATCTTGCACCTGGTGGTAACATCCAGCCCAAAAGATACGTGCTGTGCCCGGGACGTGCTGTACACCATGGAGGCGGCTACGGGATCCACCAGTATGTTCCATTCCCGGTCCTGCGGCGCGCCATAGAAAATTCCCGCCATCGATACGATTCGCTTGAGTAAAAGCGGTATCTCCGGATCTACCGCAAAGAGCAGGGCAATGTTGCCCAACGGCCCGATGGTAAGCAGGGTTATTTCTCCGGGATGAGATCGGATGGTTCGGCGTAAAAAATCCACCGCCGTATGGGCCGGCCAATCCCGGCGATGCTTCATCGCCGCAATTGCCGTATATTGGGGGACCTCGGGCTGGCCCGGTCCCGGCACCAGCGGGGCCGAACGACCGGCATGAATGGGAATATCGCCCCGGCCCGCCGCCGAGCACACCACTTCTGCACAAGCGCATCGTTTGGCCACATCTCCGGTGACGGTGGTAATACCCAGCAGGTTGCATCGGGGCTGCCGCAGCAAATAGGCCAGCGCCACCGCATCGTCAATATCACTGCCAATATCGGTGTCCAGCAGAATCGGAATTTGATCAGACATGCAGCAAACTCCACTTAAGTATATTGTTCATGTTACAGCCAGCCGTCGCAAATATCCTGCCGCCAGCTTCATTCGTCGGCAGGCATCATTTAAGCACCCGGGCTTACACTTCCTGGGTTTCCACATAAGCCTGCATTTCTTCCAGGGGTATGGCCGCCTTTAACGCTACGTACATCACCACCAGGCTGAATATTGCTACCGCCCCTACATCCCACGGAAACGGCAGATATCCCTTTCCACCCACCATACCCTTGGATCCCACAAAATCCAGCAGCCACAGGCCTCCAAAATACGGCGGCACCCACCACGTATTTTTCCAGGGCAGACTATAAAATCCGGGCCGATCAAATATCCACCGATACAGCAAAAATATGGCCAGCATTCCCCCGATAATGCCGAAAAACAGCGTATTGCCGTGCAGGCCGCTCCAGTAAATCACCAGGTTCGAAATGACAAAACAAATCGGCCCCAGCACCGGGGCCCATGGCAACCGAAACGACCTCTGGTGCGCAGGTTCGGGCATGCTTTTGCGCAGGGCCAGCAGCACAATCGGTCCAATGCCGTAAGATAGCGCCATAATCGAGCTGATATACCCCACCAGGCGATGCCATGATGGAAACGGCAGTAAAAAGCAGATTCCAACCAGCAAGCTCAAGATGCTGGCCATCCATGGTACGCCGGCCCGGTTAAGTTTGGCCAGCGCCGGCGGTAATATCCGGCTTTCGCCCATGGCCCCAATCACCCGCGCAGAGGTGGTCGTATAGATGAACCCCGTACCCGATGGCGAAACAATCGCATCTGCATACAGCAGCCAGGCCAGCCAGGTAAGTCCCAATCCTTCAGCCAATGCCGCAAACGGGCCGGTTTTCGTCTTAAAATCCGCAATCTTGGTCAGTCCCGCCCATCCATATTGATGCAACTGGGTCGGGTTCACCGCCAGCAGGAACGCCAACTGCAAAAATACATACAGCACCAGCCCTATCAGAACAGACCCGATTACGGCAATGGGAATGTTGCGTTTAGGATTGTTACTTTCGCCTGCCAATTCCACCGCCTGGCGGAACCCCAGATAGCTGAAAATAACCCCCGCGGTTGCCAGAGACGTAAATATTCCCCGAAAATCATGCTGCCAGTCCGCCTTAGCAATTTTCAGATTGTTCGCATGATGTGCGTTCATCAGCAGCAAAATAACCGTTAACGTCGGAATGGCCAGTTTCCACCAGCCTGCCGCATTGCTTAAACGCATGGCCCAGCGAATGCCAACCAGGTTGATTGCCGTAAAAATCACCAGCAGGATAACGCATACGCCTAAACCTACCGCCGTTACTTGATGATTGACGGCACTCACCAGCGGCGGCAGATAATGATGTACCTGCGGAATGCTGTTGGCATAAGACATCACCGCAACCACTTCCACCGGGGCTATCACCACGTATCCCAGAAACAGCACCCAACTCCATATACGGGCCAGAAAAGATCCATGGCTGAAACGCGGAAAATGCACCACCGCGCCGCTGCGCGGAAACATGGTAGCCAATTCCGCATAAACCAGGGCCAGCAGCAAAATGGCCACGCCGCCGAAAATCCAGGAGAAGATACTTAATGGCCCGGCCTGCATCGCCGCATTGCGTGGCCCCAGCAGCCAGCCGGAACCAATGATTCCCCCCAAGCTTGCGTAAAGCAGCCCGATGACGCCGATGTCCCGACGAAAACCCTCCGGTGGAGTGGCTGGGTCAGCCATTATTTGCACCTCATAGTCATGCGCATGATCCCAATGCCACCAGCGGCAACTAACGAGATTCCAACCGTGTATCCCGCAGCCACATACCGCATGGACGCACTTGGCAAGCCGTAGTTTAACCGAGCGGCAGGTTTTGTAACATCCCACACTGCCGGCCGGGCATTCTATCCTTGCGCATATGCGCCTCCGCCCTGCTGCACATGGAATTTGTCAAAAGCCATCAACCTTCCTTGAGATCAATGCGCAACAGGTTGGCGGCGGGGCTGCCGAAAATAATATCCGCCCGAATAATCGCAATGGCTTCGCGCTGGCTGCGCCAAATAAAGTTGTCCGCTATCGCGGCGATCGGGACCCAGCGGAAATCGTCGTGTTCGGCATTCAAAACTGGCCGGGCGGTTTTATGCACCCGGACCGCGAATACCGGCATCAGCATCACCCGGTCCTTGCTGTGGCTATAAAATGTCTCCACATATTGCACCTGAAAAAATTCCAGGGGTACCAGGCCGGTTTCTTCCCGTAATTCGCGCTGGGCGGCTTCGGCCGCTGCTTCTCCTTTTTCGATGCCGCCATACACCACTTGCCATGTTTGGGCATAATCTCCGGCTTTGACGGCCCGGTGCAACTGCAATATTTCGGCTCCTCCGGCAGTTTGCCGAAAGACATATACCGCCACCTTATTCGCCTTTACCTTCGCCATGATTGAATCCTCTCAACTTTTTCCGGATTGGGCGTATGTGTGCCCGCTGATCCGCCGGACTTGGCCGGAAATCTGTAAAAACGTCAGTTCCGCCAGCACTACTGCCGCCTTTAACTGCGTGCTATCGCAGATGCTATCTACGTCTAATTCTCCGTCGCGCAACGCTTCAACAATTTTCTGCTGTACGCCGGTGAGAGGTTGAACCGGGGGGTGTGCTGATGATGTGGAAGCCTGTGCTGTTGCGGCTGCCTTGGGCGGTTTACGTGCAGCATCAGCGGGTGATTGCGGTGTCAGCGGCAGAGGTGCCGCTGCTGCTTGTGGCGGCATATCTGGATTGTTTGAGGTGAACAAATTTTGCTCTACTGCGGATTGTCCGCCCAGAATCAGTACGATATCTTCAGCATTTTCCACCAGCGATGCCGAGCCGGTTTTAAGCAGATGGTGCGTGCCGGCACTGGCCGGAGAGTCCACCCGGCCAGGCAGAGCAAACACTTCGCGGCCATAATCATCGGCCGCCAGACGGGCGGTAATCAGCGAACCACTCTTGAGATTCGCTTCAATGACCAGAATGCCCAATGACATGCCTGCGATGATGCGATTTCTGGGGGGAAAATTTTCCGGCAGCGGTGGTTCATCCGGTGACATTTCACTGACCACCGCACCGCGGTCCTCGCCGATGATCTGCTCATAAAGCTGGGCATTTTCATCCGGGTAACAATGGTGCAGGCCGCAACCCTGCACCACCACTGTGCGTCCGCCAACCCGCAATGCCCCGACATGGGCCGCGGTATCTACCCCGCGCGCACCGCCGCTGATCACGGTCAAACCGGCCGCGGCTAAGTCAAAGGCAAACTTCTGCGCCTGCTCACGTCCGTAAAGCGTGCAGCGCCGCGAGCCAACCACGCCCACGGCCTTATTATCTTCCGGCAAAATTCGGCCTCGCATAAATAGCACCACGGGCGGATCCGCCATAGTACGCAAATGCATGGGCCAACGAGGATCTTCCGGACACAGGATGCTGATTCCGTCTTGCGCACACTCATCCATCAACTTTTCAGGGGCGTTATCCGGCTGGTTCTGCAGGATCATCGCGGCCCGTTGAGAGCCTAAGCCTTCAATTTCCGCCAGTTCGCGGACGCTGGCTGCCAGTACGCGCTGCGGCGAACCTAAGGCCGTGATGGCCCTTTGAATTAACACCGGACCGAGGCCGGGCCGGGCCCGCAAATGCAACCTGGCCAACACAACCTCACGCAACTGCGGTGGAGGCGAACTGACGGGTGATTCGATCTGGCTCATCGCTCTGCTCCACGGATCAACGGCTGGGTGATTGATTGGAGAGCGGAGGAAATTTCATCCGGCGTCGCGTCGGAAATTATTTCCGCAGAACCGATGGACGTGGGCAACACGAGTCGCAGTCGGCCATCGCGAACTTTTTTATCACCGCGCATCAAGGCCAAGGCCGCGGCAATATCCACAGCGGGCCGAATATCCAGCAGGCCAATATCGTGCAGTAATTTTTCTATTTTAATATGGCTGGCAGCATCTAAAATACCGCGATTGCGGGCCATGGTACTGGCCGCCAGGGTACCGAGTCCGACTGCCTGGCCGTGCTTCAAGCCGGTATAGCCGGCCAAGGTCTCCAGCGCATGGCCGAAGGTATGACCTAGGTTTAAAAGAGAACGCACTCCATGTTCATAAGGATCTGCCATGACGATGGCTGATTTAATGCGTACATTCCAAGCGACCAGTTCGGTGAGCACGCCGGAGTTGCCGTTAAAAATAGCCGACAGGTTGGCACCAATAAAATCAAAAAGTCCGGCATCGCGGATGATGGCGTGTTTCACACATTCCGCTAGGCCGCACTGCACTTCAATTTTCGGCAGCGTGCGCAGCGTATTCACATCCATCAGCACCGCACGCGGATGGTGAAACGCACCGATCATATTTTTACCGGCGGCATGGTCCACTCCCACTTTGCCACCCACACTGGCATCCACTGCCGCTAAAAGCGTGGTTGGTACCTGCACGAATGGCACGCCGCGCAATAGGGTAGCGGCAACAAACCCGGCTAAATCTCCCACTACGCCCCCACCCAACGCCACCATGGGACTGCGGCGCTCAGGGCAGGCGGGGAGCAGAACATCGTATGCGGCCTCCACGGTGCGGGTAGTTTTGGAAGACTCTCCCGCTGGAAATACGAACAAGGTTACTTTGAAGCCAGCCTGCTCCAGGGAGTGGCGGGCCTGTTTTCCATAAAGCTTAGCCACCACCGAATCCGTGATAAGGGCACACATAGGTGCCGGTGCCACCCGATACACCATTTCACCCAGCCTCCCCAGCAAGCCGGCATCAACGTGGACTGAATAATCACACAACGCCGCTGTCGGTAAGTGGATATCAATTTTTGGCATGGTCGGATTGTAACGTAAGTCGGGGTATCCGGCACCTTAACAGCAATCTAATAAATCTTATTTTTCCGCCAGCAGTTTTTTAATTAACGCCACGTTGCCGTCTTCCCTCGATGGATTGAAACCCTTGACAATGAGCCTTACCACGCCATGGCGGTCAATAATGAATTGAACGGGAATGCCAAAACCACTCACGCCATATTTTATAGCCAGTGGGTTCCAATTGGAATTGGGGGTAAACATCTGCCGCCAGGCAATTTTCGGATTGGCTTGCAAAAATGCCCGCAGCGCCGCCCCCGTGTGGTCATTGGAAATACCCAGCACTTCCAGGCCATGGCTATGATATTTGGCGTAAAGCTTTTCCAGTCCGGGCAGACTCATGCGGCACGGCGGGCACCAGGTAGCCCAGAAATCCACAATCACCACTTTGCCCTTCCAAGCCTTGGTGGAAAACATTTTTCCACCCAATAATCGCCCGCGCAGGATGACCGATTTACCTTGCAAGCTATTCAAGGTGGCCTGGCGCTGCTGCGATTCTTGAATCATTTGTGCCAATGGACCTGTGAGGTCATGCACGATAATGTGCATGGCCTGATCTTTTACGGCCTTGTTGGCGGCCCCAAGTACTCGCATGGTATAAAGTGCCTGCGCTATCTGGTTGCTGGCCGGATTGGCCTTGGCCAGGACCGCCATGGCTACCAGAACTTTTTTCTGTGCTGCCGCGTCGTGCGCATGGAGCAACCATGAGGCCTGCATTAATTCCAGTCGCGCAGTTTGTCGATTACGACGGGTGCCCTTGGCAGCAGCGGCTTGCAGCGTAGCCTTCGCTCCGGCATCGCCAAACACCATCGACATACCCAGAAAATGGTCACGCAATTCCCGTACCCCATCCGTTTCGTAAGGATGTTTTTTTAGAAAGCCATCCAGCACCACCAACGCCTTTTTGAAAAGAGGTAGAACCTTAGGGGCCAATGCCGCGCGAGATTGGGCGCTGAGCATGATGGTGGCATCCGGCATTAAGGCCTGAAGCTGCTTGAAGCCAGGTCGTAACACCGCTTCCAACTGATGCAACTGCGTCCTGTCTGCGGCCATCGTTGCCTGTTGGGCCGGCGTCATGTGTACGGCATCTGCTTGGGAATGTGGCACTGAAAGCATTTCCGTGAGAAAAAATGCCATCGCCAGTACAAAGATAACCATTACGGTTAGTGTTCGTCGATTCAGCAAAATAAACTACTCCTGATAATAAACTGCCAATCACTTCCCATGTACTAAATGATTTTAGGCTCGTGATCCAACATCTTCAAATAGCGATCTTAAAGTTTCAGCGGTAACTCGATAGTCTTGACATTTATTTGTGGTTACGACACGATGAACGCTGTCAAAAATGAAGATTACTAAAGGATCATGCCGCCCATGACCACATCCGTTGTAAACAATGCTGCAGACGCCGCGGCCGCGCAACATGCGGCCTTGGGCATGAGAGCACCACAGGGCAATACTCACACCACTCACCCCGAAGCCCAATGGTTCCCCAGTGCCGGCTTAGGCTTATTTATCCACTGGGGAATTGCGGCCGTACACGGTGGGATTGATTTATCATGGGGCATGATCGCCAATACGCCATGGGATGCCGCGGCTGAAGGAAAAAACAAGATAACACCAGAAGCATATTGGGCATTGGCACCTGGCTTTCAACCTGATCGGTACAATCCGGATCTATGGCTCAAAGCTGCCGCCGAGGCCGGTTTTCAATATGCGGTTCTCACAACACAGCACCACGATGGCTATACACTTTGGCCAAGCCATTACAGCAGCCTGGGGGTACAGTCGCATATGGGGGGACGAGATCTGGTGCGGCCGTACGTGGAAGCCTGCCGCCGCCACGGCTTAAAGGTCGGACTTTATTATTCTCCGCCAGACTGGTTTTTTGATCGCGATTTTAAAAGCTTCAACTACGGTACGGAAAATCCCTTGAGATTTCCCGGCCGTCCGCACTTTAATACCCGCCACCTGCCCTGCACCATTGCTTCCAAACCAGCCGGCCATGATGCTGCCCGTCGTCAACTTTTTCACCAACGTGTTGAAGAGCTTCTCACCAACTATGGCCGAATCGACTTGTTATGGCTGGACGGCGGAGAGCACGACAATGCCATCCGAGACCGTGTGCGCCACCTCCAGCCTCATATCGTTTTGAACAGCCGTAGCTGTGACGGCGATTTTGGGTGTACGGAATGTTGCCAACCCACGGAGAAATTCTGCGGTTGGTTTGAAACGTGTCACTGCTGGCAAAAGTCCGGCTGGGGCTACACCCGGGATGAAGATTATCACTCCACCGCATGGCTGCTGGCCTTGTTGGCGCATCTGCGAACGTGGGGTGGAAATGTACTCATCAATGTAGGCCCACGTCCTAATGGCGAGTTACCCGCCATCGCCTACCAGCGGTTTTCCGAACTTGCAGCCTGGATGCAAGTCCGCGGCTCCGCCATTATCGGTTCCACCGCCGGACCTTATCCGGAACAAAGTAATGTACCCGTAACCATCAATCAGGGAGTGTGGTATCTTTTCCTGTTGCCACAGATGACCGCACCTGTCTTGGTGCGTGGTGTCCAGCGTCCCAAGTCTATTTCTTTACTTGGCACGGCTGCCACAGTACCCCATAGCTGGCGCGAGGAACAACTGGAGATTACCGTTTCCCAGAGCATGCGTTGCCATAGCGTTGATGTGCTGGCGGTAGTCTGGTAGGCCCAGCGGTAAGCAATATTGAGCAATGATGATGGAGTAAGTCTTGTCTATAGGGCATTGGTCTGCAAAACACTGTTAGCATTCAGCTTTAACTGGGTCTTGTTTGCTGCTCATTTTGGGATATTTGGAGAGATGCTGGCACCCCACGTTTTTTGGCAATTCGTGATCGGCAATTACTTGGGGTTATTACACTTTGTCCTCCACCACTGACAATCAACCGTTTCTACCATGGTATTTGCCGTTGCTAACATAATCGGGCATGATGTGTGAGTGTCGGCGTTATCATAATTGTGGAATTAATATGCCCAGTACGCTGTCTGATAGCACCGGGAACGCCCGAACGACCGATGGAGGGCCGCGGGACGACCAAACAGAAAAGTCTTCCGCGGCCGCCAATGCGCCCCCGCTGCCATCTCGCCCGGCCGGCCGGGCTAACCTGGAGGCATACCTCCATGCCTTTATCGCAATTCTGGCTATTCTGGCGATCTCCACGTATCTGGTGTTGCATTTTGTCATTGGTGCAAGCGAACGCACCTGCGACAGCCCGCTCTGGATCGCTTTGCTTTTGGGTGGGACACCTCTGGTGTTTGATTTGCTCAGGCAAATGCTGCGTGGCAAGTTTGGATCTGACTTGCTGGCTGGCATTTCCATTGTTACCGCCGCCATCCTCGGGCAATATCTGGCGGGCACACTTGTGGTGCTGATGCTTTCCGGGGGAGAAAGTTTGGAAGCCTATGCCGTGCGCAGCGCTTCTTCCGTGCTAAGAGCCTTGGCGAAGCGCATGCCATCTGTGGCCCATCGTCGCGTCAACGGCACGGTTTCCGACATTGCCATCCACGATATTCAACCGGGCGAAACGCTTCTGGTGTATGCGCATGAAATCTGCCCCGCCGACGGTGTGGTGTATGAGGGGCACGGCACCATGGATGAATCGTATCTCACCGGAGAACCTTATCAAATAGCCAAGGCTCCCGGTTCTGAAGTTTTGTCCGGTTCGGTCAATGGTTCCTCGTTGATGGTGATTACCGTCACCCGAAAACCCCGGGATTCGCGCTACGCCCGCATTATGGAAGTCATGAAGGAATCGGAACAGCAACGCCCCAAACTTCGTCGCATTGGCGATACACTGGGGGCCATGTATACGCCAATCGCTGTTATCATCGCCTTGATCGCCGGCATATTGGCCCGGGATCCCGTACGCTTTTTAGCGGTGCTGGTGGTGGCCACGCCCTGCCCACTTCTGATCGCCATACCCGTGGCCATTATCGGGTCTATTTCGCTTGCGGCTAGGCGCGGCATTATCGTAAAAGATCCCGCAGTGCTCGAACAACTTCCCACATGCCGGGCTTTCTTTTTTGATAAGACCGGCACGCTGACCTTCGGAGAGCCGCGGCTCACACATGTTGCCACCGCCAATAAATTTACCCGGGAGCATGCGATTGTCTACGCGGCCAGTCTGGAGCAGTATTCCAAGCATCCGCTCGCCAGCGCCATCAATATCGCGGTGAAAAGCCACCCCATGCCGCTGCTGCCTGTGGCGGATGTCAACGAACCGCCCGGCCATGGCCTGGCCGGCACAGTGAATGGCCACCGCGTCATCGTCACCGGGCGCAAATGCGTTTCCCCGGCCATTGCCGCACAACTGCCGCCCGTTGCTCCCGGCCTGGAATGTGTGCTGATTGTGGATGGTACGTATGCCGCAACCTTTCAGTTCCAGGATGAACCACGGGCCGAGGTAAAATCCTTCATGCACCATCTTGGCCCCAAGCACGATATTGGCCGCATGATATTACTGACCGGAGATCGTTCCGCGGAGGCCCATGATCTGGCCCAGCGCGTCGGCATTGCTACTGTATACGCGGATAAATCACCGGAGGAAAAATTAGCTATTGTCAAAGCGGAAACAGCCCAACATCGCACGGCCTACCTGGGCGATGGCATCAACGATGCCCCGGCTTTACTGGCTGCCACAGTGGGCATTGCGTTTGGCCGCACGTCGGACGTAACCGCGGAAGCAGCCGCAGCGGTCATTCTTGATTCTTCACTGCGCAAGGTCGATGAATTTTTACATATCGCCCGTCGCCTGCGCACCATCGCATTGCAATCAGCGGTGGGCGGCATTGTACTATCGCTTATCGCGGTAGGTGTAGCCGCCGCCGGCTATCTGCCGCCCGTAGGCGGAGCGGTACTGCAGGAAGTCATTGATGTCCTGGTGGTGCTCAACGCCTTGCGGGCGACACTGGAACCCCACCGCATATCTGACATGTAATAACGAACTGCTGCGGTGCTCCATCAGCCCAACTTTTCAATATTCCTGCGTAACCGCAGCAGCGCATCTACGTGCATGGAGGGTATTAAACCATGCCGATCCGGCGGTACATCCAGCAGCAGGTTGGCTCCGCGGCTGGTTGTGGTCAAATACATACCGAGCAATTCCATATTGCTTCGGGGTTTGTCACCTTCTACAAAAAACCATTCCTTGCCGATCGGATCACACACCTCTCCCACCATATAATATTTTTTACCATCAAATTCCCGCCAAGGTTGGTGGCCACATTGGCTGTTGGGTAAAAACCTCTCAATCATTACACCGTCCGACGGCCACGCATCCGCATAAGGATAATTGCTGCCGTCACCGATGCCGTTGTTGTAAAAAATCAACGATTTCGGCTGCCTTCCGGCAATGTGGGCATACAGCCTTTGCCGATAATCCCGCGGCAGCACTTTGGGAATATCCATCCACCATATGCCTATTTCCCCATAGCAATCCATGAGTTCATTAATTTGCCGCCATTGAAACTGCTGATATTCCTGTGTGGTAAACGCCCATTCCCATCTGGTCATGCTTGGCGTCATAGATCCAAACAAATTATGATTATCCCATGCACAATAATACAGGCCCGGCATCAGGCCGCGTTTGCGGCACGCTTTTACAAACGCCTCCACCACATCCGTTTTGTTGCCGCTGGTGCCTACGTGATAATCATTAAACTGTGTGGGCCACAGACAATGGCCGGCCACGTGCTTGGTGGTAAGCACCGCATACTTCATGCCGGCATCACGGGCGACGCTTATCCACTGATCCACATCCAGCCGATCCGGAGCATACCGCGTGGAAGGCTGATCCCCTCTGGATAATTCATTACCGTCAAAGGTACTCATCCCAAAATGAATAAACATGCCCAGATGCAGACCTTCCCACGCATGAAGTTGCTCCAGGCTCAGACGTTGATCACCTGCTTGCGAAATCACTGGTGCAGTCATGCCTATTTTCCTTTACTTATGGCCACAATCTGATGAAACGTCGCCCGCAAACTGTAAAACCTAGATAACTACCTAAACTTGGATCAATCGCGTTAGTGCTCTGCCGCTTGACGACCCACGAACTTTATCACATTATCAGGTTCATACAAGCGATCCTTGTCAGGTAAGGAAGTAATTATGAACCACCTCCTCAATGCTGTGCAGCCGGCGAAGTCCACTGCGGTGAATCTGCTTAATGCTCACGCCAGTCTGGGCTGGCGCGGCTTATTACCCCGGGCGGTACTTTCCGGCCCCGGACGATGTACCGTTACGGCGCAAATCCATGTCATCACCCCTGAATATGCGGTGATTCAGGCGATGGTGCATAATCCTGGCCAACATACTGTTCACCTGCAGCGCATCCGCTGGGGCATGCCGTCAGACGTTACAGCCGACGCCGGCCTGAAATTTTCTGAAACCTGGAATCCATTTTATTTTACGACCGAAAATTTCCGTGGTGATTACTACGGCTCCGGCACGATTCGGGGAGATTCGTATTTTCATCCGATGCCCAATGTCACCACCGAACTGGGCTGGTCGGAAGATCATGTTTTCCCAGGTCTGTTTATTGGTTCCGCGGACCGCAATTGCGGTCTATTTTCTGCGGCGCTGACCGCCCAATGTTTTCATCTCATTTTTCGACTGCGGGGCCACAATGACGCCGGCGACTTTTTCTTTGAAATCGACGAGCTGCCCACCGGCATCGATGCACTTCCAATTGAACCCGGAGCCACCATCGTTGGCGAACGGCTGTTTTTACAGCTTTGCCGCAGCGGCAATCCACAACACGTGACGGACCAATACTACAACCTGCTACGAAGCGGCGGAGTCTTCCAGCGAAGAAAAGATAATCCATTAGTTGAACAGCGCATCTGGTGCAGTTGGAATTATGACTTTTTCGATCGCCTCACCCATGCGGATGTCGTCAAGCAACTGCCCATTCTCAAAAGCCATTTTCCATCCGTACGATTTGTGCAGATTGATGATGGCTATCAACGTCGATACGCCCATGGGAAGCGCGGCTTTACCGATATTATCTATGATGGCCAGAATCCATTTGACTGCGAAAAATTTCCGGGTGGTCCTACTGCTCTAACCGCGGCGATAAAGGGTGCCGGTTTGCGTCCTGCCATCTGGATGGGCCTCTGGGCCGCCATTGAATCTCCCATGATTCACGATCATCCGGACTGGGTACTCTCCGATGATACCGGCAATCCGATCCAATTCGGAAATCTCACGTCCTTTTACGGCACCATCGGTGTACTGGATCCATCTATTCCGGAAGTACGCCAATATCTCGATAAACTCTGCCGCATCATGTTTCACGACTGGGGATTTGAAGGGGTGAAACTTGATTTTTCCAGCTTTGCCTTTGAAGGCAAACGGGTACGTTTCAGATATCCCGGCCAAACCGCCCTGCACTGGCGACGCTGGCTGGTGCAAACCTTTCGGAAATACCTGCCCGTCGATGGCTTTTTTGGATGGTGTGTTGTTTGCGGCACCGGGGATCCACTATTGGCAGCAGATGGCGCGGATTATTTCCGCTGCTCCGAAGACATTGGTAATGGTGATTGGGCGTTGGTCAAGCGTATTGCTGCATGGTGCGCCAATACCAACATGCTTATGTCGCAGCGACCGGTACTCCCCAATATGGATTCCATTGGCGTGAGCAAAAATTGGAATGTCACGCAATGGCAAACCTGGCTGAATCTGGCCGGTGTTACTGGCGCTGCGCTGGAACTCGGTGGAGATCTGACCAAGGTGGATTGCGCCGCGCTGAAGCAGTTGAATGCCGCGTTGGAACTTTCCAATCCAACGCGCCGAGTCTGGTGTGCTGATGTTCCAACAGGACGTGTTGCCGAGCCACCCTCCCTCTGGATTGCCCAGGGCGATGGCGAAACCATCCTGGGGCTTTTCAATTGGGGCGACGGACCGCGTCGGCTCCATGTGCCTGCCACATTGCTGCAACAACTTGGCGCGGGAAAATTATCGTCCCACGACGCTTGGAATCACCAGCCTGCAGTTTTGCCCGAGGCCGATTCGCCACTGGAGCTTGCACCCCATGAATCCCGACTTTTTCGTCTGCACCAACAAACGTAACACTGCGGATTTCAGTCTCATTCCAAGGGCCTGCGTGATTTATCGCGTTGGCGCTGGCGATCCAACATGGTGCCCTATCAGGTGTCAATTCGCTCTTTCCACGGGCTGTCACTACACCTTCTATCACATCACGGATCCAGATGGTCGGCCTCTGGACCGCATACATTCTCTGCGGTAAAATTCAATTTTAGGGTTCCCGGATGATTGCATGCTCTCCTGGATACATTTAGTTCCACTGCTTACGAGCCTGTTAAAGCAGTTCACCTATTTCGGGTTGGCGGCAATTCTGGTGGCCGGTGGCATGGGCCTGCCCATTCCCGAAGATGTACCACTTATGTTTTCCGGGTATCTGTGCAGCCCCAAATATAGCCCCCTGCCGCAACACACCTCCATTCTTTTGATGATTAGCGCGGGCATGTTAGGGGTCATTTGCGGTGACAGCATTCTCTGGTATGTCGGACGTTACGGGCTTGATGCCAATAACTTCTTGTCCCGCCATGTCCGCAAGGCTCTGGGGTCCAAACGGCGTATATTTCTGGAAAAGCATTTTCAGAAGCATGGCAATTTAACCTTATTTGTGGGTCGATTCATTCCCGGAATACGGGCTTTGGTTTTCGCGTTATGTGGCATTTCAAAAATGCGTTATGTGCGCTTTGTAATTGTCGATGGCTTGGCGGCGCTGGTCAGTGTGCCGACATTTATCTTCATCGGCTATCATTTTGCAGCGGAGTTTCACAAAGTCATTCTGGAGGTAGCCAGAATTAAACATATTGTCGTGCTGATCGGCATTGCGGCAGTCGGCGTGGCAATAGTCGCTTATGTGATCCACCGCCGGAATCAGGCCCGCGCGGATAAAATTCAAAAACCGCTTCCCTGAGCACCAGCCAGCGATTTCTCGCCTCAATTACCTTCAGTTTTTATTTTGGGGGGCAAGTGATCAGGCGTCCTACCCGCCTCACGATGGATGCATGAGGTCATTGCCGATACGCAAAACCCGCGGTGTTCCAAGTTGCGATGGCCATGGTAATACCGTGGGAATACCGGGGAAAACATCGAAAAAGTTGTCCGGCCAGGATTTTTCTCCATCTAAATCCAGGCACACTCGCCAGACAAAAGTGCTGCTTTGAAAAATGGCCTGCCCCTGGCGTAGCCTCACCTGAAGCCGGGTCCGCGGCCAACGCATATCTTTAAAGGGGACCAGTAGTAACCTGTCGCGTGCTATCTCGTGGCCCGCGTCATCCATCAGCAGGGCAAAACCGGCTTGCGTGGTTTTGCCGAGCTTTTCCCACTGACGGGCACTAAACTCCGCCAGCTCGGTGCTGGCATTGGATGGCAACATGACAGTTTGCGTGTGGTCCTGCGGATACCCGCCCGCCAGTGCCAGCAGACCGTAGCGCAAGGTGCCGCGGAAAGCCGGGCCGTCATTGACGCCAAAGATTTTGACTTTATCTTCCTGGCGAACCAGCACAATGGTGAGCTTGGCCATTGCCCGCCGTACCGGCCAGAAAGCCGGTGTACGCCGGAGGTAATAGTCTACAATGGTCCAACTTCGCGTTACAGGCCAACAATCGTTGTACATCCAGAAAATTGCAGCGGATGAGTCAAACATACGCCGCCGGAAATTTTTGATGTATTCGCTCAAGCCTTCGCCCTGCACCACGCCGCCCCAGTAGACATAATCCTCCAGGGTCATCTTGGCCAGCGGCTTGCCCAGCCAATGCTGGAGCATCAGGTCTGGATAAGGCTTTCCGTCACCCCACGAGGCAATAGCGTTGTCATGAATTTCCCAGGCGAACGATCCTGGGTGCTGCGTGCCCGGCTCCAGACAGGCTTTGACCGTAGGCAGAGCCGGCGGGCCGAGAATACCGCCTTCATTTGGAAAACGGCAAACCATATTGCGATAGCCGTAGAACTCGATGTTCTGAAAGCCGATGGACCACGGATGCTGATCTCCCGTGATGTCGGACGTTGGTGAAACCCCTCCCGGTGAAAATGGAGAACTCGGTTGATAGTAACGTCCGGGATCTTCCGTTTGCAACAATCGGGGCAATTCGAGGTGAAATAGAGCATAGTCTGGAAAGGCTTGGCCACGCTCATAGCCCCATTCCCACGCGCCCTGCTCCATTTCGTTGTTGCCGCACCAGGCGATCAGGCTGGGGTGATGGGCCAGCCGCCGCACCTGATAAGCAGCTTCCTCCTTTATATCGGCCAGTAATTTCTCATCCGTGGTTGGATACTTGGCGCAGGCAAAGATAAATTCCTGCCAGACCAGAATGCCCCGGGCATCGCACAGGTCATAGAAATAGTCATGTTCGTAAATGCCGCCGCCCCACACACGCAGGAAATTAAAATTAGCCTCCAGCGCCCGGGCCACCAGGGTGTCATAGCGACGTCGATCAATACGTGCCAGAATAATATCCGCGGGCACAAAGTTGGCGCCCTTGCAGAAAATCGGTTTGCCGTTGATCTCGAGGATAAAATAGGTTCCCGCGGTCGGATGCTTTTCCTGATTTACGCGTACATAGCGAAAGCCGATCTGCCGGGTAGTCCGGGCGATGCTTTTCCCCTTGATTTCCAGACTGGCCGTGACGGTGTACCTTGCCTGGTTGCCATGGCCTACGGGCCACCATAATTTTGGAGAAACCACTGTGGCACGGACCTCAAGCCGGTTCAGACCAGGCTTAATCTGCACCGTCGTGCGAATCCGCTGTCCGGTTTCGTGCACGTGCAGACTTAACACGCCGCCAAGTGGCGCGTTTTGCAATCCCGTGACCGATACGTTTGCGGTGATGGTGCCCGTTTGCAGATCAGCCGATAGATCGCCACGCAGAGCAAATTGCCGCACTCGCGCCGCACGAACTATTTCCAACCGGACGGGGCCATGAATCCCGACATTCAGCAGTCGGGGCGACCAATCCCACCCGTGTGAAAACTGCGGCTTGCGCAGCCAGGGCCGCTTGGTCAATTGATTGTCAACGCTTATGCCCAGGCCATCGACACAGCGATCTCTGGCATGAAACAGGCCGCTTTCAATATCAACAATCAAAATGTTCTCCCCCGCCACCAGATGTTCGGTGACATCCACCTGGCATGGATAAAACGAATTTTCATGCCGGGCCACGGCATGGCCATTGATATAAATGCTGGCCGCCAGGTCCAGCCCTTCCAGCACCAGCCAGGCTCGATCATCAGCGGCCAATTTCGGTACATGAAAGGTCCGGCGGTAGTGCCACATTGTTTCTTCGACCCACCGGGCCGCCAAGACGTTCAGCCCAAGTGTCGGCTCGCGAAGCAGTCCGGTTTTGCATAAGTCCAGATGCACCGCACCGGGAACCGTGGCATCCCAAGCCCGACTTAAATCGACGTCCGGGCGCAGCAGTCGCGGCAGACGATCTCCGCGCTGTCCGTCATCCCAACGCAATTTCCAGGTTCCGTTTAGATCAATAATTTTTGCCATAACGACTTACTTCTCATTGATATTAGAGAATCTCCGTACGCCGCCGCCAATATCTTTGGGCCAGGGAGCTTATCTGGCCGTCTCCGTCGGGACATCAGCGTTGGGGGCCATATACCATTTTTGCCATTTCAGCGGTAAGACATGAATGATTTTGCCCGGCACGCCGTTGTATAACACACTGCGCACGACCACGATCGCCAAGATCATACCGGCAATCGTATCCGACGGAAAATGCGCGTGTTCTAAAACCCGCTGAAATGCCACATCCAGAGCCAGGGCGTAAAACAGCGCCCTGCCACGTGGATAAAACCAGCTTAAGCCCGCGCTTAAGGCAAAGGAGCCGGTGGTATGAGCACTGGGAAATGACTGGTACTTGGCATTGGTGAATCCATATGCCGGTCCCATGAACGACCAGTCTCCATTGTGGTAAGCCCACGGCCGGGTGCGGCCGAACATTCCTTTGAGCAGGTAACACACCAGAACCGTTGCCAGGCAGCCCAGGGCAATGGCCAGCGCCTTTTTGCGGCCCTGTTTATCCAGCATACCCACTGCCAGGATCACCAGAATGGAACAGGTCCACTGGCCGTATTGGCCCAGCATGGTCATTTCCAGATTGAGATCGGATTTTAAGTGCAGGTGCGTGTGAAACGCCCATACAGCGGCGTTATGATCGATTAGAAAACTCAATGCAAAAATAAGCAGAGCTATCGCCAACTTGAGCCAGCGGGGCCAGGCGGAATCAAAATGAATGGGCGCTCCCTGATACCAGATTGGAGGGAGTGCTTCCTCCTGGTCGCTGGATGTTGTCATACAGAACTCCGAAGTAACCGGCCGCATTACGCTGGCTCTTGATGCCCAAAACTCTTATAGTTGACCAACCTCCAATGTGTCAAGGTAAGGTAAAGGTGGAAAATAACGGATGCTTGAAGCCAGAATAAAAGATGCCCGGCAATGGTGGAGCTGGGAGGATGTGCTGCTGATTATATTTTTTGGAGCGGCTCTTTTTCTACCTGGGTTGCACCACATTCCACTTTTTGATCGGGATGAGCCGCGTTTTGCCGAGGCCGCGCATGAAATGCTGCGTTCCGGCAATTTCATAGTGCCGCGATTCGACGGCGTATTGCGGCCGGATAAACCTCCCGTCATTTACTGGCTGATGGATCTGGCCTACCGCATTTTCGGGGTCAATGGCATGGCGGCGCGCCTCCCCAGCGCAGTATTTGCCATTCTGACACTTCTGACCACGTATTGGATGGCCGGAGAACGCTTTGGCCGAATTACCGGGCTGCTGTCCTCGCTGATCCTGGGTACGGCTGTGCTGTTTGTGGTGGAATCGCGGCTGGCGACGGCGGACTCGGTGCTGATTTTTTTTACGACCTTGGCGATGCTGGTAGCGTGGCGGGCATGGGATTATTCGCGTATCAGCGCCGGCTGCGCCGATGGTGTAAATTTGCGTATTGCCTCCATTCGTCCGCTGCAGGCTGGTGAATTTTTAAATCAAGCTCAACTGGTTCCGGCGAAATCAGTATCCCTGGTGATGGTCCTGGTTTTCTGGATCAGCATGGGATTGGGGGTATTGACCAAGGGTGTTACACCCATTTTTGTCCTGGCGACCATGGCGACGCTTTCCATCGCCAAAGGCGGTCTTGGCAAGGCCTGGCAAAACTGGAAACCGCTTCCTCTGCATACAAAAATTATTGAGTTTCCGAATCTTATGTTAAGTGCAGTACGGCGGGCGAACTGGCGACTCTGGCGTCCCCTTCGCCCCCTGCTGGGCATTCCGTTGATGCTGCTGGTTATTGTGCCCTGGTTTGCAGCGGCCTGGATTCAAACCAACGGGTTGCTCATTCAAAAAATGCTCATGCAAAATGTGGTGGAGAGGACCACCTCGGGCCTGCAAAGCCACGGCTTCCCACCGGGCTTTTATCTGCTGATTATCTGGGCCACATTCTGGCCGTGGAGCGTGCTGCTTATTCCGGCCGCCTATCACGTGGTGCGGCGGGTGCGACGGCGCGGGCCTATTGCCATCGATCCTGGACCTTATGAATTCCTGCTGGCTTGGGTGGTTCCCTCCTGGATAATCTTTGAATTGATTGTTACCAAAATGGTGCAGTATGTTCTCCCTTTATATATTCCTCTGGCTATAATCTGTGCCGATGTGCTGGTACAAAGCTGGCACCGGACGACGGACGTACTGGCGGCGAAGTGGTTTGCTACGGCCCGCTGGACCTGGATGATCATCTGGCTGGTATTGGCCGGCCTGACCATTTTCGCAATGAAGTATCTGCAACCTGAGGATCAACATAATATATTTCGCTGGAGTATTCTTCTGGCTGCATCCTTGGCCGCTGTCGGCGTGGCTGGTGCCGTCAGTTGGAGCCGTCCATCCTGGCCGTATGTTACGGCTTTTTCATTTATGATCAGCATCACCATATTGATGACCACCGTTTTACCGGGTATTAAGGCGTTGCAGATCAGTCGGCAGGCCGGCCATTTCATGGCCCGCTTTGAAAGACATGGGTACAAACTTGCCGCAGCAGGCTATATTGAACCGTCGCTGGTGTTCTACAGCGGTGGCAGGATACAACTTTGTTCCGGGACGCGGCAATTGTCCCAGGTGGTGAGATTTCCAACCATCGGCCAGACTCCACCAGTCCGTGCCCCCAAGTATTGCGTGTTGGTAGACCGACGAGTGCTTAAAAAGCTGGAGTCTCTACATCTTAAATTTTGGATTCAGGGCCAATACCGCGGCATCAAAGTGGCCAAGGGCCGGCTCACACACCTGACGGTCTTGACTAATGTCGCACCGGCCTGGTTTGGCGGCACCAAGTACGCTTCCAAAAAATAGCGACAACACGATTCTGCCAAGGTGGCAGGAATACCCAACCGCGGCTTGCCGAAAACTGCTTTTGGTGGTCTTGTGGAAGCTGACACGATAAATTTATTGCGCGATATAAGTCTAATCTAAAAATAGATTTATGATTAACTTCTTGGCCATATTGGCCGTACGGCACGGTGCTTGCTTAACGTGCTACCAAGCCCTCTAACACCAGTAGGTGTGGGCACACCGGCGACGAGACGAAAGCGGTGACCGGCGACTAAAATGTAACTGCGGGATCAATGCGGGTTAAAGTTAGCCTGGATTCGACCGAGAAACCACAAAAAAGGAATGATGCACATGGCAAAGGTTATTGGAATTGATCTTGGAACAACCAATTCAGTTGTGGCCGTCATGGAAGGCTCGCAGCCAAAAGTGTTAATTAACTCACAGGGCTCGCGGCTCACACCGTCCGTCGTAGGATTTACAGACAAGGGAGAGCGGCTGGTAGGTCTGCCGGCCAAGCACCAGCAGGTTACCAACCCGCAAAATACAGTGTTTTCCATCAAGCGATTCATGGGTCGGCGGCATTCCGAAGTTACCGGGGAAGAAAAACTTGTTCCATATAAGATCGTGGGGGGACCGGAAGAATTGGTAAAGGTTGAAGTTCGCGGTAAAGATTACACGCCACCTGAAGTTTCCGCCATGATTTTGCAGGATCTTAAAAAAACTGCGGAAGATTACTTGGGCCAGAAAGTTACCGACGCCATTATTACCGTCCCGGCCTATTTTAATGATTCCCAGCGTCTGGCCACCAAAGAAGCCGGTGAAATCGCAGGCTTAAACGTGAAACGGGTTCTGCCTGAACCTACTGCTGCGGCACTGGCCTACGGCATGGACAAGAAAAAGGGTGGCAAAATCGCCGTGTTCGACCTGGGCGGTGGCACATTTGACGTATCCGTACTGGATGTGGGTGACGGTGTTTTCGAAGTGCTTTCCATCAATGGCGATACCCATCTGGGCGGAGACGATTATGATCAGGTGATCAGCGATTACATCGCGGAAGAATTCCGCAAACAGCAAGGTATTGATCTGCGGAAAGATCCCATGGCTCTGCAACGCTTACGAGAGGCCGCCGAAAAGGCCAAAATTGAGCTTTCCAATAATATGGAAACCAGTGTCAATCTTCCGTTTATCACCGCTGATGCCAGCGGGCCTAAGCACTTGCAGATGACCATCACACGCAGCAAGTTTGAAGCGCTGACCAATCATCTTACCGAGCGCTGCCGCCAACCTGTGCTCAAAGCGTTGCAGGACGCCAAAATCTCGGCCAAAGATGTCGATGAAGTGCTGCTGGTGGGCGGTTCAACGCGTATTCCGCGTGTGCAGCAACTGGTGAAAGAAATGTTCGGCAAGGAAGGCAATAAAAGCGTCAACCCGGATGAAGCCGTTGCACTGGGAGCGGCTGTTCAGGGAGGCATTACCACCGGTGAAGTCAAAGATATCCTGGTGCTGGATGTTACACCGTTGTCCCTGGGAGTGGAAACCCTTGGCGGCGTGATGACGGTCCTAATTCCGCGTAACACCACCATTCCCAGCAGCAAGAGTGAAGTGTTCAGCACGGCCGCCGACAGCCAGACCAGTGTCGAAATTCACGTGCTGCAGGGTGAGCGCGAATTTGCCCGTGACAACCGTACTCTGGGCCGGTTCCAGCTTACTGGCATTCCGCCGGCGGCCCGTGGGACACCGCAGATTGAGGTTGCGTTTGATATTGATGTCAATGGGATTTTGAATGTCCGGGCCAAGGACAAAGCTACCGGCAAGGAAAACAAGGTGGAAATCAAAGGCCATAGCGGTCTTTCCAAGGATGAAATCGAACGCATGAAAAAAGATGCGGAGGCTCATGCCGATGAAGACAAAGCCCGGCGTGAATTAGTGGATCTTAAAAATCAGGCTGACGGAGCCGTGTTCCAGGTTGAAAAAGAACTTCAGGAGCATGGCGGCAAAGTAGGCCCGCAGGAACGCGGCGATATTGAAAGTGCCGTCACCCGCGTGAAAGAAGCACTCAAAGGTGAAGATAAAGCGGCCCTTCAGCGGGCCTTGGATGATCTCAACAAAGCACGTATGAAACTGGGTGAAGCCATGTACAAGGCCTCGTCCACTGCGCAAGCGGGCGGCTCGCCCGCCCCGGAAGGCGAGGCTGGTGCCCCAGCCGGTGCTGGTGCGGCGGAACCTAATAAAAAAGGCCCCGATGATGTCATCGATGCCGAGTATGAAGTCAAATAAGCAATGGACAACAATCCGCTGATGCCGACTGCGATTCGGCTCCGCAAATCGGAGCGCTTGGAGATCACTTGGCCCGATCAAACCATGTCCATTATATCGCTGCGTGTACTGCGGAAGTTTTGTCCGTGCGCCGGTTGCCAGGGGGAACGTGACCTGCTTGGCCGCCAGTTGCTGCCGGTGGTGCGCACAACCTATGACGGCCCCATTACCGCACTTGGGGCGGAGCTTGTCGGCAATTACGCCATGCGCATACTCTGGTCCGATCAACACTCTACCGGTATCTACAGTTTTGCGTACCTCCGGCAACTCGCCGTCCAACACCATGAATCCGCTGATCTGGCTTAATCACAATAGGCCCGGCTGATTCTACGATTTTCTCTGATGATGGTTGTAGTGAATTATCCTATATAAGTCCCGGTGAATTCCCGATGGTGAGGCATTTCGCACCGGGATACACTCCAATGAGTGGCTTGGAGGCCTGCAATGGATTGTTATTGTAAGATGGCAATTCATTGGGCGGGCATCACCAACGGGAAGGTGTGGCCGTTATGCCGATGTCGGAAGCAATCAACTTAAAACCTCATCTGGAGCGTCGCCGCTGGGCCATTGGCGGACAGGTGCAGGGGGTTGGGTTTCGGCCGTTTGTGTACCGGCTGGCCACACAATTGCACCTGACAGGATGGGTGGCCAATAACAGCACCGGCGTTGTGATTGAAGCCCAGGGACGCCCCGAAAATATCGCCCGATTCGCCCAGGCCTTGCGACATGAAGCTCCGCCAATGGCCAGGATTGACCTCTTGGCTGATCAGGCACTGGCAGTACATGCGCAAGAAGCTGGATTTGCAATATTGGCCAGTGATGAGCACGGTCCTGCCACTGCCGCGATTACCCCGGATACCGCCCTTTGCCCGCACTGCCGCCAGGAATTATTCGATATCCGCAATCGCCGTTTCAGACACGCCTTAATCACCTGCACCAATTGCGGGCCGCGTTACAGCATCATCGTTCACATTCCCTATGACCGCCCCGCCACCACCATGGCGGATTTTGCCATGTGCCCGACCTGCGGGAATGAATACCGAAATCCGCTGAATCGGCGGTTTCATGCCCAGCCCATTGCCTGTATGGATTGCGGCCCAAGACTGGCACTGGTCAACTCCGCCGGGGAACCCATGGACGGCGATCCCATCGCCAAGGCTGCGGATTTGCTTCGCAACGGTAACATTGTGGCTGTTAAAGGCCTGGGTGGATTTCACCTGGCCGTACGTGCGGATGATGCCAAGGGAGTAGTACGGCTGCGTCGGCTTAAGCATCGAGATGCCAAGCCATTTGCCCTGATGTGCTCCTCGGTGGAGGCGGCGGGTCGGTATGTAACGCTTAGTCCGGCTGCAGCTAAGGCGCTGGCTTCCCCGGTCGCTCCAATTATTCTGGCACGGCGGGTCGCCGGCACCGCCGTTGCTTCCCAGGTAGCACCCTTTAATGCCCGCTTGGGAATAATGTTAGCCTACACGCCCATCCAGCACTTACTCATGGCCGAATTGAATTTGCCAGAAGCTGTATTAGTGATGACCAGTGGCAACAGCAGCGATGAGCCATTGGTAATTGACAATACCGAGGCTGTACGGCGATTAGGATCGCTCTGCGATGCCATACTCTTGCATGACAGGCCCATTGCCCGCTGCGTGGATGATTCAGTCTTACTGGATATGGGCGATAACGAAGAGCTTTTACCAATTCGGCGATCGCGTGGCTTTGTTCCCACTGCCATTCCTCTGGTCGGTGTCGAAGGTGCCGCGGGGCTGGCTCTTGGCGGTGAATTAAAAAACACCGTGACATTGGTAACACCCTCCGGGGCCATCGTCAGCCAGCACCTGGGAGATATCCGCAATCCGCTGGCCTTTGATTATTTCCGACGGGCTATTGATGATTGGTGCAGCCTTTACCAGGTCCATCCGCAATTTATCGCCTGCGATATGCATCCTTTGTACGTCAGTACAGGGTATGCGGCTGCTCTGGCCAGAAAGTTCAACGCCACACTGTATCCGGTTCAACATCATTTTGCGCATGCTGCGGCGGTGCTGGCGGAACATAGCCATACGGATCGGGCCCTGGCTCTGATAGCCGATGGTTCTGGCTTAGGTACAGATGGCACTGGTTGGGGCGGAGAACTGCTTTCGGTATCGCCGGTGGATTTTACACGACTGGCAAGTTTGCAACCGTTGCGGCTGCCGGGCGGAGACATCGCCGCCAAGGAAATTCGTCGCAGCGCGGTGGCACTGTTGTGGCAGGTATTCGGCGATGCCGGAGAAAATCATCCGCTGGCCGGCACCGTTATGCCGGATCGGCATCTTCGCCAGGCCATGTTTCTGATGATGCGACGTAACTGGCAATGCGTAACATCCAGCAGCACGGGGCGATTATTTGACGGCCTGGCTGCATTGCTGAATTTATGCACGTATAACCGGTACGAAGGCGAAGCGGCCATGACCCTGGAAACGGTTGCTCTGGAAGCGGCAGATGCTGTGGCTGAAATGGGCGTGCTCTGGCAGATACACACGGATGAAGACGGCATCGAGAGGTTGGATCTTACGCCGTTATGGAGGTTTCTGTTGCAGCAGCATCTACGCGGAACGGCGGCGGCAACCATCTCCGCGCTGTTCCATCACTATTTAGCCGCGGCATGGGATGCAGTGGTGGCCGAACATGCTGATAAAAGCGGCGTGAAAGTGGTAGCGTTGTCGGGCGGTGTATTGACCAATCAGGTTTTCGCTGAGGCCTTAACCCAACGACTTGCCCGAAGGGGCTTGCGCGTATTGCGCCATCATCGGGTACCACCCACCGATGGAGGATTATCTTTGGGGCAAGCGTTCATTGCCGCGAGTCTTATGACCCGGCATGGGCTGAAAACCCGTGAACCAAAGGAGTGCAAACTGTGTGTTTAGCCGTACCTGCAAAATTAATAACGCACAACGGCCTGGAGGGTGTGGTGGATTTGCACGGCAACCGTTTGCCGGTGAACATCATGTTAACGCCGGACGCCCAGCCCGGGGATTGGCTGCTTATTCACGCGGGCTTTGCCATAGAAAAACTGGATCCGAAACAGGCTGGCGAAACGTGGGCCTTGCTGCGTGATGTGGCTCAGGCCGCCGCTAATTCTCCGGCCGGTTCAGAAGCTGATGCATCAGCGCATTCATCCACAGGCAAAGGAGATCGGCGATGAATATTGGTGCCCGTCCAAGCGAGGAATTACTTCGTGCACTGCATGCTTCCGCTGCCGACATTGGCCGATCCATAGCATTTATGGAGGTTTGCGGTACGCATACGACCAGTGCTTTTCGCTGTGGTTTGCACAGCGTGATGCCGAAAAATGTGCGTTTAATCAGCGGTCCGGGTTGCCCGGTGTGTGTCACTGCCCAGGCGGATATTGATGAGCTTATTGATCTGGGCAGCCGCCGTGAGATAACTCTATGCACCTACGGCGACATGTTGCGGGTGCCTGGAAAACACGGCAGCCTGGAAAAGGCCCGTGGGGATGGAGCTAACATTGAAGTAGTGTACAGCAGTTTAGATGCGGTGCGGATGGCACAAACCCACCCGGATCGACAGGTGGTATTTGCGGCGGTCGGCTTTGAAACCACAGCCCCGGCCACGGCGGCGGCGATCTGCGCAGCCCAGGAGCTTGGGCTGGATAACTTCACCGTATTGGCCAGCCATAAATTGATTCTTCCTGCCATGCGGGCGTTGCTTTCGGCTGCGGACCGGCCGATGATCGACGGATTTTTGTGCCCTGGTCACGTGTCGGTCATCATTGGATCAGATGCCTACCGGTGTATTGTGGAGGAATTTAACACCCCGTGTGTGATCGGCGGGTTTGAGCCTGGTCTTTTGCTATCCTCGCTGCTGTGCCTGACGGAGATGATAGCCGCCGGGCGTGTGGCGTTGGTCAATCAATATCCTCAGGCAGTTCGCCCGACCGGTAACGCGCACGCCCAAGCCTTGCTGCAGAAGGTCTTTGAAACGGGTAACGCCCACTGGCGCGGCCTGGGTCTGATACCGCAGAGCGGATTATTTCTGCGCCAGGGCTATGCACGTTTTAATGCTGCACAAAGATTCAGCCTGAAACCTGTGGAGGATCGTGAACCGGCTGGCTGTATCTGTGGACGGATCATCAGTGGTTTGGCCTTGCCGCCGGAATGCAAGCTCTTTGGTCGCGCGTGCACCCCGGTGCAACCGATTGGACCGTGCATGGTCAGTTCCGAAGGCACCTGTGCAGCCTGGTTTAAATATGGACCACACCGCGCCGAGAGCCATGGTGTCGCTCCGGCTCAACAACTTCAAGAGGTGCTGCCATGACCATCCAGAAATCGGCCTTATCTTCGATGTCAACATCGATTCAGCCACCGGCAACCTTCCAGTGTGTAGTGCTGGGACATGGCGGAGGTGGCCAGCTCACGGATGTATTGATCAACCAGTTGGTATTGCCGCGATTGGGCAATCCCGCACTGACCGATCTGCTGGATTCTGGCATGCTCGACGATGGCCGCCTGGCCCTGACCATTGATAGCTACGTGGTGCAGCCGCTATTTTTCCCGGGTGGTGATATTGGCCGACTGGCCGTCAGTGGAACCGTCAACGATCTGGCGGTCAGCGGAGCTGTACCCATGGGGCTGGCGCTGTCGATGATTCTAGCGGAAGGTCTGCCACGGCAAATTCTTGAGCGTGTGCTGGATTCCGCAGCCGCCACCGCTGCTGAAGCCGGTGTGCGGGTTATCACCGGCGATACCAAAGTGGTTGGCCGAGGTCAGGCGGATGGCATTTACCTCACCACTGCGGGCGTTGGCAAAATGGAACCCAGTCCGCAGCCGCATCCGGCTCGCGTTCAACCCGGAGATATCTTGATCATCAACGGCCCGATTGGTGAGCACGGCCTGGCGGTCATGCTGGCCCGCGAAATGCCGGAAGTGCAAAGTGTTTTGCGCAGTGATGCCGCCCCGCTCAACGGCCTGATTGGTCAACTCCGGACGTGTGTACCAGGCGTGGTGTTCATGCGCGATCCAACCCGCGGCGGACTGGCCGGTGTGGCCGCGGATCTGGCGGCGAGAACCGGCTATCGGATTATTCTTGAAGAAATGCAAATTCCAATCCGCCCCGAAGCCCGCCACGCGGCCGACATGCTGGGATTGGATCCTCTGGACATCGCCAATGAAGGCAAGGTGCTTATGGCGGTGCGCCCCGCCGAGGCCCAGGCC
This sequence comes from Planctomycetota bacterium, assembly GCA_021790385.1. Lineage (GTDB taxonomy): Bacteria > Planctomycetota > Phycisphaerae > WQYP01 > WQYP01 > JABEVA01. Next base: position 84,925 of record JAJYDW010000002.1, read on the forward strand.
GCGTTAAATTTAATTCAGTCGCATCCCCTGGGACACCAGGCCGCAATCATCGGCCATGTATCTACTGAAATTGATGGATTATGCGTGCTGCGGACGGAAATCGGCGGGCAGCGCATCGTACAAAAGCCTTACGGAGAACAATTGCCGCGCATTTGCTGACGCGGTGGAATCAGCACAGGAGTCACTTACATGACACAAGCCGCATCCATGCCACAACCTCCCACGGATGATAAACGCTGGAAAATCGTGGAAACCACGATGCGCCGCAATAATTTTCATGCGGACGCCCTGATTGAGAGTTTGCACAGTGTGCAGCAGGCTTTCGGCTTTTTGGATAAGTCCTCAATGCTCTGGGTGGCGGCAGCGTTGCACGTGCCGCTGTCCAAGGTCTACGGCGTAGCCACTTTTTATCATTTTTTCACGCTTAAACCGCAGGGGAAACACGTATGTGTGGTTTGCATGGGAACCGCCTGTTACATCAAAGGCGGTCAAAAGCTGCTCGACGAAGTGCAACAGCGTTACAGTATTAAAGAAAACCAGACCACCAAAGACGGCCAACTGTCGCTGGTGGTGGCACGCTGCATCGGGGCCTGCGGGCTGGCCCCCACCGCCGTGATTGACGGGCAGGTATTCGGCAAACGCACACCAACGGAGTTGCTGGACTCGCTGGATGCCACATTGAAAAGAAAGGTCAATGTATGAAACCGGAAGAATTAACAGCCATGGCGGAAAAGGTCCGGAAGCAGGATGCTCATTTTTCCCATCATATTCACGTCTGTACGGAATCGGGATGTGTAAGCTCACAGAGCGATGTTCTTCTGAAAAACATCACCGACGAAGTGCAGCAGCGCGGGCTTAAGGGCAAGGTGTGCGTTAAAGGCGTAGGGTGCATGGGCCTGTGCTGCAATGGTCCTCTGCTCAAGGCCGACGATACCATGTATCAGTTCGTCAAGCCTGAAGATGCGGGTGCCATTGTGGATAGTCTGACCAGTACACCGGTGGTGGAGTTGGTTTGCGACACGAAGCAGCCATTTTTTGCCCGACAAAAATTAATCGTGCGTGAAAATGCCGGACACATTGATCCGGAAAGTATCGCTGACTGTGTGGCTCATGGTGCATATCGAGCGCTTCTTAAAGTGCTTACCAGTATGACGCCACAACAGGTTATTGCCGAGGTATCTGAATCGGGCCTGCGCGGACGCGGCGGAGCCGGCTTTCCCACTGGTCTGAAATGGTCAACGGTTTCCAAAGCGGGAGGCAAAACCAAATATGTCATCTGCAACGGCGATGAAGGCGATCCCGGAGCCTTCATGGATCGAAGTGTCATGGAAGGTGATCCGCACCGCGTGCTGGAAGGAATGGCTATCGGGGCCTATGCCGTTGGTGCCGGGCAGGGAATTATTTATGTTCGGGCGGAATATCCATTGGCAGTTAAGCGTCTCACGCGGGCCATCAATCAGGCCCGGCGCGAAGGTCTGCTGGGCCATGGACTGTTTGGTTCAAATTTTGATTTTAACGTGGAAATTCGCCTGGGCGCTGGAGCGTTTGTCTGCGGCGAAGAAACCGCCCTCATTGCCAGCGTGGAGGGCAAACGCGGCATGCCACGTCCGCGACCACCGTATCCGGCTAACTCCGGTCTGCACGGCTGCCCGACGCTGATCAACAATGTGGAGACCTTTGCCAATATCCCGGCCATCATGGAGCGCGGCGGAAAATGGTTCGCCACCATCGGCACGGAAAAGAGTAAGGGTACAAAAATATTCGCCCTTACCGGAAAAATCAAAAACACCGGCCTGATTGAAGTACCCATGGGCATACCGCTGCGGGAAATTATTTACGATATCGCCGGCGGAATTCCCGACGGCAAAGCTTTCAAGGCCGTGCAAACCGGCGGGCCTTCCGGCGGCTGTATTCCAGCAGAACATCTGGACATTACCGTCGATTACGAATCCTTGACGAAACTCGGTTCCATCATGGGTTCCGGCGGCATGATTGTCATGGATGAAACCAGCAATATGGTGGATGTTGCGCGGTTTTTCATGGAATTCTGTATGACCGAAAGCTGCGGCAAATGTGTGCCCTGCCGCGTGGGTACTTACGAAATGCACGAACTGCTGGATCGAATCTGTAAACGTCAGGCCACCATGGCCGATCTGAATCTGCTCAAAGAACTCTGCGATATGGTCAAGCAGACCAGCCTTTGTGGTCTGGGCCAGTCCGCACCTAACCCGGTGCTTAGCACTCTGCGCTATTTTGAAAATGAATATCTGAAACTTATCCAAAGCTCCCCCGCCAGTCACGCTGGAGATGGGGACCATCATGTTGCCCTGGAGGTGCTCTCATGAATACGCCTGTCGATATTGCAACAGAATCCATCACGCTGCGGATTGATGATAAAGATGTCAGTTGCCGCAAGGGGGAAACCGTTCTCCAGGTGGCGCGCGAAAACGGCATTGATATCCCAACGCTTTGTTATATGGAAGGTCTTACGGTGTGGGGCGGATGTCGGCTGTGCATGGTGGAAATTGCCGGCTCTCCCAAGTTGCAGGCTGCTTGCGCTACGGTTTGTACGGAAGGGATGATCATCAGCACTCAGTCTCCTCGGCTGGAGAACTATCGCCGCATGATTGTGGAATTGCTCTTTGCCGAGCGCAACCATGTGTGCTCGGTCTGCGTAAGCAATGGCCACTGCGAGTTACAGACCATGGCCGTAAAATTGGGTATCGACCATGTGCGATTTGCATATCGTTTTCCACATCTGGAGGTGGATAACTCGCATGACCGCATGCGCATGGACCACAACCGCTGCATTTTATGCACCCGATGCGTGCGTGTATGTGCCGAAATCGAGGGTGCCCACACCAAAGATATCAAAGGTCGCGGCGTGCTCGCTGCCATCATCCACGATCTGGACCAGAACTGGGGTGAAAGCTCCACCTGCACCAGTTGCGGAAAATGCGTCAATATCTGCCCCACCGGAGCCTTAACCCATCGCGGTACCGCTGTGGGCGAAATGACCAAAAAGACTACGTTCCTGCCTTATTTAACCCTCATGCGGGAGGCCCAACCATGACTACGCCAACAGCAAAACCTACCGTAGCCACCGTCTGGCTGGACGGCTGTTCCGGATGCCACATGAGTTTTCTCGACCTTGATGAGCGGCTCATCACCCTGGCAGGGCTGGTGGATGTGCTCCATTCTCCGGTGGTGGACCAAAAGCAGTTTCCACAGCAGGTCGACCTTACTCTTGTCGAAGGTGCCGTCAGCAGCGAAGAAGATCTGCACAAAGCCTTGATTATTCGGGCCCGCAGCAAACTGGTGGTGGCGCTCGGCGATTGCGCTGTTACCGGCAATGTGCCGGCCATGCGCAACTATTTCGATCGCAGCGACCTGTTTGCCCGGGCGTATGTGGAAAATGCCCAGGAACCAACGACCCCGGAAGAACGGCGGGTGGTGCTGCCGGTGCTGGGCGTGCCGCCCCTTCGCCCGCACGCCACCGCTCTCCACGAGGTCATCAAGGTGGATATGTTTTTACCGGGCTGCCCGCCACCTGCCGATGCCATTTGGTACCTTTTAACCGAGATTCTAGCCGGACGTACACCAGCCACAACCACTGTATCGCGATTCGGCAAGTAGTGAGTGCCGCGATGGCGCGGCCGCGTAGCAAAGGATTTCACCATGAATAAAACCATTACCATCGAAGGCGTAACGCGGATCGAAGGCCATGCCCGCATCACCATTGAACTCGATGAGAGTGGCAAGGTTTCAGATGCCCATTTTCACGTTACACAATTCCGCGGCTTTGAAAAATTTGTCCAAGGCCGTCCTCTCACTGAAATGCCCGGTATCATGGCCCGAATCTGCGGTATATGCCCGGTGAGCCATTTGATGGCCTCGGCCAAAGCCTGCGACGATTTATTGGCCGTGGACATCCCCCCCACCGCCAATAAACTGCGGCGGATCATGAATCTGGCCCAGATTGTGCAAAGCCACGCGCTGTCATTTTTTCATCTTTCCAGTCCGGATCTGCTTTTTGGCATGGATGGTGATCCGGCGAGCCGCAACATTTTTGGTCTCATCCGCGATCATCCGGAATTCGCCCGCGACGGAATTCTCCTGCGTAAGTTCGGACAGGACATCATCGCCCTGCTGGGCGAGAAGAAAATTCATCCCGCCTGGGTTGTGCCCGGCGGGGTCAATGCTCCGCTTACCGCTCAGCACCGCGACCTGATCCTCGCCGAAATTCCCGCCGCTCTTTCCCGCGCCGCCCGGGCGCTGGAGTATTTCCATACAGTCCGCGACCGCTACCCGGCCGAGGTTGATGCTTTTGCCAATTTCCCCACGCTTTTTGCCGGCCTGATTTCACCAGCCGGACTCATTGAACACTACGATGGTGCTTTGCGGTTTGTGGATGAAAACGCGGCACCCGTGGCTGATCTGACCGACCCACACCAGTATCCATCGATGATCGGCGAAGCGGTCGAAAAACATTCCTATCTAAAATCACCCTATTTCCGGCCGCGCGGCTATCCCGAAGGAATTTATCGTGTCGGGCCGCTGGCCCGCATTATTCTCGCCGAACGGTGCGGCACACCGCGTGCTGACGCTGAATTGGGCATCTTCCGAACGCGGTTGGGCCGATCACCCCAAAGCAGCTTCCATTATCACTGGGCCAGACTGATAGAAATTCTCTATGGCATTGAAATGATTCAACGTCTGCTGGAATACCCGGACATTCTCAATACCCATGTGCGCTCGCGAGCCAGGCCGAATCGGTTTGAAGGTGTCGGAATTTCCGAAGCCCCGCGCGGCACGCTTATTCATCATTACCGGATTGATGAAAACGCCCGCATGGTCTGGGCCAATCTCATCATTGCCACCGGCAATAACAATCTGGCTATGAATCGTGGTGTGCTGCAGGTGGCACAACGCTTTGTTGATGGCACGCACCTGGAAGAAGGCATGTTAAACCGCGTGGAGGCGGTGATCCGATGTTTTGATCCATGCCTGAGTTGTTCTACTCACGCCTTGGGACAAATGCCCCTTTGTATTGAATTGCGCAACTCCACTGGAGAATTATGTGATGTTCTGCAACGCGACTGATCCTGAACAGGCAGCTATTAATACACTGCTCATAGGCTATGGCAACGCCCTGCGCTCTGACGATGGTGTGGGACCCACCGTGGTGGAACTTATCCGTCAGAGCCTTGGCCCGGCTTTTGCCGCAAGCGTGGCCTGCCGAACTGAACTGCAGCTTACCCCGGAACTCGCACCTTGGATTGCCTCTGCCCGTCGCGTTATCTTCGTTGATGCCAGTGTTGCTGTCCCGGCAGGTCGTGTTACAATTCGCCGCATCGCAGCTCAGCCAACGGCAGCCTGCCTGGGTCATCAGTTTTCGCCTCCGCAGATACTGGAACTGGCTCGCCTGGCTTTTGGATGTGTCCCCCAGGCTTGGATTGTGGCCGTGGGTGTGCAATCATTGGCTGTTGGCCAAGGCTTAACTCCAGCGGTGGAGGATACCGCAAGACGGCTGGCCGGACATCTGCGATACCACCTGCTGCCAATCGACAAACCATCGTTCCACTGGACATCCCGGAACACTCGATTGATCAATGAAGGATGATGTTCAGTGGCGAGAGCGTTAAGCAAAATTTGAAAGGATGTTGCATGTCTGTTGTTAAGCGTATCACTGTGGATGGCAACGAAGCCGCAACCAGCGTGGCTTATCGCACCAGCGAAACCGCCATTCTTTATCCGATCACCCCTGCCAGCACCATGGGCGAACTCGCCGATGAATGGGCCGCCGCCCGCCAACTGAATATATGGGGTAATGTTCCACAAATCATCGAAATGCAAAGCGAAGCCGGGGCCATCGGTGCCGTCCACGGAGCTTTGCAGGCCGGGTCACTCTGTACGACCTTCACCGCCTCCCAGGGATTGCTGCTGATGATCCCGACGATGTACAAAATTGCCGGCGAATTAACCAGCTTTGTCATCCATGTGGCCGCCAGATCTTTGGCCACCCATGCCCTTTCCATCTTCGGTGATCACTCGGATGTCATGGCCTGCCGCGGCACGGGCTTTGCCATGCTGGCTTCTGCTAGTGTTCAGGAAGCCCACGATCTGGCCGCGATCGCCACGGCCTCCACGCTGGCCGCACGTATTCCCTTCATACATTTTTTTGACGGCTTTCGTACATCCCATGAAATCAACTGCATTGACGCTATCAACGACGAGCAACTGCGCGAGCTGATTCGCCCCGAATGGATCGCCGCCCATCGCCAACGCGCCCTTACGCCCGATGCCCCCGTGCTCCGCGGCACCGCTCAAAATCCTGATGTGTTTTTCCAGGCGCGCGAGGCATGCAATCCGTTTTACCAGACACTGCCCGGCATTGTTCAGGAACAAATGCAGCACTTCGCTACAGTCACCGGCCGCAACTATCGCCCCTATGAATACGTTGGCGATCCGCAGGCGCAGCATGTGGTGGTGGCCATGGGGTCTGGCGCACAGACGGTGGCCCAGACCGTTCAATACCTTAACACCCGTGGAGCCAGGCTGGGCTGCGTTATTGTCCGGCTTTATCGTCCCTTTGCCGCCGAGCTTTTCACGGCTGTTCTGCCGCCCCAGGTCCGGCGCATCGCGGTATTGGACAGAACCAAAGAACCCGGTGCCATGGGCGAGCCGCTCTACCAGGATGTTCTCACCGCCCTCATGGAAGATTGGACCGCCCCCCTGCCGCTGGTCATCGGCGGACGCTACGGCTTGTCCAGCAAGGAATTTACACCGGCGATGGTGAAGGCTATCTTTGACCATCTGACGTTGCCGAAGCCCCAGCGGCATTTCACCGTGGGTATTGTCGATGATGTAACAAGACTTTCCCTGCCCATCGGGGATGATCTGGACATTCAACCCACTGATACCATACAGGCAATATTCTTCGGCCTGGGGTCGGATGGAACTGTGGGTGCCAATAAAAATTCGATCAAGATTATCGCCGGCGAAACCGGCCTGAATGCCCAGGGTTATTTTGTCTACGATTCGCGGAAATCCGGTTCCATGACCGTGTCCCATCTGCGCTTCGGCCAAAGCCCTATTCGGGCAGCCTATCTGATTCATCAGGCTGGCTTTGTCGCCTGCCATCAGTTTGAATTTGTGGAAAAGCTTGACATTTTGGAAGCTGCCGCACCCGGCGCTGTGGTTCTTTTTAATGCTCCGTTTGCACACGACCAGCTTTGGCGCAACCTGCCGCGGGAAATCCAGGAAGTTATCATTGCCAAAAAACTTCGCGTGTATACGATCAATGCCGATGCGGTAGCCCACGATGTCGGCATGGGCCGACGCATCAACACCATCATGCAGACCTGCTTTTTTGCCATATCCGGCGTGGTGGAACAAAACGAAGCTATCGCCGCCATCAAGCGATCGATTCGTAAAACCTATGCCAAACGGGGCGAAGAGGTGGTACGACGCAATTTTGAAGCCGTCGATAAAACTCTTGAAAATCTTCACCCCGTTACCATTCCCGCCGTGGCTGATTCCGCCATTCATCAGACCGGCTTCTTCCATGAGCGGATGCCCGAATTCACCCGGCGTGTGCAGGCCGTGATGCTTGCCGGAAAAGGGGACAGCCTGCCCGTGAGTGCATTTCCGGTGGATGGAACCTGGCCCACCGGCACCACCCAATGGGAAAAACGCAACATTGCCGCCGATATTCCAATATGGGAGCCGGGAATTTGCATTCAGTGTAACAAGTGCGCCTTTGTCTGCCCGCATGCCGCAATTCGTGCCAAGGTGGCCTCCGAGACTGATTTGGCCGGAGCTCCATCCATGTTCCATAGCGTGGCCTACAAAGCTCCGGACTTCAAGGGGATGCAATACATTCTGCAGGTAGCTCCGGAAGACTGCACCGGCTGCGGTCTGTGCGTTCAGGTATGCCCCTCCAGGGATAAATCCAATCCCAAACACAAGGCCATCAATATGACTCCGCGTCTGGCTGTGCGCGACGCCCAGAAGGCCAACTATGATTTCTTCCTCCATATTCCCGAACTGGATCGTAGCCGTATCAGCCGCCTGGACGCTAAATCCAGTCAATTTATGCTCCCGCTTTTTGAATATTCCGGAGCCTGCGCCGGCTGCGGTGAAACGCCTTATCTCAAACTGCTTTCGCAGCTCTTCGGCGATCGCCTTATCATCGCCAATGCCACCGGCTGTTCCTCCATTTACGGCGGCAATCTGCCCACCACACCCTACACCAAAGATGCCAACGGCCGTGGACCGGCGTGGAATAATTCCCTTTTTGAAAACAATGCCGAATTCGGCTTGGGAATCGCCCTGGGAGTGGCCAAACACGAACAGGAGGCCAGCCGATTGGTCAAGCAGTTGGCCCCGGCCATTGGCGAAATCCTGGCCGATGGCTTGCTGATGACCGATCAGAGTACTGAATACGGCATTGCCCAGCAGCGCCGACATGTTGCAGCCCTGCGCCAAACCCTGCAACGTCTTACCACCCCGGAGGCTGCCACGCTTCGCCAACTTGCCGATTATCTCGTTCGCAAAAGCATCTGGATTGTCGGTGGTGACGGCTGGGCGTATGACATCGGCTATGGCGGGCTTGACCACGTGCTTAGCATGCCGTACGACATCAACGTACTGGTTCTTGATACCGAGGTTTATTCCAACACCGGCGGTCAGGCCTCCAAGAGCACGCCCATCGGCGCGGCCGCCAAGTTTGCCTCCGCCGGCAAAGACACCCAGAAAAAAGACCTGGGCCTCATGGCTATGAGCTATCGCCACGCCTACGTGGCCAGCGTGGCCTTTGGTTCCAACGACAATCAAACAGTGAAAGCCTTCAGTGAGGCGGCGGCCTATCCCGGACCGTCGATGGTTATCGCCTATTCCCATTGCATTGCCCATGGTTACGACCTGAGCTTTGGCTGTGAACAGCAGAAACTGGCTGTAGACAGTGGAATCTGGCCGCTGTACCGCTACGATCCACGGCTGATCCAGCAGGGCAAACCACCGTTGCAAATTGACGCAACCACCGTACGCGCTGATGTCCACGCTTATTTACGCAACGAAACCCGCTTCGCCATGGTTGAAAAAATTGATCCGGAGCGATTCCGGCATCTTTCGCAAGCCCGGGTACGCAATACCGCCGATCGGCTCGCCTTGTACCGTGAACTGGGCCAAATCGCTTATCCCTACGCGCAGCCGGAAGCTGCCGCTGCAACAACTACGGAAACCTCCGCGAAAGGAACGGTGCCATCATGAATCTTTCCACCACCTATATGGGATTTCAACTACCGCACCCGCTCATTCCCGGAGCTTCTCCCATGTCGGACGACCTGGATACGGTCCGTCGGCTGGAAGATGCCGGTGCTCCCATGATCATCATGCACTCTATTTTTGAAGAACAACTGGTCCAGGAGCAGCTTTACGTCAACTGGGCTATCGAGCAGGCCGAAGAGAGCTATGGTGAAGCCGCCAGCTACCTGCCCAAGCCCGGAGAATTTAGCCTCGGTTCGGAAGCCTATCTCAAACAAGTGGCCAAAATCAAGGCGGCCGTGGCGGTGCCCGTCATCGCTTCACTCAATGGCCGTACCAAGGGCGGATGGATTTCCTATGCCCAGGAGTTGCAGCAGGCCGGGGCCGATGGCATCGAACTCAATATTTATGAGATGTCGCTTTCCAAATCACGCAGTTCCGCCGATATCGAACGGGAAGCCCTGGCAGTCATTGCCGCCGTGCGCAGCGCGGTTAAGCTTCCCCTGGCGGTGAAATTATCCCCCTTTTATACCTCGCCCATTCACTTTGCCGCGCAAGCCACCGAGGCCGGTGCCGGAAGTATCGTGATCTTCAATCGGTTTTATCAGGGCGATATTGATATCGAAAACCTTACCGTGCGGCGCTCACTGAAACTTTCCACATCTGATGAACTGCTGCTGCGTCTGCGTTGGGCCGCGGCGATGTATGGCCGCATCGACGGTGGACTGGCCATTACCGGAGGTGTGCAGACATGCCGGGATATCATCAAATGCATCATGGTTGGCGCCGATGTGGTGCAATTGGTTTCGGCTCTGCTGGAATCCGGCCCGGAACATCTGGCGGTTCTACGCCAGGGCCTTATGGACTGGATGGAGCAGCATGAGTACACTTCCCTAAGCCAGATGAAAGGCTCGATGAGTTTGCCCCATTCCCCCGAACCTGAACTTTTCGAACGGGGCAATTACATGCGTATCTTGCAAAGCTGGACCGTCTCAGAGACCACCCAGGACGGATTCTGGAGCTAGCCATGCATGAAATGTCCATTGCCATGGAACTGCTCTCGCTTATCGAACGTCGCATGCCCCCCCACGCGATGTTGGAGGCCGCGCAGGTGCGTATCGGCCCCATGCACGGTGTAGTGGCCGAGGCCTTGCAATGGGCCTGGCAGACAGTGGTAAGCGAAAAGGGTTGGCCGCAGGCTCGCCTTCTCATCGACACTCCGCCCTGGCAATTGCAATGTCCGGCCTGCCGGCGGCAATGGCAGCCGCAGAACATCGATGAACTCTGTACCTGCGGGCACATCGAGGCCAGACTCGTCGGCGGGGATGAATTTCTGCTGCTTTCCATTGATGTGGTGCTGCCTCCAGAGAACCCGGTACAACAATCAGCTATGTCCAGTACAGGTGTATTATGAGTATTACAGTACCCGTGGTCGAAAATGTCTTGAAAGTCAATGATGAAATCGCCCTGCTTAACCGCCGGAACTTCCATGATGCCCACGTGTTTGTGATTGATCTGATCGGTGCTCCTGGGGCCGGTAAAACCTCGCTGCTTGAGCTGACTCTGGATCAGCTTGCCGGAATCGTCCGGGTCGGCGTAGTGGTGGGTGATCCAGCCACCTCCCGTGACGGTCAAAGGCTGGCCCGCTTCACCCGCCATGTTGTGCAGGTCAATACCGGCCATGGCTGCCACCTGGATGCTAATCAAGTTCGCCAGGCCATCACCAAATTGCCGCTGGCTGAACTTGATATTTTAGTGATTGAAAATGTCGGTAATCTGATATGCCCGGTCGGTTTTGACCTGGGTCAACATGCCAAAGTTGGATTATTTTCCGTCAGCGAAGGGGATGATAAAGCCGCTAAACATCCGCACCTGGTTTTAACCGCCAATGTGCTTATCTTAAATAAAATTGATCTGCTGCCCTACGTACCTTTCAATCTGCCCCGATTCCGCGAAGATGTGCGGCACCTGAACCAGGTGGCTCCCTTGATGGAAGTGTCGGTGGCCCGCCGTCAAATCGATCCGTGGACCCAATGGCTGCTGGCCCAGGCTGCCAAGCCGCAATCCGGCGCCACTTCATAAATTGCCACAGCGACTCCCGGAGAACGCCCGTTTTGTCTACTGTGCTGGAAGAGTCGGCTGCGGCGGCTCCTGTGGCGTCGGCTCCTCAGATTCCAATCCCAGTTCCCGCACTTTTTTATTGAGCGTGTTACGGTTGATTCCCAGAAAATCTGCGGCCTTGATCTTCACCCCGTCGCAATGCTTCAGGGCCTGGCCGATCAACCCCTTTTCCACCTGGTGGATGACCAGATCATAGATATGCCCTTCTTTCAGGGCGTATGTGGCCAGAGACTCCTCCACCAGATGCTCCACCAGATCATGGACATCTTCGCCGGCAAGGGCATTTTTGCCCTGCTGGGCAAAAGCCCGAATCGCCGTAGGCAGCAATTCTTCCGTGAGGGTATCCCCCCGGCTCAATACCACGGCCCGCTCAATGGCATTTTCCAGTTCACGCACGTTGCCCGGCCAGCCATAGCGTACCAATACGTTGAGTAATTCGCGGCTGATTTTGCTCAATTCCTTTCCGTTTTCGGCATTAAATTTATCCCGAAAAAAATCAATCAGCCGGGGAATGTCTTCACGCCGACTGCGTAGCGGCGGCAGGGCAATGGTGACCACATTGAGCCGATAAAACAAATCTTCACGGAATCGCCCCTTGGCTACTTCATCCTGTAAATTCAGGTTGGTGGCGGCGATAATACGTACATCCACGCGAATGGTTTTATTGTCTCCTACCCGTTCGAGTTCGCGTTCCTGCAGCACCCGCAACAGCTTCACCTGCAGCCCGATATCCATGGTGCCTATTTCATCCAGAAACAGCGTACCGCCGTGGGCCGCCTCAAACCTTCCGACTTTGTCGCGAATGGCCCCGGTAAAACTGCCCTTCACATGGCCGAATAGTTCCGATTCCAGCAGTGTACCGCTAAGCGCCCCGCAATTCACACGTATAAACGGTCTTTCCGCCCGGGTCGAATTGAAATGAATGGCCTTGGCGATCAGTTCCTTGCCGGTGCCCGTTTCGCCCAGCAACAGCACGGTGGCCCGGCTCGAGGCTACCTGGGCAATGGTGTCAAACACCTCCAGCATTGCCGGGGAGCTGCCGATGATGTTGTCAAACTTGTATTTGCTCTGCAGGGTATCACGCAACTGGCGGCGCTCTTCCTGCCATTGTTCGCGTTCCTCCGCGACAATGCTGTTAATTTTGATAGCTTGCGCAATAAAGGCCGCCACAATTTCCAGCAGCCGCTGATCATCCGAAAGCGTATGCTCGTCGAGAAACTGCTTGTCTACTGACAAGGCTCCCACCGTGCGGCCATCGACTGAAATCGGTACGCAAATAAAACTGACGACTTTTCCGTTATTGCCGGCCCGCGCTCCGGTGCGGTTCAAAAATCGTGTTTCTTTACTGATGTCCGCCACCACCAGCGGCGATCCGCTGGCCACCACCTGCCCCGTAATGCCTTCTCCGACCACGTAACGGCCCCGTTGTATTTCTTCCGGCGTCAGGCCCAAAGCCGCTTCAATCTGCAGCCGGCCCGTGGCGTCATTCAACAGTACCATCGAGCCGCGCTCCATGCCCAACCGATCGGCGAGCACGCGCATCGTCTGTGCAAAGGCCGCGTGCAGATCCAGACCGGAGGAAAGCACCCGCCCCATTTCCCGCAGCAGCGTTAATTCCAGTTCAGCTCGTTCCATACTATCCATGATAACTGAGCTATCAGCCCAAGCCACCATCCTTAAAACATCCGTCGACCTCTTCAAGTCAGGATCATTCTACCCTGGAATCATCCTATGCACGTTTAGTTAGCAAATTCCATGCTAGATGGCACCATCACCATTTCGCCCAGGTAAACATACCGATAAAAAGATTTTGATCGCCTTTACAATAGCTTTTTTTCAAACGCTGGCTTAATACTCGCAAAAACATCATAAGTCATTTTATTTATTTGCGATACATAAATATTGCAGAGTCGATATTGAGACTGTTCCCGGCTTCGATTTTCGGTTGTAGTTTTGTCTGTGAGAGGTCATCCGCGTCATAGTTGGTTACAGCAATTCGTCCAACCGCTTGCCTGTTTTTTAGGCTAATGCCTAGACTTTGCACAATTCTGCAGCCGCCATGGCATTGCGCCTCACCCCAAGGCCAGAATCGTGTAGTATGGATTTTTCCTCCGATAATTCCCCAGAATCCGGCCGGTGCATCGGCGGGAATTTAACCCCTGCAGCTACCTCGATACATGTGACATCAGCGCAAGATTCGCCAAGCCACCAACGGAAGCTTGTGGGTCATTTTTTTTCTGGAGGCAAGAATGGCAGGTGTTACTTTTAAGATGATGTGCTGGACATAAACAACCTCGGCTACCGGCTCGCCGATCTTGCCTTCCAGATGTTTGGAAAGCAGCAAATTGTATCGGTGCCGGCGAGTTCGCACGAACAACGGGGCCACCACAGTACCGGTAATTTTTTCACCATGCAAAAGGGTGATGGTGTACGCGAAGCGAAACCATGGCTGGGTTTTACCTGAATACACCTTAATATCACTGCCGTTTTGCAGATAACGCCATTGCCGAATCTCGCGCTGAGCCAATATTTGCACGTCCATCCGGCGAATGCGCATCAATGGAATATCGCGATAACGCTTGATGGATGAAAACCATATCCGAAAGGGTGTGTCCACGGTTGTCGAAATTTCTCCCCTTAGCACGCGACCATTACTTAAGATCACTTTCCCCTGGCGATGGTTAAACTGTTCACGCGACTGAATGACCTTCAGCGGATTAAACCCCGGTTGTGTATCCGGAGTCAATTTTGATTGCGGGGCTTGTGTGGTCGGGGCATTGTTGAGCAACTGACTTAAGCTTTGTCCAAACAGCCTTGGCCCATGCGCACAAAGCGCCACCAGCACGACCAGGGCCGCTGGCGCACAAGACTTGTACCGGGCAGCTTCAAACATTTTTAACTGGACGCGGCCCGTAGTAACGCAGGTGGGTGCGGAGCCTGCCCTCTCCACGCTTGATACCTGCCGGAAAAATCGCGCCGGTCCGCCTGTTCCATCCGTGCACCCGAGGTTAAGATAACGTTTGAACATCATGGAAGCTATTATGTCCGAACCACGTGGTCTTTTGCAACAGTTTGATCAAATGCTTCATCACCGAAGCATGCTGCCCCGCAAGGCTCGCGTGCTGGTGGGTTGTTCCGGCGGTGCCGACAGCGTGGCGCTATTGCGACTGCTGCATGGAGTCAACCAAGGAGCCTTCTGGCAATGGCAATTGATTGTAGCTCATGTGAACCACAACCTGCGCGGGCCTGAAAGTAATGCGGACCATGCGTTTACCCGGCAATTGGCCAAACAATTGCGCTTGCCTTTTCGGGTTAAAAGTCTGCGTCTGGAATCTACGCCCGGTTCCCAAGTCAGTGAAAATTCCGCCCGTAAGGCCCGTTTGGCGGCCTTGGCACGCATGGCCGCCACCAACCGCTGCTCCTGTATCGCTGTGGCCCATCACGCCGACGATCAGGCCGAAACTGTTTTAATGCGGCTCATTCGCGGCACCGGCGTACGAGGAATAGCCGGCATGGCCACTTCGCGCCCGCTGGGAGCCGCACGCCTGGTCCGGCCACTGCTTGGTTTTACCCGTCAAAGTTTGCGCGATTATCTCCAAGCCATCGGGCAGCCGTGGCAAACCGACCTTAGTAATTCGAATCGCCAATTTTTGCGCAATCGTATACGCCATGAACTTCTTCCCCTCCTGGCCGGCTATCAACCCAATATCCGCCGCACACTTGTGCGTCTGGCGGAAAACGCCCGCTTCGCCGATCGGGCCATTACCAAAGAAGCTAAGCTCTTGATCGCCCTGATTACCTCCAGCCAGCACCCGGGCGAATACCACCTGCCCATTCCCGCGCTGCGCAGTGCTTCCTCCGCCGCCGTGGCCATGGCCCTTCGCCATCTGATCGTCGCCGCCGGTGGCCGGAACGATCAAATTCACCATAGCCAGCTCATGGCGGCCGTGCGGGCTGTTCGCCGCCGCAGTGCCAAACCGTCGCTGCAGTTTTCACGCGGCGTGGTGCTGACCATCCACCGCGATCAGGTGACGGTTCAGCGGCCTGCAGTTGCACGTGGTCGGCCAGGACGATAATGCAATCTCAATGCCAGCATGGTTGATAAACGGCGTCTCATTTCAAACAATAATTTCTTTATGCGAATAATGGAAAACGGCGGCTTTTTCGCTTGCTTTGTCACCTCAATTTAAGGATAATACAACCCAATCAAGGATGATTCGGTCTAATTAAGTTCTCACTGGCAACACGGAAGTCGCCGCATTGACTAACCACTGCTGGAGTGAACCTGATGAAGCATCGTCGTCACCGATACCGCAAGCCCTTATCCAAGGGAGAATTGGCCGCTTTGCTTGGACTTTTAATGCTGGTCCTCGGTGCCATGTCGATGTTTTTGCGCCCCCAAGAGGTCCCGCACTTGTTAGCGGACGCGGTTTCTGGAACGACAGTTCAACCGTCCGTTAATATAGCACAGGCGATGGTTCCGGCACAGCCATCGGCCACCGGAATTTTCAGCGTCGTCATGCCTATTCATACCCGCCCCACCACCGCCCCCGGTCTGGGTTATGCCTCGGCATTATCACGCGTAATTGTCGGCCATGCGGTTGCAACTCAACACCCAACCGCGTTCTGGTTCCACGGACGTAAGTATGTGTACTGGAAGACGCTGCTCATGCGCGTTACCAGTTACGCCCCAGACCGTCGTTGCTGCTGGCCTTTCGCGGGAACCACCACCGCATCCGGAGCCAGTGTGCATACCAACGACGGTCATCTGGTGGCCGCCGATACGCAAATTATTCCCTTTCATTGTCTGGTCAGTGTGCCCGGCTACGACAACAGCCGGCCCGTTCCAGTGCTTGATCGCGGCGGAGCCATTCGCGGATATCGGCTGGATGTGCTTCAATCCACTTTTCAGCGTGCCAGCAATTGGGGCAGCCGCCTGCTTTATGTGCGCGTGTTCCGACCAGTTGCTGAAAACTGATTCTACCTTCATATTATCTTCTGTGACTACCTCTTTAATCATCAATGCCGATGATTTCGGCTTTTCCACCGGCATTACTGATGGCATCATTGCCGCCCATCGTCATGGCATATTAACCAGCACCACACTGATGACCAATATGCCCGACGCCCCGCGGGCTATCGCCCTGGCCCGGGAAAATCCAGACTTGGGCGTGGGAATTCATCTGGGACTGACGCAGGGACGCCCGCTGGCACCTGACCTGCGCAGCCTGGTGGACGAACAGGGCAATTTTTGCCGCTCCTTACCAACCCTCCTGGCCAAAGTAAGCCTATCCCGCCGCGCTCGCTACGAAGTACAAAAAGAATGGACCGCGCAAATTGAATTTGCCTTCGACCATAAACTTATTCCCACACATCTTGATTCGCACAAACATATTCACCATTGGCCGCCACTGGCTGAAATTGCCATTGCTCTCTCCCGCTATTACAACATCCGTTTCATCCGTTGCGCCCGCGAAATTCCCATACCCGGTTACAAAACCACACCCGCCTATACCATCCTGGCCCGCATGGCTGCTCGTCTACAGCCGAAAATTCTCGCTGCCGGCTGCTGCACTACTGATTGGTTTTTTGGATTAAGCGCCACCGGCAATATGTCTATCCAAACGTGGCACTCGCTGTTGCATCATTTACCGCCAGGCACCGGAGAGGTGATGGTTCACCCCGGAAACCCGGTTGCACTGACGCGCCAGGACACCCGCTTACTTGTCGAGCGCTCGCTGGAACAAGACGCCCTGGTGGATGCCGCGGTAAAAGCACAATGTACTATCTTGGGAGTGAAGCTCATTCATTACGGCAACTGCGAAGGTGCGGCCAAGCACTCTCTTACAAATGTTGAATAAGCACGAACACGGCAATAAGAAATGCGATCAGGGCCATGGCAAAAGCACCGTTGAGCATCCAGGTGCCACGCACCCGTGATTTTTCCACCCATTCATGCATCTGCATGGCTGAAATAGCACAACTGTCACGAACCTGGCTTAAACATTCCACCGCGTGATGATTGGCCGCCTGCAGCCGATCTATCATAATCGAAAAACGGTTGAAAGATTCCACCAGTTGTCGGTCAATTTCATTGCCGGTTTCAATTTGTTCCCGAATCGTCCGCAACATTTCACTGTGGTCTTTTGTAGTTCCCGCAAGTCCGGCCGATAGTTCTGCGATCCGCCGCTGGCGATCCGAGTGCATGGCCAACTGATCATTGATTACCTGCAGCATTTCCGCCTGCATTTTGCTCGTTTGGGGCAGCGTTTCCACCGCATGTGGCAGCGTGCCCAGCCGTGAAAGCATCTCTTCCTGTCGCTGGCGCTGGCCGTCCAGGGCAGCGCGCAGCTCCTGTACCGTCTGCAAAAGAGAATCGTAACTTTGCTGTAGTTTGTAATGATTTGGTTCGGAAAACGCCGCCCCTGGCCCAACCCGTCTAAGTACCGCCGGATTTGGCCCATCTGTACCCGTGGCAGCATATTCCGCCGCACCTGCCGATGGCTCATTTCCCGCATATTGGGGATAGGCTTCGTAATCCACCACTTCCGGGCCACTGGTCCGAAAAAACCGCTTTAATTGCAAAAAAACACCCATGGCACACTCCACCAAAATCTACAATTAATTATAGCAACGTCCATCGTCAAAACCTAATGCCACCAACCCCATCCCGCCAACTCCACTGCTGGACCGAACCCTAAAATCTCCAATTTCAAATCCGTCCCCATATCCACCTGCTGAACACTGCCCACTGGACCCTCGTCCCAAACGAGCCGCTGGGGTTATCCCAGCGGCCATCCTCATCATCCAAATCAAAATAATGCTTTTTCGGGTTACACCATAATTGCTTGTTACCAAAAGTTCCTTGATCTCAACTGTTCCACTGTTCCCTCTTCTAAGTAAGTCAAGTGTGCGAAAACAGGGGGATGCTATGGCCACTATCCAAGCAGCGAGACGCCGTTTCCACCTTGAGGTTCCATCCGCCGCAACCCACTGGCCATACTATCTTCCGAAACCATGATCATAATCCCATGTTACCCCACCCCCGCCCAACCGCAAACCAAATCCACTCTCACCAATTCCGCCAATCCCTATGAAATTAAGAAATTTTCAAATCTCCTATCTGAAATCCAAGGTCTGCAATTTCATATTCGTTTATTCCCCGCCATCCTCCGCATTTTTCTGCGTGCTCCGCGGTGCAAAGCTCTCTTCCCTCTCCGCAGGCATCAAATCGCGGCCCCGCAGCCAAAAGGACCAGCCGGCATGTGTGAATTATTTTTGCTTGGCACCTTCGGTACCACACAGCGTTGGTGCATCCCTTGACAGGCTGGTGCCAGCGCGTTAGCGTCTAAATCTGGTGGAGGTAAGCGTTTATCGCGTCTTTGGGGCGCAATCGATTGGAGATCAACATGCAATTCTGGCGGCGGCAACCTGTTTTGCTTTTAATGGTTATATCAGCCATGGCACTGCACGCCGGTAAATCTCTAGATGCCGCGGTTCCGGTGATGCCCAACCCCGACTCCAACTCAATCGGGGCGACGGAACAGCAAACCATTCAAACGTATGTGGCCTTCTACAGTCAAAAAATGGCCGCCGCCGGGAATTCCAGACAGATGGCTCGTGCCCGTGAACATGTCCTGCAAATCTTGCACGAAGCGGCGCATCCCGCATCCGCCATCTTCCTCAACAGCTATGGTGGCATGGTGGGACAGGATTTTTCACCACTTCTCAGCAATCCAAAAACCGCCCTTAATGCGGTTATCACCATAGCCAAAATTAATGATATCAGCACTCAGACCGCTCTCGAAAACGGCTTGGACAACGCCAGCCCTGCCGTTCGCTATTGGGCCGCCCTCGGATTGGGAGAAATTCTCCCGCAGCTTGCCGCTATTCCCCCCGCGTTTCACCAGGCCCTGCGCAAGTTGGAAGGGGATTTGAAAGTTGAAAAAGACCCCATCGTGGAAATGAACCTGTGTCATGCACTTGTGCAGGCTTCACCCGGCGTGCCGAATTTGTTTTCCACGATCTTGCATGTGCTTACCCGGCTTACCTCCACCTATGCCCAGCAACCGCCTGACACTCTTCCGGTGTGCCAGCGGATTGTACGTGACCTTGCCACATTGGCCGCGCATGGTGGAGCACTCCCCCGGAAACTGCAAGTGGCAACCTTGACCAAACTGGCCCAAATCATGAGTTTTATCGCACAATACAATCAGGCAGACCTGCTTTCACGTGATCAGAAACTCGCAGCCTTTGACGCCATCTCCGCCTGCGGCCATGCCATGGATCAGGTGGCTCGCACCGAGGATTTTTCCATGACGCAATTCACCAATCAAAGCGATCCCGCGGCTATTCTCCTGCACGTCAACCACCTCACCGGCTCACAAAATCAACCCGGAAAACTTCAGGCCTTGTTTGCCAGGCTCCCCATCCCCGCGCGGATACCTTCCAGGTAAAGTGCCTCGCTGACATACTCACCTTCATCGGACGGGCGAAAATATGGATCCATCTGTTCCATCGCAAGCCCATGTCATCACCATTCAGCCCGTTCTCCAACCCTTTGATGCTGTGGTACGCATACCCGGCAGCAAAAGCATAACCAATCGCGCATTGCCCATGGCCGCCATGGCAGACGGGGCTTCCACCCTTACCGGAGTCCTGTTCTCCGATGACACCTGCCGCATGATTGAATCACTGCAACTTCTAGGTTTTGTATTGCACGTGGAAGAGTCTGCGCATAAAGTCCGGGTGGTCGGCCAGGGTGGCCGAATTCCCGCAGGCCAGTCCAGTCTTTTCTGTGGCAATTCCGGCACCACCATGCGCTTTCTAACCGCCTTATGCGCCGCCTCGTCGGGGCGGCATTGCCTCCATGGTGTGCCGCGGATGCACCAGCGGCCCATGGGGGAATTGATTACGGCATTAGCCGCAATCGGCGGGCAGCTTGAATATAAAGGTACACCGGGTTTTCCGCCGGTATGCACAATCGGTACCGGCCTTGCCGGCGGCACTTGCCGTTTTTCCGCCAGCCAAAGCAGCCAGTATATTTCCGCCGTTTTGCTGGCCGCGCCGCTGGCCAGACAGGCGGTATGCATCAGCCTGGATGGCCCCATCACCAGTGAACCTTATATTGAAATGACACTGAATATGATGGATCAATTCGGCATCACCTTTGAACAGAAACCCACCGCCACCGGACGAAACATCATCATCGCTCCCAACCAGCATTACCATTCCCGCGGTTACGCCATCGAACCTGATGCCAGCAATGCCAGTTATTTTCTGGCTGCCGCGGCATTAATTCCCGGAGCCAGGGTACGCATCGCTGGCCTGGGCAACAAATCGTTGCAGGGCGATGTGGCTTTTGCGGAAGTACTTAAGCAGGTTGGGGCGGCGGTGGAAATCCTCGAAGATCAGATCGTGTTGCGCGGCACAGGCCAATTGCGCGGTATTGACATTAACATGAACAACATTCCGGACATGGTGCAGACGCTGGCGGTGGTGGCTCTTTTTGCCAAAGGCCCCACACACGTCACGGGCGTGGGCAATCTGCGTCTCAAGGAAACGGATCGCCTCGCCGCCCTGCAAACCGAATTAACCCGGCTGGGTGCGCACGTGCGAACCACCGTGGACTCCATTACCATTGAACCGCCGGCGGTGGCCCAGTCGGCACGCATTCACACGTATGATGATCATCGCATGGCGATGGCATTTGCCGTGGCCGGCCTGCGGCAATCCGGCATCCAAATTGAAGACCCCGGATGTTGTGCCAAAACCTATCCTGGCTTCTTCTCCGATCTGGCCGCCATGGTTACCGCAAGTTAAAACCCATGCCAGTTAGCGCCAGCCAGATTGGCCGCTATCACTACAGAACCTGACTTATCTCTCTGCGTTCCGTGGATGGCTCACGGTCGGCCTTCCTGCCCCATGAGAAACTTCGCCGGACCTGGCCGCTGACCGAACATAGCGCATCGCACCGACAAACCCGGTATACTTACTCAGGTACAGGCCGTTTTTTCAGGAGTAGCTGTGCCCGTATCCTTGTCCGAACAAATCATCAGCGTGCTCGCTGCCGAAGATGGTGGACCGATGGCGGTCGCGGAGATTTCCCGTCGCCTGCATATTGACGAGAGTAACCGTATGGCCTTTCGCGCAGCTCTGGAAGAGCTAATTCGAGTGGGCCGGATAATTCCCCGGGATATTGGCGAGGCCGTGGCCTTCCCGGACGAAAAAGACCAGGTTGTCGGCATGTTCCACGCAACCAGCCGTGGCTTTGGATTTGTCAGCCCGCTCAAACCCACCGGGCGTGATGATATTTTTATTCCCGCCCAGGACACTTCAGATGCCCTGGGTGGAGATCTGGTGCTGGTTAAAATTGTTGTGGCGGACAAACGCAATGCCCGCGGCAAAAGCGCACCCGGCCGTGTTATCGATATTTTACGCCGAGCCAGTACGCGCTGCGTAGGAACCTTGAAAAAACAGGTCAGCAACTGGGTGGTAGTACCGGACGGCGCGGTGTTCAAAGCCCCCATCCAGGTGCAGGACGCAGGAGCCAAAAATGCCTCCAACGGCGACAAAGTGGTGGTCGAACTGGTGCGTTTTGCCCGCGGAGCTGAACCGGCCCAGGGAGTGATTACCGAAGTGCTCGGCCCCCATGGCGAGCCGGAGGTGGAATTAGCCTCAGTCATGCGACAATTTGATTTACCGCAGGAATATCCCGCGGAAGCTCTGGAGCAGGCCCGTCGGGCGGCGACGGAATTTGATCCTGGCTCGATCACGGGACGCGAAGACCTTTCCCAGCAGACCATCGTTACCATCGACCCCGATGACGCCCGCGATTTTGATGATGCCATCAGCCTGCGTGTGCTGACCTCGTCCGAGGCCGACCAAACCCACCAGCAGATCGAAGCATTGCTCGGACCGGACGAACTGGATCGGCCTGGCCCCGCAGCCTATGAACTCGGCGTGCATATCGCCGATGTTGCCCATTTTGTGCCGGTTGAATCCGCCCTGGATATTGAAGCCCGCCAGCGCGGCAACAGCATCTATTTTCCGAGATTCGTTATCCCCATGCTGCCGGAGCTGCTTTCCAATGGTGTTTGTTCGCTCCAGCAGGATCAACCCCGACTTACCAAAAGTGCCTTTATCCGCTACGACGAACGCGGCCGGGTGATTTCAACGCGATTTGCCAATACCATCATCCGATCGCGAAAACGCCTCACTTACCAGCAGGCGCAGGCTATTATTGACGACGCCCGCGGTCAGGCACAGCCTTATTCCAAGGGCCTTTTGGATTCCCCGCCCAACCCGTACGTCCCGGATGTGGAACCACCAGTACGCCAACTGCTTGCCGACATGGATCGCTTGGCCCGCGCCATCCAAACCCGCCGGCTGCGACAAGGGATGATCGTTCTCGATTTGCCCGAAGTCGAACTGGTCATGGATGAAACCGGGCGGGTCATTGATGCCCGTCCGGAAGATGATGCCTTCACCCATAAGATTATTGAAATGTTTATGGTGGAAGCCAACGAAGCCGTCGCCCGATTTCTAACCCGGCGCGGCCTGACAGTGCTGCGGCGAATTCATCCCGAACCCGATAGTGAATCCGCCGAACAGGTACGGCAATTCGTGGCGATAACAGGTCGACGCCTGCCCCGCGAACTGGACCGCAGCGTCATTCAAGGCCTGTTGGACAGTGTGCGTGGCACGCCCATTGCATATGCCGTGCATTTATCTGTCCTTAAAACCTTCAGCACCGCCGAATACTCCCCTCTGCCCATGGGCCATTACGCTTTGGCCAGCGAGAATTACGCGCATTTCACCTCCCCGATTCGCCGCTATGCCGATTTAGTCATTCACCGCTGCCTGGATTCCATTATCGGTCAAGCAGCACCAACCCAAGGCAGACGGACACCCGCGATGGAAAAACGCAGTTCGCCGCGACGTAAAGCCGCCATGGCTGGCCAGCATACCGTGCCACCCCAGGATAGCCGCACACCGCAAAAAGTCACCGGACCAGCCGGCACTGGTAATTTCAACTTGCTCATGCCGTTGAGTCTTGGCAATGTACCCGATGAAAAAACACTCCTGCGATTGTCACGACATCTCTCGTTTACCGAGCGCCGGGCGCAAAATGCCGAACGAGAACTGCGCGCAGTCAAGGTACTAAGCCTGCTCTCTGAACATATTGGCGATGTGATTGATGGCGTGGTGACGGGTGTTAACAATTTCGGCATTTTTATTCAGTCCACCAGGTTTCTGGTGGAAGGACTTATCCGCATCAGCGATCTGCCCCCCGATTACTGGTTCTTCGACGAACGCACCGCATCGCTGCGCGGCCAACGGACCGGACGGCGCATTTCGCTCGGTGATCCGGTGCGTGTGCAAATCGTGGCGGTTCATTTGTCCACCAGGCAAATGGACCTGCTTCTATTGGAGCTTGGTTCAAGTGCCGGCGGCAAAGCCACATTGCGGCAGGTGCAGCCGCGGCAACAGCCTAAAGCTCTGCATCGCCGCGGACCGCGCGAAGACCGCAACAAGGATTCCCGCTCGCGGCAGCATGCCTATACTGACAGGAGAGACGGCTCGGCTCGGACCGGGGGTAGACATACCGGTCAAAGGCCGGGGCTGCTTACCCGCGAATCCGGGAAACACGGATATAAGCCGGCTCGCGAGAACCGAAATAGGCGGCGATCCCGTCGTTAGTCATTCCTTTACACGCGTGCGCTATGTATTCTCAATACCCAGGCAGACAAGTACTTTTTGGCGGCCAGCGTGCGCGGTGGCTGATGGCTCTAGCACTATTGACGGGCACGGTGCTCGCTCTTTCGAGCCTGGATGGATGCGAAACCAGGGTGATTAAAGACAACAGCGTCGACGCCCGGCTCAGTCGCAGCATGCCCGCGGGAAATCTGCAAAATGGCCGCGGCGAGACCTATCAGGCACAGCATGTCAACGGCCAATCTGTGCCCCCGGGCTATATCCCCAATGCGGCTGCGCCAGGTAACTGGACCCACGGCTTTGCCCCACCCACCGGACCGTAATCGCCTGTTTTTTATCTTGTGGACTGTCAGGAAATAAAGTGTATTACTACGGCGCAGACATTTTGCCGGCCGGCGAGGCGTGAGCGACACGCATACCCCACCAATCGCCGCCGACCGCTGCCGCCGGCAATGACGATCAGAGTTCTTCCGGATCAATGCGAATATTGGTTTCGCCGGCGGCTTTTTTTTCCTGATATTTTTTCAGCCAGGTCTGAAAACTTTTGCCCGCTGCCGCGTCTCGGCCTGAAAATTCCAGCCTGGTAATAGCGCTGTAAGCAACCCGAACTTTCTCCGTGCTGCCCTTCGGATACAGCCGCACGTAGCTATTTTCCAGACCACGACCATGGCCACCGCGATCAAAGATGTAGCCTTCAATTATTTGCCCCTGGCGGGTATGAATGGTCACATCCCCACGATAACTAAACGCCATTTCCAGCGCCTCGACGATATCTTCCGGCGAAGCCAACGGAGGAATCCAGCCTTCCAGATTCTCAGGCTCCTTCCGCGCGGTAACATGATCAGCAGTGTCCGACAGCGAAGCGTGGGATTTTGTTTCTTGCGGCAAAAGAGCATCTCCAATGGTCAGCTTGAAAACTGCGGCGGCTGTTTCGTTTACGATTGAGGCGAGGACATATCTTGTGCATCGGCTGTTTCACGCGGGACGCGCCGCGTGGCTGTAACCTTTAATTCCACAAGCCTTCCCGGCCGGGACTCCACCGGCTGCTCCAATGCTTCCAGGGCTGAGGCGTTGGCATAAGTCCCGCCAAAAACGGTGGCTCGCACCGTCGCCAGAAAGCCCCGCAATGAACCAAAGGTATCGTCCACCGCACTGGCCTCGTAGCCGCTGTGAACCATGCAGTTGGCGCACTTTGAATTACCCGATTCTGCACCATACTTTTCCCATTGCGTCTCGGACAGCAGTTCGGAAAACGTATCGGCATATCCATCTTGCAGCAGGTAGCAGGGCTTTTGCCAGCCAAAGACATTATACGTGGGCATTCCCCAGGGCGTGCACACATAGGATCGCCGCCCCATCAGAAACTCCAGAAACAGCGGGCTTTGATTAAACCGCCACTTCTTATTGCGATTGCTCAAAATAGTGCCGAAGAGCGTGCGGGTTTTGGCCCGACCCAAAAAGTGTTCCTGGTCGGGGGCTTTTTCGTAACTGTAGCCCGGCGACAGCATCATCCCTTCCACCCCGACCTCCATCATCTGGTCAAAAAATCGGCGCACACTCACCGGATCAGTTCCGTCAAACAGCGTGGTGTTGGTGGTAACACGGAAGCCCCGCTTCACTGCCTCTTTAATCCCTTCCAGCGCAATGTCAAATCCGCCTTCCCGGCATACCGAAAAATCATGGTGCTCTTTTTCGCCATCCAGATGCACACTAAACGTAAGATACTTTGACGGCTTAAAGAGATCAATTTTTTCTTTCAAAAGCAGTGCATTGGTGCACAAATAAATATACTTGCGCCGGGCTACCAAGCCTTCCACAATTTCCTTGATCTGCGGGTGCAGCAGCGGTTCGCCCCCGGGAATGCTCACCATCGGAGCACCGCATTCCTCCACGGCGGAAAAGCATTGCTCAGGCGTGAGATTTTGCTTGAGGATATGGGCAGGATATTGAATTTTTCCACAACCGGCGCAAGCCAGATTGCACCGAAACAGCGGTTCCAGCATCAGCACCAGCGGATAGCGTTTTTTGCCCTTGAGTTTCTGGGTAAGAACGTATCGGGCTACCGTCCACATCTGCGAAATTGGAACACCCATTGGACCCTTTCTTCAACACAACTAAACGTCAGCCAGAATCAGGCCCGGAAACCATGCCCCCTGTACCGTCTTGCCGCGCCAGCCAGTGCTTTCAATGATACCATACTCTCCGCCAACCGTAAAATCGACCGATACACCGCAGGAGCGGTCCGGTCCATCGGGATTGCCCCATAGATGCCCGCGGGCCCAGGTGGCCGCTGGACGGCGTTATGAACCTGCGGAAAGTTGCATGTTATAGGAACAGACCGTATGTTTTTCCGATGTTGATGGTGGGTATGGACCGATAGAATAAGGCGATGGATACTCAAACGGCTTGTGAAACCCGAACATTATTAATCCTGACCGCCTTAAAAGCGGAGTATCAGGTGGCACTTGCTGTGGCCAAACAATGGCAGCGGGATACCCCCACTGCCATACGGTCCAACGCGTACGAAAATATTGTTGTGGAACAGATAGGCATGGGTGGCCGGTTCCTGAAAGAGGTTCTTCCCCGCTATTACCACAGCCAGGTTGCGGGGGTGGTAACCGCCGGTCTTGCGGGAGCCTGCAGTCCGGATCTGGCCGTGGGCGACTTGGTAATAGACAATAACTCTCACGAGGCCTTGCGGGTAGAGGAGATCATCAACGCCATGTCCAACGGACAACGCTGTTTTATAGGTCCGATTCACACCAGCAAGCACATGGTTGGAGATACCGCCGAAAAAAAGGAACTTTTTGTTAAAGGCAAATTTATTGCCGTTGATATGGAAAACAAGGCGACCTTCCAATTCGCCCAGCGACGCAATGTGCCTTGGATCGGTATTCGCACCATCAGCGATACCGCTATGGATTCTCTGCCCAGCCAGATTGGCCATTTCATTGATCCTTCCGGCAGTGTTCGACCATTGGCTTTGACCATTACACTGGTATCAAATCCCGGCATCATCGGCAATTTGATGCGGCTGGGTAAATCTTCCAGCCTTGCATCGCGCAAACTTGCCGACGCCATCGGTGCTATTATTCGCTCCGGCTGGCCATTCCAGGCGTAAAGTAATACCCACAATTGTGTTCTCTGGCCAAACCAGCTACCATCTATATTTACGTCCATCGCTCCGGATTGACCGGGTGTACTGGACGCCTTCCTGAGGTCATGGCCAGAAGATCCTCCGCGGCCATCACTGCCATCTGTCCGCGCGTTGACACCGTCGCACTGCCGATATGTGGCAACAATACCACATTTTGCAAGGTCGCAAGACCCGGATTCAATGCAGGCTCCCGCTCAAAAACATCCAAACCCGCTGCGAAAATCCGATTTTTCCGTAAAGCGTCAACCAGAGCCTGTTCATCCACCAGCGGTCCACGTGCAGTGTTAATTAAAATGGCCGTGGGTTTCATCATAGCCAGTTGTTTTGCGCCGATGATATGCCGGGTTTGATCCGTCAGCGGGGCATGCAACGAAACAAAATCGGCTTGTTTCAGCAGCGACTCCATATCTACACGTACTGCTCCGATCTGATCATATTCCGGATGCGGGTTGCGGGAATAATATAGCACACGCATATCAAATCCGGCAGCCATTCTGGCCACCCGCAAGCCGATACGCCCCGCACCGATGATACCCAGCACTTTTCCCACCATGTCCATCCCAAGATAATCCAGCGGTGCCCAGCCCCGCCATTGCCCCGCCCGCACAACTCCATCCACTTCCACCACGCGCCGGGCGCAGGCCAGCATCAACGCCAAGGCGATTTCCGCCGTGGCATTGGTCAACACATCCGGCGTGTTACTTACTCCAATGCCCCGCCGCGTACATGCGGCCACATCGATATTGTTAAACCCGACGGCGTAGTTGCTGACGGCTTTCACCTGCGGACACCGATCCAGAAATGCCGCATCAATGCGATCCGTCAGCATGGAAAGAACACCGTCGCAATCGGCGGCGGCCATGACCAGTTCATCGGCAGTCATAGGCCGATCATGTGGATTCACCTTGACCGATCCGCCGCTTGCCAGACGATCCAGACCGGCTGCAGGTATGTTTCGCGTTACCAGAAATGAATATGCCATGCAGGTTTTCCTACCCTGTTACCACGCGGTGCAGCCGTGCGCCCAATCGCGTTGCCAATTCATAGCCAATCGTTCGGCATTGCTCCGCCAGGCGATCCATGCCATAACTCACTGTTGACTGATCACTGATCATAGTTACTTCATCGCCAACGGTGGCCGCCACATCTGTAATATCGAGAATGGTTTGATCCATGCTGATTCGCCCCACGACCGGAACTTCACGATTCAGCACGCCGGCCACCGCCCGGCCAGACAATTCCCGCGGGTAACCATCGGCGTACCCCACCGGCACAACAGCCAGGCGGCTGGGGTGGCTTGTGCGAAAGCTGTGCCCATAACCCACGCCCGTGCCTGCCGGTCTTTCATGCACCGCGGTAATTGGAGCTACCAGCCTGGCCACTGGTTTTAAATCGGGAATCATGTGGTTTAACGAAGGTTGCAAACCATACATGGCAATGCCTGGTCGCACCATATCCAATCCAATATCGCCTTCATGCCACGTGCCGCCGGAATTTTGGGCATGCAGCATCACGTGCGGATGCTGTGACTTGATCGGATCTGCAATCCGACGGAACATCGCCAGTTGCGCGGCCGTGGCCGGGCTGCTCGGCTCATCACCATGCGAAAGGTGCATATAAATGCCTTCCAATGTCAGTTCCGGCAGCGCAAGAATTTGTTCGCAAAGACGCGGAGCCGCGGCTACGTCCACCCCCTGCCGCGTAAGGCCGGTGTCAATTTGCACATGCACCGACACGCGGTTGGACGGGTGGTGCTTGCGAACGGCTGCGGCCAAAGCCAACGCCGAAATCGAATCGGTAAGCGTGAGGCGAAGGCGGCCGCCCTCTAAACACTTCCACACGGAAGCAGCAATATCGACGAGTCCCCGGCTAGCAACCAGCGGGGCAAGCACCAGCACCGGCCCATCCCATCCTGATGCCACCACCTGCAACGCTTCCTCCAGCGAATACACACACACCCAGTCCACGCCAATTTGCCGCAGTAGCGGAATCACCACAGCCAACCCATGGCCGTATGCGTTGGCCTTGACTGTTGCACACTGCAGGGTGTGGCGGCCTGCGCGTTGCCGTAACAGCCGGAGATTGCCGCGTAATGCCGCTTCGCTGATCAATAATGTCCCGTGCTGCGCCATCATGGCGGCCACTCCTGCGATGCACGCCTGATCCGATCTCGAATGGCCGTCCATACATGACCCCGATCCGGCGGCATTTCAACCAAGATCAAATCATAACCGCGGCTGTCGGCTGTGCGCAGATTTTTATACAAGTGCCGCGCGCACTGCTCCCCCTTCGCAGACAGGTGAATCAGCACCTCCTGACCGCCCACCGCTCCAGACTTTTCACAGCTTAAGCGCACAACTCGCGCTCTGGGCCGATACCGATTCAGCCACGCCCGCACCTGATGCCACTCTCCCCGAAGATACCGGTAAGTCGGCGTAACCGGCGCGTAATGCCGCTTCGACATGCCTGGGCTTTTGGCTACAGCATTGCCGCTCATGGAGGTTGTCCCGATGGCCTCGACCCTGGTGCCGAGTTTTCTACGCAGGGCCGCATGAATCATTTCCACCGTCACGCTGCCCGGCCGAAGCACCACCGGCGGGTCAACCGTCAGATCAATCACCGTCGATTCCACACCCACCCGGCACGGTCCACCATCCAGAATAAGCGGTATGCGTCCCTCAAGTTCCGCCAGCACATCCGCGGCCGTCGTCGGTGAAACATGACCGGATAAATTCGCACTCGGTGCGGCAATGGGGCGTCCTAAGGCCGCGAGTAAACGCTGTGCGGCCTTGTGGGCCGGGCAGCGCACTGCCATGGTCGGCAGACCCGCTGAAACCTCCGCCGGTATTTTTTCTCCACGACCCACCACCATGGTTAAAGGCCCCGGCCAAAAGCGCCTGGCCAGAATCCGCGCCACGTCGTCAAAGCCCACCGCGTAATCTTCCGCCTGCCGCTGGTTCAGGACATGCACAATCAGCGGGTTGTCAGCGGGCCGCCGCTTCACCTTATAAATCCGGCGAACGGCCGCCGCCTGAGTAGCATCCGCCCCCAGGCCATACACAGTTTCGGTGGCAAATGCGACCAGTTGACCAGCGCGCAACAAAGCTGCGGCGTCTGCAATTCCCTCGCCTGCCGCTCTAACCAGTGTTTTCACTTTACCAGCCAACGATGTTGTAGCCGCCATCCACATAAATGGTTTCGCCGGTAACACCGCTTGAAAGATCACTGCACAGGTAAAGAGCGGTCTTGCCGACATGCACTGCCGCCGTATCGCCATTCCAGGGCAATGGCGATTTTTCCGTGTAGTGAGCCATCATTTTATCGATGTCACCTATGCCTCGGGCGGCCATAGTTTTAATGGCACCGGCACTGATCGCATTGACGCGCACATGCTTTTCATGCCGGCCCAGCTCCGCCGCCAGATAACGCACGGAACATTCCAGCGCCGCCTTGGCTACCGCCATGACATTATACATGGGGATAAATTTCTCGGCCCCCAGATAACTCATCGTCACAATGCTGCCATCAACATTCATCAGCGGCACCGCCGCGCGGGACAGCGCCACCAGCGAATAGGCGCTGATATCCAGCGCCGTTCGCCACGCTTCCCGACTGGTCTGAAGAAACGGATTGTGCAGGGCCTCCCCCGGGGCAAAGGCCAGCGAATGAATCAGAATATCAAAGCTGCCAAACTTTTCCGAGGTCATCGCAAACGCCCGCCCGATATCCTCATCCTTGCTGACATCGCACGGAACCAGGAACTTTGGCCCAAAAGGTTCCACCGCTTTCACTACGCGGCGTTCGATTTTCTCTCCAGGTAAAAAAGAGAATGCCAGCTCACAACCATGGTGATGCAATTGCTCCGCAATATGCCACCCGATTGAATATTCATTCAATACGCCAAATACAAGTGCCTTTTTACCCGCCAATAGCGCCATACAAATGTTCCCCTTGTTAAAATTTACCCAGCCTGCAGGGTATCACCGAGAATCGCCTTAACGCGGATAATCACCGCGCAGCATTCTTATCGCCGACACCCTGTCTTCACCGTGAAACACCGCCGCTCCCGCCACCAGCACATCCGCTCCGGCTTCCAGTGCATCGTGCGCCGTGCGGATCCCGATGCCCCCGTCAATGGACAACCGTTGGTGCGGCCCCAGCCGATGCCGCAGCCAGCGCACTTTTTCCAGTGTCAGCGGAATAAAATTCTGCCCCGTAAAACCAGGATGCACACTCATCACCAGCACCAGATCCACCATCGACAGAACACCCTCCAGCATTTTCGCCGGCGTTTCCGGATTTAAGGATATACCCGCGGTAAGACCATGGTCGTGAATGCGTTTGATGACCTCCATGGCACCAAACGATTTCAACCCCGGTGCTTCAATGTGAAACGTAATGCTGCCGGCCCCCGCATCCACAAACGGCTTGATAAAGTCCTGTGGATCGGTCACCATCAGGTGCACATCCTGCATCAGCCGACAGGAGCGAGCCAAGGCCAAAGCTACATCCGGCCCCATGGTCAAATTGGGTACAAAGTGGCCGTCCATTACATCCACGTGAATAAGGTCCGCACCGGCGCGCTCCACATCCGCCGCTTCCTCCCCCAGACGGGCGAAATCCGCGGCCAGAATAGATGGTGCAATCAACGGCAAATGTGGCGGACGGACAAAAATATTATTCATCATGCAGCCATCCATCAGCCGCCATCGCGGCCTTGCGCGTTTCACACATTATCGAGAATATCAATACACGCAAACCCACGACCTTCCATAAACTCCAGGCTCGCTCCGCCACCGGTGGATACATGCGACACCTTATCCGCAAGGCCGAACTTCTCAATGGCCGCCGCCGAATCGCCGCCCCCGATGATCGTCACCGCATGACTGTTGGTGGAAATTTTTGCCAACATGTTGGCAATCGCCCGTGTACCGGCTTGAAACGGCTTTTTCTCAAATACGCCCATCGGTCCATTCCATACCACTGTCCGCGCGGACTGGAGTATCTTTTCATAAAGCTGAATGGTTTTCGGCCCGATATCGAAACCTTCCATTCCATCTGGAATATCACCTTCCACAACACGGGTAGCAGCATTATCCGTCATTTCCGAGGCAATCACATTATCCACCGGCAAAATCAATTTCCGACCAGCAGATTCCAGTAGTTTCCGGGCCAGTTCAACCTTGTCTTTCTCGCACAAGGATTTCCCGATTTTCTTCCCCTGCGCCAGAAAAAAGGTGTAAGCCATGGCCCCACCGATAAGCACGGAATCCGCTTTGCCAAGCAAATTTTCTATCACCGCGATTTTATCGGAAACTTTTGCCCCACCCAGAATGGCCACGAATGGCCGCTGTGGATGTTCCAAGGCGTCGCCCAGAAATTTCAGCTCCTTTTCAATCAAGAAGCCGATGGCCCGTTTGCCAGCACCAATTTTCTCCGCGACGCCGTAGGTGGAAGCATGTTGTCGATGCGCTGTGCCAAAGGCATCATTCACATAGCATTGGCCCAGCGCCGCCAACTCGGCCGCCAGAACGGGATCATTTTTTTCTTCGCCCTTGTGAAAACGCGTATTTTCCAGCAGTACCACGTCGCCATTTTTCATGCCGTTGACAAGTACCGCCACCGTCGGGCCGATGCAATCCGAGGCCATGGCCACTTTTCGCTTGAGCAATTCACCTAGCCGCACCGCCACCGGCCGCAGCGAGAATTTAGGGTCCGGCCCGCCCTTGGGACGCCCTAAATGACTCATGAGTACCGCACGACCGCCTCGCTCAACAATACTGCTGATGGTCGGTAAAGCGGCCACAATCCGCCGGTCATCGGTGATGCAGCCCGCATCATCCAGCGGCACATTAAAATCCACTCGTACCAAAACCTTTTGATCACGAACATCTAATTGCGCTACCGTTTTCTTGGCCATTGACGTTTATATTCCCCATTCGTTCCATGTTCTCCGCACTTATGTCATCACTCTGATGAAACATCGCGAAAAACCACAACGCCATGCTATGGATTCTTGGCCCATCGGTCAAGAAGCCCCGGAGGAAAGGAGAAAATGCCGGTTATTGATTGCTTTTGGCAGTTTTTTTGTCGGGCACTATAATCAATAGTTCGGTTGGGGCAGTCTTAACACCACCCCGATAGTGGAGAATTGTGTGGCTCTTAAGTGCATCAGAATTGTTGGAGCCAGGGAACATAATCTCAAGAGCGTAAGTCTGGATATTCCACGCGACCAGCTTGTCGTCATCACCGGCCTGTCCGGCTCCGGAAAAAGCTCTCTCGCGTTTGATACCATTTATGCGGAAGGACAGCGGAAATATGTAGAATCGCTTTCCGCCTACGCCCGGCAATTTCTGGAACAGATGCAAAAACCGGATTGCGACGAAATCGAAGGCCTGCCACCCACCATCGCCATTGAACAGCGCAGCGGCAGCACCAACCCCCGTTCCACCGTTGCCACTACCACAGAAATTTACGACTATTTGCGACTTCTTTTTGCCCGCGTGGGCCAGCCCCATTGCTGGACCTGCGGCAAACCCATCGCCTCGCAAAGCCCCTCCCAAATTGTGGACAACGTACTCGCCTGGCCTGAAGGCTCTAAAATCATGGTGCTTTCGCCGCTCGTGCGCGGACAAAAGGGCACCCACCGTGAGGTGCTGGAAGCTATGACCCGCCAGGGCTTCATTCGTTGCCGCATTGACGGCACTTTTACCGAGATCAAGGCCGCAGCCGCCCTTGATAAAAAACTTGCCCACACCTTGGAGGCCGTCGTAGACCGGCTGGTTATCAAACCCGAAATCCGTACGCGGCTGGCGGATTCCATCGAGCTTGCGCTCAAGCTGGCTGATGGTCTAGTGATCATCGCCCGCGACGAAGGTGGCACCTGGGTAGACATCACTTATTCGGCGCGTTGGGCCTGTCCGGATCATCCGGGCAATTCGCTGGAAGAGCTTTCGCCGCGACTGTTTTCCTTCAATAGCCCGTATGGAGCATGCACAAAATGCGACGGGCTGGGAACGATTCTGGAATTTGATCCGGATCTGATTGTCGCCGACCCGACGCTTTCCCTTTCTCAGGGGGCCATCGAAGCTTTCCGCCGCAACGGCAAACGTATGAACATCTACTACAACCGGCTCCTGGCCCGCTTCTGTCAGGATTTTGACGTGCCGGCCGACCAGCCCTTCAAGGACCTTCCCAAAAAGGCCCGCGATTTAATCATGTACGGCTCGAAAGCCAAAGACACCTCGCGAATGGGCCAAACCTTTGAAGGCGTCATCCCGAACCTGCAGCGTCGCTGGGAAAATACCGAGAGCGAATTTGTCAAAACACGGCTCCATCATTATCTGAGCGAACAACCCTGTGAAACCTGCCACGGAGACCGCCTTAAGCCACAGGCTCTGGCGGTGCGCATCGCGGATCGCAATATTCGTGATATTGTGCGCCTTACCGTCACACAAGCCCTGAGCTTTTTCGACCGGTTGGAGCTTGCCGGCGAACAACTGCTTATCGCCGCCCCCATCCTTAAAGAAATAAAATCCCGCCTGGGGTTTATGAATGATGTCGGCCTGGAATACCTCACGCTGGACCGCCAAACCGGTACGCTTTCCGGCGGCGAAGCACAACGTATTCGCCTGGCCACCCAGGTAGGATCAGGTCTGGTCGGTGTGTGCTACGTACTTGATGAACCGACCATCGGGCTGCATCAACGGGATAACGACCGGCTTATCCGCACCCTGCGGCATCTGACCAACATCGGCAACACCGTGATTGTTGTGGAACACGATGAAGATACCATCCGCGCCGCCGACTGGCTCATTGATGTTGGACCAGCCGCGGGTTCCCATGGCGGGCGCATCATCGCCCAGGGGACCGTGCCCCAGGTGCTGCAATCCAAAGACAGCATCACCGCCCGCTACCTCACCGGCGAATACCAGATTCCCCTGCCCAGCCGGCGGCGGACTGTCAATATGAAGCACTTTGTCGAAGTCATTGGAGCACGTGAAAATAATTTACGCGGCATCAATGTCAAGTTTCCGCTGGGAGCCATGATCTGCGTTACCGGGGTTTCCGGCTCGGGCAAATCCTCGCTGGTCAATCGCATTCTGCTCGCCGGCCTCAAGCGATCGTTATATGGCAGCAAGGAACGCCCCGGCCTCCATACCCGCATCCAGGGAATGGATCAGATTGATAAGGTCATCGAAATTGACCAGTCTCCCATCGGGCGCACCCCGCGCAGCAACCCGGCAACCTACACCGGGGTCTTTGATCTGATCCGCCAGCTTTACGCCAAAACCCGCGAGGCCCGTATGCGTGGCTATCAACTCGGCCGTTTCAGCTTCAACGTGAAGGGCGGCCGCTGCGAAGCATGCCAGGGCCAGGGCACCAAACGCATTGAAATGCACTTTCTGCCCGATGTGTTTGTTACCTGCGAAGAATGCAAGGGCACCCGCTACAACCGCGAGACGCTGGAAGTCAAATACCGCGGCAAGTCCATCGCCGATGTGCTGGCCATGCGCATTGAAGAATCCTTGCAATTTTTTGAAAGTTTTTCCGCCATCAAGGCCCTGCTGCAGGCCCTCAACGACGTTGGATTAGCCTACCTGGAACTTGGCCAGTCCAGTACCACTCTTTCCGGCGGAGAGGCTCAACGTGTCAAGCTGGCTTCAGAACTGGGCAAACCCGGCACTGGCCACACCCTTTACGTATTGGACGAACCCACCACGGGGCTGCATTTTGCGGACATCCACAATCTTTTAGGCGTTCTCAACCGCCTCACCGACCATGGCAACACCGTGGTGGTTATTGAACACAATCTGGATGTCATCAAATGTGCCGACTGGATTATTGATTTAGGCCCCGAAGGCGGTGCGGGTGGCGGCCAGGTGGTGGCCGTTGGCACACCCGAGCAAGTAGCCGAAATGCCCGCAAGCCATACGGGCCGTTACCTTCAGCAGAAGTTACAGCCGGTAATGGAAAGGGCCGTTGGTTAAAGCCCTCGCCCTCAGATCTTGCGCTCTCCAGGAGATTTCACCATGTCTGCATTTTCCCACGCCACCCTGTGGTTTGATCGCCGCTGTCTCCAGGAAATAGACCGCCGCTGTGAAGAGCAGTTTCATCTGCCCGTAACTGCCTTGATGGAAAATGCCGGCACCGGAGTTGCACATATTGTTACACGCTATACCACTCTTGGCGAATCGATTCTGGTTCTCTGCGGTGCGGGCAATAACGGCGGTGACGCCCTGGTGGCGGCGCGGCACCTGGCCAATCGCGGCTATCAAGTTCATGTTATGCTCACCTCCTCTGCTGAAAAGTTTCGCCTCGCCGCCGCCGGACAACTGGCCACCATTGCTGCCATGGCTATTCCCATTACCGATATTTCCGCCGGCGATGCGCCATTCGCCCGCTGGCTGGCCGCCACCGGCGAGAGCGCCAGCATCGTCGACGGTATGTTTGGTACCGGACTGTCCCGCCCCATTCAAGGGTCTGCGCTGGCCCTGGTGGCGGCGGTCAATGCGGCCCAGCGACTGGTCATCAGTGTAGATATTCCGTCCGGACTTGATTGTGACTCCGGAGAGCCGTTGGGATTGGCCGTACGTGCCGGCCACACCGTAAGCTTCTGTGGCATGAAAATCGGTTTTGCCCAAGCTGGTGCCGCCAGCTATACCGGGCAGATATCCATTGCCGATATTGGTGCCCCAGCCGCCTTGCTGCGCGATCTGGCCCTTCCCGCTCCCATTTAACAAAGCACTACCACTTGACTGGACAGCATGGCCTGTCCAGCCCACATGCAGGGAAGCCGGCAACTCCACTCCCGGCCAACCAGATCGAATCAAGTGCCGGAGGAAACACCAAGCCTATGAATAACAGCGTACTTTCTTATCATCGGCGCGACCAGGCTATATCTCCTGGTGCAGTTTCATCAGGCGCGGGCTGGTCAGCAACATCAACTGCACGCGCTCAAAATGGGTCAGCCACTCGGCGATATTGGCGGCCAGCAAATCCTGCGGCGGAGCCAACAGGCCGGTGGGGCAACTGGCCCCGTGCAGGTTGGCCGCCTTATGCCGATAGGTAGCCAGTGTGCGTTCGCCAAAGCGTTCACATTCACACCAATCCTCTGATAAAAACAGCAATACCGGCACGCGCGGAGCACCACATATTGAAAGCTCATTGGCTACCAGCGTATCCGGATCACCAGCCGCCGGATCAAACTTCTGTGCGCGGTTGATAAAACGCAGGTCAATCATGGGCGAAGCTGCGGCAAAATGCTGAAAAATCGGGCCGGCGTTGACACAGTCGCCGCACCATGGCCCTGCCATGCACAACACGTGCATTTTGCGGCGAAAACCGGCGAGCAGGGCTTTTTGTTCCGGCAGAAGTGTTACCTTATCGTACAGGGCCTGCCAGCGGTTTCGATGTTCCGCGGTACCATGCAATTGCAGGAACTGCTGGTAGGGCAGCGCCCGTTGAAAACAGGACTGAGAGTCAAAGGCCATCACCGACGCTCCTATTTCACATAACACCGTGAAGATTATAGCCGAATATTGCCGGAAATCAGTGTTTGTAGCTTTGCCTCGCGGCATCAATCAAAGCCTGAAACAGCTTCATCTGCGGATCTCCAGGCATACGTTCCGGATGCCATTGCACACCCATCCAAAAGGCCAATGTGGGGTCTTCGATCGCCTCCACCAGGCCATCTGCCGCGCAGGCCGATGGAACAAGGCCGCGGCCCAGGTGGTCCACACCCTGGCGATGCGTTGAATTCACCATCAGCAATCCGGAGCCAAACAACGCCGCCAGCCGGGTGCCAGCGGCAGGCTGCACCGCGTGGCGCGCGTCATACCGCAGCAATTGATCCGGATCGGCGGCATGGTTCACGCGCACCGTTCCCGCCACATCCGGCAGATATTGCACCAAGGTTCCGTGGCGCTGCACATTCATGATCTGAAAGCCCAAACAAATTCCCAGCGTGGGTAAATTCCGCCCCTCCGCCAACGCCAACATGGCCAGGTCAAAACTCTGCCGACGTTCATCCATCAAATGGGTTCTAGCATGAGGTGATTGCCCATACAACGCGGGGTTCACATCATCACCGCCGGGAATGAGCAGTCCATCCAGAACATCCAGCATGTGCCGCCTAACGGTATCGTCCGCCGCGTGCGGCAACAGCAGCGGAACGCCGCCGGCATCCAGCACGCACCGGGTATATGTGTCGGTGAGTTCATAGATCACCGGCACTGCCGCGGACTCACGGGTGTCCATGGAAATTCCAATCAGCGGACGGCTGGGCATGGCATTCCTGGTAAACAGCACAATATCCTAGTCATGGCGATGCAAAAGGTACATGCCAAGTACGGCAACCTGGAATACCAGAGCTGCCAGTAGCCATTCCAGCGCACCCAACTGTGCGCTGGTTCTGTCAAACCACCAGCTTTTATCCGTGGTTTGCAGGTAAGTGCCCGCAGCCAGACCATTCCACAGCGCCATGGCCAGAAATAAAACCACCATCATCTGCACAATCATGGCTACCAGCGACCAAAACGAAAAATCAGCGGGCTGCGTGCGGCGTTGTAACTGCCGGACCTGCCTGGCGATGTCCTCCAGAAGCATGTGGCTGGCGACAGGAGCCGCAGATGCGGTACCGGGTCCGGGCGCATCAGCCGGCGGCAACGAATGGATCGGCGGCGGGCTGGTTGCAGATACAACTACTTCGGCCAGTGGAGATACCGCAACCTCTAAGACATCAGCGGCAGGCGACTCCGGAGCGGCCTTTACCGCCTGAGAGGCAACGGATTGCCTGTTCACATGGGATCCTTCGCGAACAATAATACGCGCCGCGTCCGCCAGTGATTTCACCACAAAATCCGGTTTGGCCTGCGTCCCATCCGACGGCATGGATGAGGAGCCACCGGCATTCACCGAGGAATCACGCAGAAGAATCGTCCGGCAACCCACGGCTGCACCCGCAGCGATATCCCGCGGCTGATCGCCAATGAGCCAGCATTGCGACAGATCCAGGTTAAAATCCGCAGCCGCCTGCTTTAACATTCCCGGCCGAGGCTTGCGCCATTCGTGATCACCGCGATAGGACGGCACCACGCCCTCCGGATGAAACGGACAAAAATAATTGGCATCGATATGGGCACCGGCCTGCCGGCGCAACTGCCGTCCCATTTCCTCATTAACCGCCTCGACATCGGCCGGCCCAAAAAGACCGCGCGCGACTCCACTTTGATTGCTCACTACAATTATGCGATAGCCGATCCGGCGTAATGATGCCAGCGTAACGCCTGCGCCCGGCATTAACTTCACCATGGCCGGATCACCCAAATAGCCGTCATTGGCGATAATGGTGTTATCACGATCCAAAAATACCGCGCGTTCCTGCATCATTTATATTCCGCAAAATCTGACGCTACTTCGCGTAACCGACAGCAACACGTCCCATGCCGCCTTTCGCCTGTTCACCACCATACTTTGCCGCACCGCAGCCAGCCCGTCCCCACTATCGGGCCAGTTTTTCCAGGATCGCAGTGGTCGAGTGACCGGCTAAAAACGGTGCCAGAACCACAACTCCGCCACGGGACTCCACCAAGTCCCGGCCAACCACTTCCTTGTCGGCATAATCCTCCCCCTTCACCAATACATCCGGGGCCACGGTCCGCACGAGTTCCAAGGGGGTATCGCTGCCAAAATCCACCACAAAATCCACGCACGCCAGCGCTGCCAACACAGTCATGCGGTCCATCATGGGATTCACGGGCCGGTCTTTCCCTTTGAGCCGTCGGACCGAAGCATCGGAATTCACCCCCACCACCAGCACATCACCGTGACTGCGGGCAAATTGCAGGTATCGTACGTGACCGGCATGGAGAATATCAAATACTCCATTGGTAAAAACAATGCGTTTGCCCGCTGCCCGCAACATACCCAGTTCGACGCTTAATGCGGCGAGACTACACACTTTTTCTTCGGTTGCTTCGGCCGGCAATAATTCCGCCATCACCTCCTTGCGCCGCAACGGCACACAACCAAAGCGCTCTACTTCCAATCCCCCCGCTACGTTGCCCAGATCCACCGCCTGACTCCACGTGGCACCGGCACTGATGGCCATCGCCAGCATAGCCAGCACCATGTCTCCGGCACCAGTAACATCGTAAACGGTACGCGGCCTGGTAGGATGCAGTGTACCGCTTTCCGGTCCATCCAGCAGATACATCCCGTGTTTATCCAGGGTGATCACACACGCATCCAGCTCCAGACGGGCATAAAGTTCCCGTGCCAGCTCGGCCGCACCCAAGGGTAAAGCCTCCATGCGCCGGCCCGTGGCCAGCTCGGCTTCCGTCCGATTCGGAGTAATGACCGACGCCCGTCGATATCGGCTGTAATCCGCCACGGCCGCCGGATCCACCAATATCGGCACACCCAGATCGCGGGCCATATCGATGGCAGCCGGGCACAGAGACTGGCTCAGAAGGCCCTTATTATAATCTTCAATACACAGGGCCGCGGAACCCGCCAGACATTGACGCAAATGCTCCCGCAGAATTTTTTCATGCTCCGCACCGATCGGGGAAAGAGCTTCACGGTCCAACCGCAGCATCTGTTGCGGATGGCGATGCTGCGCCAACCCGACCAGCCTGGTCTTGGTGCAGGTTGGCCGGTCTGCAATGGCCAGCAGGTGTGACACCTCCACACCGGCATCGCGGAGATTGGCACGCAGCAGTTGCCCCTGGTCATCCTGCCCGCACACGCCGATCAAGTCCACCTTGGCCCCTAAGGCAGCCAGAAATACGGCCACATTGCCGGCCCCTCCGCAGCGATGCTGCCGGTAACGCTCCTGCACCACCGCTACCGGAGCCTCCGGCGAAAGTCGCTCCGCATCGCCGTAAATATATTCATCCAACATCAAGTCGCCTAAAACAACGATACGTGGCTCGCCGAAGCGCTCCACAATACCCGCAAGTTCAGAGCTTAAATGTTGCATAAACTGTTCACATCTTCGTCTTGAGACCGCACCATTATTCGCCATCTATTTTATCGTCCGGCTAGGGCCGCGGCCAGCACCCCATGCCACAGCGAAGACTGCACACCTTCAATCCGGCTTTCAATCCGCACATGCCAGACCGGCACCGGCGATTTGAAATCTTTTATTTTCACCCAATCTTTGACCGTCGTCACCCAGGCATCCAGCGAACGGGCGGCGGTTATTTCACGCATCTGCTCAAAATCCAGGTCTATCTGATAATGGTGGTGATCGTCAAACCAGCAACCGCTCGATGGAATCAGTCCGGTCGATCGTACCGTGTTTAAAAAACCTTCCGGATTCCCCACTCCGGCAAATACCAAAACATGCCGGCCGTCGGCCGCCACCGGCCGCCCCGCCGCATCAAACACCCCGATCACCCGCGTGCGCTGTTCAAAAATATTCCGCGGCTTGACCCATTGGGCCAGCAGACCCGCCGCCAGCTCCACCAATTCGGGTGTTACCTGCTCACAGCGGGTCAACATAATGTGGGTGGCCCGGGTCAGGCCTCGCGGATATTCCCGCCAACTGCCGCGTGGAATGATGCCTGGAATGCCCATGGGGTTGGTGGCATCCACCAGTACTATATTCACATCCCGATAAAGCCGGCGGTGTTGAAAGCCGTCATCCAGTACCAGAACATCCGCTCCGAATTTGCCGATGGCTTCCTGTCCACCGGCGACCCGATCGGCGTTCACCACCACCGGCACACCGGGGCATTCCTGCTGAATCACCTGCACTTCATCCGCCACCATTCCTCCGGCAGCACCATAACCGCGCGTCAAGACCGCGGGCTTGCGGCCCATGGCCACCAGATCGCGCACAATCATGATAACGGTCGGCGTTTTACCTGTGCCGCCCGTAGTCATATTGCCCACCGATATCACGGGCACTGGCAGACGCACCACCTGGATGCGCCCGACATCGTAGGCCCAGTTGCGAACACGTATGGCCAAGCCGTACGGCCACGATAATAGGGTCAAGACCGCCCGCGCCACCACGGGGATCAAACCCGCCGTTTCACCCGTCATTGTGCGTTTATACCATTGTTCCATGCGGGATCAAGCTCATTTCATCCGGGCCGGTCTCGCCGCACCGGCGCAACTGGCTTCACACCACCAGGCTGACCATGCGACCTTTCACATATATCTTTTTCTTTAAATTCCGACCCGCCAGCTTTTCCTGAATTTCCGTATCGGCTAGCACGCTTTGCAACACGTGTTCTTCCGCAGCGTCGGCCGGCACGCTCACGCGCCCGGAAAGTTTACCGTTGATCTGCACCGGTATGTCACACCGGGCTTCCACACACAGGGCCTCATCATACACCGGCCAGGGAATGCGGCTCACCGACCCCAGTGCTGCGGCACCGCTGATCTGCTGATATATTTCCTCGGCGATATGCGGTGCATACGGTTCGAGCAGCCGCACCAGCGTCAGCACGGCTGCACACGGTATTACCTCCAGCCGCGTCAGCAGGTTGTTAAATTCCATCATGGCACTGATCGCCGTGTTGAATGAAAGCCGTTCTATATCCTGCGTTACCTTGCGGATAAGCCGGTGCATGGGACGCAACAGCTCATCCGCAGCCGCCTGCGATTTGCGCTGCTGGTCCGCCGTAAGCCCGCCACCATCCAGCGCCCGCCAACTGGATCCATCTTGGACCACAACGCGCTGCCGATGGTCCTCTTCCGTTCCGAATACATTGCGCCACAACCGGTGCAGAAAGCGATACACCCCTTCCACACCCGCAGTGCTCCAGGGCTTGACCTGCTCCAGCGGCCCCATGAACATTTCAAAAAGCCGCAGGGAATCCGCGCCATACTTGGCGATGGCATCATCCGGGTTAATCACATTACCGCGGGATTTGCTCATTTTATACGAACGGGCATCTACCTCTATGTCGGGGCGGCTTTTAAGTACGTATTGGTTGCCGCGTTTTTCGATATCACCGGCAGCCTGTCCCCGCCCCACCAGGGGTTCGCCGGTACGTCTGTGGCGCGAGATAATTTCCGGTCGACCGTCAGAACCGGCACGGGTGGAAAGGTCCGGGTCCACTTCGCCCCACGAGACCCATTCACCCGCAGCCGTGGAATATGCGGTGTATTCCGCCTCCCCCAGAATCAAGCCCTGATTGACCAATTTTCTAAACGGTTCCTGCGAACTTACGTATCCACGGTCAAAAAGCACCTTGTGCCAGAATCGTGAATACAAAAGATGCAAAACAGCATGTTCCACCCCGCCGATGTAGAGGTCCACACCCGGGGGCTGCTCCATCCAATAGCGTTCTGTATCCCGTTGGCAAAACACCTGGTCGTTTCGCGGGTCTAAGTACCGCAGGTAATACCAGCACGAACCCGCCCATTGCGGCATGGTGTTAAGCTCGCGCCGCGCTGGCACGCTGCCCGGTGTGCCCGGCGGCACCACCCGGGCCACGGCTGTCGCCGGCGAACCTTCCAGCAGCACCCGGACATTGGCCCAGTCCCCGGCCTTGGATAGCGGCGGAGCCATAGTCCCAGTCGGTTTAAAATCCGCCAAATCGGGCAGACGCAACGGCAGCTCTTCCGGGGCCAGCGGTGCCGTGGTACCATCTTCCAGGTGTACCAATGGAAACGGCTCTCCCCAGTATCGTTGCCGCGAGAACAGCCAGTCTCTTATCTTGTAATGGGTACGGCCCAAGCCCATCTGGCGATTCTCAAGCTGCCCAATCATCGCCGGTTTAGCCTGCTCGGTTGCCATACCGTCAATCCATGGGGAATTCACCGCATAGCCTGCTTCTTCCAGCGGCAGTTCGCCCGCCTCCAACAGATCTTTTCGGGCGCTGACCACCCGCTTGATCGACAATCCAAACTGCCGGGCAAAGTCAAAGTCGCGACGGTCATGCGCGGGCACCGCCATAATCGCCCCGGTGCCGTAACCCATCATCACATAATCGGAAACAAATATGGGCACTCGCTGCTGGTTGACCGGGTTGACAGCGTACGTACCTGTGAATACACCGGTCTTGGATACATCTTCCTGCCGTTGGCGTTCCGAGCGCCCGGCCACCCATTTTTGGTAGGCCATCACCGACGACGCGGGGATCTCCTCACTGCCTGCGAACTTCCATGCGGCTGGTGTGGACTCCGGCCAGGCCGCCGGAACGATGCAGTCTTTCTGCCCTATATGCACCATGGGATGTTCTGGTGCCAGCACCATATAGCTCACGCCATACAGGGTATCGGGGCGAGTGGTAAACACGTCCAGAATTTCCGGCCGGTCGGCGACCTGAAAATGCACCAGCGCCCCTTCTGACCGACCAATCCAATTACGCTGCATCATTTTCAGGGATTCGGACCATTCCAGGGAATCAAGTCCCTCAAGCAGCCGCTTGGCATAGGCAGTGATGCGCAGCATCCATTGCCGCATTGGCCG
Organism: Planctomycetota bacterium; assembly: GCA_021790385.1. Classification (GTDB taxonomy): domain Bacteria; phylum Planctomycetota; class Phycisphaerae; order WQYP01; family WQYP01; genus JABEVA01. The sequence goes on from JAJYDW010000002.1 coordinate 129,621, forward strand.
ACGCTCCACCGGATAGCCACCCACTTCGCTCTTGCCGTCTATCACTTCTTCATTGGCCAGCACTGTCCCCAAACCGGGGCACCAATTTACCGCCACGTCCGCCTGATAGGCCAGCCTGAACCCCGCCAGTACTTCCCTTTGACGCCGACCATCCAGTTCGCACCATGCCTGCTTGCATCCCGGAACAGCCCGTCGGCCGGAGGCAAATTCCGCCTCCAATTCGGATATGGGCCGGCCCTGGCTGCGTGATTCATCAAACCAGGTGTCATACAGTTTAAGAAATATCCACTGCGTCCAGCGGTAGTATTCAGGATCCGTGGTGTTGATTTCGCGATCCCAATCGTAGGAAAAACCCAGCGATTGCAGTTGGCCCCGAAACCGGCTGACGTTTTTCCGGGTGGTAGCGGCTGGGTGCGTGTCGGTTTTAATCGCATATTGCTCGGCCGGCAGGCCGAAAGCATCCCACCCCATGGGGTGCATGACCGAAAAACCGCGGGCGCGTTTGTAGCGGGCCACTATATCACTGGCCGTATAGCCTTCCGGATGGCCTACATGCAGCCCTTCACCGGAAGGATATGGAAACATATCCAGCACGTAGAATTTGGGCTTGGCGGTGTCCACGTGCGAGGCGAACACTTTGTTTTGCAGCCAGATTTGTTGCCATTTTTCTTCAATGCTTCGAGGGTTATATTGCGGCATGGTGATTGAATCCTTTATTTTATGGTCAGGAAAGGCCCAGCTCGGCCAGCCCTACCGCCTTGAGCAGGCCCGCGGCTTTGTTGAGCGTTTCTTGATATTCGTTGGCGGGTACAGAATCAGCCACCAGGCCACACCCGCTCTGGATAAACACGGTGGTGATCCGGTCGGCCTGGTCTTGATTCGGCGTATCGCTTTTCGGCGGCAGCACCACCATCGTCCGCAGTGCAATGCAGGTATCCATATTCCCCGAATAATCCATATAGCCTACCGCCCCACCATAAGGGCCGCGACGGCTGGGTTCCAACTGGTCAATGATCTGCATGGCCCGAATTTTTGGAGCGCCGCTGACAGTGCCCACCGGCAAGGTGGCACGCAATGCATCGAAACAGGTTTTTCCTGCCGCCAGTTCGCCATTTACGTTGCTGGTAATGTGCATGACATGACTGTAACGCTCTACGCTCATCACGTCGTCGGTTTTCACGCTTCCGGGTACTGCCACCCTGCCCACATCGTTGCGCCCCAGGTCCACCAGCATGATGTGTTCCGCACGTTCTTTAGGATCAGCCAGTAATTCTTTTTCCAATGCCGCATCTTCCTCCGCAGTTTGCCCGCGCCGACGTGTGCCCGCCAGCGGCCGGCTGGTGATCACTCCATTTTGCACCCGACACATTATTTCCGGCGACGACCCCACCAGCGTACATTCCGGTGCCGTCAGATAAAACATGAACGGTGATGGATTAACCACCCGCAGCGCCCGGTAGATATCAAACGAATGGGCCGGCGTTTTTACCGTGAAACATTGCGAGAGCACCACCTGAAAGATATCCCCCGCCTTAATAAACTCCTTGGCCGCTTCCACCGCCGTTTCAAAACCAGCCTGGGTAAAATTGCTCTCGGCTTTTGGCCGATGCCCCTGCTTCAAATTGATCACTTCCAACTCACCGTGTACAGGCTCTCGAAGGGCCTCCACCATGGCATTGATACGCGCGGCGGCATCCTGATAAAGTTGATCATGTGGCCGGCCGTCAATATGGGCATCCGCCACCACCAATATGGTTTTTTGAACATGATCAAAAATCACCAGATCGTCATACAAGCCGAAGATAACATCCGGCAGATGCCGCAAGTCCGGAGGAGGCGATGCCAATTTTTCCGGCTCCAGGTACCGCACCGTGTCATATCCCGCATAGCCCACCGCCCCACCTGAAAATGCCGGCAATTCCGGCAGTCGCACCGCGGTTATACCGGACACAAGGGCCTGTAATTCATGCAGTGGATCTGCGGAGGTAAAGGTCTTATCCTTCTGTTCCCGCGACTTGGGAAACGACAACGTAACCCGGTGACCGAAGGCCTTAATCACCGTCCGAGGACCAGCACCCAGAAACGAATACCGTGCGATACGCTCACCCCCTACCACCGATTCGAGCAGAAAGGAATAGGGAGATCGCTTGGCAAGACGTTCGTAAGCAGTCACCGGTGTGAGATGATCGCCCAGGAGAGTTACAAACACCGGAACAGCAACCCCCGGCTTGGCCAAGGCGCAAAATTGCTCAAAGGAAAGTGTTGGGGTTATGCTATTTTTCGTCGGCAAACAACGCTCCTGTCGAAGTTCAACGGTTTAATTTTAACCGCCATCGTCCAAACGTTGTAGTCCGCGATTAACGTGAGTTCCCGCGGAAGCGGACCCGGCAGCCGGGCCACGGCGTTTGCCCGGTGTTTGCCGGGTATGGGGCCGCACAAAAATAAATTCATGTTTTACGGCGCAGGAGTTTTGGCCGCCGGCATGGCGTGAGCGACGCGCATACCCTGCCAATGGGTCTGTAAGAAGCGACCAGCGACGCCCGCAGCCAAAAGAACCAGTCGGAAAGTGTGAAGTTATTTTTGCGCGGCTCCTAACCTCTCCTGCACCATGCCACCTCACCCACAACGCCGGTCACCCGGCATGAACCTGGCCGCCGATCTCTCAACTGCTGTCAATTAGCTTACTATTGCCACACTTTTCAATGTATACTTGCGTCTGTCGGACATTGAGGCTCCGGTGTTGTTCTCAGCGACTGTTCCGACATACCGCCGACACAGGAGTTGGTATGACCACAGCGAATTCCACATCCGCTACCACGGCAAACGTATCCGCGTTTCACGTGATGAGTAAGCCGATCGGACCCATCTGCAATCTGGACTGTCATTACTGTTTTTATCTTGAAAAAGAAAAACTTTATAAACCCGGCGAAAGCTGGAAGATGTCCGACGCGGTGCTGGATACCTATGTTCGAGATTACATTCAGTCGCAAGACACTCCAGAAATTAACTTTGCCTGGCAGGGTGGCGAGCCTACGCTGTTGGGAGTTGAATTCTTTGAGAAGGTTGTGGATTTACAGACCCGGTACGCCAACGGGAAAATAATCCATAACGCCCTGCAAACCAATGGCACCCTCCTGGATGACCGATGGTGTGCATTTCTCAAGCAGCATGCGTTTCTGGTCGGCATCAGTATTGACGGCCCGCGCGATCTGCACGATGCCTTCCGCGTTGACAAAAAACAGCAACCCACATTTGACTCTGTGTTCCGAGGCATCAAGCTGCTGCACACCCATAAGGTAGAGTTTAATACGCTCACCGTTGTGAATCGTAAAAACTCCCAGCGGCCGCTGGATGTTTATCGCTTTCTAAAAAGTATTGGATCCGGCTACATTCAGTTTATTCCGCTGGTCGAACGCACAGCCCCCCCACAATCCTTCGCCCTGCCGATGCTGGATTTGGCCTCCCCACCGGTTCCAGGCGAAGCAATTCCGGACCTGCCGGTAACACCATGGAGCGTAGAGGCCCGTCAATACGGACAATTTCTAGTCGAGATTTTTGAAGACTGGGTTCGTCATGATGTCGGTAAAATATTCGTACAGACTTTTGATGTCGCCTTAAGCAACTGGCTGGGGGCCGGACCCGGCCTATGCGTGTTTGCCGAGAAATGCGGGACCGCCATGGCGATTGAACACAATGGTGATGTTTATTCGTGCGATCATTACGTTTACCCGGATTACAAACTGGGTAACATTTTAAATGAATCCCTGGGAGCGATGGTAAATTCTGATTTTCAGAAGAAATTTGGATCAGACAAACTTGATACGCTGCCCGATTATTGTCGCCGCTGCGAAGTACGTTTTGCGTGTAATGGCGAATGTCCCAAGCACCGGTTTATCCGCACTCCCGATGGAGATCCAGGATTGAATTACCTGTGCCCCGCTTACAAGCGTTTCTTCAAGCACGTGGATCCATATATGAAACAGATGACTGCATTATTGCGACAACACCGCCCGGCCGCGGAAATTATGCGTATGCAGGCGGCTCAAAGCCGATCCGGCGTTTCACCGGATCGCAACGATCCATGCCTTTGCGGCAGCGGAAAAAAATTCAAAAAATGCTGTGGATCCAGGTTATGACGATTAACGATGCCTCGGATATTGCGCCCGATATTATTTTTATCCTGATCGATGATCTGGGCTGGAGAGACCTGACCTGCTACGGCAGCACTTTTTATGAAACGCCGCACATTGATCAGTTAGCCGCCCAAGGTGCGATGCTCACGGATGCCTACGCCGCCGCACCTGTTTGCTCTCCCACGCGGGCCAGTCTTCTAACGGGAAAATATCCAGCCACACTCGGCATCACCGATTGGATTGGTGCCCGCAGCCAAGGCCGCTTGATGGCTGTACCCTATCTCGATCATCTGCCTCGGCATGAGACCACCATTGCCACAGCACTTCGGCACGCGGGTTACCGCACATGGCATATTGGAAAATGGCACCTGGGCGATACGGATACATGGCCCATACAGCATGGTTTTGACCTCAATATTGGAGGGTGCGGATGGGGCTATCCGCGGCAGGGGCACTTCGCTCCCTGGGGCCTTCCCAACTTATCAGAGGGCGAGCCTGGCAGCTATCTGGCGGATCGACTTACCGACGAAGCGATTCGCCTCCTGCAAACACCGCATACGCAGCCCTTCTTTTTGAATCTTTGTTACTATGCCGTGCATACCCCTATTCAGGCACCGCAGGATTTAATCGAAAAATACCGAAAAAAGGCGCACGCCATGGGGCTGGACACTTTGCCCACCTTCCAGGATGGCGAGTATTTTCCGTGCGATCATAAAGCAGATCAACGGGTTCGACGACGCCTGTTGCAGTCTGACCCTATTTATGCGGCGATGATTGAAAATCTCGACGGGAATATCGGCCGCCTGCTGCACGCTCTGGCCGGCAGCAAACGGGCCAACAACACCCTGGTTATTTTCACCTCCGACAACGGCGGCCTTTCCACTGCCGAAGGCTCACCCACGTGCAACTCTCCTCTGGCGCAGGGCAAAGGCTGGATGTATGAAGGAGGAACCCGCGTGCCGTTTATCTTGCGTTGGCCAAAAATGATTGCGCCCGGTATCCGCGTGTCCCAGCCTGTATCCAGCCCGGATGTTTTTCCAACGCTCTTGGATGCAGCGACCGGATCTACGCATACCTCATCGAAGATTGAAGGCCTTAGTCTGATGCCCCTGCTTTTAAATCAGCCATGGTCGGACCGATCACTATTCTGGCACTATCCGCATTACGGCAATCAGGGCGGCACTCCGGCCTGTTCCATCCGCCGGGGAGACTGGAAGCTTATTGAATTCTTTGAAACCCAAGTTCTGGAACTCTACCACCTGCGTGAAGATATTGGAGAAAACCGCAATGTAGCCGCGAAACACCCGGCCATGACACTGGAACTCCACGACTTGCTCAAAGCGTGGCGTACCACCAGCGGAGCGGTTATCCCACAACCCAATGGCGCATGGCATCCACCCCGTCGACTTCATCTCGATGACCCGGAGGTTTAGCCCGCATGCCAATGCCTTTCAACATACGGTGTCCCGCCCACAGATTATGGTTCTCCCACCAACGGAAAACGCCGCCGCCTGCGCCGCCACTTTTCTACAGGATTGCCAACCCTACACAAACGTGATTTTGCGGGCGGCTACGCCGCACATGCGGATCAACAGCAATCCGTGGCGATACCGCGATATATTGGTGCTGCCATACGTACGTTGTTTATAGTGAACCGGTACATCCATAATCTTGAGATTCAACCGCGCCGCCCCGAACAACAAGTCGAAGTCCCCAAACGGATCAAAATCGCCGAAGTAATCGCGATTGGCGGCAATTTTCAGATAATTCCCGCGTGTCAGCACCTTGGTGCCGCACAAGGTATCACGTAATCGCTGACCCAGCAGAAAGGTGAACATCCATCCAAAACACTTATTGGCTATCATGTTCAAAAACTGCATGGCCTGATCTTCCATAGGGTAAACCAGCCGGGAACCATTGGCAAATTCACAGCGACCGCTGCGGATAAGATCAACAAAACGCGGCAATTCTTCAGGCGGTACGGATAAGTCGCCATCTAAAATCAGTAGAATATCTCCGGTGGCGGCACCAAATCCCGCACGTACAGCGTCGCCTTTTCCCCGCCCCGGCTGCTGCATAGCCCGCATTTGAAATGGGCCGGCGTAGTTTTTGACGGCGTCCTGTATGGCTTGCCACGTATCATCGGTGCTGTTGCCTTCCACAAAAACAACTTCCTGTGTGTCCGCCATGGCCGGCAGCCTATTCACCAGCGCGGGGATATTGCCCGCTTCATTGCGCACCGGCACGATCACACTGATCGAGCTTGCCCGCGTAGCATCCGCCGCCGGTAGAATGCGGGCTATGGTGATGGTGCACAGGTCCAACTGCCGCAGCAACGGCAGCGGGGCCACCCAACGGTTGACCAGGTTGCTCAGCAAAGGAACGTGCAACGGCAGTAAAATGCCTTCCGTCTGGCGCATCATGGAAAAATCGTTTTGCGCCAGAATGTTGCGAATTTCGTCGCTGGGCAGCCAGCTTTCATCAATGATGCGCTGCTTCAGTCCGCACGCTTCTCCCAGCCGGATCACGGGTTGCCACAATCGGCTGAAGGTAGCGATTATCAAGCGCGTGTCGCGGTGGCACAGCCCGGCTATGGCCACCAATGAAGAATGAAGATCGTAGAGTTGCGGCAGCACACCCGACAAAATCACGTAGTCGAACTTCGGCAGGCTCAGACTGGCAACCGATTCGATTTCCATTTCATGGAAAGTCAACTCTGGATGCTTCGCCCGGGCTTCAGCAATGGCTGCTGGATTAAAGTCGATACCCACGCCGCGGGCCGGCTTGAGTGCCGCCAGCATATCGCCATTGCCACAGCCAAGGTCAATAACGGCCGCCCCTGGTAAAACATGGCGGCCCACCAACCGGGCCAGATACTGATGAAAATACCAATTTTTTTCGCGGCTCCGACACAAAGCCGGGTACATGTTGAGTTGAAAGCTGCGTACTTTGCGCCGGTGCTCGACCTCCGGCGAATTAGCTTGTCGGCAGGGGGTTGCTGAATCGGTCGGAGCCATTACCAATTTCCTGCCGCACTAGACTGGCCACCAAAGAACACTGCACCACACATGAGATTTTCCAGCAGCAGCCTCATCGGCCAATCCTCGCGCCGGACTATCTCCTGCAGGACACGTGGTGTGGGGTAGACCGCACCACGTTGCTTGTCCATGGCTTACGTCGCGTTTTGTTCAGACGATGCCGCGGCCAATGGCACTCCAGCCACATTGAGGCCACCCTCGGGGGCCGCTGGATTGCGCATCAATTCATTCCAGGCCGCTTCTTCAATTTCGACCACCTTGGATAGCGAAATAACATGGGCCAGCACATTGCGCTGCAGTATCTGCTGCGCCAGATCCTCAAGTCGTCCATTGGCGGCAAGTTCCTGCCTTAATTTTTCCGGTCGGCGGCCATACTGGGTCGCAATCGCGGCGATTTCCGTATTGAGTTCAGCGGGGGTAATGGTGATGTGAAACTCCTCCGCCAGGCGGTTGACAATGAAGGCCGTTTTCAGGTCACGTAGAGCTTCCTGGGTGGACGCGGCTTTCAGTTCGCCCATATGTTTTTCAATCTCAGCAATGGGCACGCCTCGCTGCATCCATTCTGTAGCCCGGCGGCGCAGCACACTTTCGCTCTGTCGGGCCGATACTTTGGCCGGTAGATCCAGGGCTGTTCGCTGGAGCAACGCACTTAGAACCTGGGACTGCATGATGCGATCTATTTCACCACTGAGCCGGACTTGCAGCGCCTCACGCATGGCTGCGTGCAGATCGGCCAAATCATTAAAGCCATTTTCCGCAGCGAGTTGATCGTTGAGTTCCGGGATATGTTGATGTTCTACACCAGTTACATGCAAAACTATTTTGACATTGCGACCCCGAAATTGTTCCTGCGGTAAATCATCCGGGACTTTGCCGGAAAGTTCCACCGTCGTGCCGGCGGTTGCGCCCGTCAACCTCTGGGCCAAATCATCAAATGTGATGCCCAGCAAAGAACCCGCCTGTACCGCCATGGACGTTGATGGAACCTGCGCCAGCAAAGATCCATCCTCATTACAAATGTCCACCGCCGCATTGATGCGATCATTGGGCTGCGCCGGTTGCGTCGCCGGCTTCCACGATCCAAGATTTTTCGCCAAGGTTTCCAGGGCCACCTGGAAACGCTCTTCGGTCGGTTGCAGCAGTGGTTTTTTAATCTCTATTCCGTTCAGATCCGGCAAGGCAAAATCGGGAATGATTTCCACATACATCTCGATCAACATGGGACCGGATTCCGGAAGTTCAATTTTTCCCGCGTCCATTTCCGGCTGGCTGATCACATTCAAGTGGTGATCTTCTACCGCAGCCTCATAGCTTTCGGCAATAAGCTGGCTTTTTATGGTATCACGCGCATTGCTGCCAAATCGCTTTTCCAGGATCCTCCGGGGTACTCGTCCGCGGCGAAAGCCAGGGACTGCGGCATCTCTGTGCAGTTCCTTGTAAACCTGCTGATATTTGGCCGCCACCCGTTCTGCAGGTATCGAGATCATAACTTTTTTCCGCGCCGCCCCGGCATCTTCCAGCGTAACCGTATTGGGTGGAAGGTTGTCGTTTGGCGCGTCATGTGAGTGATCGTGCTCGTGCCCATGGTCGTAGCCATGTTCGTGCGTATGCACCTGTTCATTCGGAGTGGGAGTTGCTGATTTCTGGTCCGTCATTGGAGTCTCCAGTGGTAAAAAACTTTATCTATCTCGCCGCCGTTCATCGGCAACAAAATCAATTTTCCGTCAAAACCGCTCCTCTACACAGATGCAGCGGCCTTGAGGTGCGAATTGCAATGGGTAAAACATCGCCTTTCGTCGGGTTGCGGCGTTGAAACCCGCACCCGTACCAAATATGGCCGAGGTGGAGGATTTTTTCCGTCACGACCAACGCCTGGTGCCCGAACTACCGGTAACTCGGGACGGAAATGACATGCGCCGGAATGGCTCACATCATGATTATCAACTATACCGTATACCAAGTTGCCGTGCAAGATACTGCCGAACCGTAAGCTGGATTTCGGCAGTCCGTTATCTTGCGTGTTCTGGAACTTCCGGATCGGCAGCGCTGTTACATTTATCCGGCGAGCCTTACATACCGCCAGATGCAACAACAAACTGAAATGTTGAGAATGGCGGTACCAATAGCCATCAAACATAATCACCCTCCAGGGTGTTGGAAATCAACATGGCCGGTCGGCCGACATTAAAGGGCTGTCAAGAAATAACCCGTACCATCGACCGAGCCGGTAACACCGGTCAACGTGCCATTGCCGTATTTGTCAAGCGTTGCAGTGGCTCCGGAGAATGTGAATACCACGCCCATAAAGCCGCGACCATCGGCCGTGCCCCGCCCCAGCCGCGGGCATTGTGCCCGTGCGTTGTCCGCATCCAACACTCCCGCCCGTTGACCGCCCCTCGAAAATACGAGCCGCGCCCGTAAGGAAGCGGCCCATCACCCACATACTGATACGTATCCGCACCATTGATATAACCCGCCGGATCCTGGCTGATCCAGGTGCCCAGCGATGGGCTGTACCAGCGGGCACGTTCATAATACAGGCCGGTTACGGGATCAAGGGCCATGCCTTGATAGAGATTGTTTACCATCGGCATCGTTCCGGATGGGGTTGCGCTCCAATCCGGATTTAAGATTATGATATTTCCGTATGGGCTGTATACATACCGCTGCACCACACTCCACGTGCCGTTAACAAGGCTCACAACACTGGTGGTGTTCCAGTTCGCGTCTTGAACAAAATACAGCCGGGAATTTGGCTGGATCACGCCAGCGCTATACGCATCCTGCAAGATCGGTGCATTGATATACGCCGCCGACCAGACGGTCTGGGATGTTATGTTGGTCGTAGCCGTGCCGCCCGTGCGAACTTCCAGCATCTGCCAATCGCTGGAATAGTAAACGTAATTCGTTGTACCGGCCGGGACACCGGCACCACCTTGCGGATACGTGGCGGTGACGGCGTAGCCTTGGGCGTTATAGGTGTACTGGGCGATGATCTGGTCGCCGGTGTTGGTAACCTTGACCAAGCGATTCCAGGCATCGTAGGTAAAGGTGGCTGCGCTCCCAGCAGGCTGGGAGGTTAACCCCATGGAAACTGCATTCCCATTGGCGTCGTAGGCGGGGGCGCTGGTCGTGCCGGAGATCGCTGTGATCTGGTTCTGGACATTGGCGGTGCGGGTTTGGGTGCTGCCATTGCTGGTGAAGCTACCCCAATTACCCTGGCTATCCAAGTTCCAGCTTTGGTAGCTGGCTCCGCCACAGGCCTTTTTTTCACCCCTACGACCACGAAGCTCACGACGGCTTTTCACCGCAGAGGGCGCAGGGGACGCAGAGGTATTGTTGTTTCGGGAATGCGGGGCTTGCCCGGCCGGTGCCACTGCGCCAGCGCGAGCGATTGCTCGCTTTAGCCGCCGCAATGTTTTTTCATCAACCGCAACCATCAATCTGCCCTGAATGCAACGCCGTTATTATAACCGTCATGCCGGAGGCCACGCCACTCTGCGGCCTTTCGGAGACATCGCCAAAATAGCCCCGCGTACCGGCCTCTGCTTTCCACAGGCCCAAGCTGGCCGGGCCAGAAACCTCAATGGCCGCGCGCCGGCTGGACAACAACGTGCCAGATCCTGATCCAGTTGGGGGCGCAGGCCACAATCCGATTCGCCCCCCACCACGCCAGCCGAACATTCGCGATGTGCCCAACCAAAATCGGAGCGCTCTCTGCGCAGCGGACCAAGCCCGCCGAGGCCTTAAAAACCTCCAGTTTTGCGCGGCTCGCGTTCGCGCCGACCAACGCAGCCACAAATCGGCTGCCGGCTGCCAAGGCGAGGCGGCCGCAAACACCGCTAAGCCGTCGGTCGGCAAGCTGGTGGCCCGTGCTGGCGCGGTAAATTGTTAGGTGGTGGCTCCAGGCAATGGCCACCCTGTTGCTTCCGATTGCAGCATGCCAAGGCGGGTACAGGCTCCACGATACATGAGCCGGTGGCGGAATTATTACAACTCTGCGTTGGTTACGCGAATCCCAAACCTCGGCCCGCCCCGGCGCGGCGCACTTCGCCAACAAGTAAGGGCCTCGCGGCTCAGCCCGCAGCCCAACTACGTGGAAGGATCCGGCCCCCCACGCCCCCGCCAGCCTTGGCCTGATTGCTAGATTCGGATTTAAGAAATAAAGGTTGCCCCCGCCAAACCCAGCCAGTTTCCTACCGCCGTCAGTGTAAACCAGACGTCCCGGTCCGCGAGGTGGAACCAATTGGCTCCTCAACGTTCCCAACGCCCGGCCCCGTGCCACGGACCACACCTGCCAAGCCGTTTGGAAGTTCGGCTCCATCGGCGACATCGGTTGAAGGCCTGCGGAGACAAGCGTAACAAAGCAGCGTCCATTGGGGGAAAACACTGGGTACGTACAAAACATGGCCACCTGCTGTGGCCGTCGCCCCGGGTGTCTTAAGACGACTGCGTTCCAGGCCGTGCCCATCCTGTGCGAGATCGTCATCCTCTTAAGATCAAGGCGTCCCACCACGCCATCTCGCATGACCATCAGGGGGTGCCTCGGCCTCGCTTGGAGAACAACCAGCCCCGCTATGGGGGCGTACCGTTCGAGCCGTAGCCGCTCCGGAACGCCGGCGGACGCGTTCGCACCCTTGCACAATGGGGTCAAGCAGGCAGTGACCAGCGTTGCCATGCAGAAAGCCACGGCCGAGGGAAGCGGCAGCCGAAAAGAATCATTGTCCATGGCCTATGAATTCCTTTATTTCTTTGACCACCTCGTAGGCTCCTTTTACCACGTCTGTATTAGCCTCGCGCTGTCCAGGCAATATTTCACCACCCTGCGGCCCAAATTCCGTCGCCCTCGACGTCCGCCCGCTGACCCATTTTTTGGAGGCGGTCCAAGAATCCCCCTTGCGGCACACGATAACATGCTCGGTCCACGCTGCCGTTATACGGTAACGAAACCGAACCTGTGCGACATCCTGGGAATCGAGGAAGTGGTTCACGCTGGCGATTATGCCCTCGCCAACTTGTGAAAATTTCATAATTTCCTCAATCAATTTCAGCAGGTGCCAATCAGACGGAGACATGCCGTTCGTGATGACAGTCCCAAGTCTTTGGATGACGCCACGGGTGCCTTTCCACCGCCCTCCGGGAAGCTTCGTCCACTTCCAGGGCTCTGGAATCGGCCTCGTCTGAGCCGCGCCCGGATCCGTTGAGGCCGGCCCGCCCTTGTCGAATAACCCCCACGGATCCACCAACCCCACCGGCCTATCACCCACAAACTGATACGTATCCGCACCATTAATATAACCTGCCGGGTCCTGGCTGATCCAGGTGCCCATTGACGGCGAATACCAACGGGCACGCTCGTAATACAGGCCGGTTACCGAATCACCGGCCCCAAGCGGCGAGATGCCGCTTCCACCATGCAGCTTTCTCCGCCGCAACCCACCCCTCGTCCTATCTTCCGCAACAGCAACCATAACTTTATTTTACCCCACCCACGCCCGCAAACCAAATCCACCAAGCGCAAAATCTGTTACCAATCTGCCCGCCGCCCGCGCCCTGTTAAGGCGTGGATGCCGAAATCCCGATGCGTTAGTGCAAAAGCCATCGGGATGCCCCCTGTGGTAAATAAAAATCTCCCGTCTCGCGGGCCGCAGCCCGCGCCCTGTCTCCTGTTAAATATGTATGAAAATCTTGATAATCTTGATAATGTTGATAATCTTCCCCAACCCACCCGCCCATGGCCACCACCGTGGCCAGTTTCAGCGCCCGGCCAGGCACTGGCGCTGCAACTGGTGCAACCGGCGTATGGGCGGCCCGGCCAGTTT
>JAJYDW010000080.1 GCA_021790385.1 Planctomycetota bacterium
TGTGGTAAATAAAAATCTCCCGTCTCGCGGGCCGCAGCCCGCGCCCTGTCTCCTGTTAAATATGTATGAAAATCTTGATAATCTTGATAATGTTGATAATCTTCCCCCCCCCCCACCCGCCCATGGCCACCACCGTGGCCATTTTCAGCGCCCGGCCAGGCACTGACGCTGCAACTGGTGCAACCGGCGAATGGCCGCACTGGCCAGTTTCAGCATGGCCGCAAGTTGATCCTGCGTAAATGCTGCCTGCTCGCCGGTGGCTTGAACTTCCACATACGTGCCATCGGAAAGCATGGCCACGTTCATATCCACCTCGGCAGTAGAATCTTCCTGGTAATCCAGGTCCACCACGGCCTGCCCGGCTATCAGCCCGGCACTGACAGCGGCAATCTGGCCGCGGATCGGATTATCTGCAATCAGGCCAGCCTGCTGCGCCCCGGCAACCGCATCGCACAGGGCTACATAAGCTCCGGTAATGGCGGCCGTGCGCGTGCCGCCATCAGCCTGCAGCACATCACAATCCAGCCATAGCGTATTTTCGCCGAGTTTTTGTAAATCCAGCACCCGCCGCAACGCCCGCCCCACCAGACGCTGAATTTCCACCGACCGGCCATCCGGCTTACCGGCATCACGCCGCTTGCGCGATGGCGTGGAGGATGGCAGCATGGCATATTCGGCCGTCAGCCAGCCCTGGCCCTTGCCCTTAAGCCACGGCGGCACGCCCGGTTCAATCATCGCGGTGCAAAGCACCCGGGTAAGGCCAACGCTGATCAGCACAGACCCGCCGGCATGGCGCGTGAAATGCCGTTGAAGGTTTACCGGGCGCTGCTGGCCCGGCTTGCGTTTGTCGTGTCGCATGGCAATATCCTTACACCAGAGAAAACCGGGGCCAACCGGCGGTTACACACCCGCCAGTTGCACCGCCAGCAGTCCTTTTTGAAAATGCAGGCGATTTTCCGCCTGAACAAACACCGCACTTTGCGGGCCGTCCATCACCTCATCGGTGATTTCTACGCCGCGATAGGCCGGCAGGCAGTGCATCACCATGGCATGTGCCGGGGCGGCGGACAGCAGGGCACTGTTGATCTGGTACGGCCCGAAAACGGCCAATCGCTGCTGCTTTTCATCTTCCTGCCCCATGCTGATCCACGTATCAGTATAAATAACATCTGCCGCCTGAACCGCCGCGCGCGGATCATGCGTGGCGGAAAAGTCGAAATCAGGGTGGGTCTGGCACGCAGTCGTGATCGAGGCCGCATCCAACCGATACTGCGGTGGCGTGGCAATGCGGAATTTCATCTCGAATCTGGCACAGGCTTCCAGCAGCGAACGGGCAACATTGTTACCGTCACCGATGTAGGCCAGTGTAAGCCCGCGCAGCTTGCCGAAGCGCTCACGTATGGTCAGCAGATCCGCCATGGCCTGACAGGGATGGCTATGGTCGCTTAGGCCATTGATGACGGGGCTGCGGCTGAAGCGGGCCAGATCCAGAATCGTCTGGTGGGCGAAGGTGCGGGCCATAAGGACATCGCAGAATCCGGAAAGTACGCGCGCCGCGTCGGCCACGCTTTCGCGTTTACCCAGGCCGATTTCCGCAGGGGATATGTACAGGGCCGCTCCACCCAGGTGCTGCATGGCCACATCAAAACTCACCCGCGTGCGCAGCGACGGCTTCTCAAAAATCATTGCCAGCACCTTGCCGGTCGCCAGCGGATCGTTGCGGCCCGTGGATTGATACTTCGCCTTCAGGCTTGTGGCGGTATCCAGCAGATGATCGAGCATCGATCGCGGCGTGGCGGAAATATCAATAAAATCCAACTTGGCATTTTTTGTCATGGGCGAACCCTTTCGTTAATTGCTCTACGGCCCGAACTGTTGCAACGCCATGGCTACGTGCGAACAACTGTCCGCACACCATGCGGAAAACCAGCGTTGTTTAATCCCGGATAATCTGGGTTCCCACACCCTGGTCGGAATAAATTTCCAGCAGCAAGGCGTGTGGAAAGCGGCCGTCGATAATATGGGTCTTCTGCACGCCACCGTCCAGGGCGATGAAACAGGCTTCCACCTTGGGTAACATTCCTTCACCGAGTTCTCCGGTGGTGATGAGATGTTGAATGTGGGCTTTGGTGGCACTGCGTAAAAGCGACTGGGCATCATCTTTTTTCGCTCGAATACCGTGGGTGTCGGACACCAGCACCAGTTTTTCCGCCCGGCAGGCCGCGGCGACAAACCCCGCGGCGGTATCGGCATTGACATTTAATTTTCCACCGGCGGCATCGCGGGCAATCGGGGCGATGACGGGGATAAAATCAGCCTTGGCCAGGGCCGCGAGCAGTTCAGCGTTCACCTGGGTAATTTCGCCGACGCAGCCGATATCCACTTTTTGCCCCTGGGCATCGGAAAGAAACAATTTACGGGCAAACAGCACCCCGCTGCCCAGGGAATGCAGCGGCATGGCTTTGCCGCCAAGTTCATTGATAATCCGTACGATAAAGGCATTGATGTCGTTGATGAGCACGTGCTCGGCAATGGCCAGGGTGCGATCATCGGTATAACGCCGGCCCAGCACAAACTGGGCCTGGATGCCCGCATCAGCCATGGCCTGCGTGATGGCCTTGCCCCCGCCGTGCACCACCACCGGTCTCATCCCCACGGCGTGCATGAACACAATATCGGTAAGTACTTTGC
Source organism: Planctomycetota bacterium (assembly GCA_021790385.1). Lineage (GTDB taxonomy): Bacteria > Planctomycetota > Phycisphaerae > WQYP01 > WQYP01 > JABEVA01. Next base: position 2,692 of record JAJYDW010000080.1, read on the forward strand.
GAAACTCCTCCTGGTTGTCCATGAAGGAACCGCCGAGCTTCACGACTACAATTTTTTCATTGAAGCGCTGAATGTAACCCAGCGCTTCAATGAGCGCGCCGGCTTTTTCCAGCACCTGGGAATCTATCGGAATATCCACGTACAGCTCCGTTACCTTCCGGGCCGGTCCGCGGTCTGCGGACCAAACCCATGAGGATACGAACGCGCGAGCGGAAATTCAAGGGCAGAAGCGATGAAATTTGCTGGGCAGGGCGTGCGAAGCGCAGCCAAAACAGGGGTCATAGGTTCTAAAGGCCATCTCCACCATGTTCAGCAGGCCATCGGTAACCTGACCTTTTTTAATGAGGCTGCGGGCGGCCTTGTCCACACTCATGGCAATGCGGGCGGCATTATTTTGCGTGGCCACAATCAGGTTGGCGCGGGTGATGTTGCCTCTGTCGTCGGTTTCATAATGATGATACAAAGTGCCCCGCGGCGGTAACTTGCCTTCCAGCAAGGCTCCAACCGCGGCCTTGATGAGTTTGGGTGTCGGCGGACAACCCGGCAGGTAATAATCTACCTCCACAATCTGGTTCAGTGTTCGCACCACATTCCGGAACTCCGGCAGAGTAACCGTGCGGCCATTATCGTTGGTCCGCAACGCCGGTCGCACGTGGTCTTCATTCACCACGGTCGGGGCATCCTGATAAACCCAACGCAGGATGGACTCGCGGGAAAACTGCCGCGGAAGGTGCCCTTGCGTTGCTCCATGCGAAAGATAACATTATCTGCGTTCAGGCCCGGGGTGGACTTCATCGGCCGTAAGGCCGCCAATAACTGCCGGAGAGCGTATCAAATCACCGAGGTGTCCCGGGCGTGTCTGATGGAGGTGCGCACGCATGAGTGCTTTCTTAAGCCATGTAGCGGCTGTCGCATTACAGCGCGATCGGATGCGCAATCTGATCATCAAGTGGGCGAACATCAATTCCGGCAGCCACCATGTAGCGGGGTTGGAAAAGATGGTGGCGGTTGTGGAGGAGGATTTTGCCACACTGGGAGCGACCATCGAGCGCATTTCGCTGCCTGCGTACAGTGTTTCAGGGCTGGATGGAAGGTCGCAACAGGTACCGCTGGGGCCGGCGATTTCGATGGTTAAGCGACCGGAGAGCCAGTTTCGTGTTTTTCTGGGAATTCATAGCGACACGGTATATCCACCGGACGGCCCTTTTCAAAAGGCCGAGGAAATTTCGCCCGGTAATCTTTGCGGTCCCGGCGTGCTGGATGCCAAGGGTGGGCTGGCGGTGATGCTGCTGGCGCTGGAAACGCTGGAAACAAGTCCATGGGCCGACCGCATCGGCTGGGAGGTTTTGATTAACCCGGATGAGGAGCTTGGTTCGCCGGGGTCCGGACCGCTGCTGGCGGCGGCGGCGCGGCGCAACCACCTGGGGCTGGTGTTTGAACCGGCGCTGCCGAACGGCAATCTGGTCGGTGATCGCCGGGGTTCAGGCAATTTCACTTTTATTGTGCGGGGCCGAAGTGCGCACGCAGGGCGTGATATTGCCGCCGGACGTAACGCGATCGCGGCCCTGGCCGAGGCGGTGGTCCGGATCAATGCCGTGATCGGCCGAATGGACGCAGTGAGCGTGAATGTGGGCCAGATTGAAGGTGGAGGATCGCTGAATGTGGTGCCAGCGCTGGCGCTATGCCGGTTGAATGTACGTGTTAGCTCAAAAGAACACGGTGCGCAGGTGCGTGGGCACCTGGATACCATTGCTGCGGATATTTCAGGTCGGGAAGGATTTTCCGCCCAGGTTCTGGGGGACTTTCATGCGCCACCGCGTGTGGCCGATGCCGCCATGCTGCTGTGGCTGGGGCGGGCTTGTGCATGCGGCGCAGAACTGGGTTTGAATATTTCCTGGCAAAGCAGCGGTGGAACCTGTGACGGCAACCGCCTGGCGGCCAACGGATTAACCACGCTGGACAGCCTGGGACCGGTGGGCGGGGACATCCACAGTCCACAGGAATATCTGCTGCTGGAATCATTGGTGCCCCGGGCATCGTTGGCGGCCCTATTGCTTCTGAAAGTGGCTGCGGGGGATTATCGTTGACGTGGGGCGTTGGCCGGCGGGGCAATTTCCTGTTGGCACCGGCGGGAGAGCGGGAAAATGATAGGTCCGAAATGCAATCAGGCCGATAGTAGGCATAAAGGGGAATTTTATGCTGGTGCTTCGCCCAATTCGCAGTGCTGACCTGGAATCGCTGCTGGCCATGGCCCATCAGGTGGGTTATGGCATGACCACATTGCCGCCGGATAAAAAAATTCTGCAGCGGCGCATTGAAGAATCGATGGATGCGTTTGTTATTCATCCCGAAAAGCCGCGTGGGGAGACGTATTTGTTTATACTGGAGGATACCGCCACGGGTCGGCCGGTGGGGGTTTGCGGCATGAATTCCAAGGTGGGCGGGTTTGACCCGTTCTTCAGCTATCGGATCGGCAGCATTCCATTGGTTTCTCACATGCTGGGCATCAACAAAACCATGCCGGTGCTGGAACTGAGCATTATGTATGATGGGCCGGCGATTGTAGGTAGTTTGTTTTTATTGCCGGAGTACCGCAAGGATGGGAATGGGCGGCTGCTTTCGCTGGCACGTTTTTTATTCATGGCGCAGTTTCCACAGCGGTTTGATCCGCACGTGATTGCAGAAATGCGCGGGAAGATTGATGCCGACGGCCATTCGCCCTTTTGGGATGCGGTGGGACGGCATTTTTTTGATATCGACTTTCCCAGGGCGGATTATCTGACCATGGTAGACAAGCGGTTTATTGTGGAATTAATGCCGCGGCACCCCATTTATATTCCGTTGCTGGGGTCCGCCGCTCAGGAAGCCATCGGCAAGGTTCATCCGGCCACGCAGCCGGCGCTGAAAATTTTGCAGGATGAAGGCTTCGTGTTTGAAAATATGGTGGACATATTTGAGGCTGGAGCGGTGGTGGGTTGCCCCCGTGAGAAGATTCGCACAGTGCGGGAAAGCCGCGTGGGAAAGGTGTTGCGTATCGGGGCCTTGCCGGAGGGGACGGATGTGTATGCCGTGTCGAATACGGCACTGGATTTTCGGGCTTGCCGTGCGGGGGTACAGGTGGGTGCCGATGGTGGTGTGCAAATTGACGGCCTCAGTGCAGAGGCGCTTCTGGTAAAAGCGGGTGACAACATTCGCTACGTAACCCTGCGCGGCGGGGCGGGCGTAACTGTGCGGGGGAATACCCATGGCTGATGCGGGCGAGCTGTTTATTGGCGGCAACTGGGTGGAGGGTCGCGGGGGGATGTTTGAGTCGCACAATCCGGCGGATGAGACATTGGTGTGGCGGGGCCGTGCTGGTGATGCAGAGCAGGTTCATGAGGCGGTAGCGGTGGCCAAAGCGGCTTTTGGCTCCTGGGCCGGCCTGAGCATCAGTCAACGAACGGAATTTCTGGCCCGTTTTACGGACTTGCTGGCTAAGCATCGGGTAGAGCTGGCGGCGGTTATATCGGCGGAAACCGGCAAGCCAGATTGGGAAGCGCTGGCGGAAGTGGCGGCGATGCAGGCTAAATTCACCATTGCGTGCCGGGCGTATACCATCCGTCGCGCCCAGAGCCGGCTAGATTTACCGGATGCCACGGGCTACACCCGGTTTCGACCGCACGGGGTAATTGCGGTGCTCGGACCATTTAATATGCCCGGGCATCTGCCGCATGGCCATATTTTGCCGGCATTATTGGCGGGTAATACCATCGTGTTTAAGCCCAGCGAACTTACGCCTGGCGCAGGCCGGTGGATGGCGGAACTCTGGCGGGAAGCGCAGCTTCCGGCGGGAGTGTTTAATTTGATTCAAGGCGATGGGAGGGTGGGGCAGAATTTGGGAGCAGTGCCGGACCTGGACGGATTATTTTTCACCGGCGGCATTCGGTCAGGCATGGCTCTGGCGAAAGCGTCTGTGGAATTTCCGCAGCGTATTGTGGCTCTGGAAATGGGCGGAAATAATCCGCTTGTGATCTGGGACGCTGCGGACATCAAGGCGGCGGTGATGACCACCATCGTGTCGGCATTTATCACAGCCGGTCAAAGGTGCAGTTGCGCCCGCAGGCTGGTGTTGCCGCGGGGGCGGGATGGAGATGCCGTTGTGGAGGCCCTGGTACGTGCCACGGGAGAAATTCGCGTTGGGCCGCACACATTACGTCCGGAGCCGTTCATGGGGCCGCTGGTCACCCAGGAAGCGGCATTGCAGATTTTAAAGGCCCAGCAGGCGATGATAGCGGGCGGCGGGTCGGCTTTGCGGCTGGCCCGGCCACAGGCGGAATTACCGGCACTGCTGACACCGGCCATTGTGGACGTTACGGCCATGGCGGATCGCCGGGATGAAGAATTTTTCGGTCCGTTGCTGCAGGTGATTCGCGTGGCGGATTTTGAAGCAGCTATGGCAGAGGCCAACCACACACGCTATGGACTGGCGGCAGCAATTATCACCGACCGGCGGGATCTATTTGAAGCCTTTCGCGGGGGCATTAAAGCGGGCGTGATCAATTGGAACCGCCCTACCACCGGAGCCTCCAGCGAGTTGCCTTTTGGCGGCACGGGCTACAGCGGCAATCATCGACCTGCCGGATATTATTCTGCGGATTATTGCGATTACCCTGTGGCATCGCTGGAATCCGCCAAGCCGGCACCATTGTGGCTGCCGCCGGGAATAAGCGGATGAAGATAACGGTTGAAATCCAATGTGATGGGTTGGTGGGACCAACGCATAATTATGCAGGGCTGGCGTGGGGCAATCTGGCCTCGATGAGACATGGTCAACAGACGGCCAATCCACGGTTGGCCGCTTTGCAGGGCCTGGCCAAGATGGAATTGGTGGCCGGGCTGGGGATAACGCAATTGGTGTTGCCACCGCACCAGCGGCCGGATTTGGGCTTGCTGCGGCGGTTGGGATTCTGCGGTTCCGATGCGCAGGTGATCCGCCGGGCCATGCGACATGCGCCGCCGCTGGCGGCGTGGAGTGCAGCGGCCATGTGGGCGGCCAATGCCGCAAGCGTGTCACCGTCTGCGGACTGCGCTGATGGACGTATCCACTTCACCCCTGCCAATCTCATCGGGCAATTGCACCGGTCCATAGAAGCGGCCACGACGGCTCGCATCTTGCGGGCGATTTTCAGCACGCCGCAATTTTTCGCGCACCATGATCCATTGCCCCCGGTACCGGCTCTTGGCGATGAGGGAGCCGCCAATCAATTGCGGTTGGCACCGCCTGGCGGGCGGCGGGGACTGGAAATTTTTGTTTACGGCAGCGATGGCCTGGCTTCGGCCAACACTGCCGACCGGCCTGCACGGCGCTATCCGGCGCGGCAAACGGCGGCGGCCTCGGCCGCAGTAGCGCGTAACCACGGGCTGCATTCCCGGGCGGTTGCGTTCATCCGGCAAAACCCCGCAGCCATTGATGCAGGGGTGTTTCATAATGATGTTATTGCTCTTTCTCAGGACAATGTCCTGATCTGCCATGAACACGCCTTTGCCACCGGAGCGGTGGAGGATATTCGCCGACGGTATCGCATGCTGTTTCGCACGGAGCCGGTCATTTGCGTGGTGCCGGACCGACGTTTTTCCCTCGCCGACGCGGTGGATACGTATTTATTCAACAGTCAATTATTAACCCTTCCGGACGGGCGCAGATTATGGCTGGCTCCGGAGGAATGTCAGCATCATCGGCGGGCCATGGATGTGCTGCAATCGCTGCAGGACCAGGGAATATTTGCGGTACTGAAGTTCGTCAATGTCCGCCAGAGTATGCACAATGGCGGTGGCCCGGCGTGCTTGCGTCTGCGCGTTGTGGCTACGGCTGTGGAACTGGCTGCGGTGCATCAGGGTGTGATGTTGACCGCGACGTTGGCCGGGCGGCTGCGCCAATGGATCCAGCGCCATTATCGCGATCGGCTTTCACCGAGGGATCTGGCCGATCCTAAGCTTAGCAGCGAATCCTGTGCGGCTTTGGATGAACTGGTGACCATTTTGTGCTTGCCCGGAATCTACGATTTGTAGCACGATTCGGGGATGGCCGTGGTGCATGGCAAAATAATTCCGATGAGCACAACGGCAAAAGATGGCTACGGCGAACGATCGGTGCTGTGAAATATTTTATCCGCGGATTTTTCGACAAATCCTTGATACAACCGGCCATCGGGTAACGGATAGCGTCGGGCAAATTCGTAATAGCACCCCGGGATGGTATTGACGCCGTCGGAAAATTCCACGGTCACCTTGTCGGCCAGCGTGGAGGACTGTTCCAGAAATATCGCCGGCGAACCCTTGATTTCGCCGCCGGCGGTATTAAGCTTAAACCCGTGCCCCCGCAGAAATATATTCAGGTTCTGGATGCCGTCGAATGTTTTTAACGCGTTGACCAGCACGGTGAAGTGGTTGGCCATAAAGCCAAAGGCCGCCACCCAGGCTGCATATTCGGATTCTGCCCTGAGGCTTTCATACTGCGGATAGGAGAGTTTCCACAATCGCCCGCTGCCGGGAAAATACCAGACGTTGGCGGCCCCGGACGGCATTTGATCCAGCAACGAATCGACACAATTCCGCAGTGCGGGGGAGCATTGCTCAACTTTTAATTCGCTGATGAATATTTTGGGTTGAGTGGTGTCGGGATGTTCATAATGCCTCGCCCGCAGTTTTTTTTCAATGAAGGTGTAATCCCCGGCGCAGCGATAACCCAGTTGCACAAAGGGTTGAGCCATGACATCCAGCCCCACGCGCGGGTCACCGAAGGTTCGCAGGGCAAGGTGATCGTTGACAATTTGTTCTCCGCGGGCGCGCAACAAACGGTGAATGACTTTCACCTGGGGGTTAAGAGTCACATATTGCTGCCACAGATTTTCCTCCAGCAGATCCTGAAGTGTATGCATGGCCGACTCCTGAATTAGCTACAATCCTCCACCTGCGCCCAGGCTGACGGCATCCACGGCGCCGAGATTTTTGAAAATTTCCAACGTTGCACCGGAATGGTTGAGCGTGTAGAAGTGAATGCCTCGTACATTCTGATCCAATAAATCACGGCACTGTTCGGTGGCCCAGTGAATACCGACCCGTCGGATGGCGTCCGGATCTTCCCCACAGCGGCGGACGGCCCGCAACAGGGGAGCGGGATAATGCGTACCCAGGGCCAATTCCGCCATGCGCTGCATGCCCGCCAGGGAAGTGATGGGCATGATACCGGCCAAAATCGGCACCCGAATTCCAGCGAGTTCACAACGGTCGCGAAAATCGTAGAAATCGTGGTTGTCGAAGAATAACTGTGTACAAAGATAGTTCGTACCGGCGTCCACCTTGGCCTTGAGATAATCCATTTCCATAAGTCGGTTGGGCATGCCTGGATGTCCCTCCGGAAACGCCGCCGCACCGATGCCAAAGCCGCGTTTGTCCGGATGAGTTCCACCACGGTTAAATTCCCCGATAAACTGCACCAGGTCCCCGGCATGTTGAAAATCATCGTTGGTGCGATCGTAATTGGGAGCATCCCTTGGAGGGTCGCCCGCCAAAGCCAGGATATTGCCGGCCCCGGCTTGAGCGTAACGGGTCAAAATTTCTTCAATTTCCACGCGGCTGTGGCCTATGCAGGTCAGATGGGGAATCGGTTCCAGAGTGGTGGTGCGACGGATCCGCAGCACCAGTTCGTGCGTGCGTTGCCGTGTGGAACCGCCCGCTCCGTATGTTACTGAAACAAAGGATGGCTTGAGCGGTTCAAGCTGGCGGATATGCGCAAAAAGCTGCTCGGCGGCCGCATCCGTTTTGGGGGGGAAAAACTCAAACGAAAAGGTGGTGCGGTCGCGGGCAAAGATATCTTCAATGTGCATGGTATTTATCCTGTTATCCGAATCCATGAATTATACCACGCTTTGGCCATCGATCAGGCCTTTGCTGCAGTCACCAGCGGCTCACGGCATAAAAATAGCCGTCCACTCCAAAATAAAACGGGGAGCCTTAGCGGCTCCCCGTCGGGGAATTTATGTCAGGGAGCGGGTCATACGACCAGCCATGTCGCGCCGGTGAAAGTCACGGTCCGGCGGTGAGGGCGAAGACTTAGGCCTTG
>JAJYDW010000029.1 GCA_021790385.1 Planctomycetota bacterium
ATAATCCAAACACCACCCGGATCCGCGGTTGTTACGCCAGAAATTTAACATCTTCCCGCCCGCTCAACAACTCCGCCTCGCCTTCGGCTGTTCCAAGACCACCTATGCCGAGTATGCGTTCGCCCTGCACCGGCCCCGAGTCCATTGGTCTTAGGCCCGCCACTGTTGAGTCCCCACTGCGATTGGCACGCCGGGCATACGCCCATTAATAACGCCAAGGCTCCCGCTTGCAAAGACCTGCGCATGATGAATCTCCTTAAAACAAACCTTATTCATCGCTACACCACAACGGGTCAGCTCTTTAGACGCTTGAGAACCGCACGGGTTCCCGCAATGGTATCAGAGCTTGCAGTACCCGGTTGGGTCTCGCTGGAGTTTTTAATCACCATTGATACAGAAGGTGCAGGGAAGGCCTTAGGTCTACTGGCGGTGCTGATACGGCGTGTGGCAGGGGTGCTTGCATACAAGCCATGCGTCGGATGAAATACCAAAGAAGGCGGAAGGTTGTGGTCATGCGCGATGCTTGTTCGATGATCAGGGCTGTAACCGATGACTGAATTTTGTAACCCCGGCCCCATCGATGTATCGGCATCTCCTTTTGCCGTCTTACAGGCCCAACCGGCGACACTGGGCGACGGGTTCTGGCGGTTACGTCAGCAATTGAATGCCGAAGTTGGCCTCGCTCACGGTTACCAGATGCTGGAACAATTCGGCAATTTTCATAATCTAGCGTTGGCTGCGGGGCGGATTCAGGGCGATTACAAAGGGCCGCTTTTTTCCGATTCCGATTTATACAAATGGCTGGAAGCGGTTGCGTTTGAATTGCAGCGCAGCCCCAGTATGAGAATCTCTGCGATGGCCGATCGGGCCATTGATCTGATCGTTGCAGCACAGGCACCCGATGGCTACATCAACACGTATTATCAGGTGGTGGAACCGCACAATCGTTGGAAGCAGATTCATATCGGCCATGAACTGTACTGCGCCGGCCACCTGATGCAGGCTGCGGTTGCTCATTTTCGTGCTACAGGCAGCCGTTGTCTGCTGGATGTGGCCTGCAAATTTGCCGATCATATCATGACAGTCTTTGGTCCGGGCCGGCTGGAAACCTGCTGCGGCCATCCGGAAATAGAAACCGCGCTGATTGAACTTTATCGTATTACCCGGCAGAAAGCATATTTGGACCAGGCCGCTTATTTCATCGACGTTCGGGGAAAGCGCACGGTGGGAACCGAACACTGGACTTTCGGATCCACGTATTATCAGGATCATACCCCGGTGCGGCAGGCCGAGGCCATGGTCGGCCACGCGGTACGGCAGCTTTACCTGTGCACGGGTGTTACGGATTTATTTCTGGAAACCGGGGAGGCCGCCTTGTTAGAGTCCCAGCAGCGGCTTTGGAAGGATATGACTGCGGGAAACATGTATCTTACCGGTGGTGTGGGTTCGCGCCACGGCACGGAGGCGTTCGGTCATAAGTATGAACTTCCTACAGACACGGCTTACTGCGAAACCTGCGCCGCCATTGCCAGTATTTTCTGGAATTTTCGGATGTTGCTGGCTACCGCGGATTCGCGTTTTGCCGATCTGATGGAAACAACTCTATACAACGCCTTTCTTGCTGGAGTATCACTGCGGCACGATCGTTATTTCTATGTCAATCCCATGTTGTCTCGCGGCGGCATAGAACGACCTGAATGGCATGGTTGCGCCTGCTGTCCACCGAATGTCATGCGGCTTATGGCCTCGCTGCACCACTATCTTTGTACCATCAGTCGAGCGGGTATCCAATGGCATCACTATGCCGCCGCCAAGATGCAGACCTCGTTTGCCACGCTGCTATTAAATACTGCATACCCATGGCGGGGTGAAATAAATATCACCATCGAACGCACTCAAAACCAGCCGTGGGAACTATCATTACGGATACCCGCCTGGTGTGGCCTGGCAACGCTGACGATCAATGGGCAGGCAATGAAGCTCAACATGCGCCACGGCTACGCCATTGTCACACGAGCCTGGAAAGCAGGTGATACCGTGTTCCTGACGCTGACCATGCCACCGCAACTGCTGATGGGAAATCCGAACATTGAGAGCATTCACCACTGCGCCGCCATCATCCGTGGGCCACTGGTATACTGCGTGGAACAGCCTGATTGTGAGGCTCAAACGCCGCTATTGGATGTACAGATCGATGCCACCAAACCGCTGGAAGTACATGATCGACCAGATTTGCTGGGAGGAGTTACCACCATTCGAGCGGTGGGTGTTTTGACCGACGTGACGGCGTGGCAAAATTGTCTTTATAAGCCGTTGAGACAGGCCGATATCTTGCGCTCGGTGAATCTGGTGGCCATTCCGTATTTCGCTTGGGCCAATCGCGGACCCGGGGCCATGCGCATCTGGATTCCACTGGTATATCGCACCTTATGGCCGGCATGCTGACTGCTTTGGCGCAACCAGTACTCCGCTTGAAAATCATATAGGGTCAATAGTGCTTCGCAGGCTCTTGCCAGCCGCACCACTCTTTGGGCCGCATGTTGTTGGCACAAGGCAAGATGGTTCTCGCTGACGCAAGCACTAATCAAGTCAAGTCGGAATAGCAGTTGACTCGCCCACCCCAGAGGTAATAATAATGCAACTGGACGCCATGAATTGCGTATTACTTTTGGTATAGAAGGTGCTGATATGATTATTTTACAAAAGCAATTGCCGGTGACATTGAGCGATAGGGTGGTTTGTTGGGGGCAATCCGGCGGTGGTTTTGTGACCAAGCCGGTACTTTTGGTGTTGGCGGGGGCGATATTGGCTGTGGCCATGCCATTATTACTGGGTGGCTGCCAAAAATCATACAGCCAACTGCGGCCCGGGGTGTCGCAATTTGTTCCCGCAGACCAGGGCCTGCAATCACGCGATCTGGTGGATATGACCAATCGCATGGCGGCGGACATGTTGCAATCCCAGGTGATTGCGCAAAATCCCAACAAGGTGATTGTTGTTATGGGCAGTGTTACCAATAGCACCAGCCAACCGTGGCAAAATGATGCCATTTATGTGGCGAGAATCCGGGCCCTTTTGAACCAATATGCCCAGGATCGTATAGCCTTTGTGGAATCCAGGCAGACCACGCTGCAACTGCAACAAAAGCAACTGGGCGGCGACAACGGCGGGTTCGGCCAGTCCAGCCGGGCAGGGGTTCCACAACAGGGCCTGATGGTTCCGCAATATGTGTTGAAAGGGCACTTCTATGACCTGCCCAACGCGGCCACCACCTATCACCTGTGCACGTTCCAACTGGTGGATTTACGTACAGGTGAGGTTGTCTGGGAGGGCCATTACGAAGTACGAACGCTTAATTTCTGATGCCGTTGTGGCCCCAGCCATACCAGGTAGAATTCCGATGCGATGGATTGGACTTTTGTTGGCGCTGTTTACAGTCAGCGTGAGCGGCTGCGGGACGGCGTTAAATCGCAACATGGAGTCCACCTTTTTATCCGGGCATGATCTGATGGTCATGACTGATAAAATGGCGGCCTCCATCGCATCGAATCCCCAAATTGCCGCCATTACCGTGCACGGGCCGATGGTGATTGTGCTGACCCATTTGCGCAATATGACAGATGAAATTATTCCACGCGGTGAAGGGGATATATTTTTGCATCGGGTGCGGGTACTGCTCAATGGCGAGCCGGCCTTGCGCAGTAGATTTGTATTTGTGCTCAACCGGGAGACATTTAAGGAACTGCAGGTCCAGGAGGGCTGGAGTGCAGCGCAGCTTGGGCCGGATGTTCGCCGGCTCCAGCCAAAGTATGCCCTGCGCGCCGTGTTTTATTCCGATACCAAGGTGGCGCATCGGTACCGCAGTGATTATTACCTGTGTACGTACCTGTTAACCAACATTCGCACTGGCCAGATCATTTGGGAAAACTCTTATGAGGTTAAAAAAGCAGTGCATGGAAGTTTTTTGGATTAAGGCAGGTGCTGCGGTCGAGTGAGCAGAAAGGGCAACGGGAAAAGCAGTTATGAACGCGGCTTTTTATGTGAAACGATGGAATTGATGAAATATCAACCAAAAACCAGCCGTGGCCGGCACGATCAATACGGGCAGTCTATGCCTGTGGCAAGAGGTCTATTGCTGCCGATGCGGCGAAGCTATGGGGTGCTGTTATTGCTGCTGGCTGTGTTGATGCCTGGTGCACTGGCAGGGTGTTCGCAGGAATCGGCGCAGGTGCAGCAAGCAGTATCATACTATTATCTGGGAGATTACCCGCAGGCGGAAAAATCGCTGGTTCCGCTGACGAAAAAGAAAAACCAGAATTATGTGCTTAATAATTGTCGCTATGGCTCGGCGGCGCTGGCTGCGGGAAACCTCAATCATGCCGAGCAGGCATTTTTGCGTGCCTACCGGGTCATGAATGCGGTAAACGTAACCACCGGCAGCCACGTGCTGGGAGCGGTTATTGTTTATGATGGATTTAAGGTATGGAAAGGCCAGCCATTTGAACGGGCCATGGCCCATTATTACCTGGGGCTGATCTTTTTAATCAAGGGCGAATACAACAATGCCCGAGCCGCTTTTGCCAACAGTCTTTTCCGTTTGCGGCAATATGCCGCACCAAACAGCCATTTGCCCGCGGTCCAGCGTTATGCCCGGATAGAATCGGATTTTACACTCGGTTATTTTGGGCTGGGTGTATGCTATTTGCATATGGGCAATGCTGATTTGGCGCGTGCTAATTTCAACCGCGCCGTGCAGCTTAATCCTGCACTAGGTCCAATTGTGGAGCGGTTGTACAACCCCAAGGTGAACGCGCTGGTTTTTGTAGATTATGGGTTTGGCCCGCGGCGGCGGTCGAAGGGGTGGTATGGGGAACAGACGGTATTTACCCCGGCCCCGTGGCAGGTGGGGCCCATTCCACCGGTTCAGGCTTGGCTGAACGGCCATGCGGTGGCCGGCATCAGTAATTCAGCCATGGTCAACACGTTGGCGCTGGCGCAGGAAAAACGCTGGCTGACGATGAACACCATCCGCGAAACCAAGGCGGTTCTCGGTACAGGCTTGATGGCGGGGGGGCTGATAGCCGCTGACAGCGGTGCTCACAACAATAACGGCACAGTTGCCCTGGTCGGGCTGGGTGCAGCGGCTTTGGGCGCGGCACTGGCGGCATCATCGCATGCCGATACACGTTACTGGCAGATGCTGCCGTGGACAGTATACGTACTTCCGCTGGCGCTGCGTAAGGGGTATAACCGGATTGAAATCAACGTAGCGGGTTCCAGCGTGTCACCGTTTACCATCAATTACACCGGCTCCAAATACCGCGTATTGTACGTGCGGTTACGGTAGGCACTGTGGCCGGAGGGCCATTCATAGTTTTTGATAAGGTAATATCCATTGATAAAATCAACCTATGATCTTGCGCAATTGCCCTGGCAGCTTACTGGCTGGCGTCCCGAGCATTGGCGGCTGTCAGCATCCATGGAAACGGGCTGGTCTCTGGAGCCGGAAATTAAGCCCTTGGTCGCCACAGTGCCTGGTTCTGTGCAGCAGGCCCTTCGCCACGCCGGTTTGCTACCTGATTGGAACATCGGCCTGCAATCCCGAGAGTGCGAATGGGTGGAAAACCGGCATTGGGTTTTTCAAACTGTCTTGCCAGACACATGGACAGCCGCCGGCGGACGAAAAATTCTGCGTTGCGACGGCCTTGATTACCGCGGCGTTGTGCTGATTAATGGCCGCAAAATAGACCAATTTTGCGGTAGCATGGTATCACACGTGTTCGATTTGACTGAGCACCTCAAAGCCGGCGAAAACAAATTGATGATCGTCTTCACAGGCGTGCCGGACTATCTGGGCCAAATTTGCTGGACCTCGCGCATTAAAGAATGGAAGCCGCGATTCAACTATTGTTGGGATTGGACACCCCGAATCGTCCAGATCGGTATTTGGGATTCCATTCGCCTGGAAGTGGACCATGGCCAGAACATCGAGAGCCTGAGGTTATTTACCGATTATGATGCTGCTACGGGAGCAGGCGAGCTAATTCTGGACGCAAGATTGGCCTGGACCACCGCCACTCATGTGGAAATTCGTATGAAAGCTAATACCGGTACGATGACCCTGCGTCACTTGATACCGGTGAAAAGTCAGGTGCAGGTCCGCATTCCCACAGGACCGGTGCAACCGTGGAATCCCAACGGCAATGGTCCGCGGACGCTTTACGACTTGGAGTTGAATCTGCTGGATGCTGGGGGCACCATTCTGGACAGGCACACCCGCCGGATAGGTTTTCGTCAGATCGAGTGGAAACCTTGCATGCAGGCTCCCTCCGATGCCTTGCCGTGGCGGTGCTGCGTCAACGGCGTTGATACATTTCTGCAGGGATTCAATTGGGTGCCTGTGCGGCCGAATTTTGCCGACGTTACGGAAGCGGATTATCGCCAACGTCTGGAAACGTACCGGGACATGGGCACCAATATCCTGAGAGTATGGGGTGGGGGCTTTCTGGAAAAACAATATTTTTACGATATCTGCGACGAATTGGGCATTTTGGTGTGGCAGGAATTTCCGCTTTCTTCCTCCGGAATTGATAATTGGCCTCCGGAAGATGCCGGCGTGATAGCTGAAATGCAAATGATTGCCGAAGGTTACATCCAGCGCCGCCAGCACCATCCTTCATTGCTGCTGTGGTGCGGAGGCAATGAATTGCAGGGTGGTTTGGACGGCAGTAAGACGGGTACGGGTAAACCAATTGATGTGGATCATCCCATGATGAGCATGCTTGGCGATCTGGTCCGGCGGATCGATCCGACGCGGCGATTTTTACCGTCTTCCTCTTCCGGACCGCGCTTTATGGCAGCCAGGGAAGATTTTGGCAAAGGTCTGCATCACGATGTTCATGGTCCGTGGAACCATTCCGGCGATCTTGCCGGATGGCGTGATTACTGGGAAAAGGATGATGCTCTTTTTCGATCGGAAACGGGTATGCCCGGCGCATGCGCAGCGGAATTGATTCGCACCGTTGGCCTGGACCGGCAATGGCCCGCCAGCAGCACCAATTCATATTGGCTGCACACCTGTGCCTGGTGGATTCAGTGGGATGATTATATTGCCGCGGGTGGCAATCCGGACAGCCTGGATTCCTATGTTGCCTGGAGCCAAAAGCGCCAGGTCGAGGCTTTGTCCATTGCGGCGCGGGCCTGCAAGTCCCGCTTTCCGCGCTGCGGCGGAATTATCATCTGGATGGGGCACGATACATTTCCCTGTCCGGTGAATACCTCCGTTATCGACTTTCACGGAGCACGCAAACCCGCAGCCGACGCTCTGGCGGCAATTTTCCGTGCCCCAGCGGTGGTTTAAGCTGGTTCGGCGGCTTCCTGGGCGTCAATGGCCATACGGTGCCAGCGCAGGGCTTCGCGCTCACTGCGGCGAACTCCAAGGCCACGTTCGTAGAAGGCGGCCACCTGCCGCATAGCCAGAATGTTGCCCGCTTCCGCTGCACGCATGTACCAGGCCAGAGCCTCCATATAATCCAAGCGCACGGCCTTTCCGGTGGCATAGAAATAGCCCATAAATAACATGGCGTTGCTGTCGCCCTTGCCTGCGGCAGATTGATACCAACGCCGCGCCCGTCGCAGGTCCCGCACCAATTCCGGGCCACCCTTCTCGTAAAGCAGGCCGATGCGGCACATGGCATCGGTATCGCCGAGATCGGCGGCCCGAACATACCACTCTACGGCTTTACCATAGCTGCACTTCACTGCATCCCCACGTTCGTACAGCAACGCCAGATTCCACATGCCCAGCGAGCTGCCGCCGTGGGCGGCCTTGGTCAACCAGGTTATCGATTTTTCAGCATCGGGCGGTGTACCCGCTCCGCCCCAATACATACAACCAATTGCCGCCATGGCATCCAAGCTACCTGCGGCGGCGGCATTACGGTACCATTCCATGGCCTGCTGAAAATCTTGGCTGACACCCCAGCCCTGCTCATACAATGATCCGATGTAAGCCATCGCATCAGGACTGCCGCGCGTGGCGGCCCGCTGGTACCAGACCATGGCCATGTCGTAGTCGCGCTGCACCCCGTGTCCTTGTTCATACATGGTGCCGATATTCACCATGGCCGCAAGATCGCCGGCTGCGGCCGCGCTTTGATACCAGCTCATGGCTCGGGTAAAGTCCGGCCCGTTGTGTCCGCCCGAATGATAAACCAGCCCTAAATTGGTCATGGCACCGGCATGACCGCGTTGGGCGGCTTTGAGGTACCATTCCATGGCCATATCTGAATTCGGCTTCACGCCGTGCCCCAGATCGTACATCGTTCCAATATGATTCATAGCGTCGGTATTGTTCGCGGTAGCGGCATTTTGATACCACGCCAGGGCCTTGGAGAAATCCTGGCGCAAGCCGCGGCCTGTTTCGTACATGCGCCCAATGTGTATTGCCGCAACCGAATTTCCTGCCCGGTGGGCACGCTCGTACCAGGTAGCGGCGGCTGCCGGATCAAGGCTGGTTCCGCGCCCATTTTCAAAACACTCGGCTACGTTGAGCATGGCCTTTGGAACAGCATTTTCCGCAGCCCGCAAATACCAGCCAAACGCCTCCTGATCGCTTTGTGGTACGCCCTGGCCACGGGCATAACTGTCAGCCAGCATGGTCATCGCCTGCACATCGCCGTGCTGGGCCAGTTCCAACAGCGAGGGAATGTCCGCGACTGGTGGCTGGTTGGATTCCACTGCCACTTCAAAAAATGTGTTTTGCAAGTCCGTGCGGCCGACAGAACCATTGGAGCTTGGCAGGGAATTAAACGGCACCAGCGCCGGCTCGGCCGCCTGCCAGATGGCCTGCCAGCAACTGAAACAGACGATGTGCTCCTGAAATAAATAAGGCTGTTCAAGTCGGCCAATCACACGACCACAATTCTCGCAGGTTTCCAGGGCTTGAGAAAAGGCAGAAACTGATAATTCGGAGTCCATCCTGGTTCTCCTTGCACCATGCTAAAGCCGATTCGAGTATACCCGATCCTGAAACATCATGTCTGAAATATTGTGGGAGGTGGGCAGGAACAGCCGGCTCTGGGCGTGGCAGTGCGGGTTTACAAGTTTGTGTCAAACCGGATAATAAACGCCAATGCCCGCGGTCATTGATACCTGCGATATTGGTCGCACCATCCGCTGGTGTATCACGGAGATTTTACATGACATCCACCACCGTTTCCTCGCGCCCGCGAATTCTCACGGGCGATACACCCACGGGCCGGCTGCATCTGGGACATTGGGTTGGTTCGCTTGAAAACCGCGTGAAACTGCAGGATGAATTTGATTGTTATTTTATCATTGCCAATGTTCACGCGTTTACCACCCGCGTAGAAAAACCAGCAGAAATCCGGGAAAGTGTTCTGGAAATTGCCGCCGACTATCTGGCCGCCGGTATAGATCCGGCCAAAAGCACCATCTTTATTCAATCCGAAGTGCCGGCCATTGCCGAACTGGCCTTCTTTTTTGCCATGCTGGTTCCGTTTCCACGACTGATGCGCAATCCAACATTGAAGGATGAGATTCGGGATAAAAAACTCGGCGACAATTACAGCTTCGGATTTTTACTTTATCCCATCGGACAGATCGCCGATATTCTGGCCTTTCGGCCCCAGCTTGTTCCGGTAGGGGAAGATCAACTCGCCCACCTGGAGCTTACGCGAGAGGTGGCCCGCCGATTTGACCAGGTCTATTGCGGCGTGGATCCACAAACGCCGGATGAACATTACGTGCAAGCCGGCGGTTTGTTTCCGGTAATTCAACCCAAGCTGGGCCGCGTGCATCGGCTGGTTGGCACAGGCGGTCCGGGAGAATCCGGACAATTGCTGAAAATGAGCAAGTCCCTTAACAATGCTATTTTTTTAAGCGATGATGCCGATACCATCCGCAAAAAGGTGATGGGCATGTATACGGACCCGAATCGGAAGCGGGCGACGGATCCGGGGCGCACTCAAAATAACCCGCTGTGGATTTTCCATGAGACGTTCAACCCGGATAAAAACTGGGTGGCCGAAACGCAGGAAAAATACCGGGCTGGGGCCATTGGCGATGTGGAATGCAAAAAGAAGCTGGTGGATGTGCTGGTGGCACTCATTGAGCCTATACGCCTGCGGCGCGAGGTTTACCAGAAGGATCCTGGCCAGATATTGGCCGTTCTTCGACAGGGCACGGTGCGGGCCAACGCTTTGGCGGAAGACACGCTGCGGTTGGCAAAGTCGGCCATGAAACAGGATTATCTGCCCCGTGGGCTGTCGTTTCCGGAGGCTCCCTGAATACGTCGCGTAAGGAATTGCGAAGAGGTGCTTTGCGGGTAAGGTGCAGAGTTCATGCATAGTCTTCTTGGCAGGCGAGCTGATTTTCCTTAGAATGTTACTCTGGTGCGATTGGTGATGTATATTTTTTTAATGAGGTGATTCGATGCCCCTGATGACCACCAAGCCGATGTTTGATCTGGCGTATACCGGCGGCTTTGCCATCGGTGCTTTTAATGTCAACAATATGGAACTGGCGCAATCGATAATTGATGCGTGCGCGAAGGAAAAAAGTCCATGTATTTTGCAGATTTCCAAGGGCGCACGAAAATACGCCAACATCCGGTATTTGAAACACATTATTGATGCAGCCGTGGAAGAACATCCCGAACTGCCGATCGCTATTCACTGCGATCACGGCGATACGGTGGATTTGATTAAAACTTGCGTCAACGACGGCTACACCAGCGTGATGATTGACGGGAGTCATCATGCCTATGAGGAAAATGTACGGCTTTCGTCGGAGGCGGTACAGGTGGCTCATGCCGCGGGTGTGGTGGTAGAAGCGGAGTTGGGCATGCTGGGCGGAATTGAAGAGGATGTCGTGGGGCTGGATGCGGCGGAATATGAAAAAAATGTCGAGAAATTTCTGACCGATCCGCAGCAGGCCGCCGATTTCTGCAAACGCACTGGAATTGATTCACTGGCGGTGGCCATCGGTACCAGCCACGGAGCCTTTAAGTTCAAACATGAAGCGAAGCTGGCCTTTGGCCGGATTGAAGCAATTATGAAAACCTGTCCGGGCATTCCGCTGGTGATGCATGGTTCCAGCAGCGTACCGCAGGAATTTATTGATCTGGTGAATAAGTACGGCGGAGCGATGCCCAACGCCAAAGGAGTTCCGGAAGATCAGATTTCCATGGCGGTGCGCAAGTATGGCGTGTGCAAGGTGAATATTGATACGGACCTGCGACTGGCGATGACCGCGAAAATCCGGGAAGTGTTTGCCACCAAACCAGCGGAATTCGATCCGCGCAATTACCTTGGTCCGGCCCGCGATGCCATTGTCAGCATGGTGCAACGTAAACTGCATGTGTTAAACAGTGCCGGGAAATCGGAAGCGGTTATTGCGCAGTGGAAAAAGCTGGGCAGTCCGCTACCGACCTATTACACGCGTCGCCGCGCCGGCTGATACAGGGTTCCAGCGATATTTTTAGCTGGAAGGCTGCTGCGCTGCCAAGTGGCGCGCCGGCAGGTTGGTAGCTTGGCCGGGACGAACAGGAGAAACCACTTTCCATGCCAGCCCCACGGTTTGCATGAGGCGGATGGTCAGGTAGGTGATGTCAAATTCAAACCATCGCATGCCATGGGCGGCAGAACGCTGCTGGGCATGATGATTGTTATGCCAACCCTCGCCAAAGGATACCAAGGCGACCCACCAGTTATTGCGGGAGTCATCTGAAGTTTCAAAGTTACGGTATCCCCACGTGTGGGCGGCTGAGTTTACCAGCCAGGTGGCATGATACATGATGACCACGCGGGCGCAGAATCCCCAGAGCAACCAGGAAATTCCGCCCATTGGGTTGCCGATCCACCACCAGCCTGCGGCCAGTAGCCCGGTGGCGGCGAAAAATTGCGGGATGTACCAGTATTTTTCCATCCAGAGATGAAAAGCATCCCGCTGAATATCTTTGGTTAAGGCCCAGGGATCGGTTCCGGGCCGACTGGCATAAACAATCCATAGCAAATGCGACCATGAAAATCCATCGCGTGGCGAATGCGGATCTGCCGGGGCGTCGGATTCTGCATGGTGAAGGCGGTGGGTGCCAACCCATTGAATAGGCCCACCCTGCCAGGACAAGCAGGCGAAAATGGTGAGCAGATATTCAATAGGCCGGTAGGTGGTAAAACTGCGATGGGTCAGCAGGCGGTGGTAGCCAAGGGTAACCCCAAGCCCACCGGCAATCCATGCCATTACCGCAAATACCACCAGGGAGGACCAATGCACAAACATCGGCAAAAATGCGATAATAGTTAAGATATGTAAAATTAAAAATACAATCAGATAATACCACTGCAAACGGACCCTCGCGCCATCGCGCAGTTGTTTGTGCAGCGGAGATATAGTTGGTTTGAACTTCAGCACGAAGCAGACTCCTGCATACCGCCGGTCGCGGGGTCCGGACCAGCGCCGGAGTCTAACGTGACGGACAGACAACTTTAATTATACGCCGTTCGGCCTGATTTACCAGTCTCGAGTTTTGGGCGGGCAATGGGCGAAGGGTCAAAGGGTAACGGTGTGGCCATCCATGGTGGTGGTCAGGCTGTGGTTGGTAGGGCAAAATTGGGTCATGGATGGTTAATTCTCCTCCCGCACAAGAAAGAGCAATATCCTGAAATTGGCCCGGTTTTGGTACAAATTTAGCAATAATTTGAATGATATTGCGAGTAATGATGTAAAATATGGTGCTAATAATTTGATTACTTGCATATTATTTCAAAATATAGTAAAATTCTGCACAATCAGCCGATAATGGCTGTTGAAGGTTGTGTTTTAACGGCGAATACGCGAGTATTCAGAATGACAACAGTAACAGCTGGTTTAGATCGCAAGGCTATTGAAGCGATGGTGCGCCAGGCGTTGACTGCACGCATTGTGGCTGAAAGCCGAATCATAAAACCGTCCGATCATAACGGTGGACCAAATCCGCTGGTGGTGAATGTTTCGGCTCGACATATGCATGTTTCGCAGGAAAGTTTGGAGGTATTGTTTGGTCCTGGCGCAGCATTGACCAAGCACAAAGATTTATATCAGGATGGTGAATTCGCCAGCCAGCAATTGGTCAATCTGATTGGCCCGCGCAACCGCATGATTCCCAGCGTGCGCATTTTAGGCCCGGTGCGTAATTACACCCAGGTGGAACTTAGCTACACCGACGGAGTATTTTTGGGTATTGATTTGCCGCTGCGGATCAGTGGGGATCATACGGATACGGGTGGCATTGTGGTGGTAGGGCCTTATGGCGCGTTGAATCTGGCCACGGGTGTCATCCGCGCCATGCGTCATGTACACATGAATTCAGCAGACATGGCGCACTACGGGGTGAAGGACGGGCAGATGATGCGGCTAAGCGTACAGGGGCCATGCGGGGTAATTTTTGAAAATGTGCGCGTGCGGGAACATCCCAAGGTGCGGCTGGAAGTACATATTGATACCGATGAAGGCAATGCGTGCGATCTGGAATCGGCTACGCGAATTGAATTGTTGCCTCAGGCGTAGCCGCGGCGGTTGCGCATGAAGGCGAAGTAATGACAGTTTTTTTTAGGAGAAATCCATGGCACAGGCGTTGGGAATGATTGAATGTAAGGGACTGGTGTGTTTGATTGAGGCCAGCGATGCGGCCTTGAAGACGGCCAGCGTGCAGATGGTCGGCTGGGACAAGGTTGGCTCCGGCATGGTGACCACATTTATCACCGGAGATGTTGGCGCGGTGAAATCGGCGATTGACGCGGCAGCGGAAGCGGCCGGCAAAATCGGCGAGGTGCTGGCGGTGCATGTGATTGCCCGTCCGCATGAAGAACTTGCCAATGTGCTGCCCAAGGCCAAAGCGGCCGCGGTCAAGAAATAAGCTCAAAGGCCAGGTGTCGCAGCCAGGCCGTTACGGTAAAAGATAATGACAGAATCGGGATTGCCGAATTTTTGAAAGGAAGTTTTTATGTCCAATGCACTAGGATTAATTGAAACTCGCGGCCAGACAGGTCTGGTGGAAGCCACCGATGCCATGCTCAAAGCGGCGAATGTCAGTTTGGTCAAAAGCATTCAGATCGGCGGAGCGTATGTTACGGTGATTGTCAAAGGGGATGTCGGTTCGGTAAAAGCGGCTGTGGAAGCGGGTGCCGCAGCAGCCCAACGGGTCGGCGAACTGATTGCCTCCCACGTGATTGCCCGGCCCACCGAAGGCCTGGTGGATAATTTCTGATTTTTTCAGGTGGCGGGTTCGGCGTGAGGGCAGGCGGGGGGCGTTCCACGGTTGGATTGGATGTGGTCGATGATTGTTCTGGTTGCCAATTTAGGAAGTACCAGCTTCAAATATAAGCTCTTGGATATGAGCGCGGGCGAAGCGGTGATTGCGCAGGGTGCGGCTGACCGCATTGGGCGCGCGGCCAGCGACTGGACGTTTACCGCATTGAATAAGGTCCCACTTTCCGGCAGCACCGTTCTGGCGAACCACGCTGCTGCCATCGATCTGCATCTAAAACTACTGCTGGATAACGCCGTGATCAAAAATCTGCAGGATGTGGAGGCGATCGGATTCAAGGCGGTGCATGGCGGTCCCCTGGATGTGGTGCGTGTGGATGGACACGTATTGAGTGTGATGGAGCAATTTTCGGATGTGGCCCCTGCCCACAATCCGCCATACATCGCGGCGATGCGGGCCTTTGCCCAGCGGATGCCGCACGTGCCGCAGGTAGCTGCGTTTGAAACGGCGTTTCATCGTACGATACCTTTGCAGCGCCAGGCCTATGCCATTCCGCATGAGTGGACGGAAAAAATGGCAATACGAAGGTATGGTTTTCATGGGGCCTCGCACCGGTACATTGCCACACGCATGGCGGAAATCAATCCCCATGCCAGAAAGATAATTTCCTGCCATCTCGGTGGCAGTTGCAGCGTGTGTGCCATTGCCGATGGCAAAAGCGTGGCGAACAGTTTCGGCATGACGGCCCAAACGGGTATTCCCCACGCTACGCGAGCCGGCGATTTTGATGCTTTTGCTATTCTGAAGCTGTTGCAAAGCGGCCTTACTCTCGACACGGTCTGGAAAATGCTGGGCAGTCAAAGCGGTCTGCTGGGAGCCAGCGGCGTGAGTTCCGACTGCCGGGAGGTAGAGCAGGCTGCTGCTGCAGGTAACTCCAGGGCAAAGCTGGCGCTAGAAATTTTTGTGGAGGCGGTCCGCCACTACATCGGTGCTTACCTGGCAGTTCTCAACGGGACGGATGCAATTGTGATGACCGGTGGTATCGGGCAGCACGCGGTGGATGTTAGATCGCAGATTCTTTCCGGTATGGAATATGCGGGCATTATTTTAGATGCCGCGCGCAACCAGAAAGCCAAGGGCGAAGCCCGTATAGATGCGGCTGGATCCCCGGTGCAGTTGTGGGTGTTGCCGACCAATGAAGAGTTGATCGTGGCTCGGCAGACGGTTTCAGTGCTGCAAAGTGCTGCGTAAATAGTTACGGCAAAGATCAAGGTCCATTTTTTTAAGGAGTTTTACCATGGCACAACAGGCAATCGGTATGATTGAGACCAAAGGGTTGATCGCGGCGGTGGAAGCCGCTGATGCGGCGCTCAAGGCCGCCAATGTGGCATACGTGGGCCAGCATCGCGTGGGCAACGGCATGGTGGCCATTACTTTTACCGGCGATGTTTCGGCCGTAAAGGCGGCGATAGAAGCCGGTGCAGCCGCCGGTGGAAAATTGGGACAAATCATATCTACCACGGTCATTGCGCGTCCGCATGAAGACACAGTGAGGTTGTAAAATGGATCAGGCTACCCTGGTTGAATCGGTGGTGCGGGAAGTCTTGCAACGGCTGGGAACTTCCGGTGGTGGCAGCAGCGGGGCGCAATCCACCTTTGGGATTTTTAAAACCGTTAACGATGCCGTGGATGCTGCCGGGAAATCGCAGCAAAAGCTGATTCGCGCCGGCGTGGAAACTCGCGATGGCATCTGCCGCCTGATCAAGCAGATTGCAATGCAAAATGCCCAGGAATGGGGGCGTTTAGAGCTCTCCGAGACTAAAGTGGGGCGGCTGGACCATAAAATTGCCAAGCTCAATTTGCTCTCCAAGGTGCCAGGGGTGGAATTTCTGAAATCCATCGCCCACAGCGGTGACAACGGTATTGGGCTGGATGAACCTGCTCCTTGGGGTGTCATTGGTGTGGTAACGCCGGTAACGCATTCCATACCGACGCTTAGCGCCAACGCCATCAATATGATTGCTGCAGGCAATGCCATGGTCATCAATGCCCACCCTTCAGGTTATCGCTGCGCGACGGTGGCGGTGCGAACGTATAATCAGGCTATTGCCCGCCAATATGGTATTGAAAATCTTATCTGTTTGATTGATCCACCCACGTTGGAATCGGCCAATGCCATTTTTGAACACTGCGACATTCCGCTACTGGTGATTACCGGCGGCCCGGCGGTGGCTCGCGCGGCGATGGCGCAAAAAAAGCGTGCGATTGTAGGTGGGCCTGGTAATCCGCCAGTGGTGGTTGATGAAACGGCTGACCTGGACCGGGCGGCGCGCAGCATCATTGCCGGGGGAGGGTTTGATAACAATTTGCTGTGCATTGGCGAAAAAGAAGTATTTGTGGTGGAAAAGGTGTTTGACCGCATGATGGCCGCCATGGCCATGGCGGGTGCCCATCGCCTGGATGCGGGACAGGTGGATCGCCTGACCAAAGCAGCTTTTACATGGAAAGATAATCACCACGTGGTTAACAAAGACCTGGTGGGCAAGGATTGCGCGGTGCTCGCCGCGGCTGCGGGCACTTCGTGCCCCACAGGGACGGACCTGCTCTACGGTCAGACTGATGAAGCCAATCCCTTTGTGCCCGAGGAACAGATGATGCCATTTGTGCCTCTGGTGCCGGTGGCCAACGTTGATGAAGCGATTGATCTGGCCCTCAAATATGAACATGGCTTCGGCCACACTGCCATTATTCACTCCAATGATCTGGTGACCATTACACGTATGGGTCGGGCGATGAACACCACGTTGTTTGCGGTCAACGGTCCGAGTACTGCTTGTCTGGGGATTGGTGGCGAAGGATATCCGAGTTACACGGTGGCTACGCCTACCGGCGAAGGTGTTACCAATCCTCTTACATTTACGCGGTTTCGGCGCATGTCGATCAGCGGTTCGCTGCGCGTAGTGTAACCAATGGCTTGGAGGCTCCAGCCGGAGTGCCCAGGAGCTTGAAGTCCGGAGAATGGTATTTTTATGACCGATGTGGATGCCAGGCTGGTTGAACAAATCACCACTGCGGTGCTGCAAGTGCTGGGGCGTGGGGGAGTGGTTGATGCGCCGCCGGCCAACATTCATGCACCAATCGGTACATGTACGGGCGATTATTCCAGGTTTCCGGAATTGGCCGCCGCTGGGGCACAGCCCTCGGGCAGTGCGGCAGGTGCAGTCGCCGGCGCGACATCGGCAACCAGAGAGGATCAAGCGCCGGCATCTGGGCCTGTTCTTGCAGGTCTGATTACAGCGAATCGGCTCAAGGGGTTGCAGGGAACGGTGTTGTATCTGGCGGCGGGGGCCAGACTTTCTCCGCTGGCGATGGATGAAGTGAAGCAGCGAAAACTGCAGGTGCAGCGGGTTGCTGCGGATGGTGGTGACGGCGTGCCTGCGGCTGAGAAAACCAAAGCTGGGGCTGCGTGGTGCTGCTGGGTGCAGGGGCACTGTGCCACAGCGGCGCGGGTGATTGAACAATACCATGGACGACCGATTCCCGTGGCCAGCAACGGTAACAGCACAGAGAGCATGCCACGGGTGATTCGGCGGATGGCCCGTAGCTTGCGGCAGGGGGAATTCAGACTCGCGGTGCTGTTTGTGCCCACCGCTGGCGTGGCTGCGTGTATGGCGAATCGCTGTGCGCATGTGCGGGCTGTGGTGGGTACCACGACCAAAAGCGTCCAGGATGCGGTGACGGCTTTGGGGGCCAATCTGCTGGTGATTGAATATCCACAACATAATTACCAAGCGATGGCTGCGATGCTGGAAGTTCTTTTAACGTCCAACGGAATAGCACCGGCACTCATGGAAAAGGAATTGCTCGGCCTGGCGGCAGATTCAAACGATTGACGAAAATGGGTGTGTTTTAAAGGTATTGATATGAATACTCAAAATCAATTTCAGATCAGGCGCGAGATGTGTGACATTGGTCACCGGATATGGTTGAAGGGTTTTTGCGCCGGCAATGAAGGCAATCACAGCGTGCGGATAGCCGCGGATCGGGTGCTCTGCACACCCACTGGCGTATCCAAAGGCTTTTTAACCCCGGACCAGATTACCATCGTGGATATGGACGGGACCCAGATTGACAAGCACAACGCGATGAAACGCAGCAGTGAAGTGCTGTTGCACCTGCAGGTGTACAAGGCCCGCCCGGATGTGAAAGCGGTGGTTCATTCTCATCCACCTCATGCCACAGCCTTTGCCATTGCCAATATCCCCATTCCGGAGGGCATTCATCCGGAGGCCGAAGTGTTCCTGGGCAAAATTCCCATGGCCAAATATACCACGCCCAGCTACAAGGAACTTGGAGAATCAGTGGTGGCGCTGATCAATAAGCAAACCAACACCGTAATGATGGCCAACCATGGCTCGGTGAGTTTTGACAGTACGCTGATAGGCGCCTACTACAAATTGGAAATTCTCGATGCGTACTGCCGCATTCTGCTGCTGTCCAGGCAACTGGGCAAAGTGAATCAACTTACGGCTGACGAAATGGTCGATTTGCTTAAGGTAAAAGAAAAATTCGGCTTGCCGGACCAACGCCTGGCCTGTGCGCCGGGAGGGTGCATCGGTGCGGAAAATCAGGCTTTTCTAGCTACGTTGGAGGCACATCCACAGACGGCCTGCGCCTGTGCGGATGGACAGGTGCAAAAGCCCCAGCCGGTGAGTCCGGAGAAACTGGAGGAAATGGTGCAGCGGGTAACGGATCAGATTATGGCATCCATGAAATCGTAGGAATATCGGAAGCGAGCGGCTCTGGCCGGCATGGATTCCGGATGATGAAAGGACAACAGCATGAAGGTAAGCATTATCGGGGGTGGCGGGCGGGTGGGTTCAAACGCGGCGTTTGCGCTGCAATGTGCAGGTTTGGTCAATGAAATTGCGCTGGTGGATGCCAATGCCGATGTGGCCGCGGGTGAAGCCCTGGATATTTTGCACGGTTCATCACTGGCCGGGGATCAGCGCATTTATGCCACTGATACTAAAGGCGTGGCGGATTCGGATATTATCTGCATTACCGCGGGTTTACGGCGCAAGCCGGACGAATCACGATTGGATCTGATCAACCGCAATGTGACTTTGTTTAAGGGCATTTTAGATTCGCTGCGCAGCGTAAACGTGCGCAAAGATGCGGTGTTGGTGGTGGTTTCCAACCCGGTGGATATTCTCACGCGTCTTAACATTGAATATCTATCGTGGCCGGAAAAACAGGTGATCGGGCTGGGCACCGTGCTGGATACAACGCGTTTTCGTTCGCTGATTGCCGCAACGCGTGGTCTGCCGCCAACGCAGGTGGACGCCCTTATTCTGGGTGAACACGGAGATACCATGACGCCGATCTGGTCGAGCGCAACGGCCGCGGGCATGGCTCTGACCAAATTGCTTACACCTCAACAGCAGGCGGATATTTTCAGCCGCACGCAGAAATCCGGGGCGGAAGTTATTCGACTCAAGGGCGGGGCGGGCTATGCGGTGGGCTTGAGCATTGCACGTGTTATTCATGCCATTGCTCTGGATCAGAAATTGATTCTGCCGGTCAGCAGCCGGATCAATGGCGCGTACGGAATCCGGAAAGTGTGCCTGAGTTTGCCCACGGTGGTGGGGCGACATGGTGTCGAGGCGGTATTGGAACCTGAGTTGTGGCCGAGGGAAGTAGCCGGGCTTACAGCCAGTGCCCGTACACTGGAAGAAACGTGGACAAAAATATCGGGAAAATGAGTCGGGCCTGCGGACTACTTCGAGGAAAATTGCCATGCTGATTGTGGAACGCCAGCAAAAATTGCTTGAGATGATCCGCCGGCGGCAAAGCTGCGAACTGGCAAGTCTGGCGGCGGACTGCGGGGTTTCCGTGGCCACCGTGCGACGTGATGTGGAATCGCTGCGGCAACAGGGTTGGGTGGAAACGCCGCGGGGCGGGGTGATTTATCGCGGGCGTACGGCTCCCCCATCGGCTTTGGAAGAGCGGATGAATCAACAGGTAGCGGCGAAGCTGGCCATCGGTAAAGTCGCTGCGGACATCATTCAGGCGGGCATGACGGTATTTTTGGATGGTGGATCGACCATGCATTACATGGCCGGGCAGATTGTGGCCCGTCCGTTGCAGGTGGTAACCAACAGCCTCACCATTGCCACGCAGTTTGCCAATGACGAAAAAGTTGAACTGATCATGCTGGGTGGAGCGTTGTATCCGCGTACCGGCGTGATGGTTGGCCCGCTGGCGATGCAATCGCTGGCGGAAATTCATGCCGATGTGATGCTCTTTTCCGGGGCCGGTATCTTTGGAAATGATATCTTTAATTCCAATATGGCCATGGTTCAGGTGGAAAAGCTGGCGATTGAGCAGGCGGCCAAACGTGTATTGCTGGCCGATTCGAGCAAATTTGGGCGCAAAGGGCTTGCCCGCGTGTGCGGTTGGAATGAACTGGATCTTATCATCACGGATGCCGGCATCAGTGCAGAATGGCCATCGCTGCTGGGAGATCGTGTCCGAATTGCACCAGCGTGAAAGATACGGGCCGCAGGATAAGGGTCGGCTGAGGGCACAAGGCTCAACTTATTTTGTCGCCAGGCTTAAACTGCCTGCATCGCGGCCGGCATGGACCGTTCTTCCAAAGCTCGGCGCAGGCGGCGCAGCGCCCGAGTTTCCACCTGGCGGACCCGAGACTTGGTAACGCCCATCTTTTCCGCGAGTTGGCCCAGACTCATTGACGCTCTGGCTGGATCGAGTCCGAAGTGGGCGGTAAGAACTTCACGTTCCCGGGGCGGCAAGCTGCGCATGGCTTTGACGGCCTGTCCCTGCATCAGGAGTTGATCGACGGATTCCGGAACGGCGTCAGCATCGTTATTATCAATGGATTCGAGCAGTTGTTCCTGGCCGGTGACGAGACGCTGATCGGCCAAGCCGATCTGCTCGGTGCGGCGGCGAGCATAGTTTTTCATCAGTGAATAGGAAAGATACGTGCTAAACTTAACGCCGCGCGAGAAATCGTACGTGTCAATGGCCCGCAGCAGCCACAGCGTGCCGTCGGAAACCAGTTCCGAAACATCTTTGCCGTAGCGCTGGTGTTTGCGTGCCACATACACCACCACCCGCAGAAAATTATGTACGAGTTGGTTTTTAATGGATGCGGCCTGAGCAAGCAGCCCTTCGACTTCTGATATTTCGCTCGAGCGGGTCGTGGTCAAATCCAGATTCTGCTGAAGCTGCCGGGCTCGGTATTTGAAATAATTCATGCGCCGGAAGGCATCGAGCACCAGCGGTTCAGGCATGGGATCCGGACGAAACATGTCTGCCAGATGCGGGGGCAGCCCTTGAGGTAATCGCCGCCATGGTTCGGCATCCACATCAGCATCGGCCGGCGATCCGATCAACGTGATAGCCGCAGCGGCATGGCGAGCTTCTTGCGCCAAGGTACCAAGAATGACGGCTTGGGCATCAGGCAACTGAAAGAGCGCATTATCGACAAAGTTAATGAGGCTGTTTTTAATGCGTTGAGCTTTTTCCAGTCCCACCACCCGGTAAATACTGGAGCGGGTACGGCCATATCGATGGGCCAGATTGGGTACGGAGACGCCACGATCAAAACAATTGGTGATAATCTGACGATCTTGTGTACGCAACGGTCCTGATGCATCTGGAAAAATGGCCATATCAGGATGGGTCCGGTCATGTTTGCGAATGACGTAACGAATAGTTTCCGGACTGCGGACCATACGGCGGGAAATCCGCCGGGCAACGGTTTTTAGATTGCAGCCGCAGCGTTCAACCAGACGGCGAGCGCGGCGGATGATCCATTGCCGATCTTCGTCGGTAAGTTGGCGAAAACGGGCGGCGGCATCTATGTGCATGGCATTCTTGCGGGCAAAGTGTTCCACGCAAGATGTCCGAAAGCCCAGGCGCCGAGTACCATCGGAAAAAACATAGCGCTGGGCGATCAAGCCCTTGGTTCGCCATCGCTGAATGGTTTTGCTGGAGACCTTGAAACGTCGCGTGACTTCATCCTGCGAGAGCACCGGCTCGTTAACTTCGGAGGTGCGAAGTTCCAACGCGTCGGAAAGATATTCTATCAGTTCGCCCAGATCCGCTATTAACACCCGACCCAAGATGGAGGCATCGTCGGATTGGCGCGGCCGAAATCCGGTCAACCGAAAAACGACAAAGTCCCATGGATATTGTTCCACGGGGCTAATCTGCTGCAACAGTTCGCAGGCTGCAGTTACCTGCTCCCGTTTTTTTTCAACAGGACTAAACGCCAGTTGCCTGGCTAAGTCAAATATTCTCGAATCAAGCCACACAGCTAATCTCCCGTAAATACTGTACCCCACTACGGCCGCTTCCTTCCGCAAACAGCAAAGTTGCCCTACCACCGGACTCCACGTTCCACAAACATTTTGCGCTTGGCCACTTCCATGGCGTGACGTTTTTTAGACGTGCCTCATTCCATGAGGACGCAGGTATTTTAAATGATTTGGAACACGTAGGCAAGCGAAGAGAGCATAAATTTTCGCCAAAACTATGTAAGTCGTTATAAAATACCCACATATCGTGCACAAGATTTCCACATTTTGCTCTAAAGCAGGTGCCGGAGTCATGGCTCAAGGTCTGATATTTCAGTATTTTTTTTCTACGATGCCAACGCGACAATTGCCAGATGGACCAGAATGGCCGATGGGGCGCGGCATTGCGCCATTGACAGGAGGACGAACAGTGGCAAAACCAACACATACTCTCTCAACTGCCTTCTTGGACCCGCGCGAAATTTGCTCAGTTAGGATAAGATCGCCGAAAATGATCGCTCCACTGCAACAAATTCTGTTGATTTTTATTATCAGTGCTTACCCGGTCCTGGGGGCTGCGGCCTCATGGCATCTTTCTCCATGGGAAACATTATGGGGCGTGTTGGGAGGAAATCTGGTCCTGATGTTTGCAGCGCTGCGGTCCCGGAAGCAGGCCCTGCGCCAGATGAACCATACAGCGGATCCCATGGCTGTTTTGGGTTCATTTGAGCAAACTCTCCATCGCCTGCGGTCGATCAGCATTGGATGGTTGGCCATTAATTTGTTCCTTATGAATTGGGGGCGGGTGGTGCGGGAAGCATGTTGGAGCTTACCGCATGGAGCAGCGTATGGATGGATTCCGATGGACGACATCATCTGGCTTACTCCGCCGGTGCTGGTGTGGATCTGTTTTTGGTTGTTGCAATATGGTCTGGAGGCTGTGGCCAACGCCGGAGCGGTTGTCGCGCCCGGTTGTTCTGGCCGACGGTTTCATTCCATGCCGACATGCCGACAATATGTGATTCTGCAGATGCGGACCAATTTATATCTTATTTTGTTGGTGTTGATGATATGGGTGATGCAGCGCGGCACCATCCGTCTGGCTGATGGCGTTGGGTTGACCTCCTGGGCCTCGCTCATCGGACTTGTTCCGGTGCTGGTGGTGCTGCTGTTTACGGGGAAAATTCTCAGTATGGTGTGGAGCACCGTGAGTATGCCGGAAAGGCCCTTGCGTCAGCGATTGCTGGCCATGGCGCAGCGCAGTGGTATCGGTTTTTCCGATGTGCGTATCTGGAATACGCACTATCGCATTGTCAATGGCGCGGTCATCGGGCCGATGCGGGTGGCCCGCTACGTAATCTTGAGTGATGCTTTGGTTGAAAATCTTTCCGCATCTGAGGTAGAAGCGGTTTTTGCCCATGAATTGGGTCATGGTTATCACCACCATATTTTGTGGTATCTGACGGCCATTTTTGCCGCATCGCTGGTCAGTTCCGGCCTGGGCAGCCTGTTGCAACTGCAGTATCCGCAGGACTCGTATTTGTTTGATGCGATGACCATGATGGCAATGGTATTTTTTATCGTCTATGGCATTTCACGGATCAGCCGTCTTTGTGAACATCAGGCGGATTGGTTTGCGGCTCAGCGCATGGGGGAGGAATTCAGCATGCCGGCCAGTCAGATCGGCGGCAATGGCGAGAGCTTATCCCCATCCGTTGACCGGTGCCCACTCCCAGTTGAGCAAGTTGTGGAAGATGGTTCATTTTTGACTCCGTGGCTGACGGCCTATTCAGCCCTATCGGCATCCACGGTTTCACCTCTGGAGCGCGGTGCGGAGGCTTTCTCCGCGGCGCTTCGGCGGGTTGTGGCTTTGTCCGGCAGATCACCCGAAAAGCCTGGGTGGATGCATCCCAGCGTCAATCAACGCACGCAACTGCTGGCCCGGTTGGCGAATTCACCTGATGCGGTGCGACGCTTTGAAGATCAAATGCGGCGGTTGCGGCACCTGATTCGATGGGGGCTGGTGATGGGAGTTATGAGTGTGATGGCGGCAGGGGCGCTCACTCCCCCGGCATCGTCGCAAGGGGTTTCGCACAAGGAATCACCGGTGAAGGCCACACCGCCACTCCAGCCGACACGCGCTTCAGAGGTGTGGGTGACTGGGAACAAGCTTATGAGCCGCAAAGTAACTAAAGCCAAAGCGAGCGACTGCCGAGAGTACCTGGGCCAAAGATGCGGGTAGTCTATGACCACGCCATGCTGGTTGAGAATGACTGCGGATATCTGTTGATCTGTTGTGGTGGGGCAATGCATTTGGCAGCCGGATTTGTCCGCCTCGTGCGTAATCAAGCGGAAGCCGCGCTGTGGGCAGTTTGGACGTGGCTTGTAATCTGAATTGGGCGGTTGCTGCGGACCCTGGCCCTCTTCGACTGCTGAAAAATGAGCTTTTTTCCTCTTGCTCAAAAGGCTTTTCACGGTTAAGGTTTAAGGAGTATAATGCCTTTGCTCGGCGGCGGGCGGGGGCGTGGCGCAGGGCGGTTTTTAGCCCCCTGTGAAAATGCTGGCTTAGCTGTCCTTGATGGGACAGTGATTCAAGGAGTTTGTCTGCATGAAAATAAAAAAGATATTAGGTTGCGTAGTGATGAACCTGGCTCTCGCCGGCGTTGTGGCGCTGGTATTGTCGTCGCGGGGCGTTGTGGCTCAGCCTTTGGCACCACAGCCGGCATTGGCCTCGCGGAGCTGGCAGCTTAACTTCAGCTTTTCCAAGCCGCAGCGCATGCAGGTCGTGGCAGGCCATGGTCGCCAGGCATGTATGGTCGCCTGTTATTATTTGCGTTACACCGTGGTGAATAACACCGGCAAGGATATTTTCTTTGTACCGCGTTTTGACATGGTAACGGATACCGGCCGCATGATTCGGGCGAAGGTGGATATCAGTGGCAAACTTTTTGCAGCGATTCGTCATCGGACCGGTGATGCGTTTTTGATCAATCCGATGTTGGTGGCGGGGCGGCTGTTGCAGGGGAAGGATTATGCCAAAGACTCTGTGGCGGTGTTTATGGGCCTTACGACGAAAGACCGCGGGTTTAAGATTTTTGTATCTGGTTTGAGCGGAGAGACGGCTGTGCAAACCGATCCTCTCACCGGTAAGCCGGTGGTGCTGCATAAAACTTTGGTGTTGCATTATTCTGTGCCGGGCGAGGCCATTAACATCAGGCCTCATCCGATACTGTTAAGTAAAACTTGGGTGATGCGATAAAGTGGTGGATGGATCCGTTTTGGCAGGGGATGGTGAGTCCATGGATTTGATGAATATGCAACTTGGTGAATACTTTTGCGTCTGAATAAAGGGTAGACCAGGCAAGCGCCCGGCGAGCGCCTCGCTTTTTGTATCATTGTTAAAGGGTTATTCCATGATGTACATCTATATCATTTTGCTGATTGTGCTGTTTCTTTTTTGGGTCCTGATGCTGGTAGATGCACTCAAGATCAGTGATGGCCAAAAGGGCCTGTGGATGGCCATTATTGTAGTACCGATCCTGATTGCCGCGGCCATGTATTTCCTTCTGAGTTATGTTGTGGTACCACTGATTTTAATGTCTTTGGGTGCTTTTGCCTATAATTTTGTGAAGCGCGGCAAATAGCGGGATGGTGAGAGGTACGGCGGCTGTGGAGAGGCCTGGTCACGCGGCATGCAGAGTTGGCTATGGATACTTCGTTTCAAGGGCATTTTCTAATTGCGTCGCCAATCCTTGGCGATCCCAATTTTTTTCGGACGGTGGTATTGATCATTCAGCACGATGAAAGCGGAGCGCTGGGGCTGGTCATCAATCACCCATTGCATACCACCGTGGGAGAAACGTGGAACCGCATCAGTGATATTCCTTATGAGAATGATGCCCCGCTGTACCTGGGTGGACCGTGTGAAAGCCCGCTGATGGTGCTGCATTGCCTGGAAGAGGCCGGGAAAATTGAAGTTCTGCCGGGAATTTATTTTACCGCGGAAGCCGACGATCTTAACGAATTGGTGCGCGACCAGTCATCCCCGGTAAAGTTTTTTGCCGGATCCGCCGGTTGGACCAACGGGCAGTTGGAGACAGAAGTCAGCGATGGTGATTGGCTGGTGATGCCGGCGCTGGCGGACCAGATATTCAGCCGCGTGGAAGATCAATGGCGCGTTTTAACTCGCCTGATTGCACGGCTGGCCGCTGTTCCTGACTTGAATCCCAAGCTCATTCCTCCGGATCCCTCAGTCAACTAAGGGGCGGTCAGGAAATAAAGTGGATTAATACGGCGCAGGCATTTTGGCAGCCGTCGTGGTCGGCTGAGTCCCTCCAGCCGCGCCCCCTCTCAATCCGACACCAACCACCACCGCCCGCTGAAAGCTGATTGTTGACCGCTGTCCAAAGTCCACCGCCAAAATGACCAGTCGGGTGGTACAGGTTATTTCTTGACAGCCCCAGCGATGTGTGGGTTGAATGGATAGTTGAGTTTGTGGTCATGACGGATAACTGATAGGATGCTTTATAAGTGCAGTCGGTTGTGCCGCGGCACAAAAATTCGGGGACGTAGCTCAATTGGGAGAGCACCGCCTTTGCAAGGCGGGGGTTGCCGGTTCGAGCCCGGTCGTCTCCAGTGTATGGGAAATAAATTATTTTTTCCGCGCCTTGATATCGGCGGTGTTTTTCAAGAAGGTAACCGGTGAGCCGTTAAGCCCTGCGTCCAATGGGTGTGGGCGACGCGGAGGAACCGTCGAATTTTTCCGGCGTATGGCGATCGGGGCGGCAAGACCGGAGATCTGGCAGATCGATTTGCCGTTGTGGGCGTACATACCAGTGATACGCGATCGAGATAGGCTTTAAGGTCTGACTCGCTGAATCGCCCAAGAAAATCGGCCGAGGTGGAAACATTGAACTGAAGAATGGATTTGATAAGTTCGTTTTTTTCCATACAGGCATCCTTGCCAATAGCAAACTACTTAATCCGCAAGACCAAACCTTTATCCATGAAGGAGTGGCCGAAACAGGTTCCAAAATGTCTTCAGGCCTGGTGTGGTAATTTAAGGCCGCTGATATCGGTGCGAATCAACGGGTCGAACCGATGGCTTCACCAAGTCTGACTTTGTTTTATCGGAAGAACCAGCGGCCGACTTGAATAAAAATAATCGGTCTGAATGATGATGGATTATAGGACTATGTTGATGATGGCAGTATGCTGACGGATGGAGTGATCGCTTGGCGTTCATTCGCAAAAATGCCCGATGCTGTCTACAATAAAACTCCATGCGAAAGGTCCCTTTGGAACATTGGCTGCATTTTTTTCAACGTTTGTGGGGGCGGATATGCCTGTGGCTGGAAGGTGTGGAATCCAGCCTGCGGGCGAGACCGGTACAAGCGCTGGTTATACGTGGTAAAGACTGTGGTGCTGCAGGCCGACACGGTTGGATCAGACGTGACTGGCTCCGCCATGGGCGGGGGCCGCAACGGTCCGGGTGGCAGTACTCTCGTCGGGGCAGCCTGACGATATTAGTGGTATTGCTGGTGGGATACTGCAGTTCGCGAGCCTGCGCCCAATCTGCGGTGGTGGTACCGGCGTCCACAAAGCCTGCAGTTCGCAGTGTCGTTCCGCCGGGGCGATTATTAATGGCCGGTAACGTCCGTAGCGGAATCTGGATGGTGGTGCCGACATGGTATGGGAAAGCCGGGCATCGGCTGGGGTTTGTCATTTTGCAGCATTCACTGAATCGCCAGAAGGGTGGGGAAGATCTATGGCGGCAGGTAAACCGGCAGGTGTTAGTGGGTGTGCCTCGCGCTTTGGCGGTACTGGCGGGCACTGTGGATGGCAAAGAAGTATCGTCTGCGTATGTGATGTTTTCCGGTGGTTTGGTCTGGGCTTATGGTGAAGATTTGCGTCAAAGCGAAGCAAGTCTGCCCCGGTCATCGCAACCCATGGCTGCCGTGGGAAGTGCGGGGGGGCTTTACGCCTTGGTTTGGGGGCGTCCCAAGATTACTGCGCCGGGTCATCCGGCGGCGGCGAAAATCAACCGGCTAAGTGCTGCGAACGCCAAGGCTGGTGTCAAGCCGGGCGTGGCCGTGGTTTTACCGAGACCGCCCGCCACTTCTGTGTCGCCAGCGTTTTCCAGGTCGGTGGTACAAGGGCCGGCCACCTTGCCGGTAAGTTTGCCTCGCCCTGCCCAGTGGTTGCTGTATGAATTTAACGGCATTGACTGGCATTGCCTTTCAGCGTCCGGTCTGGCGATGCCGGTGATAAAAGACAAGTTGCACGGCACCGGGCTGACGCTGGTGTGGTTGGCGAACCGATTGTGGGCATTTTGGAAAAGTCCCCGGCGGCCAGAGCAGATTGATGCTCAATATCTGCGCATCGGTAAGTCAAATTTGGCGGGGTGGTCACACGTGCTTAGATGGAATACCAGAACGCCGTTGGGCACGCTTTTGCCGCTGAATGTCGATGGCAGACTATTGGTACTCTGGGCGGTACGTGAGCCTGATGGCGGCATGAAAATTCAAGGAGCGCAGGTACACGCATCGGGCAAAACACACCTGGTGCCAATGCATCTTTTTAAGCCGGTGCTGATGACATGTGGACGCCACTCTTTTTCACCCGGGTTGATCGGGGCGGCGGCGGATGGAGATTCTGTAGCGGTGGTATGTGGAACGGCATCGGGGATGCTGCGACAAGTGACGCTGGACCGGTGGGGAAGGGTCATAACACCGACGTTCAAGCTCAAGCCCATGCCGGCCAGACCGGAAACGCCGGAGAATATACAATCGCTGCTGATGGTGGCGCTGATGGTTTTACTGGCGTTATCGCTGTGGCAACGCCAGAAGGTGCCGCCGCTGGGCACGCTGCCCAAGGAAATGCAGACAGCGCGGCTTTATCTGCGGATTCCGGCAGCCCTGGTGGATCTGGCCATTCCGACCCTGGTGGTGGCCATCCTATTTGGTGCTCTCACCGAGCCTCTGTTTACAGCAATGTTGCGCCGTTGGACCAACGTTTATTCTTCCCCAATGCTTTTGGCTCATGAATCCTCCATCTGGTGGATGCTGGGTTTGTATATAGGGCATGTGGGATTAGGCGAGTGCATTTTTGGACGCTCCATCGGCAAGGCGGTTTTTCGACTGCGCGTGGTGAATATGGCGGGTGGTCGGCCGGCG
The DNA here is from genome assembly GCA_021790385.1 of Planctomycetota bacterium. Classification (GTDB taxonomy): domain Bacteria; phylum Planctomycetota; class Phycisphaerae; order WQYP01; family WQYP01; genus JABEVA01. Next base: position 29,769 of record JAJYDW010000029.1, read on the forward strand.
TTGGGGCCGGTTTTGATCCGCAATTTCATGCGTTTGCCGGAGTTGGCATTGCCGGTGTTGCTGATTTTTATGGTGGTAAGTACGGATCGCCAGCGACTGGGCGATTTATTGGCACGCACCTTGGTCGTACGGGTGTCATGACAGGAGGATTGGCTTGGTGACGATTCAGGAATTTCAACGCCATATTCGCGAAAAATATTATTCTCACGATCTACAACGCGGCAGTGCTGCCACCTTCCTCTGGTTCATCGAAGAAGTTGGTGAATTGGCCAGTGCTTTAGGCCAAACAGATCGGGCTAATCTGGAAGAAGAATTTGCCGACGTGTTGGCGTGGTTATGCACTTTGGCCAATATTCAAGGCATTGATTTATCCGCGGCAATCGAGCGAAAATACCTGGCCGGCAACGGACCGACGGGATTTAAGTAAATGTTCTGGTTGCGAGTTCTGGCTCAGGGAGATGGCACTTTGGATTCTCATAATGCGGGCTTTATGCGGGTGGTTTGATCCTGCTGTCAGTTCGCGCCTCATTGGTCCTTCGCTATTTCGATTCGGCTGAATGAGAGCCCGCCGTGGGGCCGATGAGTGGTAACCGAGTTTACTACGGATGGAGAGGTGGAAGTTGTTTGAGAATTCCCGCACGATGGGCTTCAAGCCAATGTGGTAGCTGGAGGTTTTTTCCCAGGGATTCCACAGTTTCATCGGCGGTAAAACCGGGTCCGTCGGTGGCGAGTTCAAAAAGCACTCCGCCCGGCTCGCGAAAATAAATAGAACTGAAGTAAATGCGGTCCATGATGGGGCTGACATGAAATTGCATGGCGATGAGGTGTTCAAACCACTGCTGCTGCGCGAATCTGTCTGCGACACGAAAGGCCACATGGTGGATGTATCCGCCGCCCATTTGTCCTCGCGTTTGATTGTGCTCTTCCAACAGGCAAATACGCGCGGTGACTTGTCGGCTGCGGGCTTCACTGTGGAGCTCCCAACTGTTGCCGCCATGGGAAGTAAATCGGAAAATAGTCCTCAGAAAATCGCGGGTTTGCTCCATGGAAGATTCAAGAAGGGTCAGCGCATGAATGCCACGAAGAGCGAATTCCGGGGCGATCGAGCCGCTAGTTGCACCCGCGTCACTGGAATCAGCGGAGTTGGTGCGAATTTCCAGGGAAATACCATCCGGATCACGAAAGGTCAGGCGGTCTGCTCCATCGCTGGTTGACAAACGTTGAACTGGCACACCTTGGTCAGCCAGTCGCTGTTGCCAAAAACTCAAGGCTTCGGGTGGGGAAGCCAGGGCGATGCTTAAGGTTTGGCCAGGGCCGACGGTTGCCGGCGGTAAATCGGGCCGGAGAAAAAAAGTGAGGAGCGTTCCGGGCCTGCCCAGGCCGTCTCCGTAGTAAAGGTGGTAGCTGGTAGGATCATCAAAATTAACGGTTTGTTTAACCAGCTTCAGTCCCAGAGTGCGGGTGTAAAAGTCCAGATTAGCCTGGGGTTTGCTTGTGATGGCGGTGACATGGTGGATACCGAGTATGTCGGGTGTCATGGACTTGCTCCAGCATGATGAAGCCACTGCTATCATGCGGCTAATGAATTATAGGCCGGTACTTCTGAAATGTCTGCTTTGGGTATCGTGACATAGGATGCCGGAGCAGCAGCTTGCAAGCGTAAATTAACCAAAGATCAGAAAAAAAGTTCTGATCTGCGTTTGCAAACGCGGTGGGGTTGGGTTAGGTTCTTTGGCGGTAAGCAGGGGTATTCACAGCAGTGCCGTGGCAAGCCGCGGCGCAGAGCACCCCTCGGTTGAGACAAGGAAACTGGCAATGGCCGTAACACGGCGCAGGCAGCAGGCTAAAATAGGGGGTGCCGAACAAGGCAGCACCGGGGAACAACAAGAAGACCCCGATGAGTCCAGCCAAAATCCAGGCTCCAAACCCGAAGAGGTGACGCCGGTTCCGGTGGAAGGTATTCCCCCTGATCAGATGAGTAATTTTCGCTTACTCGTTCGTATGTTTGAATTTGTGGGACCCGTAAAATACCTGGCTATCTTGGCTTGTTCGCTGGTGGCCTTGGCCACTTTTGTTGACATTTCCACGGTCAATTTAACCCGTATTGTCATTAACAATGTCAGCACAGTGGTAGGGGCCACGGTTAAACCTCCAACATTGACATCGACCTCGCCTGTGGTCGTCGTGCAAAGTCCTCATAAAGCAGCCGCTTCGACGGCCATCGGCGGTGAATCTTTTATCGCGGAGATTCGAGCGCACTTTTTCCACGGGCCACTGCGCACCACTATCAGTCTGATTGTGCTGCTGGCCTTGTTTGTGGCCGCTTCGACGGTGGTTACTTTCTTTCGATGGTTCGTGAATTCCAAGCTCAGCATGGATATGGTTTTTTCCATGCGGGCCTCCATGTATGACCAGCTTCAGCGGGTGGGATTTTCCTTTCATGATCGCCATTCCAGCGGAACTTTGATCAATCGGTCGCTATCGGATCTGCACAATATAAGGCAGTTTGTCAACATGGCTCTGGTGCAGATTACGGAAATTGTTTTGTACATTATTGGATACAACATTCTGCTGGCGTCGATCAGTCCGTTGGTGGGCATGGTGGCGTTATTGCCGATCCCGTTCTGGATCATTTATCTGCGGTATTTCAGCAACAAGGTGCAGCCGATTCAACAACAAATCATGGCCAGCGGTGACGAACTGACGATGGTATTAAGCGAAAATGTGGCTGGGGCCCAGGTGGTCAAGGCGTTTGCTACGGAAAAAACGGAAATCGGCAAATACGATAAAACGGCGGATCGTTTTTTTGATCGGGTGCTGAAAAATGTGGGCTTGTTCAGCAATTTTGTGCCGATTGTTCGCAGCATCGCGACTGCTTCCAGTTTGAGTTTGTTTCTGGTGGGTTCGTTGCTGTGTGTATCGGGCAGGTTGAAAGTCGGTGATTTGATTGTCTTTGGCGTGGCAATGGGCAACATCCTGGGGCGTTTACAGCAACTCAATCAAATCAGCAACCAGTATCAGACCTCCATTGTATCGGCCCGGCGATTTTATGAAGTGATGCTGGCCCAACCCTCGGTGAAGGAACTGCCCGACGCACCAGTGCTCCAGCGCGGATCCGGACAGGTTGAATTTTCCGGCGTGAGTTTTACCTATGGTGGGGCGGCCAAACCGGTGCTGGAAAATGTGTCTTTCCGGGCTGCGGGTGGTTCAGTGGTGGCACTGGTGGGACCTACCGGTGCCGGCAAATCTACATTGATGCAATTGCTGGCCCGGTTTTATGATCCGGATCAGGGCATTATCTCCATTGACGGCGTGGATGTTAAAACTGTTTCGCTCAACTCGCTGCGAAAAAGCATCTGTTTTGTGTTTCAGGAAACGTTTTTATTTTCCGATACCGTGGCCAATAATATACGTTACGGAGCTCCGCGGGCCACGGATGGGGCCGTGGAAGCGGCCGCGCGCATTGCTCAGGCCCATGATTTCATCATGGAGCTTCCCAACGGCTACCAGACTCTGCTGGGCGAACGCGGTACAACGCTTTCAGGCGGGCAGCGCCAGCGTCTGGCTATCGCCCGGGCACTCATGGCCGATCCACAAATTCTGGTACTGGACGAAGCACTGGCCGCAATAGATCCGGAAACCGAGCATCTGATTCGCCGCGGTCTGGAATTGGTGCTGACGCATCGGACGGTGTTGGTCATAGCGCATCGCTTGAGTACCGTTCGTGCTGCGGATCTAATCTTGGTTCTTGAGCATGGCCGTCTGACCCAGGTGGGAACGCATGAACAGTTGATGAGGCAGCCGGGTCATTACCGGGAAGTGGCAGTGTTGCAGCTTTCGGGTGATGAACCATCCTTCCCAGTCCCGCCCGGTAGATCTACGGTACGGGAGGCATCGCTATGATCGCCGATTTTCTAAGACCTGCCCGGTGGTTCAAACGCCCCGGCCAATCCGCCTCAGTGCCTGCGGTGGGACCGCCGAAGTCACCGACCGCGCCCGAAAGTGAGGCCGCGTACAAGCCGCTGGATTGGAAAGTGGTCCGAGGCATTCTGGAATGGATGCGGCCCTACTGGCGAGGCTATGTAATCACGGCGATCACCGGGCTTCTGGTGAACTTGTGTGAAATGGTGACGCCTCGCTATATGCAGCAACTCATTGATACGGATATTCCAGGTAAAACCCTGAACTTACAGGCAAGTATGGCGGGCCGGGCATTAGGATTTATTCATCCGGCGTGGGCAACGGAGTTGGCCGGGCTTTCGCGCACCCATCTGGCATACCTGAATATCTTCACGACGATTGCCCTTTGGGCTGTTACCATGGCCATCGGCCTGCTGTTGCAGCGGTGGGGTATTCTCAACACTTCCTTAATTGGTGAAAAAGTGCTCTTTAACCTGCGCAAACGGGTATTTGCTCATTTGCAGCGCCTTTCGATGAGCTACTATGACAAAACCAAGTTCGGCAGAATTCTTACCCGCGGCACCAGCGATATTGATTCCATGTTCAACACCATTGTATGGGGGGTCAACACGCTGCTCAGCAATGTGACCATGATGTTGATTGCCGCGGTCATTCTCATCGTTATGGACTGGCGTATTGCTCTGGCGGTATTGTGGCTGGGGCCGGTGCTCTATGTGCTCAATATTTATTATCGTCGACGCGTGGGTGCGGCGTGGCGGCGGGTGCGTGAAGGTTATACCCAGGTCAGCTCCAACCTGGCGGAAAATATTTCAGGTATGCGGGTGGTAGCAGCCTTTAACCGGCAGCATCAGAACCTGGATGTTTTCAACAGCCTGCAAGTCGTCAATACCAGCAACAATGTGCGCGCCGCGGTGGTCAATGGAATCTATCAGCCGCTGCTGGGGCTGATTGGATTTCTCGGCAAGGTGATCATCCTTGTTTTCGGGGCTTACCTAGTGTTTCACACGGCGGCGGCAGATCCTTCCACGCGGAAATTCACCGTCGGCGAACTGGTGGCAATGTTTATTTACTGGGACTGGTTTATGGGGCCGGTCATCAATTTTGGAAATTTCTATAACGATACCATGATGGCCATGGCCTGTGCGGAGCGCGTGCAAACGCTTCTGGCCCTGGAGCCGCAGGTGCAGGACTCGCCCGGTGCTATCACTCTGCCGCCCGTGAAAGGGGCGGTTTGTTTTGAGCACGTGACATTCGGCTACCAAAGTGACAAAATAGTTTTACAGGATATCAATTTTCAAGTCGAGCCGGGACAAATGGTGGCCCTGGTAGGCCATACCGGTTGCGGTAAATCCACCATCATCAGCCTGATCTGCCGCTTTTACATGGCCCAGCAAGGGCGGGTTTTAATTGATGGTTATGATTTGCGCGATATTTCCGGTGAAAGCCTGCACAAGCAAATGGGCATTGTGTCACAGAATAACTATCTGTTTACGGGTACGGTGATGGACAACATCCGCTATGCCCGTCCTCAGGCCACCGATCAGGAGGTTTATGACGCCACGAAAAAGCTGGACTGTTATGACATGATTATGGAGTTGAAAAACGGCTTTCAGACCGATGTGGGGGAACGCGGGGCGTCGGTGAGCCTGGGCCAGAGGCAACTCATCTGTTTTGCCCGGGCCTTTGTGGCGAATCCGCGGATACTATTGCTGGATGAAGCCACCAGCGCGGTGGATACCCATACGGAATTGTTGATTCAACAGGCTTTGGAGCGCTTAACCGCAAACCGTACTACCTTTGTGGTGGCCCATCGGCTAAGCACCATTGTTCATGCAGATCTGCTGCTGGTACTGGACCATGGCCGGGTGGTAGAGCGGGGCACACACCAATCACTACTTGCTGGCAACGGCCGGTATGCCGGCTTGTACCGTGAATTTACACGTGCTTGAGGCGAAGGTGGGGCCGGCGATCGCCGCGTTGCATCAACCGGGCAGGTCCGGACCATCACAATTCAGCTTGCCATCATGGGCCAATGAAGTAATATAACGGCGGCTGAAACGAGTGGATTTCGACAGGATATACCATGCAGCAAACGTTGATCATTGTAAAGCCGGATGGAGTACAACGTGGACTGATCGGCAAAATTATCAGTCGTTTTGAGGACCGCGGGCTGCAAATTATCGGCATGAAGATGATGCATATTTCGCAGGCACTGGCTAAGGACCACTATGCCGTGCATAAGGGAAAGCCGTTTTACGACGGTCTGATCCGGTTTATGACCGGAGGGCCGGTGGTGGTACTGGCTCTGCAAGGCAACAATGCCATTGATGTATCCCGAAAAATGATGGGGGCCACGTTTGGGTTCAAAGCTGAGCCTGGCACCATTCGCGGAGATTTCGGTTTGTCCAGCAGTTGCAACCTCATTCATGGCAGCGATTCTCCGGAAGCGGCAGCGGCCGAACTGGCCCGTTTTTTCTCGCGGACGGAACTGGTGGAATACAAATTGACGTCCTTGGATTGGGTGTACGATTTTTCCGGCGGCCAGCCGCAGTAATTGGCCCTGTGGCAGTCAGGAGCTTGTGATGATCATCAAAAGTTCACCCGCAGTTCCTTCGGCTCCAGTCACCATGCCTGGAGCATGCAAAGTGAACATGCAGATGCTGCTTGGTCCACAGGATCAATGTCCCAACTTTGCCATGCGTAAGTTCAGTGTGGCTCCGGGCGGCAATACACCGCGTCATCAACATGACTATGAACATGAAATTCTGGTGCTGGGTGGGCGGGGAACCGCTTTGAGTGATCAGGGCGTGCGGGAAATTGTGCCGGGAGATGTTATTTTCGTGCAACCCAATGAAATGCATCAATTTGTAAATACCGGCACCGAAAATCTGGTGTTCATCTGCCTGGTGCCGGCATCCGTTCACCGTTCGGTGGACTGCTCCAAATAGCGTCGCAGACGACGTGCCGATGGTTGAAACGCCGGGTCTGATGGTGGCTATGTTACCGTTCGGGTGCGAGCGTGGACTGTTGACCATGAGTGTGATTGATTCCGATGACCAGCCTCGGGCGTCCGCCTCTTCCTCGGCGGCGATTCGTGAATCAGTGATCGTGGCGGGGCATCGTCTGGATGTGTTTACAGAGGCACCTGCAGTATTTGAGTCCATGTTGGGCGATATTGATCAGGCGCAACATCGCATCTGGATGGAAACCTATATATTCGCCGATGATGCAAGCGGCACGGCAATAGCGCAAGCTTTGATGAGGCGGGCCAGGCAAGGCCTGGATGTTCGCCTGTTGTACGACACCGTTGGCTCGACGGCTACTCCGTTGGCGTTTTTCGCGATGCTGCGCGAAGCGGGAGTGCGAGTGCATGGCTACCACAGTCTATGGGAGTCGCTGCGCAAGATGCGATTTTTCACAATCTTCAATCGGCGAGATCATCGCAAACTGCTGGTGGTGGATGACAGGTGTGCGTACTTTGGTGGCATGAATATTGTGGACCATGACCGCGACTGGCGTTACCTGAATTTGGATGACCGAGCTGCTCCCATGACCGGATGGCGTGATATGCACATTCGCATGGAAGGCCCACAGCAGCAGCAGTTGACCGAATCATTCGAGCGGTCGTGGGCCCACGCGACCGGCCTGCGTCTGGGGCGGCGGTCCACGGCCTATCGCAGGGTAAGGCTTTCCGGGGGCGCGGAATCCATCCATTTTTTTGATTCTGGTCCAGGTTTAAAATTCAGCCGGGCCCCGCGGGTTTACCGGCGGATGCTGGGTGGAGCGCAGCACAGCGTGGTTATCGCCATGGCCTATTTTATACCGGTGGGGCGGGTGATGTTCGCTCTGACCCGGTTGCGCAGCCGAAAAGTAGGTGTGCGGATAATAGTTCCAGCCCGGCCGGATGTGCGTATCGCCCGTTATGCCGCGCTGTATTTATATAAAAAGCTGCTGCGGGCAGGCTTTACCATTCACGAACGTACCACCCGGATGATGCATACCAAGCTTATCGTGATTGATAGACAGTGGACGATTCTAGGCTCTGCCAATATGGATCCGCGCAGTTTGTACACCAACCTGGAACTCATGGCGGTGATTCGATCAGATAAATTTGCCGCAGTGGCGCGGCGGATATGTCGGCACGAAATACGCCGTAGTCGGCGTGTGCGTCTGGCCGATGTGGCACGCTATTCTGTGCGTACGCGATTTTTGGCCATGTTGGCCTGGAGTCTGCGCTGGTGGTTGTAGACTATATTCCTGCGCCCTGGTCCAGGTGAATACCGCACTCTTTTTTATCCAGGCCGCCCCAACGACCACCGCGCGGATCGCCGTCGGTCGCCGTGGGCCGGGTGCAGGTTTCGGGGTTGCAGCCGATGGAAGTGTAGCCCTGTTGCCACAGCGGATGAAATGGCAGGTTATGGTACTTCATGTACTCAAAAATTTGCCGATGGTTCCAGTTGAGCAGCGGCGAGATAGCCCATGCGTTCACCCGGGTATTCCACTGCACCACTTGCATCCTGGATCTGGTAGCAGATTGATCCGCACGTACGCCGCGAACCCAGGCCGCCGGGGCCAGTTCGCGCATGGCGCGGTCAAAAACCTCATTTTTGTTATCGCGGCAGCAGCCTTCCACATCGCGGCGTATTCGCGGATCGGTTTCGCCGTGCACGGTTAAATACACCAGCGGGTCATGATGGGAATGATATTCGAGCACATTCAGGCCGTAGCGCCGGCGCATTTCTTCCATAAATATCAGGGTTTGGTGGAATAGATAGCCGGTGTTTACAAGTACAATGCGTACGTCCGGTTTGGCCCGCGTGAGCAGGTGGATGAGGCACATGCTCTCCGCACCGAAACTGCTGGTCATCAGCAGTCCATCTCCAAACGTATCCACGGCCCAGCGAATAATGTCGGATGGTGCAGATGCGGCAAAACGCTGCGAAATGCTTTCCGGGTCGATGCGACCAATGGCCGGAGTTGGTGAATCAATGGATGTACTCATAACGTCTCCCGTGGCTGCGGTGCTGCGTTTGTGGCGACGGTACCACAGCGCAGGTACCAACGCTGTTCAAGCTGGTCGAGTACTTCCACCGGCACTGCCACGTTGCCCTTGCCCAGACCCAGGGCAACATCGGGCTTGTTGCGGCCATGAAAATCAGATCCTCCAGTTACGGCAAGATTGTAGCGCCGGGCAATCTGCATAAATAATTCGCTGTCTTGCGGTCGATGGTCGGCATGCCAGACTTCAATGCCATCCAGTCCCATGTCCACCAGGCTGCTAACCAAGGTTTGCAGTTCTGTGGGGTGGGCGATTCCCAAGTGCACCGGGTGGGCCAGCGTGGCCAGACCACCCGCGTTGTGAATGCACGCAATGGCCTGACGCGGGGTCAGGCGGGCTTTATCAAAATAAGCGGATCCACTGGAGCCAAGATACACATCAAAAGCCTGTTTTACGGAGGTCACGCAGCCTGATTCCACCAAGGCCTGGGCAATGTGTGGCCGACCCAATACAAAGGGTTGTCCGACCGGAATATTTTTGCGGGCGATGGCCTGCGCCTGTTCCAGGGTAACTTTGCAGCCGAGTTCATTAAGCCTGGCGATGATTTTAGGGTTGCGTGAATCCCGGGCTTCTATCAGCAGGTCGCTCATCTGTTGCAGCGCCGATGATAATGGATTGATAAAATGGCCAAGAATATCCATAGCCACAGGCGGGCGAAATTCAGCGGTAATTTCAATTCCCGGCACGAACCGCAGGTCGATACGTTTTGCCTCGGCCTGGGCTTCCAGCAATCCGTTACCGGTGTCATGGTCGGTCAGGGCCAGAGCCACTAAGCCGGCCTGCTGAGCGGCGTTGACCAGTTCGGTTGGGGTCAAGGTACCGTCGCTGGCGGTGGAATGGCTGTGTAAATCAACGCAGGGTATAGAAGGCATACAAGTCCTTGTTGAGTAAACGCTTCGTGAACTCTTTGTTTAAGGCAGCAGCCGTTGATGGTTACAGAGATACTCTTGTATCTGCTGGACGCACTGCTCGACGGATTGCTTATCTGTGGTCAGGTGTAATTCCGGTGCCTCAGGCGGTTCGTAAGGCGCATCCACGCCGGTCATCATCATGGGTTTACCCGCAGCGATGGCGGCATCGGCTTTTTTGTAGAGACCCTTGGGATCTCGCTGTCGGCAAACTGCCAGCGGGGCATCTATAAACACTTCCAAAAACTCTCCCGGTCCCAAAAGTTGACGGGCCAAGGCTCGATCTTTTTTATAAGGGCTTATCAAGCTTACGATGGCGATAAAGCCGGCATCGGTGAGCAGTTTGGCCACTTCGCCAACACGGCGGATATTTTCTGACCGATCGGCGGCGGAAAAGCCCAGGTCACGATTCAGGCCGTGGCGGAGGTTATCTCCATCGAGGATATAAGCCGGATAGCCTTGGGCTAAAAGCTGCTGTTCCAATTGCACGGCGATGGTGGACTTGCCGCATCCGGAAAGGCCGGTCATCCAGACCACACAAGGAGCGGTGCGAAAAATTTCGGCACGCTGTTGGCGGGTGACTTCAGCGGAATGCCAGACGATATTTTTTGCCTTGGGATGCATCATGAGTACACTCCATAGCCATGAGGCTATTGCATACATTGCCTACAGGTTAAGTATGCAATTATTATTTTACCCCATGGCTTGATGAAAAACAAGCCTCTGATGTCGGTGCCAAAGCCCATTGGCTTCTTCTTGATCTGCCGACATCTTACTACCCCATTCGTCGGGCTGTGAAGCTCGCCGTCGCTGCAGCAGCACCAAACGCAGGCTTACTTAAGATCAACGGTCCGTCTGCGGTCAGACCAGTGAAACACATGTCGCAATACCAATCCCGGATGATACCTTTGGCTGGTTCGCTGGTGGAATTCAAAATTGGCCTGATACTTTCGGAAAAGGCCCGGTACATGACGAATCACGAGCATATTTTCGGCGTTGAATTTGGCAGCGGCGTAGCTGTAGTTAAAGCTGCCTGTGCAAATAATCTGGCCATCAATAAGCATCACCTTGTTGTGGGCAATGAGGTAGCGGGCGTCGATGTAAGTGGGAATGCCGGCGGTATAAAAGGCCTTCAGGGCCGGACTTGGATGACGCGTATAACGTCCAGTATGGTAGTTCTTTTTCAGTAAATGGGATTTATCCAGGATTATTTCTACATCCAGCCCGCGCTGATGGGCCTGTACCAACGCCTGAATCAGCGGTCGGCTGGTAAAAGAATAGGCTTCCACCCAAACGCTTTTGGTGGCATGGTCAATTAAGTCCGTCAGAGCGTGGGTGGCTCCGCCATTGGGGGAAAAATACACCTGCATGGCAGTTGACGAACCAGGATGAAAAGTTGTCGATTCTGTTAACTGCCTGCCCAACCATAGGCCCAATAACAGTGCCAGAAATGCCGTCAGCATGGCTTTGACGCTGATGAATGGCGGTTGACGGACAGGAACAGTTTTCACCATGGCCAAATTCCATGGAAGAACGATTGGGTGGTCGGGTTAGAATCCAAGCGAAACATGCGCGCACTAAACGCCGAGTACTTCGTTTGACTGCGCGGTTGCTGTGGCGCGGTCCGCTGGCAGGAAGCAAAGCGTGGTCTGCGGTTATTTTTTGGCTTTGGCGGCAGGTGCGGCACCTTTCGTCGGTGCGGCCTTGGCTGCGGTTGCTGCCGTTGCGGTGGCGGCACCACCCGCTGGAGATGCAGCCACTGTTGCGCCTTCGGCTGCTTCTGTCTTCGCCGGCTTCTTGCCTGCCGACGCTTTGCGATGCGCCACCTTTACCAGGGCAAATACGGATGATTTTTCCTGGCTCCATTTTTCCTGATCTTCCAGCACGGCAATGCGCTCCGACCGTTTGAGGACGTTGCGGTGGCGTTCCAGGGTGCTTTTTCCACGTAAACTAGGATCTAACGACATGATAAATTTCTCCACGGTAATAAGGCTCTGGAATCGGATCGACCGAATTCAAACCGCCCTAATATACCCATTTTGGCAGATTTCTCAACAGAGCAGAAGCACGATTGTTGGAAAAAGCTTGGACTGCCTGGAGCTTAAAAGGGGAGCCTTTGGTTGTGTGTTGTTAAAATTTGGCAGGATGTAGCCATAAATCAGGGCATTTACGGTGGGTGGTACTTCCGAAGCAGCCATGGTTCTGGCAGGTTTCGGGATAATGCAAAATGATATTCTCGTAACCGTTCACGGCCACGTCGACAGGCTAGAGTTACGGCATTTACGACGTATCCAAGAGCAGGGGCACCCCTTGTGGTGCAGGCTTCCAGCCTGCCCGGCTGCCCTTCGTGAACGGTTACATATTCTCAAGAGCGTAAAGTGGCGTAGCCGATAACCAAACTGTGGAGTCTGGTACTTGAACCCGTTCCCAATCGCCCTTAGGGCTGGCGGGCGAGGTTGGCCGGTTCGGCGAGACGTAGGCCCATTCACTGCGTGCAGCAGCCGGTTATGGTGTCGCCCGGCTGTCGGCGGCGTGGGGTTACAGGTGGTGCGGTCTGTTTTTTTAAGGCGAACTACGATGGAAGTGCATAAGCGTTTATCCCAACGGTATCGTAAGATTTTACTGTTGACGGCAGCGGTATCGGCCATGGCGGCAGCAGATTCTGCCTTTGCCGCGAATTTACCCACGGGCGGTGCCTTTGCATCTGGCGGTGGGCATATAGCCATCACCGGCCCGGCCATGACCATTAACCAGTCCACCCATGATGCCATTATCAATTGGCAAGGTTTTTCGATTGGCGCAGCCAACAAGGTGCAGTTTAACAACGGCAACGGAGCCACGCTCAACCGGGTGCTGGGCAATAACCTTTCGGAAATAGAAGGCCAGTTGGGAGCCACCGGGTCGGTATATTTGATCAACGCTCAGGGGGTGGTCATCGGGCCGGGTGGAAAAGTGTTGACCGGAGGCGATTTTGTAGCATCGAGCCGGGATATAAGCAATGAGAATTTTTTACAGGGTGGAGCGCTGGTCTTTTCCGGTAACTCGCCGGGTACGGTGGTCAACCAAGGACAGATAGTTTCGGTGGATGGATCCGTGGTGCTGGTGGGACAGGCGGTAAGTAACAGCGGCAGTATTCGGGCTGCACAGGGTACCGTGGGCATGGCGGCAGGTAATACAGTGCTGCTGCAGCCGGTGGGTGGAGATCAACGGGTATTTGTAACGATGGGCACGGGAGATGTTACCAATAGTGGACAAATCAAAGCAGCGGCAACGGAACTGCGGGCCGCCAATGGCAATGTGTATGCTTTGGCCGGCAATACCCAGGGGCTGATTGAAGCTACCGGCAGTAAGGTTATTGATGGGCAGGTATGGCTGACTTCCAACCGCGGCAGCGTAACGGTTGGCGGCACTGTTACAGCGCAAAATAGCAATGGTACTGGCGGAGGAGTTACGGCCACCGGTAAACAGGTAACACTGGCCAACGGGGCAACGATTGCAGCCAATGGCAGCACGGGCGGCACGGTCAAACTGATTGCCACAGGTACTACCACTGTGGATGGCAGCATTTTGGCCATGGGGCAAAGCCAAGGAGGGTATGTAGACACTTCGGGCCAGCAGGTGGTTATTGGAGCCACGGCCAAGGTAAGCACGGCAGCAGCCAATGGCACTTTTGGTAACTGGCTCATTGACCCGACGGATTACACCATTGCCCCCAGTGGCGGCAATATTGCCGGCGCTCAATTAAGCTCTGATCTCGCTGGTGGGAATATAACCATTCTCTCCAGCCAGGGAAGCAGCGGCACCAGCGGCAATATCAACGTGGATGATACGGTAAGCTGGTCGGCCAATACCACGTTGACGCTATCGGCGTATGCCAACATCAATGTCAATGGCAATATCACTGCCACGGGCAACACGGCAGGTTTGGTACTTACACCGAACACCGGCGCTGCAGGTGGCACAGTGAATTTCAACGGTGGGGCCATTACGCTTTCGGGCAGCAATCCAATGTTGACCATTGCCGGCAACAATTACACGGTGCTCAATACGGCAACGGTCCTGGAAGGTATGGGCAGCACGGGTTATTACGCTTTGGGTAGTAACATTGATTTATCCTCCATTGCCAATTTTACACCCATTGGAGAAAGCACCGCATTTAGCGGGACGTTTAACGGGTTGGGCCACACGATCAGCAACCTGACGATTAATACATCGACGTTTGCGTTTGCGGGCCTGTTTGGTCAAACGGCCAGTGGCAGCAGCATTGCAAATGTGGGATTGGTGGGGGATTCGGTAACAGACACGGGTAACAACAGCTTGGTTGGTGCGCTGGTGGGGTACAATAGCGGCGGCACCATCACCAATGTCTACGCTACGGGCAACGTCATCGTCAGCGCCAACGGCAATTACATTTACGTCGGCGGGTTGGTTGGATCCAGTACCGGCGGCACCATCACCAATGCCTACGCCACTGGCAATGTGAGCGTCAGTAGCATCTATAGCAACATTGAGATTGGCGGGCTGGTGGGGAACAATGGTAGCGGCACCATTACTAATGCCTATGCGACCGGCAGCGTCCACGTGAGCGGTGCTTCCGGTGTGAACGTCGGCGGGCTGGTGGGGAACAATGGTGGCACCGTCACCAACGCCTATGCCACGGGCAGCGTTACCGGCAGCGTTACCGGCAGCGGCAATTATGTCGGCGGGCTGGTAGGCTACAACGACGGTGGTACGGTCATTTTTGGTTACGCAACCGGCGGCGTAAGTGGCAGTGGCAGCGGCAGCGACATCGGTGGCTTGGTGGGGTACAATGGCAGCAGCATCACCGATGGCTACTGGGATAGCACTATCGCCGGGAGTACCGGTATCGGCGGTGGCACTGGCACAGCCACCGGTGTTACGGGCTTGACCACATCGCAGATGTTTACGTTAGCTAATTTTACAGGCTTTACCGCCTCCACTACCCCGGGTGCTACGGGTAACGCCTGGGTGGTGGTAGATCTGGATGGTTCACTCAATAACGCCGGCGGAGTTGCGGGTGGCACCTTGCCCATGCTCACCAGTGAATGGTCCACTACAATCAGCAATGCCCATCAGTTGCAGCTTATGGTGCTGGCCCCAACGGCCACGTATACTTTGGCATCCGATATTAATGCTTCGGGTACCGGCGCAGCCACCAGCAGCTTGCAACCGGATGTATGGGGAACCAGCGGGTTTGTACCAGTTGGCGGAGGCATCGCATTTACCGGTTACAGCGGCACCAATGGCTTTTCCGGCACCTTGAATGGCCAGGGCCATGTGATATCAAGTTTAACGGTCAACAACACGGTAAATTACGGGCTGGGGCTGTTTTCCAGCGTGGTTAGTGGAGGTGTGGTGGAAAATGTCGGCCTGGTTGGCGGCTCGATCAGCGGGACGCATGATACGGGAACGCTGGTGGGAGATTTGGGTGTAGCGACACTCAACGATGTTTTTTCAACCGCCACGGTCAATAGCAGCGGGGGCAGTGTGGGTGGATTGGCAGGGTTCAGCGTGGGGACCATTACCAACGCGTATACCACCGGTAACGTTACCGGCACCGGCGGAGCGAACGGCGGAATCGTCGGGCGCAACGGTAATGGATCGAACACCCCGGCGATCAGCGATGTGTATGCAACGGGTGTTATCACCGGAACCAGCGGTTCATACGACGGCGGCGTGGTTGGGTGGAACGATGGCGGCGTTGTTACCGATGGTTACTGGGATACCACCACCTCCGGGGCCACAGCGGGTATTGGCGCTGGCATAACGACCGGTGCCGTTGGTTTGGCGACGACGCAGTTATCTTCTGCTTTGCCCACCGGTTTTTCCGGCAGTGTGTGGGGTAATGTTAACAATCAGACTACGCCGTACCTGCTGGTCTTTGGCACAGTGCAGCAGCAGGTGTACGTGGGAGCAGATACTTTTTTATCCACGCTGATTTATACAACGGCACAGTTACAGGCGGTAAATAACAACTTGGCCGGGCATTATGCCCTGGCCAATGATTTGGATGTATCCAGCATCAGCAATTTTACAGCTATTGGAGAAAGCACAGCTTTTAGTGGAACGTTTAATGGGTTGGGCCACACCATCAGCAATCTGACGATTAATACATCGACGCTTAATTATGCGGGCCTGTTTGGCCAGATTACCAGCGGCAGCAGTATTGAAAATGTGGGATTGGTGGGGGCTTCGGTAACAGCCACGGGTAACGGCAGCATGGTTGGTGCGCTGTTGGGCTACAACGACGGCGGCAGCGTTACGGATGCGTACTCCACCGGGAATGTCAGCGGTGGCAATAACAGCGTCGTCGGCGGTCTGGTGGGCTACAACAAGGCCGGCAGCATTACGGATGTGTACACCACCGGTTATGTCAACAGCGGTGGTGGCTATGTTGGCGGCCTGGTGGGGGCCAATAGCGGTACCATCGCCAATGCCTATTCCACCAGCGAGGTCAGCGGCGGCAGCAACAGCATGGTGGGTGGGCTGGCGGGGTTCAATTACAATGGCACAATTACCAATGCGTATGCGACCGGCCATGTCAGCGGCAGCATCTATAGCGACGTCGGCGGCCTGGTGGGGTACAACTACATCGGGGGCGTGATCACGAATGGTTACTGGGATATCACCACCGCCGGGGCCACAGCAGGTATTGGCGGCGGCACCATTACGGGCGCAACAGGCCTGACGGCTAGCCAAATGATGCAGCAAAGCAATTTCACGGGTTTTGATTTCACCACGCCGGTATGGGTGATCTATAACGGCCACACCATGCCATTGCTTAACGCTTTCCTCACACCGCTGACCATTACCGCCGGGGATATCGTTCAAGGCTACAATGGCACAGTTCCTGCCAGCCTAAGCAGCCCAACTTATTCCGTGGCCGCCGCGACAACCTCCGGGAATCTGTTTGGTTTAACAGCACCCTACAGCGGGGACGCCAATGTCGGCACCTATTCACCACAGATATGGTCTGATCAACAGGGCTACCACATAACGTTTACCGGCGGTACGCTGACGGTTAATCCTGCGGTGATTAATCTTGGCGGTACACGCAATTATGACAGTACCACGATTGCGGCGGCTTCCACTTTTGGCAGCAGCGGAACAATCAGCACGGGAATCAACAGCGAAACGCTGGTGCTGTCAGGGTCGGGTACGCTATCGAGCGCGAATGTAGGCAG
>JAJYDW010000030.1 GCA_021790385.1 Planctomycetota bacterium
CCGCGGAACCAGATCGCGAGATTCCGAACTTTCCAGCCCGAACGCGGGGGTGACTGATGTTCAAGGGCTTCATAGCCCGGCATCGCATGGCCCCGCGCGAGGGAGGGGAGAATGACGGCCGGTGGATCGACAGATTGGTGTCGGCTCACCGGCCTGTTTTTTTGCAGTGCAACTCTTTCGTGCGGCGGCTATGATATTGGGAGATTGGTCTGATCGAATCGGACATGTACGATGGTTCTGGCAAGGTATAGCATAAAGCAGCATCGGTGGTGGCTTGTGCTGGTGGTCTGCGCCGGTCTGGGTGGATGCAGCTTTGGGTTGGGCAGGCCATCCCTGACTTCGCCGGACCCGGCCTTAAAGATTCCGGCGATGAAACAGGCGGCGGCGAGTCGCAATACCCACGCCATCCCGGCCCTGTTGGCCGCCCTGTCCAGCCACGATCCCGCAGTCCGTTTTTACGCCAATAACGCCTTGGAGGCCATTACCGGCCGGCATTTCGGTTACGTGTACTACGCTTCACGGGCCGATCGTCGGAAGGCCATTGATCGATGGTGCCAGTGGTATGCGCACGCGAAAAGGGGATTTCACTGATGGATGCCAATTCCCACGAAGCTGTTCTCTCCCAATTTGGTTCACTCAAGGAAGCCTGCAAAGATACTCTGATCTTCGAGCTTACACACCAGCCGCTGTTTGAACAAATTCCAATCATGCGGGAAAGCTTCCTGGCGGAAATCCGCCGGCGGCAACCGCTGGTGTTGATTATCGATATGGCCAAAGCGGAGCGCTTCCATGGCGCCGGCCTGGCGGTGTGCGCGGAGGTGCTGCGGGCCATGCCGCCGGGAGGCCGGGTGTTTCTGCTGAATGTGGGGCCTCAGGTGCGTGGCTTTATTGAAATCAGCGATCTACGGGATATGTTTAAGATTGTGGATGATTTGCCGGAAGTAGAACGCCGCGCCATTATGGAAGGCATCGCCGTTCCAGTCGATCAATGTCCGGAGTCCAACGTGAATACGGTTCTGGCCGCCGGCACGGCCCATGAAGGAGCTTAACCCTTGTTTCGGCAAGCCATTGAAGTTCTAGGTGATTTTGGCCTGATGCTTTATCGCGCCCTGGTGGCCATTCATGAATCACTGGTGGGTGGCCGCGGTCGCCGCATCGGCCGGGCCAACCTGTGGTGGCAGATGAACCGTGTGGGCATCAGCAGTATTCCCATTGTGTGTCTGGTGTTGTTCTGCATCGGGGCTATCCTGGAATTGCAGATGGCTAAACCCTTATCCAATTTCGGCGTGGTTCCCCTGACGGCGGACATTGTATCGTTGGCCACATTCCGGGAACTTGGGCCGCTGGTCAGCGCGGTGGTGCTCACTGGTTTTGGCGGTGCCGCCATTGCCGCGGAACTCGGTACCATGGTTGTCGGCGAGGAACTTGAAGCCCTGGAAGCGCAGGCCATTGATCCCATCCGGTTTCTGGTGGTGCCACGGGTGCTTGCTACCATGATCATGCTGGTTTGCCTGACGGTGCTGGGTGATATTGTGGCCGTTTTCGGCGGCATGGTGGTCGGCTTTTTCTGGCTGGGAATAGGGGTGCGGCAATACCTGGCTCACAGCCGGGAAATGCTGCACGTGCAGGATTTTGTAACCGGGCTGATCAAGGCGGGAGTCTTCGGCCTTTTAATCAGTTCCATCGCCTGCTTCATGGGGCTGCGTGTGAAGGGGGGGGCGGAAGGTGTGGGGCTGGCCACCAGCCGTACCGTGGTTTATACAATTGTCGCCCTGATCCTGGTGGATTTGCTGTTTACGGCGGCGTTTTTTTACCTGGGGTTTTAACCATCCATGGACGAACCGGTCATTGCCATTAAAAATATCACCAAGCGGTTTGGCGACCGCGTGATATTCGACGGCCTGAGCCTGGATATTTATCGCGGGCAAACGCTGGTCATCATGGGCGGGTCGGGCAGCGGAAAATCCACCCTGCTGCGGGCTATGATGGGCCAGGTGCCGTTGGATGGCGGGGAAATTATCGCCAATGGCCGCAGCATCAGCTTCATGACCGGGCAGGAATTGATGGACTGGCGCAAGTCCGTGGGGTTTTTATTTCAAAGCGGGGCGCTGTTCAATTCCATGACCGTAGCGGACAACCTGGCCCTGCCCATGCGGGAGCATTCGGATTTGCCGGAATCCACCATTCAAATTATGGTGAAAATTTATCTGCAAATGGTGGGGTTGCGGCGGCACCTGAATAAAATGCCCGCGGAGCTTTCCGGCGGCATGAAAAAACGCGCCGGCCTGGCCCGCGCCCTGATGATGCAGCCGCAGATTTTCTTTTATGATGAACCCACCGCGGGATTGGATCCGGTCAGCAGCGCCCAGATTGACACCCTTATTTCCGACCTGCACAGCAAGCTGCGGGTGACCAGTGTGGTGGTCACGCACGAAATCAAATCCGCTTTTCGCGTGGCCGATCGCATGGCCCTGCTGCATCGCGGTCGGTTTGTGGTGGTCGGCGGGCCGCAGGAATTTCGTTCCAGCAAAGACCCGCTGATCCGGCAATTTATTGACGGGCTTTCGGTCGGCCCGCTGTCCGATCCGCGCGGCCACGAGGATTATGAAAAAGATATCCTGCAACTTGGTTAGAAAGGTGTTGCTTGGCGCAATCAAAACACAATTCGCTTAAGGCCGGACTGTTTATTATTCTCAGTTTTGTGCTGATTTTCGCCGTGATAGTCTTTATCAAGGGGGTCCGGGCCATTTTTGTGCCCATGCAGACGCGCCAGGCCAGGTTTGCCCTGCGCGACGATCTGGGAGGCCTGCGACCGGGAGATAATTTGCGGGTGGGCGGGTACACCGTCGGTTCCGTTAAATCCATCGCCATTATTCGTCCGGCCGTTGCCGCGCAGCAGCCTTACATTCTGGTGCAGTTTTCCCTGCCCGCTTCTTACACCTTGCGCAAAGGGGCGTATCTGGCAGTGGGCGGCACCCTTACCGGCACCAGTTGGCTTAATTTCAGCGATCTGGGTGCCGGGCCGGCACTGCCGAAAGCTCTGATTCTGCGCGGTCATGCCAACCCCACCAGCAGTGCGGTGGCTGCGGTTACGGCTTTGGTTCCGCAGATGAAAGAGGTGTTGGCCAAAGTCACCACCACCACCATTCCGCGCATGGACACGGATTTGACCAAGTTCGGCCAGGCTGCCGATGCCGTTCACGCCGCGGCGGATTCCGGTAGCCGGTTGTTGGTGACGGTGCAACAGCGGATCAAGCCGGTGGTGGCCACGTACAATACCATCGCGGCGCATGCGGATGCCATGCTGGTGCAGGTGCGCAAGCTGGCTCAGGCGGGCCGGGTAGGCGCGGTGGGCAATTTAACCGCCGCCACCGCCACCCTTAAGCAAAAACTACCGGTGCTGCTGGACCATGTGGATAAGCTGATTTCCGATGCCCAGGCGGCGCTGGCGCGGGTGAACAAAACATTCGCCAATACCACGGCCATCACCGCCACCGCGAAATCCGTGGTGGACCGCAATGCGGACCGTGTCAACACATTGATTCGCTCGCTCAAGTCGGCGGCGGAAAACTTGAAGCAGGCCAGCGTGGAAATTCGCCATAGCCCCTGGCGGCTTATTTACAAACCCTCCAAAGAAGAAATGTCGAATCTGAACCTTTACGATGCGGTGCGTTCATTTGGCAGTGCCGCCCGCCACTTGCGCCATGCCGCAGCCGCACTGGCCGCGGCTGCCAAGAACCCCTCCATTCCGCCCGCCCAAGTGCAGCAACTGATGCAGCAACTACAAGCCACCGCTCTCCATTTCCATGCCGTGGAACGCAAGCTCTGGTCCCAGGTAAAGCCATAGCGCGTGGTGAACCTGGAGTGGCACGACGGTCATTACGCCCCGGCCGACCAATGATCTTGCGATCAGCGGTGGGCGGGGTAGGAAAGATTATCAAGATCAATAATTTCATCACAGAATTTTAAACAGGAGGCAATAGTCAGGAGTCAGGAAGCTGGACGCGGGGATAAAAGCGGTCAGTTTTCAGCGATCAGCGGTTAGCTTTTGCGGGCAGGATGCCCGCCCCCAAAAAAAGGATCACGGCTGGCGGGGTATACGCGTCGCTTACGCCTTGCCGACGGCCAAACGGACCCGCGGATGGTGCAGGTTATTTCCTGACAGCCTGTAAGGTTCGGGAGGGGTTTGCGGCAATTTATCAACTCGAATTCGGATGGGATGCGGGTTGGGAAAAACAGTTCAAACATTTTTGAGATATCCGGGTTTTCCGCATTCCGCCACCTTCAACCTCTGTGCATCAGAGGTTCACCGAACCGTCGCGCAAAGTAATATATATTTTTTACTGCAATAGCGTTACAAGGCAACTGGATCTGTTGCTTGCGGATAGCCAACGATGGTTTTAGCATAACTGTATAATTCCGGTACCAAAGGTTCTGGTCAAGGGTCTTGTCGGGAATAACAACGATGTGCAATGTTCATCTCTCCGGGCATAAAATTCTGGCAGCTTCGATTTTCCTGTTGCTGTTGTCATCGGCCATGGGGGCGTGCAGTACCTGGAATACCGGGCCTGGCCTGCCACCGGCCGCATCTACGCCCCTGCAACGTCTGATGCGCGGCAACCAGCGGTTTGTGCAGGGCAAGCTGATCTTTGCGGATGCCTCTCCGGCGCGTCGCGCAGAACTGGTGAAGGGGCAACAACCGTTGGCGGCTATTGTGGCGTGCTCCGATTCGCGGGTGCCGCCCACCCTTGTATTTGATCAGGGGTTGGGCCGCCTTTTTGTGGTGCGTCTCGCCGGTGATGTTGTTGATAAGGCGGCGGCGGGCAGCGTGGAATATGCGGTGGAGCATCTGCATGTCCATCTGGTGTTAGTCCTGGGGCACGATGACTGCGGGGCGGTAAAGGCGGCCTTGCATCCAGCGGCGGACCAGCATAGCCCGGAACTGTCTGCAGTTATCCATGGCGTGCAGCCAGCCATTGTGACGGCCAGAGGCATGGTCGGAAATTTATTGGACAATGCTATTGACGCGAACACCCGGCTGCAGGCGCAGCGGCTGCGTGAACTGCCGGTTCTGTCTAAGCTGATCCAGGCGGGCAAACTGCAAATTCTAGCCGCCCGGTATGAGTTAGATACCGGCCGCGTTGTGCTCTTAACCGGAAAATAATTCCGAACGGTTGTTGCGTATTGTCAACCGGCATTGGCATGAAGGGATGAAGCGGGCAGGCTACAGTGGTCAGCATTCAGTGGGCGGCGGTTGGCATCCGGCCCAGGGGATTGTTTGGGCGCTTATCCCGCAGGTGTGGTTACGTGCATGGTGAAGGCAGCGGGCCAAAGGAAAAGACTCCCAATCCATTAATTCCCGCCCCCTTGAATTCTCGCTTGTTGCCGGCCGGCAATTCTGTAAGATAGGGCCGCTGGTAGACCTTACAACGGAGTTATCGCCGGATGGTTGGTACATTTATTTTTCATCTGATTTTCGGTCTGGTCCTTTTCAATGTGCTGCTGGGCATTGTGGCCTATCTTATTTTGCTGGAGCGGAAAACCGCGGCGTGGATTCAGGATCGGATTGGTCCCAACCGGGTGGGGCCGAAGGGCTTGATGCAGCCGCTGGCTGATGGCGTGAAATTCATTTTGAAAGAAGAATTCATGCCTGCCAATGCCGATCGCTGGTTGTTTTACCTGGCACCGATCGTGATTATCACGCCTGCGTTGTGCGGGTTTGCGGTGATTCCGTGGGGTGGGGTATTGGCGGCGGGCACGCGGTTGCCGGAGTGGCTGCCGTGGATCGGCGGCTGGGCGTTTCCGCACAATGTGCCGGTGATGCTGGCCAATCCGCAGGTGGGTGTGCTGGTGGTGATTGCCATTGCGGGTCTGTCCATCTACGGGGTAGTTCTGGCGGGCTGGGCTTCGGGCAGCAAGTACAGTTTTCTCGGCGGTATGCGGGCCGCGGCGCAAATGATCAGCTATGAGATACCGCTCATTCTTTCGCTGCTTTCGGTGGCGGTGGTGGCGGGCACCATGCGGCTGGGCACCATTGCCCAGGACCAGGTGGGCTATTTTTCGACGGTATTTGTGCTGCCGCAATGGAATATCTTCATCCAGCCGCTGGCGTTTATTCTTTTTGTTACGTGCATTTTCGCCGAGGCCAACCGCACCCCGTTTGACCTGGCTGAATGTGAAAGCGAACTGGTGGGCGGTTATCACACGGAATATTCCTCGATGAAATTCGCCATGTTTTTTCTGGCGGAATATTCGGCGATGATTACCGGCGCGGCGGTAGCGGTGGCGCTGTTTCTGGGCGGCTGGCATTTGCCGTGGCTGGATAAGCTGTTGTATGGCGGAGCGCAACCCATGTCCACTGGCTGGGCGGGGATGTTTTTGAAGCTGGTGGTGTTTGGGGCCAAGGTTATTTTGTTCCTGTTTTTCTACATGTGGGTGCGTTGGACTTTGCCGCGGTTCCGTTTTGACCAACTCATGAACCTGGCGTGGCGCAGCCTGATACCGCTTTCGCTGGGTACATTTTTGATGGCGGGGATATTTGTGTACCTGCGGCAGGAGGGAATTATAGAACATCGGGGCTGGTTGCTGCTGGGCAATATTCTGCTGGTGCTGGGGGCACTGGTGGTGGGTCGCTGGCTGCCCAGCACGCCGACGAATCAGCGCGTGCCGGTGGCCGGTAGCCGATATAACAAATGGCCGGGTGTTAGTTCTACAGGCAACGCGTGATGGGTGAAGGCAGGGCGCGGGCTGCGGCCCGCGAGTAGGGAGATGGGGCGCAGGCTGCGGCCTGCGAGAGAGGTGAACACGCGAGAGAGGTGAACAGTTGAGCAGTAGAGCAAGGGCCGCGGTCCCAGGGAGATGGGTGTGGGGAGAAGGGCGAAAGTAGTATAGAAAGGGGAAAACAGGCGTGGGCGATGCACAAAACGCTGTAACAACGGCAAGTAAAATGGAAAAGCTGGTGGCCTTGTGCCGGCGGCGCGGTTTTATTTTTCAATCATCGGAAATCTACGGCGGCATCAACGGTTTTTGGGATTACGGCCCGCTGGGGGTGGAGCTGAAGCGTAACTTAAAAGATGCGTGGTGGCGGGATATTGTGCGTTGCCCGCCGGAGGGGCCGGATGGCAAGCCCATCGATATGGTGGGTCTGGATTGCACGATTATTATGAATCGCAGGGTATGGGAGGCATCCGGACATGCAACGGGGTTCAGCGATCCGATGTCGATGTGCAAATGCTGCAAGAAGCTGTTTCGTTCGGATCATATTCCGGAATTGCTGAAAGCGTCGGTCTGGGTGGTTTCGCTATGCGAGGCGGCGATGAAACCTGCCGGTGCAGGGACAACGCTGGAGAGTGCGGCGGCGCTGCACTGGGCGGGTGGCAAAGGGAAGAAGCTGGCACCGGGATTGGCGTTTGTGCATCGTGCACCGGCGACGATGGCGGTATTGACGGAAGCGATAGCGAAAGATCCGACGGTGGCGATGTCGTTGCCGGTAATTTTGCAATATCTTGCTACTGATCCTCAGGCCGGCGCCGGGTTGCAAATGCCGTGTCCGGAATGCGGCGGGGTGCTGACCGAGCCGCGGCAATTCAACCTGATGTTTCAGACCCATACCGGGGCGGTGCAGGATGACGCATCGATGACGTATCTGCGGCCGGAAACGGCGCAGGGGATTTTCGCAAATTTCCGGAATGTGACGGATACGAGCCGGGTGAAAGTTCCGTTTGGGATTGCGCAGATAGGCAAGGCGTTTCGCAATGAAGTAACGCCACGGAATTTTACGTTCCGGTCGCGCGAGTTTGAACAGATGGAAATTGAATTTTTCATTCGGCCGGATACGGCCGGCGAATGGTATAAGTTCTGGCGTGATACGCGGTTTAAGTGGTGGCAATCGATAGGATTGGCGGGGGCGAATTTGCAACTGCGCGAACATGACCGTGACGAATTGGCGCATTACGCCAAAGAAGGGGCGGGCACCAGCGACATTGAGTATAAGTTTCCGTTTACGGATCCGGGTTTTGGCGAACTGGAAGGTGTGGCCCATCGCACCGATTTTGATCTGCGGCAACATGCGGAATTTTCCGGCTTGGGGGAGAAGCTCAAGTATTTCGATCAGGAGAAAAATGAAAGGTATTTCCCGCATGTGATTGAGCCTTCGGCGGGGGCGGACCGCGGCACGCTGGCCTTGTTGTGTGAAGCGTACACGGACGATCCGGGCCGGCCCAGCGGTGTGGTCATGAAGTTTCATCCACGGATGGCTCCGATTAAAGCGGCGATATTTCCGCTGGTGGATAAGGACGGGATGGCGGAAATTGCCACGAAGCTTTACGCAGATTTACGCAAAACGTGGAATGTGCAGTTGGATATTAAGCAAAACATTGGTAAACGCTATGCCCGGATGGATGAGGCTGGTACGCCGTATTGTTTTACCATTGATACGCAAACGCTTGCCGATCAAACCATTACGGTCCGATTTCGAGACACTTTGGAGCAGCAACGGATGCACATTTCGCAGGTTCGGGGGTTTTTGTCCGATAAAATCGGCGATTAGATGAATTATAAGCTGTTTATTTATAATGGCTTATAAAATTGTGGAAAAAAAGCTGAAAAAATTGTTAAAATAGGTTGCAGAAATTGATAAAGTCTGTACGATGATAGGCGTAGTGATGAAAGCAAAGCGGCCCTTGAGGCTGTTTTAAGCGATCTTGCTCTCTCTCTCCCTCCCCAGGCTGGCGTTCCTTCGGGCCGCCAGCCTGGTTTTTTTGGTCTCTTTCCATTATTTTATTTTTACGAATACCATTGATGGCATGGTCATTGGCGTTACAAAGAAAGCCTCTTGGCCGCCCAGGAAATATTTGGATTTGGGTTATCCCGATGCTACAACAACTGAGGTGGCTTTACCGGTCGTTTCACACGGTTGGATGATGACGATCTTTCTCTCCATCCTCGGGCTGGCATTCCTTCGAGGTGCCAGCTTGGCTTTATTTTTCTCATCATTCAAATGCGGTCGGTCGTGTGCCCGCATAACAACCAATGACGCTGTGACAGGCCACGAGGTCGATGGTAGAATCTGCGCCTGGTGGGGGTATGGTGTGGTTGCGCCACGGGGACGGGCCGGTCGTGGCCTTGAATCTGGCGTCCCGAGGGCCGCCGGTGATTGGAATCATTTTTGGATGAACAACCTATGAAACCGATTGTGCAGATTTCTTTGGACATCATCACCATTGATGAGGCTTTGGCCACCGCCACCATGGCGATGCATGCCGGTGTGGATTGGCTGGAGGCGGGTACGCCGCTGATTATCGCCGAGGGCATGAACGGCGTGCGGGCACTGCGCCGGGAGTTTCCAGGAGTGCCGATTGTGGCGGATCTCAAGACGATGGATGGCGGCTACCTGGAGGCCCAAATGATGGCCAAGGCGGGCGCTACGCACGTGGTGGTGATGGCCCGGGCTCATGAGGAAACAATCCGCTGCGTGGTCAAGGCCGGCAAGGATTACGGAGTACAGGTCATGGGTGACAATCTGGCCTGTTCCGACATGGTGGCGGGTGCCAGAAGATTGGAAGATTTGGGGTGTAATTTTGTAATTCATCACATCGGCTACGATGAACGGCGCGGCATTGCCGCCCGGGGCCAACGCATGCCCAGTCCGCTGGATCAATTGCGAGAAGTGGTTAAGGCGGTACGCGTGCCGGTGCAGGCGGTGGGGGGCTTGACGATAGAACAGGCGATCCGGGCACCGGAGTATGGTGCTCCACTGGTGGTGCTGGGAGCACCGCTGACCATTGATGCCGATGCGTTTAAAACGGCCAGCGGCGGGGTGGAGGAATCATTACGGTTGATTTGTCAGAAAGTGCATGCCTACAGCGAAATTGTAACAGGAGTTCGATGATGACGGATATGGCGGTGGTGAATTTTGCCCCGACGAAACATGCGGTGGAATTGCGTCCGGCCAAACGGCCGGCAATTGGTCCGCAGGATGTGCTGCTGGAGGTGGGCGCGGTAGGTGTGTGCGGCAGCGATCTGCACCAATGGACGGCGGACCACAGTTGGGCCGTAAATTATCCGGTGGTGCTGGGGCACGAATTTGCGGGCGTGATCCGGGAGATCGGCGCGGGCGTAACCGGATGGCAGGTGGGTCAGCGAGTGGTGAGCGAGACGGCGGCGGTGATTGATCCGAATAATCCCATGTCGCGGCAGGGATTGTACAACCTGGATCCAACGCGACGGGGTTTTGGTTATGGTGTGGATGGGGCGATGACTCGCTACGTATGCGTGCCGGCGCGATGTCTGCATCGGTTGCCGGAAAATCTGCCGCTGGAAATCGCGGCGCTGACTGAACCGTGCTGTGTGGCGTTCAACGCGGTGGTGAATAACGCCCGGATCAAGCCGGGTGATCGCGTGGTGGTGTTCGGGCCGGGCACGATTGGTATTTTATGTGCGGCCATGGCCCGTTTATGCGGGGCTACGGTGGGCATAGCGGGCCTGCCGCGAGACATGGCCCGGCTGGAAACCGCCAAAACCTATGGATGTATACCGATTGTGGATGGTCTGGCCGACTGGGCCAGGGAGGGGGATGGCCTGGGGGTGGATGGGGTCATAGACGCGGCGGGTGTTTCGGTGACATTGCAAACTGCGCTGCAGATTGTGCGTCCGAACGGCTGGATTTCCAAAGTGGGCTGGGGGCCGCAGCCGCTGGGCTTTTCCCTGGATCCGTTGGTGCAGAAAAATATCACGCTGCAGGGTAGTTTCAGCCACAACTGGCCGGTATGGGAGCGGGTCATCAATCTGCTGTCAACAGGGCAGCTCAATGTGCGGCCGATTATCGGCGGAGTCTGGCCGCTGGGGGAGTGGCACGAGGCTTTTAAGCAGATGCACAGCGGGCAGGTGATAAAAGCCGTGCTCAAACCGTAAGCGGTCAAGGCGCAAAGCGTGATGAAACAACGACCACCATTTTCCGTGAGTGAATTCACGACCTGGGATTTGTCGTTTGAACAGGATGTGGCATTGTACCGCAGCCTGAACCTGGCGGGTATTGAAGTTTGTGAGCGAAAACTTTCGACCGATACCGGCCAGGCCCGGGAACAACTGGCGATGTTGCGGGAGAGCGGCCTGAAGGTTACCAGTGTGCAACCGCGGGTTCATGCGCTTTTTAAGGATGCGATGTGTCCGCACCTGAATGATCCGGAGGAGCGATTAAGGCGGTATCGCCAGACGATTGATTTATTTGCGTCCAGCTTTCCCGGGCAGAATATTCCACTGGTGACCATCGGGGGCAATGCGCCAGCTTATAACTTCCGGCTGGCCCATGAAACGGCCCGCAGGCTGTATCCGGATTTGGCCCGGTATGCGGCGGATCGCGGGGTTCGGATCATGTTTGAACCGCTGCACCCTATTTTGATGAATGCCGACACCTTTATTTGCGCGCTGAATGAAGCGGTGCGTCTGATTGAGGATGTGAATGCAGCGGCGTTCGGCCTGATGCTGGACGTGTGGCACGTATGGCACCAGCGCGATATCGTGGAGCAGATCGGGCAATTGGGAAAAATGATCTTTGGCGTGCATGTTTCTGACTGGCCCGTGCAGCAGCCGCGGGGCCTGGCCGACCGTATTCTACCGGGACAGGGGTTGATTGATCTGGCGGGCATGGTGGGAGCCATAGCGGGCACGGGGTATGAGGGGGCGTATTGCCTGGAAATATTTTCCGCCCATGAATGGCCGGATTCACTGTGGCGTGCTGATCCGGCCAAGGTCATCGAAGAAGGTCGGCGGGGATTTTATAAGGCCTGGGAGTCCAGTACATGCGTCTGAAAGATAAAGTGATCATAGTAACCGGCAGCACCACCGGCATAGGTGAAGCCATTGCCCGGCGATGCGTGGCGGAAGGGGCCAAGGTGCTGATACATGGTACGCGGCGCGAGGCCGGTGAGAGCCTGGCGGCGGCGTTGGGTGCTGCGGCCTGTCTGCATCTGGATGATTTATCCGATCCGGCGACACCGGCACGGCTGGTGTTGGCGGCGATCGGGGCGTTCGGGCAGTTGGATGGCATAGTCAATAATGCCGCGTGGGTGGTACGGAGCAATATTCATACAACGGATGCGGCGGTGTTTGATCGTACGATGGCGATTAACGTACGGGCACCGATGCTGATGATCAAGGCGGCGTTGCCGCATCTGCAGGCCAGTCGGGGAAGTGTGCTGAACATCGGTTCCGTGAATGCGTACACGGGCGAGGCCAATCAGTTGGCCTACAGTATTTCCAAGGGGGCGCTGATGACCCTGTCCCGCAATCTTGCAGATGCCCTTGGGGTGCAGGGCGTGCGGGTGAATCACTTTAATGTGGGCTGGGTTCTGAGTCCGAACGAATATAAACTCAAAATTTCGGAAGGGATGGCGGCAGATTGGCCGGAGCATATTCCACGGGCCTTTGCGCCATCAGGGCGTCTGCTTACGCCGGAGCATATCGCGGCGGCGGCAGTTTATTGGCTGGGGGATGAAAGCCGGCCTGTTTCCGGCAGTGTGCTGGAGTTGGAACAGTATCCGATCATCGGGCGTAATCCGATAAAGGAAGGACAGTGATGCCAAAATTGGCGGCATTTCCCAAGGCGTTTCTCGATGCATTGTGCGTAGACGGATCCATGTCGGTACGGCAATGGATTGACCTGGCGGGCACGCTGGATGTGGATGGTTTGGAATTTTACAGCGGGTTTCTGGATCTGCAGGACACCCGGCAATGGCCGGTGTTTCGGCGGATGGTGCAGGATCAGGGTCGCAGTATTCCCATGTTGTGCTGCTCGCCGGATTTCACCCATCCGGAGGCAGCTTTTCGGGCCCGACAAGTGGAACTGGAGAAAAACTGGATAGACATGACTGTGGCCCTGGGCGGGCGCTTTTGCCGGGTGCTTTCCGGACAGCGTCGTCCGGAAGTATCACGAGCCGACGGCATTGGCTATGCGGCGGATTGTATTGAGCAGTGCTTGCCCCATGCGACCCAACGGGGCGTAACACTGATACTGGAAAATCACTACAAAGACGGCTATTGGCAATTTCCGGAGTTCGCCCAGAAAATGGACGTGTTTTGCGAATTGGTGGGCAGGATTGAATCGCCGAATTTCGGCGTGAACTATGATCCGAGCAATACGCTGCTGGCGGGAGAGGATCCGCTGGAACTTTTGCGTCGGGTGAAACAGCGGGTGGTTACCATGCACGCCAGCGACCGCTATCTGGCGGAGGGAACCCTTGAGGATTTGCAGCGGGAAGAGGATTCTGTTGGTTATGCCAAGCGGCTGCGTCACGGGGAGATAGGCCGCGGACTAAATGATTATGACGCCATATTCCGGGAATTACGCGCTGTGGGCTTCGATGGGTGGATCAGCATTGAAGACGGAGTGGACGGCATGGAACAATTGCGCCAAAGCGTGGCTTTTCTAAGAACGAAAATGCGCCAGCATTGGCCGACATGCTGAACCGGCATTACGTGCCGAGCGGTTGGTGTCATTCCGGTGGTTTTCGTCAGGTGCTTAAGCCGGTTCTGATGCGTGGTGTGTTTGCAATTGATTGATGGCGGCGGTGGCGCTGGCCAGGGCTTCTTCGGCGGTATGGCCGGTGTGAATCAGATGGCCCATTTTGCGGCCCTGTCGCGGGGTCTTGCCGTAAAGGTGTAAGGTGGCCCGGCCATCAGCCAGGACGGTGGCCCAGTCAGGATGGCGGTGCCCGCCGTCGCTGGTGGCCGCCGGCGGCGATTCCACGGGCCACAAATCACCGAGCAAATTGGTCATCACCGCCGGTCGCAGAATTTCCACCTCCGGCAGAGGCAGGCCGCAGATTGCGGCAATGTGCATTTCAAACTGGCTGCGCGTGGCGGCGCGCAGCGTTACGTGGCCGGAATTGTGTGGACGGGCGGCCATTTCATTGACCAGTACGCGGCCATCCGGCAGGACAAACATTTCCACGGCGAGCAGGCCGACCACGTTAAGGTGCTGGGCAGTGCGGCGGGCCAGGTTCACGGCCGCATGGGTGGTGGCTGGGGACAGAGCTGCGGGCATACGGGTTTGAAATAAAATGCCGTGCCGATGTTCGTTGGCAAAAACGGGCAGCGTGCTCATGGAGCCGTCGGGTGATCGGGCGACGATCACCGAGATTTCACCGACAAAATCTACCCTGGTTTCCACGACCAACGGTACCTGGCCCAGGGCTTGCCATGCGGCATCGGCCTGTCCGGGTGTGCGGATCCAACGCTGGCCTTTGCCGTCGTAGCCACCGCGTGCGGTTTTAGCCAGGATTTCCTTTGCCCCATTGCCAAACAGTTCCTGGGCGGTGTGTTGCATCTGGGCGGCGGATTCGACTATCCGAAAGGGACCTACGGAGAGATGGTTGGAGGCGAGAAAGCTCTTTTCCAGCCTCCGATCACGTACAATAGTCTGTACGTGCGAAGATGGTGCGACACGTGTACCGATGGCTTCTGCCGCAGCCAGGGCTGCCGGTTCGATGGACTCGGTTTCCACGGTGATGGCTTGAACATCTGCGGCAATGCGGGAAATGACGTTGGCATCGCCGGGGTCCGCGGCCAAGTGGTGATCGGCCCAGCGAGCCGCGGGGTCATCAGTATTACTGGAAATACAAAGGGTGCGGTAGCCCATGTGCCGGGCGGCATGAGCGAGCATGGAACCAAGTTGGCCGCCACCAAGAATGGCGATGGTTGCGGGTGGGCGAATGACGGGTGAAGGTGATATGTTCATAACAGGGTTATCGGTTGGCGTGGTTGGCACGGAAGGCTGCCTCATCGATTTGCTCCTGTTCGGTCTGACGGGTGATTTTCTGCCGGTATAGCTCGTAGCTGCGTTGTATGGCCGGTGAAGTTAAGCCCAAAATGGAGGCTGCTAAAAGAGCGGCATTTTTTGCGCCGGCCTCGCCGATGGCTAAAGTGCCCACAGGTATGCCGCCGGGCATCTGCACGATCGACAACAGCGAATCCATACCGCTTAACGCCCGACTTTGCACCGGCACGCCCAACACGGGAAGAATTGTCAGCGATGCAATCATGCCGGGCAGGTGGGCGGCTCCGCCGGCACCGGCAATGATGACCCGAATGCCGCGGCCTGCGGCCTGCTGGGCGTAACGGACCATTTTCAGCGGGGTGCGATGGGCGGAGACCACGGCAATTTCATAAGGGATGGCCAATTCCTTGAGCATATCTGCGGCGTGCTGCAAGGTGGCCAGATCGGATTTGGATCCCATGACAATGCCGACCAGCACCGGAGGTTGTTTCGTCGATTTTTCTGCCATGCTTATTACCTTAAGCAAAAGGTGTATATCTTCCGGCCCAAGCACGCGGTAATTATAAACCAAGCGGGGAAAATTTACTCACCCTGAGATAGCAGGATAGTGTGACCGGAAATTGTGGTATTCAGGCCGGTGGGGGCATACGGGGGAAATTGCAGGGATCCGATGGGATAACCCCATCGGATCGTGCCGCGGGCGCGTCGATGGGGCATTGCTGTGCGGAGGCGACGGAATCAAGGATTTTAAGTTTTGAATTTCAGAGTTCAGATCAATGGCGGATTTGACGGGGCGCGCCTAATAACGCTGAAGATAGTTTGCCTGTTGCAACTTTTTCACATATCCTTGGTTTTACAAACAAGGCCACTGCGGGCGTGCCGGCAATTGCTGCCGTGCGGCAGCCCGATAAACGCCTCGCAGGCGGCTCTAATGAAAGGGTGTATCCATGAATCGCATCAAGAAATCGATGGTGGTGGTGGCGGTTGCGGCCGGTCTGGCGGGATCGTTTGCGGCGGGGACGCTGGTTAACAGTCCGGCCGGTACGGTACAAGCTAAAATGATGCATCACCACATGGAACGCCACGGCGTTATCAAGCGCGGTGCGCATCTGCTGTATCGGGCCATTAAGGTGCTTAGCCATGGCAAACATGATTTCGGCGGTCATCGCATTGCGGCGATCAAAGATGCGCGCATGGCGCTTATGGAATGTCATGCGGCCCTGAAGTTTGACCGACATTAAGCGATCAAACGCGACGGATTTCCACCAGAAATGCAAAGCCCATGCCGGCCAGGGCCAGAATTACCAGAGGAAGATGGACGGATTCCGGCATGGTGACGGCCAGCCACCATGGCAAGCCTGCTACCGGCATGGGTACGATGGGGTGTAAAGATTCATCGATGAGGCTTTGGACGTCGCGCGGGGCCGGTGGGCCGCCCAGATTGAGCACTTCCTCCGTCGGATTGACAATGTTAAGTTGCCGATCGGCGAGGCGTTCGAGCAGTTCGGGATCCGTCTTCACCATTTTCATGAATTTGCCTTGCAGGGCAATTTTTTCGTTGATGGTGGCCAGAGTGGCCTGCAGGCTGTTACACTGGCGTCGGGCTACGTTTACGGAATGCATGACCGGGGCCACTACCACCGCAGCGAGCACGGCCAAGGAGGCCAGAAGCACCATCCAACTGATGGTGCCGGCCCCGAGGAGCAGCGGCAGGGCAATTAATCGCGAAGCGGGTTTCATCCGGCGCATTACACACCTGTTACCATGATATTACGCCCGCGGCACGAAGCGACGGCCGCAGGTGAAGCGTGCCATCAGTTGCGGGTCCAGAATTTGGCTCCGTAGATCGCCTGTTCGCCAAGCTCCTCTTCAATGCGCAGCAGTTGGTTGTACTTGGCCACCCGGTCAGAGCGGGCGGGAGCGCCGGTTTTGATCTGGCCGCAATTGGTGGCCACGGCGATGTCGGCGATGGTGGCGTCTTCGGTTTCGCCGCTGCGATGGCTGAGCACGGCGGAATAGCCGTTGCGCATGGCGAGTTGGACGGCCTCAAAAGTTTCGGTAAGGGTACCGATCTGGTTGACTTTGACGAGGATGCTGTTGGCGGTGCCGGTGGCAATTCCCTTTTGCAGATACTCGGTATTGGTGACAAAAAGATCATCGCCGACCAGTTGGGTTTTCCGGCCGAGTTTGTCGGTGAGTTTTTTCCATCCATCCCAGTCATTTTCGGCCAGGCCGTCTTCGAGGGAGCGGATGGGATATTTATCCATCCAGCCGGACCATATCCCGATCATCTGGTCTGCGGTGAGAAATTTCCCCGGATCGCTTTTGAAAAGCCGGTATTTTTTCTTGCCGGCATCCCAGAGTTCGCTGGCGGCGGGGTCCAAGGCGACAAAAATATCTTTACCGAATTTATAGCCGGCAGCTTTCACAGCATCGGCAATAACATCCAAGGCCTCATCATTGGACTTTAAGTTGGGGGCAAAGCCGCCTTCATCACCGACGGCAGTGCTGAGGCCTTTTTTATGGAGCACTTTTTTCAGGGCATGATAGACTTCCGTTCCCATGCGCAGGGCTTGGGCAAAACTGGTGGCACCCCACGGCTGAATCATGAACTCTTGAAAGTCCACGTTATTGTCAGCGTGTTTGCCTCCGTTGAGAATATTCATCATAGGTACCGGCAGCACCTTGGCGCTGGTGCCGCCGAGGTAACGGTACAGAGGCAGGCCGCTGGCCGCCGCCGCCGCCTTGGCCACCGCCATGGAAACACCCAGAATGGCATTGGCTCCCAGTTTGGCCTTGTTGGGCGTGGCGTCCATGGCAATCATGATGCGATCGATTTGCTCCTGATCGCGCGGGTCACGATCTACGAGTTCCGGGGCAATTTTGGTATTGACATTCTGTACCGCTTTGCTGGTGCCCTTGCCGCCGTAGCGGGTGGCATCACCATCGCGCAATTCCACGGCCTCATGTTCGCCGGTGGAAGCGCCGCTGGGTACCGCGGCGCGGCCGAGGGTGCCATCATTCAAAATTACATCCACCTCGACCGTGGGATTACCGCGAGAGTCTAAAATTTCGCGTCCATGAACCTGGATTATTTTCAACTGCATTCAACACAACTCCTGATTAACATTTACTTCAATCAACGTCATACTATCCGCAATGTGCGGCCGCGACTACAGCGCAACACATGCTCTGAGTGCGGTAAATAATTTAGCATATTTTCATGCCGGCCGCCAAATGCCTGCAATGCGGCGTGGTGTACCATGGGCGGAAATTCGTGTAACATAATGAGCATGGCGGAAGCATATACAGTTCTGGCAAGGCGGTATCGATCGCGCAACTTTGATGAGTTGATCGGGCAGGAAGCGATTGCTCAAACTCTGAAAAACGCGGTGGCGTCGGGGCGGCTGGCACACGCGTTTTTATTTACGGGCACGCGTGGTGTGGGCAAAACTTCATCGGCCCGCATTTTGGCCAAAGCCATCAACTGCCCGGATGTGAAAGACGGCCAGCCTTGCAGCACTTGTTCGACCTGTCAGGCGATTGCCCGCGGCGAAGATATTGACGTGATTGAAATTGACGGAGCTTCCAACAATGGAGTGGACCAGATCCGCGAATTGCGTGCGAGCGCCGGAGTAACCCCCAGCCACAGCCCGTTCAAAATTTATATCATTGACGAAGTGCACATGCTGTCCACGCCGGCGTTTAACGCTCTGCTGAAAACCCTGGAAGAACCGCCAGCGCATGTGAAATTCATCTTTGCCACCACGGAGGTCCATAAGCTACCGGCCACCATTTTAAGCCGGTGTCAGCGTTACGATTTTAAGAACATTTCCACCAGCGGTATTGCGGGACATTTGTCCGCGATTTGCCAACAGGAGAAAGTTCAGGCGGATGCGGCGGCGCTGCATCGCATTGCGCTGCTGGCGAATGGTTCGATGCGGGATGCTCTTTCGCTGCTGGACCGGGTGCTTTCACTGGGGGCGGGTCATGTTACTGAGGGGGTGCTGGAAGATCTGCTGGGCAAACCTCCGCTGGCGGCGGTGGCCGGCCTGGTTACGGCCATTGCCGCACAAGATGCCGCTGGTGCGATCAACAGTGCCGATGCCATGCTCAACGATGGCATGGGCATGGAGCAGGTGCTTTCAGAATTGGTGGAATTTTTCCGCAATTTAATGGTGGTGGGGGTATGCGGTAACGAAACCCCCTTGCTGGATGTGCCGTCGGAGTGGAAGACTTCGTTTAAGACGCTGGCACCGCGTTTTGATGCGCCCACGCTGGTGCATCATATTGCATTGTGCGATCAGACGCTGCGTTCATTGCGTTCTAGCACTCTGGCCAGGCCATTGTTTGACGCCCTGCTGGTGCGTCTGGCGCAGTGCGAGCAGTTCAGTTCCATCCGGACGCTGTTGCAACAGACTGCTGAGACCGCCGCTCCGGCTGCCGGACCGCAAAAAAAAAATGACTTTTTAAAGCCGCCTGCCGCCACTATGCCACCAGCCGGCAACGGCAATTACCCCGCCGTCGTGCCGCGACCGGCGTTGGTATCAAGGGCAGAGCCGGAAGCTGCACGGATGGGGCCTGATGTGTCGGTAACCAGCAACACCGTCGGTATTTTGGGGGCGTTTGAAACGCATCTTAAGCAACTAAGCCCTTCCACACTGAACATGCTCAATGGTCGAGCCAGGCTGGAACTGACTGATCCGGCGGCGGGTAAGGCCAGGTTGGAAATTCCGGGGAATCTCAAGGCGTGGGCCAGATCGGAAAAAATACGAGGGTACTTTCAGGAAGCGGTACGATCAGCCGCGGGTTGTGCTGTTACCATTGAGTACGTATTTCCCGAAACGGCTTCGCCGCCCGCAACGGCAACGCCCGGCAACACCGCCTCTCCCGGCCGCGTGGCTGCTGCGCCGAGCCACACTGTTTCGCCGGAATTGCTGGATCGAGTCCACGAATTGCCGGCGGTAAAGCTGGTCCTGGAAAAATTTGACGGGGCCACTGTAACTTCAGTGGAAATTGTCGATAATGGCTCGCCGGCATAAGTCCGTGTTTGCGGTGCGGTCCTGCCATGGAACAAGAACCTGCCCCATGCAAGGCAACGGAACACAGGCTGTTTGAAAAAGGAAACCTGGATGTTTGATTCGCTCAAATCGCTTGGTCAACTGGGTCCGCTGATGGCTCAGGCCCGGCAAATGCAGGAAAAAATGGCGGAAATTCAGCGAAAAATTCCGTCCCTTCGCGCCTCAGGTGTGGCGGGCGGAGATATGGTGAAGGCCACCGCTTCCGGCACGATGGAAATACTGGAATTGCAATTTTCCCCGGCGGCGCTGGCTCAAGACCCCGAGCTTCTGGCGGATTTAACGCGAGCCGCCGTCAATCAGGCCATCAATAACATCCGCCACATGGTGGAGCAGGAAATGCAGGCCGTCGCGGGCAATGTTGATATGTCGGCGATGCAAAAAATGCTCGGCGGCGGCACGTTGTAATTCATCGCAGGACCCCCGATTTCTGAAGGACCCGGCACCACCATGGCTTCACCTTCTACCGATGCTTATACCGCGTGTGTCCGCAGACTCATGGACCTGTTTGGCAAATTGCCGGGCGTGGGTTCTCGCTCGGCGGAACGCATGGTGTTTCATCTGCTGAAAAGTGAGCCGCAGGAAGCTTTTGCCCTGGCGGATGCCATTCGGGATATGAAAGAACATGTAAGAAATTGCAGTATATGCTTTCATCTGACGGAAACGGATCCGTGTCCAATTTGTTGTGACACCAGCCGCGATCGTGGAATTATATGCGTGGTGGAACAGCCGCGGGATCTGATGCAGTTGGAAGCAACGGGGGTATATAAAGGTGTGTACCATGTTCTGCTGGGGCATCTTGCGCCACTGGATGGCATCGGGCCGGAAAATCTCACCACCAATGCCCTGCTGAAGCGCATTGGGCAGGCCAGTACCGGTACCACCGTGCCAGTTCGCGAAGTGATTCTGGCCACCAACCCCACCATGGATGGCGACGGCACCGCGGTGTACCTGCAGCAATGTCTGGCCGCCACCGGCGTCACAGTGACCAGACTGGCCCGCGGCCTGCCCTCCGGAGCACAAATTGAATATTCCAACCGCGCCATTCTCTCCGATGCCCTCCTTGGCCGGACTAAAGCGTAATGGAACATATCTTAATTTAATTCGCCGGCTAACAGCCGCCCTGATTCGCTCTCAGACGCCGCAGCC
Source organism: Planctomycetota bacterium (assembly GCA_021790385.1). GTDB lineage: Bacteria > Planctomycetota > Phycisphaerae > WQYP01 > WQYP01 > JABEVA01. The sequence continues at coordinate 21,001 of JAJYDW010000030.1, forward strand.
GGGATTTTTGTCCCAACGCTCTCTATTTGTGGCGACAATTCCTTTGCATTGTCTGCCCGGCGATATTAGCATATCTGACATTGGTATGCCCGGTGCGGTGCCTTGTTGTCACGTCCTGCGGCATCGAAGAATTTCAGCAAAGGATCATAACATGACGGATTCCACCCGAACGGTATTGTTTTATCAGAAACCGGTGCCCCTGGATCGTGCCGCGCACCGCAACAGTAAGATAAAATTGAGCGATGTTGATTTTACCTTCGCCGGTCAAACTAATTCGGTGCCTGTAGCCACGCTCGAATTCGCCCGTGCCGCCACCGAATTTCCCATTGTCTTTACCGGCCCGTCCATGGATAAATTGATGCCCGTAGCAGTACTGGGACTGCACAACAATGAAAATTTATTTGTGGATGCCAACGGAAAATGGGGCAGCATGTACGTACCCGCCTTTATCCGCCGCTATCCCTTTGTTCTGGCCGAACGCAACAATGGCCAGGACTTCAGTGTGTGCATAGACACCGCATTTTTCGGATGGGAAGCCGCGGACGGCCAGCCTCTTTTTGATGAGCAGGGTCAGGAAACACCGTGGCTCAAAAATGCGTTGACATTTCTGGGGCAGTATCAGGCCAATATCCGCCAGACGGTGGACTTTACGAGCAAACTCAATGAATTAAATGTGCTGGTGGCCCGCGAAATTCACGCCCGTGATACCAAGGGCCAGCCTTTGACGTTGCGTGGATTTTATGCGGTAGATGAAGCCAAGCTGACGGCGTTACCGGATGCCAAAATTGTGGAGCTTTACCGCGCCGGTTTTTTGGGGTTGATCCATGCCCACCTGCTGTCTTTGGCTAACGTGGCGAAACTGGAACAGCGCCTGCACCAGCGGCCGCAAAATCAGCCGGTTTAACCAGGTTTGGAATCAGAATAAGGTGGGGAGGCACTTTCCGTTTGCGGCTGGCCATCTCGCGGTGCCAATTCCTGCCGGCCATAAAGCACCGAATATTTGAGCATTACGCCGATGGTGGTTTTATACGCAATCACCAGTCCGAAGCGCCCCTGTAAAAATCCGCCCCGCAAAATAAAATATTTAAAAAATGTCAGCATCGGTCGCAGCAGCAAATTGCCCCATCCGGCGCGGCGGCCCCGCTGCTGTAAATGCCCCGCCAGCAGCGACGCCCGTTCCGCCATGATGGCTCCGTCATTGAGGTCGCTTTCTGCATACGGTCTGAATCGGTTGTGCAACAGAGGCTGCTTTAGTGTCATGATTGCAAAGCCCGCCGCGGGCCGCCGCACTTCCGGCACACTATCTGTATCCCAGAGCGTGCGGCGGCGATGAATCAGCCGGGTTTGATAATCCGGCGACCAGCAGCGAACTTCGCGCCGGGCGAGAAAATTTTTTCTGGGAATGCGGAACATCGCAGCGTCCGGCGCTTCCGCCAATGTTTGAATCTCCGCGGCCAACTCCGGTGAACATTCTTCGTCGGCATCAAGGGCCAAGACCCAATCGTTGGTACAGTGGCTTACCGCAAATTCGCGTTGGCGGTTATAGCCGGACCAGTCATGAGCAAGGACTCGCGGCTTGGAAGGGTGAGCTGCGGCAATTTCGACGGTACCATCGCTGGAACCGGAATCCACGACAACAATATCGCGGCACCAGGCCAGGGAATCCAGGCAGATGGAAATTCGCGCCGCTTCATTCTTACAGATAACGCACGCTGATACTTCAAGTGCCATGCGAAATAACCGAAAACCATCTGCGGAAGAAAACGCCAAATCTGCGGAACACCAATGTGGCACGTTTAGCTAAAGTGGGGTTTTAATGCCCATGGCACGTAAAACGCACCAGCGGTTGGCGGCCTCATAAAGCGCTGCGCCGCCGACAGCAAAAGAGCCACCCATTGGAACCCAAAGCCAATACCGGACCAATAGCCAGGCTGCCAGGCCCAGAACCAATGAGGCAAGGAGAAAAATCCAGCCGACTGCCATCCGGATGGCTTTTCCGCGGGCATCGATGTTACATACATGACTCATCTTATTGTATTGTAACGTCGCCGACATGCGATAGCCAGTGCGCGTTGCCCCGTGCAGCCTAAAGTGAGTGAACCCGTTGGATGCAAGATTAAACAGGCTGGTTGATAATTTATAAATTGTGATAAATATGACACTTGCGATTTTTTTGTGGAAAATATCTGGTTTCCTCTGGACTTCGTCCAAAACCATACCTAATATAAAGATAGCAGGGGAATGGAGAGTTAAACAAAAGCCGACGCTCAAGTGGGCGATGCGCTAGAATGGCCCATATGTGAGCGTGGCTTTCAGGTAAAAAATAAAGCGGGTGTTATTAGTATCACCCGATATGATCTTCCTCCCATAACCTAGGCCAGCCACTGTGATGCACAGTTGCTGGCCTTTTTTGGCGCTTGACTTTCATGGACTGTGGCTGCATCATACCGGGCACTTGGGCGGTCAAGCGGAGGTAAGCGGAGCGGCCTGGGTTTGATGACTTGCATTATGCCACCCGCTCAGCTATGATTTCTCAACTTGACCGATGTGGTTAAGAATCGGCAAGGAGTTGGTTAGGAAATGCCGAGCCTGCCGAGAGTAAACTGGCAAGGGGCAGGCGGCTGGAAAATGTGAGCTTTACTTAAAGCTCCAGGCATTAGAGAGCCGATAAATACAACGATGCTCAAAGGGGCAGAAAATTCAACCGGCAGGTTGAATTGAGGTTGTAGTCAGAGAGCTATACGATCTTCCTCCCATAACATAGGCCGCCCACTGTGCTGTAACAGTTGGCGGCCTATTTTTTTACCTCGCACTGCCTTGACGTATCAGCCTGGCATTGACTGTTACTTTAATCCTTCTGCACTGACGGACTTCATTTACGGAACTTGGCAGCGTTCGCCGGGTTTAAGCGCAAAGCCCTGCATAAAGCCTGGAATTTCCCGTTTTTTCAATGCCTCCACAAACGCTGCTCCGTCCTGCCGAATTGGTTCAAAGGTGTTGTAGTGAATAGGCACCACCGATTTAGCCCGCAACATTTCCGCCGCCAGCAGAGCATGGGCAGGCCCCATGGTAAAACAATCTCCAATGGGCAAAAAAGCCAGGTCAATGGGCCAGAGCTTGCCGATGAGTGCCATGTCGGAAAACAACCCGGTATCGCCGGCAAAGTAAATTATTTTCCCTCCTATTTCCAACACCCAGCCGCCCGGGACACCGCCCGGAGTGCCGTCGGCAAAGGTGCTGGTATGAAACGCCATGGTCATGGTGGCCCGGCCAAAGGGGAAATTTATGCCGCCGCCGGTGTTCATGCCGACCGTTTTTAATTTTTGCCCGCCAAAATATTCGGCGATCTCGTAATTGGCCACAATGGATGCGCCGGTGCGCTGGGCAATTCGCGCTACATCATCCACATGATCAAAATGGGCATGGCTAAGAAAAATAAAGGATGGATGTACCTGGTCGGATTTTACATCTGAGCGCGGATTCTGATCATAAAACGGATCAAGTTGAATGCAATGTGGCCCGGATTTTATTTCCACACACGAATGACCATGATAAACCACTTCCAGTGCCATGTTGTATCTCCTTGGGGCCGCCGACGGCGCGTGCCAATGGATTATAGCCTTGTATCATGGGATATGGCATCATTTTGCCGGTACAGCGTTTCATGCGCAGACGGCAGAAGGCGTACGAAACGCCTCGCGGTCGGAGCGTGCTGCATCCAGCAGGTGCATTTCAAGGCGACGCCGGCCCTGATATTCCGTAATTTTGGGTTCAAACACCAGATCGACCAACAGGCCCGCATACAGCGATTCGCCAAGTATACCCATCCGAAAGCCAATGGCATGCGACAGAATGCCATCGGCATTGAGCTGCAATTGCAAATGAGCACCGCCGGTGCCGACACGTCGCGGTGGGGCCTGGATACGGGCCTGGTGCAAAGCAAACCGGGGGCGTGGATTGCCATGTCCGAAGGGGGCCATTTTTTCCAGCCACTGCACCAGTTCCGGCGTGAGTTGTCGCGGTTCCAGCCAGCCGTCCACCGCCATCGACGGAATTAGCGCATTTTCGGGCAGGTGTTGTTGCACGTAGGTACAAAAGCGATCCCGGAATAAATCCAAATTTGCATGGGCCAGCCGCACACCGCCTGCCGCTGCATGACCGCCACCGCTGATGAGCAAATCGCGGCACGCTTCGATGGCCAAGTGGATATCCAGACCGGGAATGCTGCGGGCAGATCCGCCAGCCACTTTTCCATCGGTGGCCAGAACAAATGTGGGCCGATGAAACGCATCTACCAGCCGCGAAGCCACGATTCCCACTACGCCGGCATGCCAGCCCTGTTGCCACACCACCAGACCGGGCGGCAAAGGAGTCATGGTTTGAACCTGGGCCATGGCGGACTGGGCTATTTTGCGTTCGGTGGTTTGGCGCAGGGTATTTTGTTTTTCCAGAAACTGGGCAATCTCTGTGGCCCGCGCCAGGTCTGGCGTGGTCAGCAATTCCACGGCCATGGCGGCATGGTCCATACGACCGGCGGCATTCAATCGCGGGGCTAAAAAGTAGCCAACCGCGATGCCATCAATTTTTCGATCTTCAAAACCGGCGGCGGCAATCAACGCCTGAATGCCCTCCAATTTGCTACGCTGAATCTGAGCGAGTCCGTGTTTGACTAAAATTCTATTTTCTCCCAGCAGCGGCATGACATCGGCAATGGTGGCCAGGGCTACGAGTGCCAAAAATTCCATCAGCAGATCGCGATACGTGGTGGGCAGCGGCGGGGAACCGCAGAGCCGGTTGGCCGTAGCCCAGGCCAGCTTAAACGCCACGCCAGCACCGCATAAATGGGCATTGGGATAGGTGGGCTGGCCCAGCAGCGGGTGGACAATCGCGTGGGCTTCGGGCAGAGCTTGGCCGGGGGTATGGTGATCGCTGACAATAACTGTCAGCCCCAGGCTTCTGGCTCTGGCCACCGGCTCCAACGCCGTGATTCCACAATCGATACTGATAAGCAGGTCGCAACCATCGGCGGCAATGCGTTCGACGGCGGGCACGGACATGCCATAGCCTTCCTCCACCCGATGGGGTATGTAGTAACGCACATCTGCCCCGGCGGTTTTCAAGAGTCGCCACAACATGGCCGTGCCGGTAATACCGTCCACATCATAATCGCCGAACAGCACAATACGTTGACGCTTGCCAATGGCCGCGGCCATGATGTCCGCGGCTTTGGCCATGCCAGGCAGCAGTTCGGGTGGATGGAGCCGGGTGAGCCGCGGATCCAGAAATTCCCGGGCCAGGTCCACATTGCTTAGTGATCGTGCCACGAGAAGCCGGGCAATGATGGGGTCGCATTGCAGTTCACGGGAGAGGAGAATTTCCTCGGCCGTGGGGGGCTGCGCTGCTGGCATCTGCCAGCGTTTCTTTTTAAATCCAACCGCTTCCGTGCCGTTGGGCATGCAATCACCTCAAAATAGCGGCAGTCAATTGATGGCCGCTTCCATTGAACCTGTGGGTTGATGGCGGGTGGCGTTTTTACACCATTACCGCCATATTTTGCCTGATGTAAGCCACGGCATTTTTAAATAGCTGCAGCCCCGCCGGTGCGGGCGGCGGTTTCTGCCGCGTCCATGTGGGATGCAGATACGAACTTATAAAGCGCTCCGGATGGGGCATCATCCCCAGCACACGACCGGTAACATCGCATAGGCCCGCAATGCTATCCACGCTGCCGTTGGGATTTTCCGGTGCATTGAGAGCCACGTTTCCGGCGGCATCCACATAGCTAAACGCGATCTGGTCATTGGCACGCAGGGTTTCCAACACGCTTTGATCTCGCACCATGAATCGCCCTTCGCCGTGGGCAATCGGCAAATCCAGGCATGTTTCCGGCCCCATCCATGGACAATGGGCTGAGGTGCTCCGCACGCGAATCCAGCGGTCCACAAAACGTCCATTGGTGTTGTCAGTCAATGTTGCCGGAAAGGTATCGCCCGGGCTTAATTGCGGCATAGGGCCGGGCAGCAGCCCCGCCTTCACCAGCACCTGAAAACCGTTGCATATTCCCAGAATCATTTTGCCATCGGCAATCCATTGCTGCAGGGCGTCGCCAAGGTGATGAACCAGTTGATTGGCTAAAATGCGGCCGCTGGCGATATCATCGCCGTAGGAAAACCCGCCCGGCAAACCTAAAATCTGATAGTCGGCCAACTGACCGGGGTTGGCGATCAGGTGGTTGATATGCACGGTTTCCACATGAGCACCGGCCATTTCAAAGGCCAGAGCCAGTTCGCGGTCGCAGTTGGTGCCCGCCGTGCGAAGCAAAATTGTGTTAACCGGCGATGCCGTCATCATGGTTTCCTTGTTCGGACCAGCCGATATTATCGCACACCGCCGCCCGGAGGCAACCCAGAGCATGGCGGGAACGACAAAAATTTTATGTTGATAGATTATGCGGTGGGCAGACGGTTCTGCGGCCGGGTATACTTCACGCGTGGCCGAGCAGGTACAGCCGGGCAATATGGATGAGCAATGGATTCGCCGGAAAAAAATCGTGTTGGCGCGAGTGTTATCGTGCCCACTTATTGTGAGGCGGAAAATCTACCGTCGTTGATCGCCCAGGTTGCCGATGCGTTTAACGCCCGGGGCTGGCAGTGGGAGGTTATTGTAGTGGATGATAATTCGCCCGATGGCACGGCCGAGGTACTCCCGGCCCTGGCCAAAAATTATCCGCAGGTTCGTTTTTTAATTCGGAAGGAAGATCGCGGGCTGTCATCGGCGGTGCTGGCGGGTTTTGCGCTGGCCCGGTTTGACTATCTGGTGGTGATGGATGCGGACTTAAGCCACCCACCGGAAATGGCTCCTGCGCTGGTGGAGCCGCTGGTGGCAAAGCAGGCGGATTTTGTGATTGGATCCAGAAACGTGGCCGGTGGGCGCACCGAAAGCTGGGGCATATTTCGCTGGCTCAACAGTGCGGTGGCCACGGCGTTGAGCCGCCCTTTTGTCGGCCAGGTGCGGGATTCCATGGCGGGTTTTTTCGCCTTGCGCCGTGAACTGCTGGCGACGTGCGATGCGCTCAATCCGATTGGTTATAAAATCGGCCTGGAACTGATTGTTAAAGGTCGGGTGCGGTGGATTGTGGAAATACCCATTGTTTTCCGCAACCGGATCCGGGGCAAAAGCAAGCTGACTCTGGCGGAACAATTTCGCTACCTGGAACATTTATCGCGACTTTATGATTACCAGTTTCCGCGCGGTTCACCGCGTGTGAAGTTTCTGATTGTCTGCGTATGCGGAGCACTGGTCAGTCTGGGTGCTGTTGCTTTGTTGGTGAAGGTGGGACATACCGGCTTTCTGCCGGCACTGGCCATGGGTCTGTCGGCGATGATCCTGGTAACGCTGCTGTTTTTTGTGCGTTACGTGCGCACCCAGCGGGATTTTATCCGCATGAAACGGCCTTATCTGGAGTTTTTTCTTATCAGCGTGGCGGAATGGTGTACCGGGCTGCTGGTGGGCTGGGCGGTGCACCACGTGTGCGGAATACTCTGGAGTGTACTGCTGGCCCTGGGCGGTCTGGTGGTGGTACGGTACGTATTAAGGAAGATATTTCTGCACGACGTTCGCGGGATTCGCGGAGAGCGGCTGGCAGAGGGCAGAGCCGCCGAAGCGAAGGAAACAACTCCATCCGTCCTGGGTTCATCCTGACGATGGTAAGGGTAGTTGTTGCCTCGACGCGGTTGTCGCGATGATAGTTGACGGCTACGGCTTATTGTGGATTCGGCCAGGAAGGGTCGACAAAATGGCCGGCTTCGAGAATGGTTTTGCCGTCCATTTCAATGCGGCAACCGGGTTGGCGCAGGTCGCAGACCATATCCCAGTGCAGGCCGCTGTCATTTTTTCCACCGGTTTCGGGATAAGCGGCACCCAGGGCGGCGTGGCAGGTGCCGCCGATTTTTTCATCAAAGAGTGTGTTTTTGGTGTATTGTTGAATGGCAAAGTTGGTGCCGATGGCGAATTCGCCAAGAATTTTTGCCCCGGCATCCTGTTCCAGCATGGCCAGCAGAAATTCTTCCCCTTTGGAGGCCCGTGCGGCTACCACTTTTCCGGCCTTAAAGGTTAATTCGATATCATGACATTCGCGTCCATGATGCACTGCGGGAAAACTGTAGCGAATGGTGCCATTGACGGCATCTTCAATGGGGCCGGTGAAGACTTCGCCATCGGGGAAGTTTTCGTGTCCACAGCAGTTGATCCATTTTCGACCCTGGACGGCGAGTCTTAAATCGGTGCCCTTGCCCACGACGTGAATTTCGCGGGCTTTATCCAGCACATCCACCAGTCGCTGCTGCCGCTCGCTGATTTTTTTCCAGGCGGCCACCGGGTCGGGCAGGTGCAGCAGGCCGCCGTGAAAAACGAAGTCCTCGTATTCCCGCAAAGACATTTCGGCATCCTGGGCGCTGGCCTGGGTTGGGAACTGGGTGCCCACCCAGCGGAGTTTTCCTTCGGCGGCTCGCTCCAGAAACCGCCGGCTGATGGGCTTGCGGGCCTGGGCGGCGGTGGCCTGTTTCCGCGGGTCCACATTGCTCATGCTTTTGGTGTTTTCGTCCGCCCATATTCCGATCGAAACATCAATGGTATCCACCACAAATTTGCTGATCGGCGAGACGTATTGAAGTTGAGCCTCGCCGGCCACCCGGTAGAACGCTTCTTCCATGGCATCGGAAAGCACACTGACGAAGGGATGGCCGCCGGCCTTGAGCACCTGTTCGTAAATGGCCTCCAACAGCGGCAGGCCCACGGATTCGCCAGTGAGGCGGCATAAGTCGCCGGGCTTTACGCCTGCTGAATATCCCACTAAAACCGAGGCCAGTTTATCCAATCGTTGGTCACGCATAAGTTCTCCTGAATGTGTTATCCACTGGTTAAAAACTCATCGCCGTGAAGCTGGTCAAGGCCACGGCGTACCTGAATGGTGTGTTGGAGGCAGGGGGGCAGTGCCAAGCACGGCCACGGCGTGGCGCAGCATGTTTTTGGCTACGGCCGTTCTGCCGAGATTTTCATTGTAGCCGGCATCATTGAGATAGTTAGCGGCGATCTGGAAATTGCCCATGGCCGGTCGCAGCAAGGCATTGTCCGGGGGAAATGTGGCGGCCTTAAGAAACAAGGTGCCAAACGAGGCCACATGGACCGGCAACGCGGGATTAAGCTCTTTACAGGCTACCGCCATAGCGTGTATCGCCGGCGCGGCTTGAGCAAAGGTAAGCCAATTGTCTCCGTTTTCGCTGCCACCGGTGGCGACGATATATTTTATTTCCAGGGCTTCCTGAAGTTCGCGATTAAGCATTCGCCGGGCCGGGCCGGCGATATACCATGCTCCCCAGCCATTGAAACGATGCAGCGGCTTAGCTTTGGTTTCCAGTAAAGCCAGATCACGGGTGCAGCGAAAGACCTGTAACTGGTACTTCAATGTGGCCACATACTCGCCGGGACTGATATGTCGCTGCGCCAGGGAATTGATGAGCTGGCGCTGCGTGGCGAGAAACAGTTTGATGAACTGGTCATATTTTCCGCCGCTCAGACGCCGGATAATGTTATCAGGTGCGTGGTGCGGCATAGCCAGCCGAATGTGGGCCAGAATGGCCAGGGAGGATTGCATTCCCAGGAAATCACGGGCTCCGCGGGTTAACGCATCGGGCTGGGCACCGATGTCACGGGTCCACCGCACCATATTGCTTTGCACACCCGTGAGCGGCACGGGATGGTACATCAGGGCCTGGCTTTGTACCGCCGGCATGGCCAGCAGCAGATGCAGATTTCGGGTGATGGCTGCAAATCGGCCAGTGGCATCGTTGACCGCAGAGTTGCTGTAGCCATCCATGAGCATGACGGTGGTTCTTTTAACAATTTTGGCTGCGGCCTGCTGGCAGCGTTTCCATGCCGAAGCTTGCGGCGCGGCGGGCTTGTTGGACGCAGCGCTAGCAAAATCACTGTAACTTTGAATCATCTGCTGCAAAGCCTGCAAATGATTTACGGCTGCCCGTGTGGTGCTCTGGTGTGCCAGTTGGCGAATGGCGGAGTGCATCCGCATGCCAAGGACGAGCTTGGTGCGCGGAGGTAAAGATGCGTCCTCCAGGGCATTTAAGGCCCCGGCAATAAAGGCCAGGCGGGTAAGCCGCCGGATGGCTGCAGCCCGCGTGCGCGGATCCTTAAACAGGAGCAACCCTACGAGCAATTCATGGTTAAGGCGAACCTGGGTGGCGGTACCCAGGGCGGTGCTGGCCTGTAAATTTTCGGCCAGGGCCAGCGTGCCCAGCATCAGGCGGTAGTAGCCTTCATCGGCGGCAATGAGGTGTGGCGGGGAACCGGTCTGCATCTGATTTACAATTTGTCGCAGCACACGGCGCACCTGGGGCAGCAAATTGGCCTGCTGGATATGTAAAAGAGACTGGGCAATGGGTATGCGCCGGGCTGATGGAACCGGTCCTGGCGACTGACTGGTTGCGGGAATCGGTGGCCATACCTGGGCCGGCGTCGGTGCTGCGGCATCCATGGAAACCAGGGGCAGGAGGGGGGATAAGATCTTGTGCACGTAGCGATGCAGTGCAGACCTGGAATTGATGCGAGCGTTAACCACTTTCCCCAGGTTTTCAAACCGCTGCAGGGCTGCATAGCCGGCAATCATAGCGGGGGCGGGCGGTGGGCCGCCGGCGGCGTTGGCCGCGAAAACACGTTTGACGATGGTTTCGTAGGCGGGTGCGGCGGCTGCCAGCTCATCGGCCCGCAAGGTCAGATTCGCTCTGAGGCTTTCGTTGCGGGTTTGCCGGGCGGCCTTGTATAAATGCCGTATGACAATCAGATAACTGATACGTACTCCGGTGGAAGTAAATTGGCTGTTGGCTTGCGGCGGCACTGTTTCCAGCAAGTTGGCCAATTCATTGTCCAGCCGGTCGATGGCTCGGCGCAGTCGGTGGGCGGGCTGGTTAATCAGCGGCTGGGGAATATCTGCCGCGGCCCCGCCGGCCCGAATGCCCGCCAGTATGGTCATTACCACTATGGCAGCCACACCACACCGTCGCTGAATCGCCGCCCTGCCCGGCCGATATGGCCGATCGGCAGCGGCTCCTTCAGGCGGATGGCCGCGGTTGGTCGAGTTGTTCATAAAGAGCCTCAATATTGTCCACCATCACATTGGCATCAAACATCTGCCGGCATATTTGCCGTCCCACTTGCCCCATGGATGTTCGTTGGCTGGCGTCTGCAGCCAACTGTAAAACCGCCGCCTTCAAATCGGTCCGATTTCCGGGTGGAACCAGGAGGCCGGTGCGCTGCGACACACAAACTTCCCTGGCACCGTCGCAGTCGTAGGCAATAACCGGAACGCCTTCCAGCAGGGCCTGGGGCACCGCCCGCGGCAGCCCCTCCCGAAAGCTTGGATGCACCAGTATATCCATTGCCGGAATTAATTCAGCCACGTCAGCGGGCGGCACCAGGCCGGTGAGAGTGAAGCGGTCCTGCCAGCCATGGGCGGCAATCATCTGGTCAAATCTGGGCTGGAACACGCCATCACCGATCCACAAGAAATGGAGTTGAGGACAGGCGGCGAGTAAATCGGCGGTTATGGCCAGTAAGTCGTCATGGCCTTTGAGGGGCTGGAGCCGGGCAATGGTGCCCAGCACCAGGCGATCTAAGGGAATGCCCAATATTTTCCGGGCGGCGGCCCTGGTGTTGGCGGGGGTTAAAAACGGCGCGGTATTCATGCCGCTGTGAATGGTGTGAAATTGTTCAAGACGGCCAATGCGGTTTTGCAAAGCCGTGGCGGTCATGGCATCTGCTACAGAAATAATGGCGTGGCAGCGCCGGGCGGCGGCACGTTCCAGCATAATCCAGGCGGTATTGATGGTGCGGGACTGGTAGGGATGAAAAGGCAAGCCGTGGATGGTGTGGACAACGACCGGTACGTGTTCATGCCAGGCGGCATAGCGGGCGATGATGCCTGCCTTGCTGGAATGGGTATGCACGACCTGCGGCTGAAGCCGGCGGCAGATGGATCGAATGGCAAAATAAGCGCCGGCATCTTTGATGGGGTGAGGGTTGCGCACCAGGGCCGGATGTTCCAGAACGGTATAGCCGCCAGCACGGGCCTGCTCCACCAGCGAGCCTTCCGGTCCGGTGCTGGGGCCGGTGAGCAGCGTTACCTGGTGGCCGCGATCCTGGAGTCCGCGGCAGGTAAGCAGAGTGTTTTCCTGGGCACCGCCTACGATTAACCGGGTAATGATATGGAGAATTTTCACGGCAATGTTTCCGGTAATTGCAACTGCGCCAGACTGTTAGCGATGAAAATATCGTTGCGACAGCCGGCCTAAAAACGTATCCACTCCAGACACAGGCCTGACGCCGGCGCACAAGGGCCGGCCAAGGCGCGATTTTTGGATGCAAGAATGTGGTCAATTTCTGCCGGATCACTCTGGTTGCGGCCGATTTCGAGCACGGTACCCACCATGGTGCGCACCATGTGGTATAAAAAGCCGCTGCCCTCCACGGCAAATATAATGATCGGTCCGCGCTGATGAATGCCGCAATGAAAAATTTCCCGCTCAGTGGTGTCACGGTCGCCTCCCGCCCCCTGGAAAGCGGCAAAATCATGGCGGCCAACAAAGCGTCCGCAGGCTTCCTGCATCCGGGCCAGATCTAGCGTATGCCAGAAATGATAGACATAATGACGGTAAAACACGCTGCGATCGCGCTGGTTCCAGACTACGTAGCGATAGCGTTTGCTGCGGGCCTGGCGAATGTCAAAATCCGGCTCGGCTTCTTCGATGCGATGAATGACAATGTCGGACGGAAGGCGGCTGTTGATGGCCATGCGCAAACGTCTCGGGTCCAGATGCGTATCCACGGTCATCTGGGCTACCTGCCCGCGTGCATGAACTCCGGTATCCGTACGTGAAGAACCCAGTACGGTAACCGGATGATTCACGATTTCGCCGGTGGCTTTTTCCAGCATGCTCTGTACGGTGGGTATCGGTTCGCGTTGTCGCTGCCAGCCGCAGTACGCTGATCCGTCATAGGACACAATCATTTTCAGCCGGACCATGGCCATCAGACGTTTTCTCCGCGCGGCGAGCAGGCGAACGGTCAGCGCACCAGCAGTTCCGCAATCTGCAGGCCGTTGAGCGCTGCACCCTTAAGCAACTGGTCGCCGGCCACAAACATGGCAATGGAGTGGCCGCGAGCATCGCTCATATCCTGGCGGATGCGTCCCACCAGCACATCGCCCTGACCGCTGGCATCGCGCGGCATCGGAAAATAGTTGCGTCCGGGATCATCGACAATTTTCACACCGGGTGCTTTGGACAAAAGGGTCCGCACTTCTGCGGGCGAAATGGGCCGGCTACATTCAACGGTGAGGGCTTCACAGTGGGCCCGCAGGACCGGCACTCGCACGCAGGTGGCCGACACGCGGATATCCGGATCGCCGAAGATTTTGCGTGTTTCCCGCAGCATTTTCAGTTCTTCCTCGTTGTAGCCGGTAGCGGCATCCACCGCTGAATTATGCGAAAAGACATTAAACGCATACGGATGCGGCAGCACGGCAGGCGGATAATTGCGGTCTTCCAGATGGGCCTGGGTACTGGCGATGAGTTCCTGCATGGCCGCGGCACCGGCCCCGCTGGCGGCCTGATAGGTCGCGGCAATCAGACGCACAATGCGATTCACCTGATGAATGGGCCACAACGGCACAATGCCGATGATGGTCGAACAATTCGGGTTGGCGATAATGCCGGCATGGCCCGCGATGGCCTGGGGGTTAATTTCCGGCACTACCAGGGGAACTGCAGGGTCCATGCGAAAGGCGGAGCTGTTGTCTATCACGACGGCACCGGCCTGCACGGCCACCGGGGCGAACTTTTTACTGATGCCCGAACCTGCCGAAAAAAAGGCGATATCCACACCAGTGAAGCTGTTGTGGGTAAGCTCCTGTACGGGAATGGATCGATTGCCAAAGGTTACTGTTTTGCCTGCCGAGCGTGCCGAAGCGTAACAGCGCAAATCCGCCACAGCAAAATGGCGCTCGGTCATAATGCGTAAAAATTCGACGCCCACCGCACCGGTGGCACCAACAATCGCTACAACAGGAGGAGATTTCATCCCGCACAACCCTTTCTTGGTTACATCATTCTCTGGCGGTTTTCAGGACATGGCTGCTACCCGGCACGTTTGCCTTCCGCCATAAACTTATCGTCACGGGCGAAGGGATGACTTTTTCCATCCAGGCCTATTTTGACCGGATCGCTCATGGCCGATATCGCCAGGCAACTGGCACGTTCCAGGTATTGCACCCGCCCCATACGTAAAAAATCCAAGGCATCCAGGCCGGCATTTATTTCCGCCTGGGCTCCGGATTTTAACACCCATTCAAACCCTTCCACTTTCGGGGCGATGATATCGCGTGCCCGGCTGTAAAAGCGCCGCAACATTTCCAACCCCTGCGAGCGGTCCAGTTCCATCGCCTGACGCAAGGGCTGGAAACCCTCAACCGCGAGATTTCTGCGGTGCAAGGCCTGTTCATCCGTCTTGGCCATGGCCGCCTGGGCATAAGCTGTCGGATCCTTCACAATGGCTTCCGGAAAGGTCAGCACAAAATCACCGCGTTCGGATAAGCCTCCATTTTGCATGATGATTAAAAGTTCCAGATTTTCATGCGGATTGAGTACGCGGTGGATAAGGCCCGGGCGAAAGGAGACCAGCATGGCAGGCTCCAATTCGATTTTTTGGTAGCCTTCCCCGGACAGGGTCTCCACATATCCGCGACCAGACAGGCAGTAGTACATCTCCGAACAAACAGTGTGCATGTGCGGACTGCCGCCAATAGCACCGTCCGGGCCTGGCGCGGTGTAAACCTTTACATGCGAAATTCCCACACCCGCCGGCAACATCAATTGTCTTATATCCATTTTTATTTGATCCGCGATTCAATCCGACATCAACATCAATTATCCTTCATGATCGTAGCATATTGTGGGCGTTGGGACAATTCCGGACCCGGCGGGGCGGCTGTAATTTTCAGCCACACTGCTGCCGCAGGGCGTTATTCACGGGTATACTTCCGGGCATGAAGAGCAGCCGCGCCGATTATTTTTTTTCCCACGGCCTGACCGCCCCGGTGATTATGGGGGTGGTCAATGTTACCCCTGATAGTTTCAGTGATGCAGGCCAATTCCAGACGCAAGCCGGCGTCAACCACGCCGCTGCGGTGGAACATGGACTCAATTTAGCCCGGCAGGGGGCGGCGATTCTGGATATTGGCGGTGAAGCCTCCTCTTTTCATCGGCCGGGTATCGGGCCGATTGATCCACAGGAACAACTTCGGCGCATTTTGCCGGTGATTGAGGGCATTGCCGGCAGGCGCGATGCCGTGGACGTTTATTCGCCTTTTCCGCAGGGGGTAACCGGCGGCGAAAGGCGTACTGTCCTTATCAGTATAGACACACGCAGCAGCGTTGTGGCGGCGGCGGCATTGCAGGCGGGGGCGGATATAATTAATGACATTTCCGCCGGCACGGACGATCCGGAAATGCTTCCGCTGGCGGCCCGCACGGGATGTCCCATTATTTTGATGCACCGCCGGGAAGAACGTGCCGGCCAGGCCCCGCCTACCTACGACGATGTTTGCGGGGAAGTGATTGGTTATCTGCGGCAATGCAGCCAGGATGCCCTGGCGGCTGGCGTTAAGCGGCACCGGATTTTGCTGGATCCGGGGTTGGGGTTTGGTAAATTGGCGGCGGATAACTGGAAACTTCTGGCCGGCATCGGCGGTCTGGTGGACTTGGGATATCCCGTGGTACTGGGAGCTTCACGGAAAAGATTTCTCGCCGAGCTGCTGCCGCCGGACCTGAGGGAAGCCGGCCCCGATGGGTGGCTGGCCAGAGATATTCTTACCGGCGACGTTACGGTGCTGGCGGCGGCCCGCGGCGTTAAAATACATCGTGTGCATCAGGTGCCGCTGGCCCGGCAGGCATTGGAAGTTGTGGCACGTATGAACTGCTGACAGGAGGCGGGGCGCGGGCTAAGGCCCGCGAGTCGGGATACGGGAGATACGTATTGTGGGAGGAGGCAAGAGGCAGGTTTTATAACACGAAGAAATGAAGGCACGAATGAGCAAACGGTTGGGGGAAGATTATCAACATTATCAAGGTTATCAAGATTATCGTACATTTTTAAGGCTCCGATGGGACGGTGTTTGGGCGCAGTACGGGCGCGGGGGTCGAATTCGTTTTTCAGGCGGAGTGCGGGCCGGTGACTTGACGGGGCCAATAACGATGCACGTATTTACTTGTCAATGAGCGCCGGTATTCATACCGACGGTCAGGCGGAACGGGGCTGGGCTGCACAAGGCAGGGCGGCCTTCTTCGGGAGTTCCGCTGCAAGGTAGTAGGCGGGGTATGGGGAGGATAACGGGGGCGCGGGCTAAGGCCCGCGAGACGGGAATAGGGATTCGGGAAACGGGAGTATGACGAATCAATACGAAATATTTAATACAAACAAGAAACGAAGCGGGCGGCGGCTTGTGAGCAGGGGGGGCGGGAGACGGGGCGCGGCTACGCCGCGAGAACAGGAGGTAGTAGAATAATGGAGCAGTAGAGCCATGGCGCGGACTACGGCTGGGGAGACGGGCGGCGGTTATTCTGTAGGAAATCTAAGACAGGATTGGACGACAAATGCAATTTTATCTTCATGGAAAATTGGACCCTGGCGTGGTCGAGAATCTCAAGGCGGCCGGGCATCAGGTGCATGAACCGGCGGAACTGGCGGCCAGCGCGCCGGGCGAAACAGGCGAGCCTGAAGTCGGCGAGCCGCGAGAATTGCTGGCGGCCATGGCGGCGCGGCAATGGATGCTGCTGACCAATAACCGGGACCTGGTACAACAGGCCTGTGATCAGCGTCTGCCCGGACCGCCGATTATGGTACTGCTGGTAGGGGCCATTTCGCCGGCGGCCCAAAGAGATGCCATTGTAAGGTTGTTCGAGCGTTACCCCCGGTTATCGCCGGGCCGGCTTTACACCATCACGCCGGGCCGGGTAAAAGTGCGGCAGTTGCCGCAGCCGCGCCGCAGTGAATAGGTACTGCTGTGCGCAAGCTGCGACCGTTGGCATATCATGAGGAGCTAAAAGATTCATGCTGGAAATAACGGTTGATAATGCGGTTGAATACCTGCGATCGCGGAACGCTGTAGGGGCGGGCAAGGTGCTGGTTCGGCCGTTGTCCGGCGGGGTGGCCGGCAGCGTATTGCAGATACTGGACCTGGATGCCGGGGAAAAAATCGGTACAGATATGCGCAGCGAATCGCAGAAGCGTCGCGGCGTGGTTGATAGCCGGCCCGCGCAGGGGCAGTGCTTTGTCATCAAGCAACCGCTGGATAAATTCCGCACCGCCGCGGAGTGGCTGGTGGATCGCGACCGGTTATGGATTGAACGCGATTGCATGACATTTCTGGGGAGCATATTGCCTGCCGGCAGCGTGCCGGAGGTGCTATGGAGTGATGAAGAAAATTTTGTACTGGCCATAACCTGCGCTCCGGTGGGTTTTGTGTGCTGGAAAAATGACCTGCTGCAAGGCCGGATTGACGCGCAAGCGGTACGGCTTTCGGCCCTGCTTTTAGCGATGATACATGCCACCACCATGGGCAGCACCGAGTGCGCGGCCCGGTTTGGGGAGCAGCGCGGTTTTATTCAGCAGCGGATTGATCCGTATCTGGAGACTGTGGCCAAACAGCACCCGGACCTTCGCGGGCCTATTGACAGGCTTATTGCCATGCTGCTGGAAAAACCGGTGTGCCTGATTCACGCGGATTATTCACCCAAAAACATGCTGGTGAAAAA
Source organism: Planctomycetota bacterium (assembly GCA_021790385.1). Lineage (GTDB taxonomy): Bacteria > Planctomycetota > Phycisphaerae > WQYP01 > WQYP01 > JABEVA01. The sequence goes on from JAJYDW010000030.1 coordinate 38,877, forward strand.
CGATACCGAGACTAAAACTACGGATCTGATGCTGCTGGATTTTGAGATCGCCTTTTATGGACGGCCGGTGTTTGATGTGGTTACGTTGATTAACCATCTGCTGCTGAAGGGCTTTCACCGTCGGCCGGCCTGGCGGCCGTACATGATTGCCGCCGACCAGTTCTGGCATACGTATCGCATGGATGCCGGTCCGGAATTAGCGCAGGAGGTGAACGCCGTTGGCGGCAAGATGCTGGGAGCGTTGATGCTGGCGCGGATGGATGGGAAATCGCCGGTGGAATATATTGTGGATGGAGAAGTGAAAGAGCAGATACGCCGGTGTGGCCGACACCTGCTGACATTTCCGGATGATTCGCTGGATGCGGCGATCGATGAAGCGGCGTTGTTTTTCTAGTCATGGTGGGGGACTGGGATTCGAGCCTGCGCCCATGGGTCGAAATCCCTTGAAAAATTAAATATTGTGCCCCTCGCGCCACCACCCGTGCTACCAAAATTGCCGCTCGAGGTCAATTTGGCCATGGTGGCCAAGCGCCGGCCATCATTGCCTGGGTACACCAGATTGGCCATCCTGGCGCTTGTCGGGGGCGTGGCTGGAAATTTTGGCAGCGTGCGAGAACTCAAGGAAGGCAACGCTGCCGTCAATCTTCGCGGCGGCATTTATGCCGCTGGCCTGCCTGGCAGTTTCCAAAAAATATGGCCGCGCCCCTTGTCGGAATCGGCAGGGGGCCAAATCGCGCGTTTGCTGTTATAATTCCAAATTATGAGCACGTTGACAGAAATCCCCCAACTAAACATCGACATGCTGGCGGCGATCAGGAAGGCCGAAGCTGACCTCGCCGCGCGATTTGCCGAAAAGATGCGAGTCAATGCCGATCTTGGTCGGCACCTTGTCAGCTTCCAGGCAAACCGGGAGGAATCCGGCCATCGTTGGTGCAAATACCGTGAGGGATTCTCGGCCGAGCTGATCCGTTACTGCATCCGGAAGGTCGGCATATCCGGAAGAATACTCGACCCATTCGCCGGCAGCGGGACCACGCTCTTTGTTGCAGCCGAACAAGGGTGTGACGCGATCGGAATCGAGTTGCTCCCCAGCAGTGCGGCGATTATAGAGGCGCGTCGGGCAGTGCTAGATGCAGATAAGCCGCGGGTCGCCGCCGCACTCCGCCGCATCATGGCGAAGCGCCAGTGGTCAATGCACGGTGAGGCTAAGTCATTTCAGCACCTTCGGATTACGAAAGGTGCCTTCCCAGCGGATACCGAGCGGCATCTGGGCCGGTTTCTCTTTGACGCTGGCCGTGAACCGGATGAACTGCGCTCACTGCTGCACTTTGCGGCGCTGTCGGTACTGGAGGAAATCAGCTATACACGCAAGGACGGGCAGTACCTCCGATGGGACCAGCGATCCGGGCGGTGTCTGGGTAAGAAAGGTTTCGATAAGGGTACGATTCCGCACTTCGACGAGGCCATAGTCCGAAAGTTGGGCCAAATTGCCGACGACCTGGAAGGCCGGGAACAGGAGCCGCTTCTTTTTACGTTGGATCGGCCCAGACCCTTGCCGGGCAATATCGAACTGAAGGTCGGCTCGTGTCTCGACATTATTCCAGCGTTGCCATCGGAATCGCTGGATGGACTGATTACGTCGCCACCATATTGCAACCGCTACGATTACACGCGAACCTACGCACTGGAGCTTGCAATGCTCGGCGTTGGGGAGGAGGGGATTCGTCGCCTAAGACAGACGATGCTCTCGTGCACGGTAGAAAACAAGGACAAGGATGACCTGGCACAAAAGTTCGGAGACAGGACGTTCCATTCCGCCCTGGGAGCCTACGACAACCAGCAATTACTCGCCCTCATCCTCGAATACCTCGGGGCCTGTAAGGAGGCCGGGACCATCAACAACCCGGGCATCGTCCGCATGGTTAAGAATTACTTCCTGGAGCTGGCCCTGCTGATCTTTGCAAGCGCCAAGGTGCTCAAGGCCAACGCACCATTCATTATGGTCAACGACAATGTACGTTATGAGGGCGTACACATTCCGGTTGACCTGATCCTCTCTGATTTCGCCAAACAAGCCGGACTCAAAACTGATGCTATTTGGGTGCTTCCCAAAGGCAAGGGAAACAGCAGCCAGCAAATGGGCCGGCATGGGCGGCAGGAAATACGTAAGTGCGTCTATGTGTGGCGCAAAGGAGCGTGAGTGGCCAAAGCGTACTTCCAGCACCTCCATGGCAGTGAAGATTTGTGCACCACGCGCGAGGCGGTTCGTGCCGGGTTTGTCGCCCTTGCGATTGAAAAGAATCGGCGTGGAACGCCATACGTCGTTGAGGCGCGTAACCTGAAATACGCCGCCTCAAAAGCAAAAATACCGGCCGACTTGTTGAAGCTTCCTGAAATAGGATCAGGCCTGCTGGCTGCTGCGGGCGTCTCTGACAAGGCCGCACGCCACATTCAGGAACCTGACAAAAATGAGGCAATTGCCCAGCTGATCAGCAAGTTTCTCGAGCCGGCAGGCAAGAGTTTTATCGAGGAACTTGTGTTTAGGTTCCTCCTGACGCGGGGAGATACGCTTGGTGGATCCATGCGGAACATCGGCGGGTTCATGGCGCAGCTTAAGCTGACTTGGTCGTTGATCGCGGATTTAAACCTCAGCGGCACGAAATACCGTTGGCTGGCAAGCGGGGCGCACGCATGGGTCGAAGGAGCCAGGTACGCACCGGATGCTGAAGCAAAAATCCGGGGGTTATCGTGGGGGCTCAGCAGTAAGGCGCGTACACTGCTTTTCGACCTGTCGGTTCCAATTGTGAAAAACAATGTTGACCTGTGTCTCCTGCGGTGTTCACCGGAGGATATTTCAAAGGAATTGTACGCAATCGCGGGCCGGTACATCGCCCTGGGTGAACTCAAAGGCGGCATTGATCCAGCTGGCGCTGACGAACACTGGAAAACGGCAGGCTCCGCCATCCAGCGAATTCGCAGAGCATTCACCAAGCACAACGCAACACCGCATATCTTCTTCATAGGGGCGGCCATTGAGACAAAGATGGCCACAGAGATATGGCAAATGCTCAACGCTGGCGAACTGACGAACGCGGCGAACCTCACGCGAGATGACCACATCGCCTCGCTCACAGGATGGCTTCTCTCGCTGTAAATGAGAACACCGAGTTTCCGTTGAACCACCTTCAACGAGTTCCCAATAACGCTCCACGCCGCTTTCGGCGATGGGTGAACCTGATACAACCCCGCCAGTTCACCAATAGTGCGCTGGCCCTTCATCGCCTCCATGGCCACCTTGGCTTTGAACTGCGACGTAAACTGACGACGTTTTACCGACATAAAATGGACTCCGAAAACCGGGGAAAAACTACCTTAGCAGCGCGCCCAGTTTTTGGGGAGTATCACATATTATCCATTCGTCCACGAACGGGCGATAAATTTCAAGAAAATTGTTACATGGTCCAGCGGGGGTGGTTAGAATTATCTGCGTCCAAGCCCGTTGTGGAGTTGACCGGCCGAAAGGCCGTGAACGGTTACCTTTTTCATTAGTCCGTACAAAGGACAGATTTGACATCTGTCGCGGAAGGTATTACTACCCCGGTTGTAAAGAAAGGACACCAGCTATGAAAAAAAAATACCTCCTCGACGCCAACGACGCCTTCAAGAAGATGGTTTTCGGTTGGTTGAACATGGGCCTGCGCAATCTCCATGTAATACCAATGATTACATACGAAGTTACAGACGAACGAGTCTGGGCGCCCGCCGATTGGCGCTTATACGCGCAACTCTTCGGGATCCAACCCTGCTGTGTTCTGGCGAAGGAATCGCAGTTTACGAATGGCGGCAGACACGACTATTTTGCCATGCTACTCCAGGAAAATCCCCGCATATTGCCTGCGACTGCCGACATCTTCGTTGACCCTGACACGGGACTTGGGGACGGGAGGGAAACACACATAAACGCCGCCGAGGTTGCTGCACTGCTCCGGGATCGCGACCGAGTGGTCATCATTTACCAGCATGCCAACCGCAATCAAAAACAGATCGCCAACGACCTGCAAAGACGCCGCGGCAACATCAATGCAGCATTGGGCGGCCAAGCACATACCTTTACCTTCGGCATTCGCACGACATCAATATGCCTGTACTTCTTTTCGTTGAACGAAAGCCGATTGAAAAAGTTAAAAGAAATCTGTCAACAGCAGTTCGGCTCAATGAAATCGACCAGGGTCTTCGATGGCGTAAAATTGCTTGACAAGCGATGATAGGCGTGTCCGGCCATGGAAGGCTGGCCGAAAATAGGTCGCATGGAACAAGAAGGCCAAGGAGTGGCCGTGATTCAAGGCATATCTTTGGCTTAGGCCTTTCCTTCAGTTGCGGTTCCGCGTGGTCGGCGTGGCCGTCGCCATCCGCTGCCAGCGGTTTAAGCATGTTGGCGGTGGGCGCCCTATGCGGCGGGCGCAGCATATATGCCATTCTGCCATGGGGAATAGATCATGGGCAGGAAATGGCGAAGCGGTTAGGTCTGGCCCAACACGGGATTCCCACAGACGGGATGATGAGTCCCGATGGCTATCGGGATTGCGGCGGATGGATATACCGGCCTATGAAGCAGCGTTGTCACGTTGGATTCATTCGTGCCGGGCGTTGCTGGACTCCTGCGGCGAACAGGAGGCGGTCGGCGGCGACGGGGATTCAACGCAGAGGCAGCGACGCAGGAGACAGGGCGCGGGGAAAAAAGCGGTCAGCGGGTAGAGATCAGCTCTCAACGATCAGCGATTGGTGGGGGTAAGATTGTCAAGATTATCAAAGTTATCAAGATTATTGTACATATTTAACAGGAGACGGGAGGCAGGGCGCGGCTACGTTGCGAGACGGGAGTCAGGAGAAAGGGCGCGGGCTGAGGCCTGCGAGACGGGAGACGGGAGTTTTTTTACCACAGGAGACGCGGAGGAGATTTAATTGAACCACAAGAGACGCGAAGGGTGCGGGCGGCGGTCAGGAGTGCAGAAGGAAGTTCTGCTGGTGCAACGTCAAGCTTGTACCGAGTTGGCGCGAAAGTTGCAGTGAAGCCATCGGGTTCAGACCCCAGTCAGCTTGGTCACAATACCGGCTACACTTGTCGATGGGTTGTTCGTCAAAACTGCTAAACAATTGGAAAATGTATTTATCGATTTTGTATTTATGGCGCGTTCTAAATTGGTGAAATGCTCTCCGCCGAGGATGCGCTCTAAAACCCAATCTATATCTCTGGGTCGAAGGTTGCCGCCCAACGCTAATTCTAATTCCCGTCGTGATTTATCAGGTGTGGTACGCCCAACTTGTGCGCCTGGCAGGTGGGCCAAGGCCCAGACGTTAAAGCAAGGATTGGACAGCCCGAAATGGAAGTGACGGGTGCTACATTTATTGATAGCGCTCTCAACGGCTGCGTGTTCGCCATCGGATTCAGCATCAAATATGCACCATGTTTCCCGATTTTTTGAGTACCTGGTGGCTATTTCGAGCACCTTGGGATGACGCCCGCCATTCGCGCAACGGATATCCAGAGCATAACGCGCTCTGGCGATTTTATGCCGCCGCAGGGCATTGAAGTAACTGGTTTCCAACTCTCCTTCACACACAATTAAAAGGGGCGTACGTTCCACTTGCGGGCGTGACCTTCGGCGCAAGCTCATGGTTTGGCCCCATTGTCGATGTGGTTGGTTGATTGCAGGGGCATTCCAGAAAGTTGCGGGCCGAAATCGCCCACTCCACGATAGCGACCGGCCAGGTAATTTTTCTCGAACGCTTCGGAACTGCGGGTATATTTATCGCCGCGGAATTCGGCGAGGCTAAAAATTTCGGTGTTGCCGTTGGGCGTTTTTTCCGTGATCCATATTTGATCCTTCCGCAGCAAAGAGGGAGTCATCAGTTGGCTTAGGTGTGTGGTGAAAATCAGTTGTGCGCCGCTGTTATTATTTTCGGGATTATGGAACAATTCGACAAACCTGGTTGCCAGCAGCGGATGGATGTTAGCACCAAGCTCGTCGACAATTACCACAAGGCCTGCCTTAAAAGCCCGGATTGCCAGCCAGAAAAGCTGGGCAAAGAGCTGGGTGCCCTGGGACTCGTCGAGCCAATCAAAATCGACACTGTGTCCATCGGTACGATGATGCTGAGCGAGCACGCGGATATTGTCCTGAACTATTTGTCGGGCCTGCTGCAGGGCCATCTCGCCGGCCCGATCGCCATGTTGCGGCGTTAGCATGCGTTTGAAGTTTTCCACGATGCCGGCTTCCGGTTCAGGTGGGTCTACCGCGCGTAGTCCGGTGATACCGATATCCGCATCGCGCAGGATCGCCACAAGCTGGTCGCGAAAACCGGCCTCATCGCGGATGGTTCGTGCGAGATGAGGTAGTATACCCGGGCCAAGGGGCGAATAACCCGTTATAGTTAAACCTGTTGAAATCCGCGTCCAGATATCCTGCAATAGCGGAACATTGAGGTTGGCTCCTGAAGAGAGCACCAAAGCGTTGTCGCGGGTCAGCTTTGGCACGTTGTCTTTGGCAGCTTTGTCGAATTCAGCGTCGGCAAAATTTACCACTGCCGCGGCACCCGGGGCTTGCTCCGTACGCTCAAAGAGCACGCGCTGCCGATTGGTCTTAAGCTCCTCGGTCAGAGATTCCGAGACAATTTTGTGGGGTAATGCGGCAAAGCCATAGCGGAATACGCGTTTGTCCATGGAGAAAACTACCTCAAACCTGGTAGGTTTATCTGTCCAGGCGGGGTCAAGCCGATGAGGCTCAATTCCAGGGATGAGCCTGATAGGATTCTGGCTTGAAACGGAATAGGTGACTGTACTCCAGAAGGCGTGGGCCGCATGTACAAGGTTACTTTTACCAGAGGCATTGTGTCCGAAGATTGCCGCCGTGCGTACAACAGGTGGGAACCCCGGCAAGGTGGCCACTACATTATCGGGCAGGTGGCGCGAGGCACCTTTAACCAGGCTCAAGGTTTGAGCTTGGCCAATTGAGCGGAAGTTTTCAATGGTGAATTCGTAAAGCACTGTTCTTTTGCCTTAGATAAATCTGGTGTTGGCCAACGATTCCGTGAGGTTTGCGACACGATCCGACGTGTCACAATGC
>JAJYDW010000081.1 GCA_021790385.1 Planctomycetota bacterium
ACTTGGATTTCTCGGATCATGGTGAATCCTCCTTGATTCATACTTCCTGTGTCGTCCAGGCCGCCACAGTGGCAACCTGCTCCCCACTATCCTACACCAAAACCGCCAACAATAAGAGTTACACCCGCCACTGGATAGACGGTAGAAAGGGCGTACCGGGTGGAATCGAAGTGGACCGGAATAAACTTCGCAGGACCGTAATTTATGGTCGCGTAGCGGGTGTTACTGGTGAACGGGACCGTTGTCGCTTTAGCCACTGGAGTTGGCGAGAGAGAATGGTCTGCTGATCAGAAAGCATTTTCATTTGTTGTTGTATGTTGGCGATATCCGCAGCGATACGAGCAGGGGTGAGGTTGGCTCGCAGGCGGCGGTTGTGTTGTACAATCAGGCGGGCCAGAGGTTGAATCTCGACCGGTAAGGAGCTGATGGCCTGTGGGTGCAATGGGTACTGTTTCCCTTGAAAAATCAGAAGCACATGGCGAATGCCCCGGCGATCAATCCATTGGCGTACCATGACCGCATGAGTCCATTGCGGTCCGGGAGGTCCACCATGTCCTGCCGGGCCAAAGTGGATGACCACACCGGGGCCAAACGCCATGGGTTGCATCGGAGATGGTGGTACGTGGTTCACCGCCTTATTGGTTTTATTGTTGGCGATGATCAATTGGCCGTCGGGCAGCATCAGCACATGGGCCGGGCGATTCTGAGGCCGGATGGATATGGTTTTCCTGTGCCCATTTCGGATCAAGGTGAGGCGGCACAGGGGGGCTGGTCTATGGGGTGATTTCGAAGGCGGATTGGTACCGGCCGCCGCCTGCAGATTCACCGCTGCGACCAGTTGCTTTTCTGTCAGCAGGGGCGAACCATTGATCTGTATCAGCAAGTCGCCGGCGTGAAGTTTCGCCTGCTGTGCGGGACTGCCCGGAACCACCTGTATGACCAGCAGTCCCTGGTTTGGTTTGAGGCCCAGCAATCGGCTGAACACCGGCGGAATGGCATCAACCATTACGCCTATCCAACGAGGCCGGCGTACCACAGTGGCAGCCCCGGAGGCCATTGGGTGATGCATACCCGGTGGTCGCACAGAGCCAAGGCCAACCGGCACAGTGGCCTGATTTAGCCACGCGGCCCAGACGATCGCCGCTGCACCCAGCCAGGCCGGAGTTTTGGCTAACCAAAATGTCAAACGTCGAATTAACATGAACCAGTAAAAGACAAAATGCCTCTTTCCTTAATAAACTTTTTCCGCGGCAACTTCTTCCACGGGAAACGCCACCGCCTTATTCTGTCCGTCGGGCACCACCACCACACGACCGGAAGCCTTACGGCTGCCAAATCCGGTAAACGGATAATCGAAGGGCACCTTGTGACTGTCTACCACGGGAACGCCCAGCGGTAATGGAAAGCTGTTTTGGAACGATAAACCTGCGGGCGATGATACCGTCATGGATGTGGAAGCATTGGAGCCTGGTGTGGTTCGAACGGCAAGAGCCTTATTCCCAGTTCCAACTGACATAGCCGACTCTCGGCCAAAGTACGCTCCCCCCAAACCGAAAAGCCCGGCCGTAAGTATGACCGAGGCGGCAAGTTTCATCATCGACCAGCGCATGGCATAATTCTGCGATCGAACCGGCGAAGATAGCCGTCGAGACGGGGCGACAACGGGGGCATGCAACAACTGGCGGGCAGCCTGCCATTCTACCTGGTGATGTAAAAATCGGAGGGCCAGCATCTTCCAGCCGTCACGGCTGGACGCGATGTGTTGCAGCAATGTACGGCGCCGGTCATCCGGCAATTCCGCATCAATGAGCAGGTCCAGTTCGGCGTCCATGCGTTCTGTTTCGCTAAGTTGGGCAGCGGTTTGAGAGAGAATTGATTTCATGGCTATTTTCTCCAGAACTATTTGATCCGGCAAATTCGTGGATACATCATTTATCCGTAGGATTCTTCCATCAGGCGGCGCAATTTCTGGCGGGTGCGAAAGAGCCGCATTTCCACCACCGCAGTGGTTACGCCGAGTCGGGCGGCGATGTCCTTGTAGGAACAATCATCCACATGCTTCATCAGCAACAGTTCCACATCGCGGGCCGGCAATGTGGCCATGGCCCGTCGCAGGTAGCTGACCCGTTCACCGGCCAGCAGAGTATCAAGAGGGTCGGCCTTGACGCTGCCAAGCTCTGCTCCCTGCCTGGCCCGTGCCAAGTCCGCAGCTTCCTGCACACGCCGCCGAGCTCGGCCCAAGGTTCTCCGATGCATGAGTGCGGCTCGCACAGTAAGTCGATACAACCACGGCTTAGCCCGTTCCAAGGATTCAAGCGTGGCCCAGTTTCTCACCGCTGCCGCGGCAACATCCTGCATAACATCATCGGCACCTTCGTAACTGTGCAGGCGGGCCACAGCCACCGCCCGGAGCCAGGCACCATGCAGGCGCAAAGCATCTACGGCGCTGCGCGGGGCGGACTGCGCCTCGGCGACGGCTGGGGCTGAATTTCCTGGCATTTCATTCACCACATCACCCGGGCCTTCTGTGCTGATTATACGTTGCCAAAGAGGCGACGGGTTTTCGGTTGCAGCCGCAAATTGGCCGTCTTATAACCGCAGTCCGCAGGAGTTGAGGATTTGGCGCGCAGATCATCCCCGGAGAACTAAATCGTCACGGTGAACCACCTCGTCATAATAGGTGTCACTGCCCAGCAGGGCCGTAAATTCCTGCGTCCTGTGGCCGCGGATTTTATCCACATCTTCCTGGCTGTAATTACACAAACCGTGTGCCAACACCCGGCCATTGGCATCGGTGATGGCAACCGGGTCTCCGGGCACAAAGTCACCTGTGGCCGCTACAATGCCGCTGGCGAGCAGGGATTTATTATTTTTCAGTGCGGCGGCGGCTCCTGCATCCACCACCAAGGTACCGCGAGGACGCGCGGTGAGTCCAATCCATCGGCTGCGGGCGGAAAGCCGACGTTTTTCCGGGAGAATCAGCGTGCCCATTCCTTCTGCGTTTAACAGCCTACGGACAATACCCGGTATTTTGCCGTTAGCGATGATTACTGGAACGCCAGCCGTTTTAACCGTACCGGCCGCCACGAGCTTGCTGTTCATGCCGCCGGAGCCACCCGCCGATTTTTCCGGACGGACCATGGCCGCCACGTCATCATCCATAGCGCGAACCATGGATAGTACCTGACCTTGCGGATTAAGCAGGCCGTCGACTACAGAAAGCAGAATTAAAATATCAGCCTGCACCAGATTTGTAACATGGGCTGCAATCAGATCGTTGTCGCCAAAGCGGATTTCGTCTACCGTTACGGCATCATTTTCATTGATGATTGGAATACACCTGGACCGCTGTAAGGCGTGAATACAGTTGCGTAGATTCAGGTAACGCAGGCGATTTTCAAAATCGTCACGGCTGACTAGAATCTGGCCGGCATGAAGCGAGTATGGCTCTAAAGTAGAAGCAAAGATGTTCATCAGTACGCTTTGGCCAACGGCTGCGGCGGCTTGCAACATCGGCAATTCACTGGGCCGGGCGGATAAGCCCATCTGCGCCACGCCCGCACCTATGGCACCGCTGGAAACCAGCGTTACCCGCATGTGGCTATGCAGCATGAGTTGAGCTAAATCTGCCGTAAGAGCCTGAATAACCGCCGGATCAAGGGTCCCAGCGGAATTGCACAGTGCCTGCGTGCCTATTTTCACCACGATGCTTCGCACATCGGCCAGGAACTCGCGGCGATCTACTGAACTGCACGTTGGGTCTGTCATAAAATTCGTCCACCATCAACTCCAGTATATTATCCACCATTTGACGCATTTGGTTAAGCGTCACGATGAAAATTCGCGTCAAAACCTGGTACTTCCGGTCTTGGAATTCTGGCATTGGAGTTTTCTTCATCCGCGTTTTTACATCCTGCCGAAAATGATTGGTAGCCCCGTTTACGGTGTATACGCAAAGGAGAAATTGCAGACAGTCAAAATGACCAGTCAACTCATCTGCTTGATTATCTTGCCAGGCCGGTTGATGGCGGTTAGTTTCAGGGGCATTGAAACTGGTTAATTTTGAGCCGGACATATCATGAACCGGTTGTTTGCTGCCAGAGGTGTGGTTTATCGGCAGGCCCTATAACCGGGCTGGTGGTCTAGAGGTATGACTTAGGAGTCGGTTGCGGTTGGGGTCCCTTTTGTCGCGGTTTTGGAAACTCCCACCAAGCTGGAACATTTGATATAATGATCTGCGCCAGTTTTCAGGTAACCGTGATTCACCTGCAAGGCCAGAGAGAGGTAGTTTAGTGTCGAAGCCTGATGAACCATTCATAAAAGAGCAAGCGGTTGATCCCGCCGCGATGCCGCGTGGCCAAGGTTCCGTTCAAGCGCGCATGGATAAAGTTTCGTCAGCCAACAGTGCGCCGGCCCTGCCTGCGGGTGCAACCAAGTTTCGGTTCCAGCACAAACGTGACAAATCAGCACATGGGCATGTTTCCAGGGATTCCGTGGCCAGGGACTCCAAAGAAAAGTCCCCCGGACATCGGCCCAGTCCGACCGCCGGCCAGGCAATGGCCGCGGGGGTGGCAGCGCTAAAACTGCCCGCAGCAGCGCAAACTCAAATCGTGAATGCCCTATTAGGGGACCAGGATGCCCCGGTGGCGGTGATGGCAGTTGAATTGCTGCAGAGCAATTTGCGTTGGCCGGGCAGATTGCGTTTGGATCCCCAACCGATGACGGAATCGCCCGCAATCGAGTCGCAGGTACGCCTGGTTTACGGTGACGATAATTTTGGGCGCCTGATTCTGGAAGGCGGCGTGCATTCCCCGCGCATCGCGGAGCAACTGCAGGCCGCCGGGGCATGGCTGGCGTCGATTCTGGCGTTGGCCGGGCGACAAGCCAATCTGCGACGACAGGCAGATACTGATGAGCTTTCCGGGGCGTATAACCGTCGCTATTTTATGGAAAAGATTCCACAACTGCTTGACAAAGCGCGCCGCGAAAGGTTTTGCGTTACGCTTTTAATTTTTGATATTGATAATTTCAAGCAGTACAACGATCAGTTCGGCCATGCGGCCGGCGATGCTATTATCCGTGAAGTCATCGGGTTGTTGCGGCATTGTACGCGGGCGAAAGACCTGGTGGCCAGGATCGGTGGGGACGAATTTGCCGTGGTCTTCTGGGACAACCAAAAGCCACGATCGCCGGATTCGGAACATCCGCGCAGCGTACTGGCAATAGCCCAGCGTTTTCGCCAGGCGGTGGCGGATCATCCGTGGAACACCGACGGCGGCCCCATTGCCGGCCGATTAAGCATCAGCGGCGGATTAGCGACTTTTCCCTGGGACGCCCAGGACCTTAACCGCCTGCTGGAAGTCGCCGATGGCGAATTAATCCGGGCCAAGGACATGGGGAAGAATGCCATTGTTCTGGCTGGTCCTGGTGTGCCGATTGACGATGCAACGCAGCACGAATCCCCATCCACACCATCTGCAGATTAAGCATCGCTGCAAAATTAAATTAAGCCATCCTGGTGCGAAAACTGGAACTGCCGGCTAGACGCTTGCGGGAATCCGGGGGTAGTTGATAATGGGACTGTTGTCAGGCTACAGACCCGTTACTTACCTTTCAGCCAGGAGCGTGCCACATGGAATTTCTGAAACTGTTAACCGAAACCCCGGGTGTGCCAGGACGCGAGGAACGCATTCGAGCCGTGATCCAGCGTGAAATAGAAGGACTTTTCGACGAAACCCGAGTTGATACCATGGGCAGCCTGATCTGCATCAAAAAAGCGGCGCGCCCCACCCAAGGTGCGTCCCCAGCGCCGCTGGTGATGATTGCGGCCCACATGGACCAGATAGGATTTTACGTACGACATATTGATGAAAAGGGATATGTGCGACTGCACAACGCCGGAGGATTTGATCCGCGTAATCTCCTGGCACGGCGCGTGCTGGTGCAGGGTCGGCGCGACATCAAAGGGGTACTCAATCCCGCCGGCAAGCCTATTCATATCGCCAGCGAAGAAGACCGCAAGCGGCAGTACCAGATGGTTGATTTCTTTGTGGACCTGGGTTTAAGCGCCAAAAAAGTTAAAGAATTGGTAAGTGTGGGCGATCCTGTAACTCTGATTCAGGATTTTACACCGATCGGTGATTACGTATGTGGCCAGGCCATGGATAATCGGGCGGCGGTGTGGGCGGCCGTGCGGGCGATACAGCGGGTTAAAAAGAGCCGCTACGATATTGCCGTGGTTTTTACGGTGCAGGAAGAAGTGGGGTTACGTGGGGCGGGACCGGCCACTTTCGGTTTGGACCCGCAAATTGCTATTGCGCTGGATACGACGTTGGCCTGCGATACGCCTGGGGTGCCGGAAGACCAGGCCGTCACACGTTGCGGTGATGGCGTAGGGATCAAGGTAATGGATGCGGCGTCGATTTCCGATCGATCTCTGGTGGACAGCTTTGTGGCGACGGCGAAGCGAAATAAATTTTCGCATCAGTTGGAAATTTTACCAATGGGCGGTACGGATGCCGGGGCCATGCAGCGGAGCCGCATTGGTTATAAGACCATCACGCTGAGCATTCCCACGCGCTATATTCACACGATTACGGAAATGGTTCACCGTGATGATCTTCATGCCTGCCGCGACCTGCTGGCGGCGTGGCTGTCCGAATAAAACGGTCTTTTAAGCAAGCTGCACCGGCTTATCATCCGATAAACAAGCCGAGGTAACTTATGAAAATACAATTCGATAAAGCCACCTGCAGGAATCTGGATTCGGTCATGGCGATGGAATGGTTGTCCACCAACGGGTTGGGCGGCTATTGCAGCGCCACAGTAGCGGGGGTGAATACCCGCAAATATCACGGCTACCTGGTAGCTGCGGCCCATCCTCCCGTAGGACGATTTGTGCTGCTATCGCGTGTGGAAGACCGTGTAACCGTGGGTGCCACCACGTATGCCATGTCCACCAATGAATTTCCGGACGTTATCGATCCGCGCGGATATGAAAATCTGCTGTCCTTTGAAATTCAGGCCGGTCCGGTGTGGCGCTATCAGTGCGGCAGTGCCGTAGTGGAAAAAAGAATTCTGCTGGTGCAAGGCCAGGATACTCTCATCATCCGTTACGATTTGCTGGAAACGGCCGCCCGCGATCAAGTCGTGCGATTGCAGGTACAACCCATGCTGGCGGGACGCGATTTTCACACCACGACGGTGGGGCCGCACCGCCCCGAGTGGAAATTGGCCGATGACGCCGGCCATCGGCAGATGTTGTTGTTGTCGGCCGCGGAATGTCCGCTGCCGGTCTACATCAGTCATAACGCCCAGCGATTTAATCAGGGATCCTGCTGGTGGTATAATTTCACACTGCGGCAGGAGCAGGCTCGCGGCTACCCGGATCGGGATGATTTGTGGACGCCCGGGGCACTGGAATTTGGGCTTTCAGCGGGGCAACCGGCGGTGATAATTTGTTCCACCCGCCCGGTAGCCGTCGAACAGCATGTTCCGCTGTCCAATACCCAAAATGCTTACCATCAAAGAGTGATGTCCACTTTTGCAGCGGCGGTACCGGGAGATGAATTCATCGCCCAACTGGGCGCGGCTGCGGACCAATTTCTGGTGCAGCGTGGCAGCGTCTCCGACAAACATGCCGGTGTTTCTGTTATCGCCGGTTACCCCTGGTTTGAAGACTGGGGCCGCGATACATTTATCAGCCTCGCCGGTCTGACCCTTACGCGGGGCAATTACGACGCCGCGCGCAGCATACTGGTAACCTTTGCCGATCATATTCAGGATGGCCTGATTCCCAATCGTTTCCCGGATAAATCGTCCGAGCCGGATTACAACACGGTCGATGCGGCGCTGTGGCTGATACAGGCAGCGTATCAATATCAACGATACAGCGGCGATGCAAAACTGCTGCGCGAATATCTGTACCGTCCGCTGTGCCAGATCATCGAAAGATATCGGGACGGCACGCGTTTTGGTATCCGCATGGATAGCGATGGTTTAATTCGCGCCGGTGTTCCGGGCGTACAGCTCACCTGGATGGATGCCAAGGTTGGGGCCGATGTTATCACGCCGCGCTATGGCAAGCCGGTGGAAATTAATGCCTTGTGGTACAACGCGCTTAAAATCATGACGCTGGTGGCCAAGGCCGTGGGTGATACGGGGCGAGCAGCCGCATTTGCAGCTCTGGCCCAGCGCTGCCAACAGAACTTTCTAAGCAAATTTTGGAATGCCTCCGCCAAATGCCTCTACGATGTCATCGGCGATGACGGCCGCCCTGACGCGTCCGTACGTCCCAACCAGATTTTGGCGGTCAGCCTGCCGTTTGCGGTGTTGACCGGCGACCAAGCCGCCGCCGTGGTCGAAACCGTCCGCCGCTCTCTTTTGACGCCTCTGGGCATACGCACACTGGCTCCCGGATCACCGGGATACCGGGGCGAATACGTAGGGGATCAAAATTCACGCGATCGAGCCTATCACCAAGGCACCGCCTGGCCATGGCTGACCGGGCAATTTGTATCAGCCCTGGTGAAGGTGCAGGGGTATACGCCCGAAGCCCGGGCCCAAGGACGGGAAATTCTCGCCCCCTTTACCACGCATTTGCTGCAGGCGGGGCTGGGATCCATCAGTGAAATTGCCGACGGCGATGCCCCGTGGCGGCCGCGTGGCTGCATTGCCCAGGCCTGGTCGGTAGGCGAAATTCTGCGCTGCTACTGGGAAGATGTGCTGGGCAAGGCGCCGGCATGGCCGCATGAAGGCTCTGCGTCCCTGGCAGGTGCGCCGCCGGCCGCCGCCATGGCTCTTTGAAGATATTGTGTTTCAGGCCAGGAGATGACTTATGCCAGTTCCAACATTGTTACGTACGGCGGCCCTCAACGAAACCTATTCCGGTGTGACATACCATATTGAGGGTGAATTGGTGCCGGTATTACAAGTGGAGCTTTCCTCCATGCCGGTTTATTTTGAACACCATATTTTGCTGTGGAAAGATCCGGCCGTAAACATCGGGCTGAAATCGTTTAAGGGAACGTTCAAGCGGATGATTTCGGGCCTGCCGCTGTTTATCACGGAGGCCCGTGGTCCGGGCCGCATCGCCTTCAGCCGAGACGGACCGGGCCACGTGTTTGCCATTCATCTGCAGCAGGGAAGGGGCATCGATGTCCGAGAGCATCAATTTCTGGCGGCGACGGGTAACGTCGACTACAGTTTCCGCCGGGTGAAGGGCGTGGCCAATATGCTTCTTTCTGGTACGGGCTTTTTTATTGACACGTTTGCCATTCCGCCAGGCCATAACGAAGGTGTGGTGTGGCTGCATGGCTTTGGCAATGTGTTTGAGGTGACGCTGGGCCAAGGCGAACAAATTGATATTGAACCCGGCGGTTGGATTTACAAAGACGCCAGCGTGAATATGGAAACAAAATTTCAGAAATTATCCACCGGGCTTTTTGCCAGCGGCGGCCAGTTTGTGTGGAACCGCTTCACCGGGCCGGGGCGCATTGCCCTGCAATCCATGACGATGTTGGTGGAATCAGGGGAATAGAGCAGGTGGGGGTGGGCAAGATTATCAACTTCATCAAGATCAGCACATATTTTTGAGGCTCGGGCGGCGCTGTTGTGGTCCTTTTTGTGCGTTGCGTGGGCGACGGGGTTATCCATCCCGATAGCTGTCGGGATAAACGCCTTTCGCAGATTACACCGATTGACGGATGGCGGCGGACGGGACTTGACAGAGGGCCAAGAGGGCCAAGTTAGCGGGGCAAGGTGACCAAGTTGTGGGATATTCATAACTCATTTCTTTATTGCAACTTAGATTCAAGGTGGCCAAGATGGCCAAGGGAAAGGGCATGGCGGCTCACTGGTCTGAAATTGAGAGATGTGGAAGAGGGTTGGCTGGCCGGTCAACGACCAGAGCCAAAGCGGGTCGCCGACGATGTTGGTGTTCGCCACGGCTGGAGGGATCCAGCCGACTACGGGGCGCGAAGACGGGAATCGGGGGACTTACAAAAGCCACGCCCGCTGCTTGGATACTGGTTATGGCATTCCCCTATTTTCACCCGCTTGACTTTGTTAGAAGAGGCACACGAAGGCAGAAGACGATGGGATACTATCAAAAGTTGTGGACGGAATAAAAGAGGCGGCGTAACCTAAACAAGATGTCTTGACCATTTTTCTTAATTTAGGAGTACGCCACCATGAGTAAGAGTATGACCGAAAACGTAAAATATCCAACCATTGCTACCGGCGACCTATTAACCGAAATCATCGCCCACAAGGCCCGGGAGATTCTGGCTGCGGCCGTGCAGATGGAAGCTGGGCAGTGGCTGGCCGAACGCTCGCACCTGCGCGATCCGCATGGCCGCCGGCTGGTGGTCGCCAATGGTTATCTGCCGGAGCGTCCGGTCATGACGGGGATCGGACCGGTTCCGGTCAAGCAACCACGCATCGA
>JAJYDW010000082.1 GCA_021790385.1 Planctomycetota bacterium
CTTTCGGCGGGGGTGCCGGGGGTGGCGGGTTCGTTTGTGCCGGCGGCGGCTGCGGACGGCGCGGCGACCGGATTGGCGGGTGCGGCGGAGAATGTGGCGGCGGCGGCCGGCACTGCGGCAGACAACGCCGTTGCCAATGGTATAATTCGGGCTGGTGAAAAGGCCGGGGCGGAAGGGGTGGTGAATGCGGCCTCGCTGGCGACGCCGACGGAAGCGGTTCCCTCGCTGGATTTGCCAGCGGGCATGGGGCCGTGTTTCGCTGCGGGCACGCTAGTGCTGACAAGTCATGGCAAGATGCCGATCGAGCGTTTCAATATTGGCCAGCGCGTTATCACGCAGCCCGTGGGGATGGAGGAGATGGAGGGGATGCCCGACGCCCCCATCGCCCCGGCGACGCACCGGGTGCTGCGGCTTGAGTACACGTATCCGAAAAGCGGGAGCGTCCTTGAACTGGCGCTTTTGCGGCCTGCCAGCCAATTTGCAGGGCTGGGAAAAGGCGACATGATTTCGCTACGGGTGCTTGAGCTGCACGTCGGCGGTGAAGCGCGAATCGTGGGCGTGGAGCCGTGCCCTTCCATTGAGGGTGGCGTTGGCCAACTGGTGACCGGAACATACCGCAGCCGCAGTCTTGATCTGCGGCTTATCCGGGTACAGGGGCTGGAAAAGCCGATTGCTGCGACGGGCCGGCATCCGATTTATTGCGAAGACCGGTCGGATTTCGTGCGTGTTTCGGACCTGCAGGCCGGTGCACGGTTCCGTACGCGGACCGGGGTCGCGGCGGTCGAGTCGATAGACCGTGAGCCGGGCGAACACCAGGTTTTCAATCTTGAAATCGGGAATGTACATCAATATTACGTTTCCGAATTGGAAATACTCGTGCATAACGGATGCACGGAGATTGCCCAAGAATTGGTCCAAGAGTTTCCCAATGGGCAGGTATTCAGGTTGACGGCTAAACACCCGGCGCTGCAACTGGGAAATGGGGTGTTCTACCATGACGTGTGGTTTGATCCGGAGGCTAGCGCGGTGAGGGATCCGGCGTTTAATAAGGGATCCAACGCCCTCATGCCATTCCAACAGTGGATCAGGAACTTTGGATATGACGCATCCGTGTTCGATTTTGGGCCAGCCCAGTGAAAGGAGGCGCGAAATGGACCCGATAAGCGAACTTTTCTACGCACTGCGCCTTCGTGGAGAGGGGTTTTTCGACGAGGCAATTGCTGTTTATCGCAGGCATTTGGCGCAAAACCCCACGGATGATGTGATCCGGGGCCATCTTGCAGATGCCCTGTTTTTTAAGGGAGACCTTGTGGCTGCCATTGAGGAATCTCGTCGCGTGCTTGACGCGAGGCCCGACGATTACCTGGCACGCGCAGGCCTGGTAACGTTATTCCTGACCCAAGGGGATCTCACACTGGCGCTAGCAGAATCTAAGGAACTCGTGCGCCGGCACCCGGCGGACCATGGATCGCACATGCGATTGGGGGATACGTACCGTTCCTTGGGCGATCTCCGCGCCTCCATCCGTTGCTATGAACATGCGGCGGGCCTTCCTGGGGCGTATTACGATATTTTTACCGCATTGGGCGGCCTTTATGAGGAGGCCGGCCGTGCAGAGGATGCGGCAATCGCATACAGAAAGGCCCTCACGCAGGCACCCAAGTTCGTCAAGGCGCTTCTGGGTTTGGGAAGTGCGTTAGCCGCAGCGGGCAGGCCAGCCGAGGCTTGTGAGCAGTGGCGGAAGGTGGTGGAGATCGCAACCTCGTGGATTGAGCCCGGCAAGCCGAGGCGTCCACTGGAACGTGCCCTCCCCGGCTGGAGCAAAACCCATCCGTCGCCCGAGGGAATAATCGCGCAGGCGCGGGAATATCTCCGTCGTTATGGGGGCGAGCCCTTGTGAGGGCCGTAGTGGCCCCGTGAATTGTGGAAGGGCCGGTCTTTGTAACAACAGAGATTCGGTGGTTGGCAAACGGATGTGTGGGTTAAATTGAGCTATGGTAACACGTGGCACAAATTCGGCTGCGGAGGCTTGGCGGCGCGCGGAAAATCGGTTCCGTGCCCGCACTGCCGGCGATATACCACTGCCGTGGCACGGGGACCACCGAGG
This sequence comes from Planctomycetota bacterium, assembly GCA_021790385.1. Lineage (GTDB taxonomy): Bacteria > Planctomycetota > Phycisphaerae > WQYP01 > WQYP01 > JABEVA01. Next base: position 2,108 of record JAJYDW010000082.1, read on the forward strand.
TGTTTTGGACGCCGGTGCGGCGGAGAATGTGGCGGCGGCTGAGGGCACTGCGGCAGACAACGCCGTTGCCAATGGTATAATTCGGGCTGGTGAGCAGGCCGGGGCGGAAGGGGTGGTGAATGCGGCCCCGCTGGCCACCAGTGCCGCAGAGAATCCACTGACCGGAACGGCGCTGGCGCGGCAGCTGGGGCAGGAAGGAGAACGGGCCGCGGATATCCTCAAAAATACTGAACGTGTCCCGTCGCTGACAGGAACAGCAAATTATCGTATTCCGGATGTCTTGGATCGGACAGGAAAGCTCATCGGCGAAGTGAAGAACGTCGATAACCTGCCATACACAAGCCAACTCCAAGACTTCGCCGCCTACGCAAAACAAAATGGCTATCGATTTGAGTTGACTGTTCGACAAGGGACGCAACTCTCCGGGCCACTGCAGAAGGCGGTAAATAGTGGGGACATCATTCTTAAGAGGGCATTGCCATGAGCCAATCTAAACGCCTAGAGAGGCCAGTGACCGCCGGGGAGGTAATGCAACAATTGGAGCGCGATCCTCAATATGTGGCTCGGCGAAAGCAAGCCGATGCGCAGTGGCAGCAAGCCGTTAAGAAAAATAAGTTGGCGGCTGAACCTGTTATTGCGGATTTGAAGGTCGTAGGATTCTCCGTCGAATCTTTGGATGAACTTCGCCGAAGTGGAGTAAGATACAAGGCTGCAATTCCCGTACTGCTGAAATGGCTCCCGGTTGTTGAGAATACGGACATCAAAGAAGCCATTGTTCGGGCGCTTTCGGTTCCTTGGGCGAAGCCAACAGCGGTGCAGCCCTTGATTGTCGAGTTCCAAACCGCCTCCGAGTCAGCATCCGGTCTGAAATGGACGATTGGAAACGCGCTGGCCATTGTCGCAGATGACAGCGTTTTTAATGAGATCGCGGAGCTCGTTCGTGATAAGCGACACGGTAAGGCGCGAGAAATGTTGGCGGTGGCGTTAGGGAATATGGACGATCCGCAGGTCGTCGATTTGCTCATTGAATTGTTGCGCGATGACGAGGTTGCCGGTCATGCCTTGATTGCGATTGGCAAGTTGGGGGCGCAGAAGGCCCGGCCGGTGGTGGAGCCGTTTTTGAACCATCCCAAGGCTTGGATACGCGCCAAGGCCAAGAGAGTGCTCGCGAGACTCGACAGGTGACCACGTTCTTGGCGAGTTGAATATCTTTTGCAGCATGCGGCTCGCTTTCGGCGGGGGTGCCGGGGGTGGCGGGTTCGTTTGTGCCGGCGGCGGCTGCGGACGGCGCGGAAACTGGGTTGGCAGGGTGGAAATTTTGACTGCGTGTGGGCCACGGGGTGTTTTGACACATACCGTGGCATCCGCCGGGTGGAGGCCATGGCGGAAAAGCACGCGTTTGTGTGCGAAGTTGTGCAGGGCTGGAAGCTGCCGGCCCGGGCCAAGTTTTTTGTACCGGAAGACAATGCCGCCGAGTGCGGGTCCAACCCGTATGTTGACGTAGAACCGCTGCCACCGCTGGACCATGACCCGCATCGGAGCCTGCACGAGCTTACGCTTAACGCGTTGCGTGTGCCGCTGCAGAAGTTGCATTCGCCGCCGCCGGCCAATGCATCCTTTGAAGACCAGGTCAACTTTTGGGTGGAGCACTCCGTGTGGGATAAAGAGGCGGCCAACCGATACTATCGTGAACATATTTTTAAGGACGAAGCCGCGGCCATGCGCAAAGCTTTGGCGCTGAAGGTACCAGCGGGTTTTGTTCTGGCAACTATCTGCGAACACGACCGCTATGATACGCTCAACATGTTGACTCAGGTGCTGCAACTGCCGCCCGGCCAGGTGGTGCTGTTTTATAGCGGCAAGAAACCCCAGCCGCCGGGTGTGCAGCACTGCTTTGAATTACCGAAGCCGCAAATTACCAATCCGCAGGCATTGGCCGGTTTTATCCGTCGGAATCTTGACGACCTGCCACAGCTTGGCGCTGCCGGCTTTATTTTTGATATTACCGCAGGCACCAAATGTATGAGTGTAGGGCTGTATCTGGCGGCCCGGCAGGGAGATTATATATCTGTGCTGGCCGCTACACGGCTGGATAATTATGTTCGCTCAGCAGGGCGCCATAGGCCCGGCACGCAGGAACTGATTGTGCAGCCCATCTCGCCTGGATCATCTGATGTGGCCGGGCCGCCGCAGTCATAACATCGTTCATGTGTAACAAAACTCACCTATAACCAGATAGCCGGGCCATGTCAGGTCGGCGATGTCTCATTCGTATAAACCAGCATGTATGGCCACGGGCCTGTGCTGCGGCCGGCAACGCTGAAAATAAAAGGTACCTGACACCTTTTTTTATGCGTGTCAGACTTAAACAGGTCGGGCCGTATAGGAAAGCAGATGCCCGGTGATGTTCGCCGGGGGATATTAAGAAAGGAACTATTTATGAACGCAAAGAGGATTAAAAAATTGGTTGGTAAGTATGTCGCGAATACCAGTGTGTTGTCGCAGCGGACTGCAGCTTCGGGCCGCGCCCGCTTTTGGCTGGTTGCCGCTGCCGCTGTGGCGATGGCGGCGGGATTGCCTCTTTTCATGCAGCACGTGCAGCATCCGTTTGCAGACTCGCCGGAGGTTTCGGTTAACTCGGCGGCCGCTGCGCACGATGCACGTTCCGTTGCTTCCATCCTGGCCGCGGAAGACCGCCGGGATCAACTGGCTATGCAAAACAGCGTGGCTATGATCAACGCCATTTTCATCGCGGCCGAGCAGCAGGGTGCCCGCCGGTTTGCCGACAACATTTCGGGCATGGACGCCCAAGCCAACTACGTTGAGGATAAGATGCCGTGGAGCGATGGCAAGAACTTGAAGGATCTGGTGGCCCACGAGTTTAAAAAGCATGTGATTTCCCCCCAGTTGATCCACCAGCAGCTTGCCGCCGCCATCGCATATTATCTGCAGCAGCGCCAGGCAAACTTCAACTGCGCCCTGGTGCAAATGGCGACGGATATTGCCGCAACCAATCCGGCTTCGCCGCAGGTGCAAAGCGAAAATGCAGCCACGCTGCGGGCGCTTCTGCAAAGCCATATGGCAAAAGTTACCAATGCTGCCGCCAATGAAAACCTGAAAACGCTGTTGATCAAGCAGCTTGGCATTAATATTGGAGCCAGCACGCTTATTGGCCTTGCCGGCAGTGCTGCGGTGAGCCTGGGCATTGGTGCCGGGGCTGATGGCGTCGGAGCGGCTGCCGCCCCGGAAACCTTTGGCATCAGCCTGGTTGCAGGCGTGGTAGCGTGGTATGTGGGTGGCAAAATTTATGACGCCGTCGAAGACCCGCAGGGAAAGATTGTTGCCAAGGTGGACAAGGCCCTGGAAGTTTATCGCCGGCAACTGATTGATGGTGCCGGTGGCCGGCCTGGCTTTGCCGGGTTGTTGCAGGAAAGCCAGCAGTCGTGGCAGCACCGGCGCGATGCCGCGATCGGTGTCGCATTTACTTCTTATGAGGAGAAAAAATAATGCATTACAAAAGGACTATTCTGGCCTGTGTTGCGGCCATTGCACTGGTTGGTGCCATTCAGCCGGCTTTGGCACAGGAGGCCATCGTGGCCGAGGGTGTGGAGGACATTGTATCCACAGTGGTACGCAGTTTCGGGACTGAAGTGGCGGAAGATGGCGGCACGGCCGCTTTGCGCGCATCCATGAGCGAATGCGCTGAGCGCTACGGTGTTGCGGCCACGAAGCAGGTTTTTGAAACTGTTGGCCCCGAAGCCGGCGTGCTGCTGCGTCAGGTTGGCCCCGCCGGAGAAGATATGGCCTTTGCGCTGCTGCGGCAGAATGGCGAGCAGGCTGTGCGGGTGCTTGCCGACAGCACCAGCCGCGAACTTGTTGAAAAGTATGGCGTTGAGGCTGGGGATGCGATGATTGCCCACCCCGGCGTGGCGGAAGATGTTATCGCCCGCGAGGGTGCTCCGGCAATTCAGGCGATGAACAAGCTGGACAATCCGGACGCCATTCGGCTGGCCAGGCTGTCCAAGGAAGGCTTGCTGGATCAGGCAGGCGATTCCAAGGGATTGCTGGGTGTGGTCGGCAAGTACGGTAATCGTGCAGTGGAGTATATCGGTCAGCATAAGGCCGCCCTGATTACCGCCGCTGGTTGTGCCGCATTTGTTGCACATCCCAAGGTATTTCTGGATGCGGCCGGCAAGGTGGCCGGAGGTGTGGTCCGGGAGGTTGCCCGCCTCATCATTTCGCGGCTGCCGTGGAAAATGATTACCGCCATCGTGCTGACGGGTATTGGGCTGTGGTGGTTTGGACCGCGGCTGGTGGCCAGGCTGTGGCGGGCCAGGGCAAAATAATTACGCTCGCTGCATGGGGCATAAACCCGATAGCGGGCTTCATCCATTTCAACAATGCCCCATGGTTTATGGCCCGGAGGTTCGCCCCGGCGGCGGAAATTAAAGGTACCTGACATTTTTTTATGCGTGTCAGCCTTGGGCAGGTCGTGCCGTATTGTTATACAGTTCCCGGGAATTTTTCGCCGGACTCTTCAGGCGGCCCGGGATCGGCATAGCGCACCGGCGTGATGGCCTGGTGCCAGAATCAACGGAGGTAATATCATGCCTGACAATAGCAGGACTGATGATGGGGTAACGGCTGGCGCAAATTCCACCGGCCCGGCAAAATTGCCTGGATGCAGGGAAATCGACGCCTGGCCCTTCGCCAAAGCGGTGGCATTGTGGGCGCTTTTTCTGGCGGTGCTGGCCGGCGCGTGCGTTGTGGCGTGGTATCTGATTTGGGGGTTCTTTGAACTGATTTATTATCTTGTGGTGCTGATGGTAGTCGTGCTGGAGGTGGCGTTTGCGGTGGCCGTTGTGGTGGCGATTTTTTACGTTTTGCTGCTGCGGTCGAGTCGCAGGGTCAGGCGACGCTAAAGCGAAAGATATCCAGATGCAAGGAGAAACAAATGGCAGTCAACACGGAACTGGACTGGGGCAATCCGTTTGCAATCAGCTTCCACCTGGTCCGGCCAAGGTGCGCCGGCTGCGGGCGCAGGTTCTACCGCAAGCACAACCGCAGGCAGAGCCTCCGCGAAAACTACGCAGCACATGGCTGCGAGCTGCCGGCACAGTGGATTGACCAGAACATTTGTCCGTCGTGCTACAACGATCTGGCTGTGGCCCGCTGCTGCCTTACCGGCGAGGCTTTTCCGGCCGCGCAAAATCAGTATCATCGGTATGTAACGGAATTCCGGGGGGATTTGTCTCCGGATCATGGCTACGGTGGTCTTACCGGAGCGCTTAGCCCCGCCGGGTTGGCCAAAGTGCAGGCCCAGCACGCGAACGTGATGGCCTTGCTGGCGCATTGGAGTTTGGGCGCGAAGTATGAAACCCTTCCTGGCTTTCGCATTGTGCGCCGGCTTGGCCCGGTGCGGCAGGAAAACGGCCTGGACAGCATGGCCGAAGTTCAGGCCGAGCTGAAGCGGCGGACGGCGCAGCGTGGCGGCAACGGCTACATCTGCTTTTACTGGGAAAAGAAAATCCACTGGTCCAGCGAAACCTACGTACGCGGCTACGGCCCCAGGGGTAACCCCTGGTACGGAACCCGGCACATCCGCCATGATACTTTTACCGGCCAGGCCGAGGCAGTACAGGCCGTGCCCATCGTGTAAACACCACCGCCCCCAATTCACTAGCCAATTAAAGGTACCTGACACCTTTTTTTAAGGGCGGTAAAGAATGGCTCAGTAGACTTCGGATCGTAGAAAATAACCTCTACCTGGTGGGCATCCCCCTTGGTTTTTGTACCGGCCACCTGGCCAGTGCCGCCATGTGGAGGCTTTCTGGCCAGCACCGCAACCGCCTTGCGGCCGCCAACTTTACGCGCAAGCTGGGCCAACTGCAGCACGGCCTGCGGCTGGGCATTGGTCCATTTGCACTCTAAGACCACCAAGGTATTGTTGACCGCATACACCAGGTCCAGATCCTGTTGTGAGCCATCACTTTGCCCCGCCGATTGCAGTGGACGGGCCTTGACGGCAAGCCATACTTCCTCGGCGTGGCCGCGATTCAGCAGGCCCGCGGCAATTTCCAAAGACAACCAATCGCCCGGCCCGCCACTTAGGTATTTGGCATTGCCGACAAGCTTGTATTCTGCACCGGTGCATCTGAGCCATTCCAGAATCGCACCGCTATTTTGCAAACTCCGTGAGACCTGCCTGGCCTTCATCTTACGAAGCACAATGGCCGCATCCACGCCCCAGCCGTTGGCCAGAATTATTTCTCCGGCATCAAGCCTGCACAACAGCGGCCTGCCGGACGCTTCGCCATCGATAAGTAAGGAATCCGCGCCGCTGGTATCAAGGTAATACATGCCCGAGCAACTACACGCCGATGGCACCTTGTGAAAAAAGCCCCGATACAGGCCCAGAAATATCTGCTTAGTGCCCGGGGTATAATTCCATAGAAAACGGGTGAGGCCCGCTTGCGCAGCGAAATCCAGCATCTCCCCGGCCATACGTTCGTTGGCACCAGCATCGATAGGCGATAACAAAAACTGCCGTTGTGCCTGGACGTTAAGCACTTGCACGCCCGGGGAAAGTCTTAGCAGGATGGCTTGGATACCCCCCATAGGAATGGCTTGCGTTTCAAGCACAATACACTTTTGGCACTGGAATTCGCGCAAGCCTAACACAATCGGCAGGGTCTGTTCGGAAGTGCACACCACTTGCGGCATGCCCAGCAGCCTTTCAGGCAGTGGGCGATAGCGTTGATCTTGCAACGATCCGTTAGCCATAAATACCTCCTGATGAAGCCGGCGGATCCGGGATTAAAGGTACCTGACACCTTTTTTTATGCCGCAGGCCATCAGGCCCAGGCCGCGGAACCGGCCCGCGCCCAGCACTATCGGACCTGCCGGCAGATCGCGGCAGTACAGGTGTACATGCCGGCACGTAAAACGCCGGCAATGCTCCGGCCGCTCATACGCGGCCGCCCCTTGCGCCCCAGGCCATGGCGACTGCTCCACAAACCGCACCGCAAGGATAAGCCCTGCCGGAATTCCGGCCTGGTCCAGGCAGCGGGTAAAGAGCTTCAGCGCTTTGTCAGTCCGTCGTTCGTCGCAGCCTGGCAGCACCACCGGTGTGGCCGACGCCAGCACACATTCGCCGGCCGGGCGTTGCAGATATGCCGCCACCACCGGGTCATCGGCGGCGGCCGGTTTTATCCGGGCCACCGGCCGACGCTGGTTATTCCTTAACATCACACCGTCAAGCAACTCGGCCACGGCCCGAAGTTGCCCGCAGCGCTGCTCCGGTGCAGCAAGCATCACGTGCCGCACCAGCCCGTCGGACCGGCCTGCAATATCCGGCAGCGGCAGGTAACTTATGCGCGGCTGAAGCTTCGGCCCGTCGACGTGGCCGGCAACAAACAGCCCGCTTTCAGCATTGCGCGAGCCTGGGGGCAAAGCCTGGCAGGCGGCGTGGCGCAGCATAGCCGCAAGGGCTACGGTGCGGGCAGGTGGAAAGGCAAAACGGCCGCCATCCGGCGCATGGAGTGTAAAAGCGGCGTAAGCCTGTTGCGCGGGGGCTGTATCATGGGCATCAATTACATCCATCGGCTACGCCTGAAATAGTGTGAACCAGCATCACTATCGCGTGGAGTTTAACCGTCTGGCCCGGGGCCGGCAAGAAAGAGTTTTGCAGAGGTGGCAACGCAGAAGACAGAATGCAGGAGACGGGAATACGTATTCACGCAGAGTCGCAGAGGACGCAGAGGCCGAGTGGATTGAACCACCGAATACACGGATTACAGGGGGCGGGCCGCGGCCCGTAAAAGCTGAAAGCTGATCGCTGAAAGCTGATTGCTTT
>JAJYDW010000083.1 GCA_021790385.1 Planctomycetota bacterium
GACGGGCCTGCCGTAGCGATACGCACATCAGCACCGCTGCCGAAACCACCGTCACCTCGTCCCGTTCGACCCGATGCATCGCATCCAGACGAACCCGTTCTTTAGCCGACATAACTAAGTTTTCCATTCTGTCTGGTATACCCCAGACTCGGGGGTGACACTTCTATTTCGGCTAAGGGGTGACAATTCTACTTCGGTACAACAATCAAATATCCGGTCATCTGGACAGTAAGGCCTTTTCCATCTAGACTAATTATTCTTGATGGTATGGTGCCGTGCTGGACCTGCCCGCCAAGTCCTGCCAATGCGAGGAATCCAGTGAAGACAATCATTGTAGTCTTGGGAATGCATCGTAGCGGGACCAGCGTGCTGGCTGGAATCTTAAGTCGTCTGGGCATAAACGCCGGTGACAACTGCATTCCCGGCGATTCCAGCAACCCCAGGGGATATTTTGAAGACAAAGCGATCCAGGACGTCAATAACCGTTTGTTGGCAGCTATGGGGTCAAATTGGGATACCCTTGGCTTGAATCGCGCAGCATTTCCGGACGGTCCCGATTTTGCCGCAATTTTTCCCGATGCCTGTGAGCTAGTGTGCGCTTGCCTGGATAAAACGGACACCTGGTTCTTCAAAGATCCACGGACTTGCCGTTTGTTGCCTTTTTGGCAAAAAGTATTTCGTCACTTGAATCTGCGGGATGCCTATTTGATAAGCCTCCGGAATCCGGTTAGCGTTGCGGAGTCGCTGAAGCGGCGCAACGATACACCACGAGTTTCGGCGCAGTTGCTGTGGCTTGAGCATATTATGCCCGCCATTCAAGAGACGAATGGGGCACGACGTGTGTTGGTGGACTATGACGCAATTCTGGCTGATACAAGCGGTCAGGTTGGGCGTATTTGCCGTGCGTTTGGGCTAACGAGCAGCCTGGGACTGCCGGCGGATATCCCAATGGCGGTCAGCGAATTTGTCGAAAAATCACTTCGTCATTCTCACCATGGCTCTCATGAGGTGGCTGCGCATCCCGGCCTGGGCGATTTGATTATGCAGGTATTTACACTGCTGTCCGCAATGGCACACGACGAGATTGGGGAGGAGGAATTTTACACGCGATGGAAGCCACTGTATTTGCAATTCGAAGTTCTACAGCCCCATTTTGGCGTGCTTGCCCAAGGGTTCTTATCGGAAGGGCAGTTGGATGCTGTGAGGCGGGAAAAGGATAAGGCTCATCAGGAATTGAGCCAGATGTATGTGGAAGTCCAAAAAGAGCGGCAGCAGCGTGCTCAAGCTCTGGCTGATTTGGAACAGCTTCGCAGTGAGCATTCGGTATGTGGACGGAAGTTGACGAGCATCGGACAGCAGCTTGAACAGGTGCATGATGAGCTACGCTTGCTGGAAGAGTCCCACTCCTGGCGATTGACGCGACCACTGCGGATTATGGGCCAATGGTTGCGAAAAATCGTCCGTGGCCTTGCTTGGCGGCAAGGGACCAGCCGACGCAGCTTGTTTTGGCGGTTCGCTCGTCGAATTTATTGGGCTGTCCCCATAGCGGAAGGGCGGAAGTTAGCTCTGAAGCGAGGCCTGCAACGGGCACTGCTATTGGCGGGGGATCGCTCTTCCGGGGCACACAGTCCACCCATGGCAATGCCGTCGGCAGCGGAATATCAGCTTGCGCCGCACAACCGGTTGTGCACATCTATTGCGGTCACCACAGGGAGCACCAAAGATACAGAGCATCCCGCTTCCGACTATGTAGGGCCGTCGGCGTATCTGGCCGTGGATACCCAGATAAAAGCCATCGCGTTTTATCTGCCGCAATATCATCCGATACCGGAAAATGACGCCTGGTGGGGCCGGGGTTTTACCGAATGGACCAATGTATCCAAAGCCGTGCCACAGTTTGTCGGCCACTATCAGCCGCATCTTCCGGGGGAACTTGGGTTTTATGATCTTCGCCTGGTGGAGGTGCAGAAAAGGCAGATTGAACTGGCCCGGCAGTACGGCATCCACGGCTTTTGTTATTACTATTACTGGTTCAATGGCCGAAAAATACTCCAGCGTCCGCTGGAAAATCTGTTGTCGCACCCGGAACTGAATTTTCCATTTTGTCTCTGTTGGGCCAATGAATCATGGTCTCGCCGGTGGGATGGGCTGGAGGGCGAATTGTTGCTGAAGCAAAATCATGGTGCGGATGATGACCTGGCATTTATTCAGGAAATTGCACCAGTGTTTGCGGATTCAAGGTACATCCGGGTAGGCCATCGCCCATTGCTGATTCTTTATCGCCCGAGTTTGCTGCCAGACCCAAACGCTACGGCTCAACGTTGGCGCAACTATTGTCGGCGGCATGGCGTGGGCGAAATAGCATTGGGTTACGTTCAATCCTTTGATGTTATGAACCCGGCGGACATTGGTTTTGATTATGCGATAGAGTTTCCGCCGAACACGATTGAGGCACGCGTTATTACCGAAAGCGTAGCCCGGATAAATTCCGACTACAAAGGAACCATTTATGATTATCCGAATATGGTCGAAATATGTTGTTCCAGAGCGCAGCCGTTGTATCGATGTTTCCGTGGTGTTACGCCTAGTTGGGATAATGAGGCGCGCAAGCCAGGCCGTGGTGTCACTTTCCATGGCGCAACTCCCGCGCTGTACCGCCAGTGGCTGCGTGATGCCTCGCGTGACATGGTGCAACGTCATCCTCCGGATGAACAGTTGGTATTTGTAAACGCCTGGAATGAATGGGCGGAAGGGGCCCATCTTGAGCCGGATCGCCGTTATGGGTACGCCTGGTTGCAGGCTACAGCCGATGCATTGCGTGAATTTCCCGCGGGACCGCGCCCGCGCAAATTGCTCGTTGTTACGCACGACTGCCATCTGCACGGTGCACAGCTCATCATCCTGAATGTCTGTCGCCGTTTGCACCAACAATTCGGCTGTGAATTGCAAATTCTGCTCTGTGGAGAGGGCGTATTGGAAACTGAGTTTGCCCAGTGTGGGCAGACCCATCGCTGGTGGCTGATGACTGGCTCTGTGCGACGGGATTTGCTGCAGCGGTTGCGGGCGGAGCTGTACACCGGAGCTATTTGCAACACGGTTGTTACCGGAAATATGCTGCCGGACCTGAAGTCTTATGGCTTTCACATTATCTGGATGATCCACGAAATGGCTGGTGTTATCCGGCAGATCGGACTGGATACCACCTTGGATAAAACAGCCAGGCTCGCAGATCAAGTGGTCTTTCCGGCGCGGGCGGTTTGCAACTCTTTCCAGTCGCTTGCGCCGCTCGCCGCCGAAAAAATATTGATCAGGCCGCAAGGGCTTTACACCAGCAATCCATTTTTAATGGATCGTGAGAATATCCGCCGACGTGTGCGCCACGATCTGAAAATATCAGAAATTCAATCGTTGGTGCTGGCGGTCGGTTTTGGAGATCGCCGCAAGGCTCCAGATTTATTTGTGGAGGCTGGAGTGGAGATTGTTCGGCGGCGGCCGGACGTCCATTTGCTCTGGGTAGGCGACCTGCATCGCGACATGGAATCAACCGTAAGACGATTGGTAGCGGAATCCGGTTTCCCCGATCACTTTCATTTCGTCGCGCGCACGCGAGACGTGGTTCGCTATTTCGCCGCCGCAGATTTATATCTGCTCACCAGCCGCGAAGATCCTTTCCCCAGCGTGGTGTTGGAGGCGCTGGATGCGGGTCTGCCGGTGATCGGGTTCGCCCAAGCCGGTGGTTTTGCTGAAATCATCACCCCGGAATTGGGTTCGCTGGTCTCTCTGGAAGATACTTCGGCCTTGGCCCGGGCCGCGTTGGACTGGCTTGGTGACAGCTCAAGACGCTTGCATGTGCGCACAGCCGGCCCGGCGTTGATAACCGAAAATTTTAGCCACGCCAATTACGCCCGTGATCTAGCTGCGCTGTGCGGATGCCGGTTCCCCAAGGTCAGCGTGGTTATCCCCAATTACAATTACGAGCGTTATTTGCCGCAGCGGCTGAAAACCGTATTGGATCAGACCTATAAGCCAGCGGAAATCATCTTCCTTGATGATTGCTCCACCGACGAGAGTGTGCGGATCGCGCGTGATATCCTGTCAGGTGGTGCGATACCTTATCGCATCATTGAAAACCGGCGGAACCAAGGCGTATTCCCTCAATGGTTACGCGGCATTGAAGAAAGCGCCGGTGAACTCATCTGGATTGCCGAGGCCGACGACTTGTGCGAGCCTGCTATGCTCGCCCGGCTTGTGGATGGATTTTGCGATGAGCGAGTGGTCTTGGCTTATTGCCAATCTCGCATGATCGACACCGAGGGCTCTGTACTTGCCGATAATTATCTGCAGTACACCAACGAAATTGATCCGCAGAAGTGGCGGCAGGGCTATCTGCGGCCGGGGCTGATGGAAATTGCTGATTCCCTGATCGTCAAAAACACCATTCCCAACGTCAGTGCCGTCTTGTTTCGGAAGCCTGAAATCGCACCCATGCGACGGCTCATAAGCGGCTTGAAACATGCCGGAGATTGGATGTTCTACCTGCAGCTTCTGCAGGGCGGATGGATTTATTTTGTTCCCGAATCGCTTAATAGTCATCGGCGTCACCGCAAAAGTGTGACGTTGGGGGCACGGAGAATAGATCTGTACAGGGAATTATTGCTGGTGCAGAATCACTGGATGCCCCGGATCAGTATCAATTCACGTATCGCGGATATGGTTGAAAGGACTCGGCAGTCTACGTACGAGGATCTGGAACTCGCGGACGGCAGGTACTTGCGTTACCGTGATCACCCTGATTTGGCGGATATGATGTTGGCGGAGAGATCGCACAGCGATGACGATCCAGTGCCGTCGCATCATGTTATGCCTTCAACTCCTTAGCGGATGACGGCGGAACGTGATTTACACAATCCCTCTGGGTGACAAAGACATCCAGAAATTCACCATCAATGCCCAAATTTCGGTTGCGGATGACAAAATTACTGGTGCGATACCCCGACCAATCCTGAATCAGGTCGTCAAAATCAGCGCCGTAGTCAAAGGTCACCAAACTCCTGCCGTCGCCGATTGGATTGCCGTGATAGACGGGTTCCAGCAGGTGCTCAATCCGGCCATCGGTAAGTTTCGCTCGCCGTGTGGTCTTTAGCAGCGATTTGTGTTTAGGCGCGGTGAACACATGGATGCCGCCAGAGCGCAACACGCGCATAATTTCAGCCATCGCCAGCTCAGGATTAAAAACATGTTCGAAGACGTCTTGGGTGATAAAAACATCGAAGGATTCGGATGGGATGGTCATTTTTTCAAGATTTTCGCTGCGAAAACCGTCGCGATATTCTCCTTTGGGAACATCCTCGAAAAACTGCGATGCCGTGTAGTGAGGACATTCCCGAAAGAAAAATTCCATGGAAGGTGAGCTTTCATGGATCGTCAACGTTCGCCAGTTGGGCCGTACCATCGTCAGCACTTCGACCAGCGCACGCTGGCGCGGAATGGTGCGGCAACGCTGGCAGAGATAGTGATCTCGCAACCACGGATTTTCGGCAACGAATGTCGTTGTCTTCATGCATATAGCACAATAGCCCTGGTTTTCAAAAAGACTCATTTCATTCATACCCATTGATTGATAACTCTCGGCGACGGAACGCCATTTCAAGGGAGCTTTCAATCGCACTGCACCAGTGGTTCCCGGAGGAATTAAACAAGTATATCCGCTGCGGTGAGCCATGAAAAGAGATGTCGATCTGGATATCGCTGAAAATTAGATACCCCGGAATTCCTGAAGGTTGTCACAACACAATGGCAAACCCGCCAACGCGAATTCTAATGCAGGGACAGCGGTCGCAAGCCTTCGAGAGGTTATCGTGATGCAATGTGCGAAAATTCTGGACTGGTTGTGATAAAAAAATCCACCAGGCCGGTCATAGTGTCTCCAATCCCCGGCCCGACGCGAAACATAACGCCGTCAATAATTCTCGCCAAATATTGCTCGGTGCCATGATCACAGGTTCCGACCACGCCGGCGTTGTTAAAATAGACGCCGTCTGCAAGGGCGCACATGAATCGCAGTCGCACGTCCACCACCGCCTCCGCCGGAATAAACGCCAGGCGCTCCGCGGGCAATGAGCTCCCGCCCAATTCCAACCCCGTGACAGATTTGATCAACATGCCAAAACGGACATTCGTCGCGGACCGGTCAAAGTGAACCCTGTAGCGATATTCATATTCCTGTCGGCGGCAAAGAATATTGACCGGTGAGCCGTCCAGGCGGGTGATGTGGGGCGATTCAATACGAGCGCCGCGCGATGGATAAACAATGGTACTTTTCGGCCGCAGATTGGGATCATAGCTGTCCGGTGGAGGCTTTGCGGACGTTACTGAGATCGGGGCTGCGGGTTCGGTCGAGGTCGTGTTGCACTCCACATTGCCAGCCGACCGTGACAAGGTGGATTCCTCCTCGGAGAGCCTCGTCCCCAGCGATTTGAATTCCTCTCTTAGTCGGATGGCATCCTGCGATGGCGCATACATTAACTGCTGATAGCGCGATACCACCGGCTTTGGCGGCCCCAGAAGTAACTGTTCGCCTTGGTCCAGCAAGACCGCGCGATTACAAAGCTCAATAACCGTGGATCCAGAATGGGACACAAACAAAATCGTGGCCCCTTTTTCGCGAATAGCCCGGATACGGGCAAAGCACTTGCGCTGAAAGGCCTCATCCCCGACCGACAAAGCTTCGTCCACGATCAAAATATCCGGGTTTACGTTAATGGCCACCGAAAATGCCAACCGCACGTACATGCCGCTGGAATAGGTTTTCACCGGCTGATCGACGAAATCGCCGATTTCCGAAAACGCCACAATATCGTCATAGCGCGCTTCAATTTCAGCACGGGAAAGTCCGAGCATGGCGGCGTTCAAAAATACGTTTTCCCGCCCGGTGAATTCCGGATTAAAGCCACTGCCAAGTTCCAAAAGAGCGGCTACGCGGCCGTGGACGCTCACCTTGCCGGTGGTGGGCTGAAGGGTGCCTGCGACAATCTGCAACAATGTTGATTTGCCCGATCCATTACGCCCTACAATGCCAAAAGTCTCGCCATGTTGAATATCGAAATTGACGTTCGTTAAGGCCCAGAATTCGCGGTAGAATTGTCGTCTTCCGCGAAAAACGCTCTGCCAAAGCCGATACTGCGGCTTGTCGTAAATCTCGTAACACTTGCCCACATGGCGAATTTCAATGGCTGGTTCACAGGACATCTGCGAATCCTTTCCTGGTTTTTTGGAACCACATAAACCCCAGGAAACTGAAAACCAGTCCGACCAGCGTAGCCACGCCCAATTGCACCCAATTGGGCATACCACCCTCAAGAACCAAATTGCGCATCTGTTCGACCAATGGGGTGATAGGATTCAGGTAGAGCAGCGGCCGATATTGGATCGGAACCGAGGAAAGTGGATAAAAAATAGGACACATAAAATTCAATGCCATGATAATCAGTGCCATGGCTTGGCCCACGTCGCGCAAATAAACGCCCAACGAGGAAAGAAACCAGATCAGTCCAACGGAAATGAGTAGGAGCGGCAACACTACGAGCGGCACGAATACCACCGTCCAATGCAGCGTATGGGTGATTAGAAGGCACGCCGCCAAGAGAACACCAAAGCTTACCAGAAAGTGAAAAAACGCCGAGCCAAGCGTTACCCAGGGCAGAATTTCCAGGGGGAAGACCACTTTTTTGACCAAATTCGGGTTGGCCAGAATAAGGCCGGGGGCCTTGCTTAAACATTCTGAAAAAAGCATGAAGATGATTAAACCACTAAACAGCGCCAAGGCGAAATCGCCCGTGCTTTCAGAGCCTTTTAGTCGCCACTTCACTTTGAATATCACTGAGAAAACGAAGGTATATATCGCCAATAAAAGCAGCGGGTTAAAAAACGACCAGGCCAGACCGATAAAGGAACCCCGGTATCGCCCCAGCACATCGCGTTTGGTCATCTGCCAGACCAGCCCCCGATGCCGCCATAGGCCGGTCCATGGCGCATACAGAAATGCTCGTTTAAGTACCGGCATAGTTTACTATCCTTGGTTGTCGCGGCGCCGTGCGCCCTTGCCTTATTCCTTAGGCTTGCCAGTTGTTCCCGAATCTATCGCTCGAAACGCTTGCGGATCGCACGATCAAAAAATTGTAACCGAAACTGTCCGCTCTGCCATGATGTCATTCGCCATCCGGGTGCTGCTGCCCTTGAAATATTGCCTGGCGGCAGCTACGCGGGCGGTCAGGTCAGGATGGGGGGGCGTTCGGTGAAGCGTTCACGGATGGTCAAAAAGGCGGCTTCATTACGCAAAAACGCATCCACCACGTCCGGATCAAACTGTGTGCCGGTGGCTGCGCGAATCATGGATTTGGCTACTTCGTGAGAGAAGGCATCCTTATAAAGCCGCTTGGACGTGAGGGCGTCATAAACATCGGCCACGGCTACAATACGTCCGCTCAGGGGTATTTCCGCCTCGCGCATCTGGGTGGGATAGCCCGTACCGTCGATGCGTTCATGGTGGGTGGCGGTAATTTCACGGGCAATTTGCAGAAAGGCCACATTCGGGAATTTTTTCAGGGCAATGTCAATGGTGTTGGCCCCCAGCGTGGTGTGGGTTTTCATCAGGGCGAACTCGCGGTCATTGAGACGTCCGGGCTTGAGCAGTACGTAATCCGGAATGGCGACTTTGCCAATATCGTGCAGCGGGCTGGTAAGATACACCCAGCGGATAAAATCGGCTGTAATTTGGGATCGGTATTGGTCGCGACTGGAGAGTTCCTGCGCCAGCAGGCGGGAATAACTCTGCACCCGCTCCAGATGCATGCCGGTTTCGGGATCGCGTGATTCAGCCAGTTTAGCCATGGCAAAGATGGCCACATTTCGCGTATCGAGCGAAAGGACTCGTTCGCCGCCGCGGACGCGGGCTACCAGTTCATCCGGATCGAAAGGCTTGGTCAGAAAATCATCGGCCCCGGCGGTCAGGCCGTTGACACGATCCTGGGTGTCATTGCGCAGGGTGAGCAAAATAATGTAGACATAGCCCCACATTTCCTCCCGGCGAATGGTCTGACAAAGCGTTAGGGCATTGATTTTTCCGGAAAGCTCCCAATCGGCAATCACCAGATGGGATATTCCCTGGCGAATAAGTTCCAAAGCTTCGGCGGCATCGTCGCAGGCGGTAACTTCAAAGCCGGCGGCGGTAAGGGTATTGCTGATCAACGCCAAGGTGACCCGGTCTTGGTCTACTACAATTACACGCATTAAAAAATCCTTACGATGACTGGACGGCAGGCTTTTTGTCGGCAAAAGCGGGGATTTTCCTAACTTCAATTGACTGTCCCACGTGCGGGCGGCGCAGGTCCGTCATTATCGGCACAACCCTTTGGCCGGGCGGGTCGGCAGCGGGGCGGCGAACTTGGCGGAATCAACCTGACCGCCGATTTCGGGCGAAATTTGGGGGTTGCCGCAATTTATAGCCGTGCCCATCAATGTGGATATCTTACAAAGGGCGACTGCGACCGCAACCCAAACCGGCGGCGTACAGAAGCCGACGGGCAGCATGGGAAGAAATTGGGGTGTGCCCGTTTTTATCGGGAAGGGGTTAAGACGCTAACTTCTGGTGTTTCTTGGCCCACCATGCGTCCCAGAGATTGCTTTGGTAGAGGGCTTCCATCGCCATGAGAGCCTCGGCATTTTCCGCATCCCATCGCATACCCGGACCTTTGATGCGACGG
>JAJYDW010000031.1 GCA_021790385.1 Planctomycetota bacterium
TCAAATGAATAACAGCGTCCTTCAAAATACAATTCGCCTCTATCGCCGGCGAGGCGACTTGCAACTCTCCTCCCTCATGGAGCCGGGCAATAACTGCGCATGGGCCACCGATTGTTTCCCCAAAACCCACCGCGCTACGTCCATCCAAAGAGGACATTTTAACTTTGGTTAAGTAGAGGACATTTTAACTTTGGTTTGACACCCCGTTAAAAATGTTTGCGGATATTGTTGATCTTGATTATCTTACCCTATCCTGCCATCGCTACCCGCAAGTTTCTATAGCCAGCTTATGGCGGCAGCGGCAATTTTCCCGCTTGTTGGCATATGAGGGATGGCGTATACTTTCGGCGATGCCGAAGCTGTGGTTAAAAATACAATTGTTCTGTGTGTTTGCCGTGATACTGATGGAGCTGGCCGCTGCGCGTTGCTGGGCCAATGCTAAATCACCGTTACCACCGAATCCCACCACGCCCAACTGGGTATTGCAAAATGGAGTATGGGTACCGGTGGTGGTGCCGGGGCAGGTAAGTCCGCCGGCCCAGGTGGCGGCCATGATTAACTTTCTGAAAACCGGCCATCCGGGCCGTGTGGTGCATCTGGCCAAAAAATGGCTGCGGCATCACAAAAAAGATCCTTTGGTGCCCCAGGTATTGCTGCTGGAGGGAGAATCCCAAAATGACATGGGCAACAAATATGCGGCCCTGTTTCCGTATGAGGACTTGCTGGATAATTTCCCCGCCAGCCCGCTTTATGAACCCTGTTTGATGCGCGAATACAATATCGCCTGCGCATTTCTGGCGGGTTACAAACGCCGGCTTTTGGGCATGAGAATTCTGCCTGTATATGGTGATGCCATTCGATTGCTGCGCAGAATTCAGAATCGGCAGCGTGGATCGCCACTGGCGGAACTTGCGGGCATCCACATCGCGGACTATTACTACCAAAATGCCCGGTTTCAGAGGGCGCTGGAGTCGTATACCAATTTTCTTCGGCGTTATCCATACAGTCAATTTGCGGTCAAAGCGACGGTGCGCAAGGCGGAATGTTCGCTGGGTACATTTCGCGGGGTACGCTTTGATTTGACCCCGCTGCGTAACGCACAGGCGGAGTTGGAAAACATAGCGGAGCTTTATCCGGTGCTCGCGGCCAAAATGCAGGTCAAGGCGCTGGAAGAGCGCATCTATCAGGTCGAGGGCAAGCGGGAACTGCAAATCGCCCGTTTTTACTGGCGATTTAACCGGCCCGATTCCGCCGCCTATTACTATCGCCGGGTCATTCACGGCTGGCCCGATACCATCTGGGCGCAAAAGGCCCGCAGGGAATATGCCCATCGCTTCCAACATTCCATGGAGAAAAAGCCATGATGAACCTGCTTCTTGGCCGTTGGCAAAGGGCTGGAACCACCTTGAGTATGGCGCTGGCCGGACTGGGTATTATGGCGCTGGCCGGGTGTGGGTACACCACCCGTTCCATCTATCCAACGAGTATTGCAACGGTGGCGGTGCCGGTGTTTAAGAACAGCACGTTTCGCCGCAATCTTGAATTTGAACTCACCGAGGCGATTGATAAAAACATTGAGGCTCGCACGCCGTATAAAATCAGCGGCGAAGCCCATGCAGATTCAATTTTGACGGGAAAAATTGTTTCGGTGCAGGAAAATGTCCTGACCAACCGATTGCAGAATAATCTGCCGCAGGAAACGCAGGTCACCATTGTGGTGAATTTCACGTGGAAAGATGCGCGAACCGGCAAGGTGCTGGTCCGCCGGGTTAATTTTGCCAGGTCCAGCACGGTGGTGCCGCAAATCGGTCAGCGCCTGACCGATGCCGAAAACGCGGCCATCGATAGTTTAGCCCGTTCTATTGTGGATGAAATGCAGTTGCCTTGGTGATGGTGGTCGACCGCGTGCCGGCCATCACAACGGCCTGAATATCCGGGGCCGGGCGAATCTCGCCGGGAACCGAACCCAGTTCGGTTTCATTTGCAGCGGGTTTGTGCCTATAATGAATCAAGGTCGCGGCGAGGTGTGATTTTCGCCGATGGCATAACACAGGACCAGAGGATTTCGATGGCAGACCAGAAAGATAACCAGCAGGATGGCGATAATGCCCCAGGCTCCAATCGCCCGGGGCGCGATCCCAACAACAATCTTCGCTTCAGCCGGAGTATGCTCGCCTGGCTGGTGATTCTGGCCGTGGGTGTATTGGTGTTGCTGGTGTTGCATCCTATAGGCGGGCCATCCACCGTTGCTTACAGCAAATTTCGCCAGGAGCTTAACCAGAATAATATCGAGCAGGTGGTTGTGCATGCCAGCGGGCGCATCACCTTTAAGCTTAAAACCAGGCTGGCTGGTGAACCGGCCAACAGTCCACTGTACATGGTAACGTATCGTCCCAAATCGACAGTTGACGGCGTCGGCTGGCATCAGCTTGTCGAGGACTTTTCAAGCCACGGCGTGCCGACGTACAAGTCCCAGCCTTCCAATCATTTGTTTTGGAATATTTTTTTAGATTACGGTCCGCTGATTCTGGTCGGCGTTATTATTTATTTCCTATTTTTCCGGCACATGCGCTCGGCGGGCGGCGGCATTGGCATGTTGGGCAATTTTGGTCGGTCGCGGCATCGACTGTTATCCAAAGAACATACCAATGTGACTTTTAACGACGTCGCGGGCATCGATGAAGCCAAGGAAGAGTTGACCGAAATTGTGGAGTTTTTGCGCAATCCCAAACGCTTTCAAAAACTTGGCGGCCGCATTCCGCGAGGCGTTTTGCTGATTGGTTCGCCGGGTGTGGGTAAAACCCTATTGGCCAAGGCTATTGCCGGCGAAGCAGATGTGCCTTTTTTCTCCATCAGCGGTTCGGACTTTGTGGAAATGTTTGTGGGTGTGGGAGCATCGCGGGTACGCGATCTGTTCAAAACCGCCAAAGAAACTTCACCCTGCATCGTATTTCTTGATGAAATTGATGCCGTGGGCCGGAGGCGAGGCAACGGATTCAGCAGCGGCGGTCATGATGAAAGAGAACAAACCCTCAATGCCATTTTGGTGGAGATGGATGGTTTTGATACCAACGATCAGGTTATAGTCATTGCCGCGACCAATCGTTCGGATGTGCTGGACCCCGCATTAACCCGGCCCGGTCGTTTTGATCGCCAGGTTACCGTGCCGCTGCCGGATATCAAGGGTCGGTACGAAATTCTCAAGGTACACGCCAAGAAAGTGAAATTGGCGGCGGATGTGGATTTACTCAGACTGGCTCGGCAGACACCAATGTTCAGCGGTGCGGATTTGGCCGCGGTGATTAATGAAGCGGCTTTGATTGCGACCATGGTGAACAAAGAGGCCGTGGAAATGACGGATCTGGAAGAGGCCCGGGATAAAATTCGATTTGGCAAGGCCCGCAAGACCCGAGCCATGGACGAAGAGGATCGCATTCTTACCGCGTGGCACGAGGCTGGCCATGCGGTGATTCAATACTTTTCGCCGCAGGCGGATCCTCTGCACAAGGTGACTATTATTCCGCGTGGTCCCTTCGGTGGTGCCACTTTTTCATTGCCGGAAAAAGATCGCTATTATCTGAGTCAGAAACATCTGCTATCGCAACTGCGCATATTGTTTGGTGGCCGGGTGGCCGAAGAACTATATCTCAATGAAGTAGATTCCGGTGCGGGAATGGATATTCGTCAGGCCACGGCCATTGCCCGGGAAATGGTGTGTTCTTATGGTATGAGCGAGGCCCTGGGCCCCATTCGTTTCAGTCAGGATGAAGAGCAGAGCTGGATGCCGCGCACCCGCGAATACAGCGAAAAAACTGCGGAGTTAATTGATTCAGAAGTCCAGCGACTCATTAAAACAGCGCATCAGGAAGCCACCCAGATGCTCATTGAAAAGAAAACGGAGTTGACGAACCTTAAAGATGCTCTGCTGAAATACGAAAGTCTGGATGCCGAGGATGTAAAACGAATTATGACCGGCCAGGCGCTCTCCAAGCCTACCGTAGGAGAACTGCTGGCGGCGGAACAATCGCGTCGCGGGCTGGAAGTGCAGGGCGCTGCAGCCCCAACCGCCACCGGACCGGGAGTAGGTCCGCTGCCCCAACCCGGCTGATTGTCGCACATTGGACATCATTCAGATTATCGGATGTTATCGTCGTGGCGATATACCACAGGATTCAGCTAAAACCACACGCTGCAATATTTACTATTCGCTTATATTAGTCTTACCGCTTGCAAACACGCGTAGACTATACTTTGCAATGTGGGTAACAGATTAGAACATCTGAATTTAATTGGTCAACGTGGCTTGCTGGTTTCAGCCCCAGATAGCGCTGCGGGCATCGTCTTGGCGCGAAGTGATGGAAAACGGCCATCCTTCCAATGCAACATCGGCGATCGCCTGGACTGCTTGGCAGGCAATCTGGATAGTCCGCCGCTGGATGCCATTATTATCTCCGACATCCATTTGGGTTGCGAAAACTGCCAGGCCAGGCTTCTGTGTCGTCTCCTTGAAGACATGCTCGAGAAAATTAGCGCCGGTCACCCGCCGACTCGTCGCCTGATTATCAACGGCGATGTGTTTGACTCCATCGACTTTCGCCGCCTCAAAAAAACGCACTGGAAGGTGCTTTCCCTGCTGCGGCATCTCTCCGACAAAATCGAGGTGGTTTGGACCTGCGGCAATCACGATGGACCGGCGGAAATTGTTTCGCACCTGCTGGGTGTGCAGGTGCTCAACGAATACATTCTGGAGAGCGGTGGACGGCGTATGCTGGTCATTCACGGCCATATTTTTGATGACTTTATCGATCACCACCCAGTGCTCACCTGGCTGGGCGATCAAATTTACAACGTTCTTCAACGGGTGGACCGCCGGCATTATGTGGCCCGCCTGGCTAAAGCCAAATCCAAAATATTTTTGCACTGCCTGGACAAGGTACAGATAAGGTCGCTGGCTTACGCCGCCAAATTAGGATGCCAGGCAGTGATCTGCGGCCATACCCATCATGCGGCAGAAGTGGCGGGGCCGATTGCGTATTTCAACAGTGGATGCTGGACCGAAGTTCCCTGTACCTATCTGGAAATTAGTGGGGGACAGGTGCGGATCTGCACTGCGGAAGATGCCAAACATGTTACCTCGGCCACCGCACGGACCAACCACCGGGAAGAAAAACCGGAAGAATCGCTTAGTACGTGTTGAATTGATCTTGGCGGTGCCTTGTGCGCAATAATACACTTACACCTCCGGGGCTTGCGGAACCTTGGTCGGATATAGCAATGGTTGTCGGTGCTATGGGGCTGCCTATAGCCGGCGATATGTTTATCCATCGGAGAAAAACGCTACGCCTGGCGGAAGATGCCTTTCAAGTTGGCCATGGTTTGCGCCACATCATCGCTTTTCATCAAGGTTTCGCCGATCAGAACCGTGCGTATCCCGGCGGCAGCCAGGCGCTGCACATCCGATTTTTCACGAATACCGCTCTCCGCTACAAGAATGGTTTTATCTTCGGCAAATTCGGCCAGCCGCAGGGAGGTGGAAAAATCGACCTTGAATGTGGTCAGGTCGCGATTGTTAATGCCCAGCAGGCTGTAGCTGCGCATGGGGAATCCCATCACCGATCGCACACGCAGCAGCGAGTCCATTTCGTGAACCTCCACCAGGGCGGTTAATTTCAGTTCCGCCGCCAGAATCAGCAGGTCCGTCAGTATCGAATCGGTGAGAACCTGTGCAATAAGCAAAATCGCATCGGCCCCAGCAACGCGCGATTCCCATACCTGCCAGGGATCGATGATGAAATCTTTGCGTAACACCGGCAGGGGCACGGCCTGGCGCACCTGCTTAATATAATCCAGGCGGCCATGGAAATACTTTTCGTCTGTGAGTACGCTGAGTGCATCGGCACCGGCCGCGTGGTAGGTATGGGCAATGGTCACCGGGTCAAAGTCCGGCCGGATCAGACCAGCCGACGGCGAGGCCTTTTTTATTTCCGCAATCACATTGACCATGCCATGGGGTAGTTTGGTGACCGCGGAGAAAAAATTACGTACCGGTCCGGCATCTGCGGCCATGCGTTGCAACTCCGCCAATGGACGGCGGAGTGTACCGGCGGCTACTTCCTGCTTCTTGGTTTCGACGATCTGGTGAAGTATATTCAGTGGTAAGACCCCCCTGGTACTGGTAAAAGGAGTAGCTCATCAACCATCACAGCGAACCTATTATAAGCGGAATCATTATTTTTATCTGGGTACCCATCAGCATCTGGGTGCTTTTTCATAAGCGGGTGTTTTCGGATGAGCCGCTGTTGATCAGGCCCAGGGATCCCAACAAGTTCAGTATCGTGCATGTGGTGATCGTTATTGCGGCGGTTTTTCTGATTGGAGTACTGGGCGCACCTTTTTTATCTCATCGGTCTCACATTTCAGTGGCGGCCATGCAGCCGGCGTTCTGGCTGTTGGATTCCACATGGCGTCTGATCACGATTGCCCTGGTGCTGGCGTTTGCGGCGACGGCCTGCCAGGGGGGCATTCAGGGTGTGGGGATGAAATCTGGTAGGTTCTTTTGGAGCGGTATGCTCATCGGGTTAGGAGCCATTGCGGTAGTGTGGCCCCTGGTATTTTTAGGCGACGGCATATCCGTAACGGTGGAAAAGGCATTGTGGCACCATAACGCGCCGCAGAATTCCCTGCTCAAGGCTGTGCAGCATCATCCTTCTCCGGAAGTCCTGGTGCTCATGACGTTTAGCCTTTGCGTACTGGCACCCCTGTCGGAGGAATTATTTTTTCGAGGCCTGGTACAGAGTTATCTGGCCCAGGTTTTGGCGCATTTACGCGGTCATTTTGTGCTCCCACAGTCGGTCGGAGTAGATTCTCGCGATAAGTCTTCCCAAGGCACCATTGAACCCACAGACCGATGGGGGGCCATTTTCATCAGCAGTGCATTTTTTGCCCTGGCACATGCGGAGCCTTCAGCATTTGTTGCACTGTTTCTGCTGGGGGTGGCTTTGGGTTATATTTATGAACGCACCGGCAATTTATGGACCGATATTACCATGCACTCGGTGTTTAACGGCGTGAGCCTGTTCGCAACATTGGCTTTGCATGCACCGCATTGACATTGGAACCGGCACTTTTACCGGCGGCGATGGCCGATAATTAAAAAAAATACTGCCATGGCGTCGAAAGGTCGATAGCTCCATGAGATGGGGAGGGTAGGAAGTAACAGCTCTACTGGCAAGGGTATGCAGACGCAGAGAATGAAGTTCCACAGAGAACTTGCGCGAAAGCGGTTGAAAATGAATTAGGCCGGGTTTTGCCCCGGCAGCCGCTTGAAGTCGTATTCAAGTGGATAGGCTTGGTTCCACGCCGAAAAAGGAGAGAGAATCATGGGTAAACAGAACACGGCTCACAATGCAATGATTTGGTCTGTGATGGCCGGCTTGGCGCTAGGCACAGGTGCCGTAACGATGGGCAGCACCGTTACGGTTATCAATGTTTCGCAAAATGGTCCCGCCGATCTAATGAATTCCGGTACCACGCCGGGCACACTATTTCGTACGCACGCTGGCAGTGCCACGCTGGCGGGGAGCAACGCCTACTCGCAGTTTTTTGACGGTGTTTCGCGCCTGGATTTCAACGTACAGCATGAAAGCGTAAGTGTATTTGTTGGTACCAACGGCGGTGAGGGTGCGCTGGGCGAAGCGGATGTGCAGGGCGGTGAAATTAAAGAAGTGTCCGGGAATCAGGTGTACGTGGCTGAGGTTATCTCGGATGGCGGTGATGATGTAGGCACGGCAGGCAATAACGACTTTACGCCGGTGGCAGGTTTTCAACCGTATCAGATCGGGTCCGGCTTTGACAGCATCGCTCCAGGTCAATCCATTCCTGGTACTCGACTCACGATGCTTACTAATCCGCCCATCACGTCGGTGCCGGAATCCAGCACGCTGGGGCTGATGGCCGTGTTGGGCTTGTCCCTGTTGGGTGTAAAAGGCCGCCGGCGCTGAGCAAAACATCAAGGGACGCGGCAGCCAATATCTTGTTGGGCCTCTATATCGTGCGTAGAATCTGCACCACTACAATCACCATCATGACAATGACATAAATGCGCAGTGCCCACAAAAGGATATGCAGGTTTGGTGAAATCTCGCGCCGCCCGAAATGGGTCTTCTGTTTAAACGCGTAGAGTTGGTCTTCTTCCAGTACGGCGTGAACCAGCTTGGAATCGGAGGCCCGGTTGAGATGCGGTCCGTGTGGATGGTTGCTGTCGTTAGCTGTGGTTGGCATGTCAGACTCCTGCTTAAAAAAGTTGCGGAAAAACAACGGTAAGAGCGTATCCAATGCCAGCGGTGATTAAAGCTACGGTAACGGAGATTCCGGCGATATTTAACCACAAACTATTCGCCCGGTTACCCATAATCTGCCGGTCATTGACTAAAAGCAGCAGAAAAAGCAGAGCCGGGGGCATGGCCAATACGGCAATCACATTGACGATAAGCACGATGAATTCCAGGGGGGCATGGGGAATCAGCACGATGGCCCCGGCGGCCAAGGCTGAGCCGGTCAGTACAAGATAGAATGGCCAGGCTTCTTTAACCGTCCGATTGAGACTGTGGGCGTGATGCATCACCTCTCCGAAGGCGTAGGCAGAAGATGTGGAAATGCTGATGGCGGCGACCAATCCTGCTTCTACCAGGCCCAGGGCAAACAGGGTGGACCCAAGTCTTCCAACATACGGTTCCAGCGCCTGGGCGAATTGTGCGCCCTGAAAATTGGCTGCACTGATGCCATGGGTAAACAGCGGCACCGTGGCCAGTACCGCGGCAATACCAAAAACAGCCGCCAGCAGAGTGCCGATGGAAGTATCCCAGCGCCCAAAATTGACGTCCCGCGGCTGCATGCCTTTGTCCGTGGTGGCCCCTTGTTGAAAAAAGAGCATCCATGGTGTCACAGTGGCCCCAATGTCGGCCATCATCATAATGATATTCTTGGAACCTAAGCCGCCAGACAGCGGACTCCACGTGAGAAAAGCGTGTCCTACCGCGCCCCAGTCCGGATGGGTAAGCAGGGCCACGGGAATAAATAAGCCGTTAAATAGAGCCATGGTCAGCAGAATACGTTCCCATGTCCAATAGCGGGAGGTCATGGTGACGGCCAAAATAAGCACCAGAGCACCGCCGACGGCTACCAGCGGCGGCACGCCGAAAAAGCTCAAGCCCGCCCGGATGCCGATGAATTCTGTGATAAGGGTAAGAAAGTTTCCCAGGACCAGATCTGCCATGGAGAAGACTCCCCAGAATGGTCCAAACCGGTCAAAAATCATTTCCGCGTGGCCGCGGTGGGTAACTGCTCCGAGGCGCACGGTCATTTCCTGCACTACCCAGGCTGCGGCAAACGTAAGCACAATAAATGGCAGAAAAAATCCGATACCGAATTGCGAGCCGGTTGCCGCATAGGATAGCATGCTTGGCGCATCATTTTCTCCCAGAAAGACCAGCACTCCCGGACCTGCCAACAGCCAAAGCAAACGCAACCAGCGCCAGGAAGCAGGCAGGCGAAAATTGCGCCTGGCCCGTTCCACGGCGAAACGATCCTTGGCCCGGGCCAGGTCTTCGCGAGTGAGAGATTCCGGCGGCGCTGCATAAGCATTGGCCGTGTTATCAGAAACCAAAAGTCCCGGAAGATTTCCAACGGGCGGGTTTCTCATTGATTCTATTGGCTCGGCCATATTTCGAACGCTCCTGTCTGCGGCTCGCTGTTTGAGTCGGCCCCGCGCGATCTGTTGCACCCTCAACCGAACGCGGATTACTGGTTCGAGGTCTCCGCATCGTCCGGAAATTTGATTTTTAATATAACCAATTATGTATTAGCTTGCAAACAGATTTGATTTATAGCATAATTAACTTTGTCTTATCAAAGTCAATTGCAGGGTAAGTATAGAATGCGGGTATTAAGGTTTGTGGTTGGCAGCCTATGTGAAATATGAAATTTAGCGAAAGGCGATCTCATGGCAAGCCGGACGATTGAAAATTATCTCAAACAAATTTATCTCTCTCGGCCCGCCGATGAAGCCCAATGGCTCACCATGGGGAAGTTGTCCGCGGCGGTGGGGGTTACGCCGGGTACTGCCACTTCCATGGTTCGTGCCATTTCTGATGCTCATTTGGTGGAATATGAACCGCGTGCCGGAGTGCGTTTAACTCCGGCAGGTGAACAATTGGCGCTGCACGTGTTGCGGCGGCATCGGTTGATTGAATTGCTCCTGGTGCAGGTGCTGGGACTGGATTGGTCCGAAGTGCACGAAGATGCCGAGGAATTGGAGCATGTGGTATCAGATCGGCTGCTGATGAAAATTGATGAGATACTGCAGCACCCCGCGTTTGATCCGCATGGAGATCCAATACCTACGGCGGGTGGGGTGATTCGTCGCCAAGATTGCTGCACTTTATTGGATTGTCCGCTCGGTGAGCCGACCAGCATTGCTAGAATTCTCGATCAAAGTGCGGAATTTTTGCAGTATGTGAATCAATGCGGCTTGTTACCAGGGGCCGAGATTCGTGTAGCTAACCGAAATCATCAGGCCCAAACGGTGGAATTGATGGCGATAAAATCTGGTGAAAACCAGGTGGTGGCGATGAGTTTTTCGGTTGCCGAAAAGTTTCTCGTGCAACTGAATGAGCAAAAAAAATGAAATAAAACACTTTATCTCGGCGATGATATGGATGGTAGGGGATGGGCAACGCTGCCCATAGCCAGCTCTCGCTTGCACTTTTATGCCGGTCGGACGGTATAATACATTGGTGGTGGCAAGCTCGTTATTGGTTGGGCGTAGCCATTACTTAGAGGTGCTTTATGAAAAATATACGCAAAATGACGAATGGCCTTAATCAGGGGCGAAATGGTGCTGATATTATCGGTAGTATAAGGAAAATATCGACACCATCATCATCTGGAAGTCGCATATTGACCTTGATCTGGATTGCCGCGGCTACCTTGGCCGGCGCAGTAGCACAGGGGCAGGTTCAGGTGCAAAATGGCCAGGCATTGGATGCCAATAATCAGGTGGGCAGTGGCGGCAGCAATGCCACCATTCCGGGTTATGTGCCTTTCAACGGCAACCAGTACATGAACAATATCAATTCTACCGCCCATACCAGTTACCAGACAGTACCGATTACGCTGCCGGGCGGAGGCGTCACGTACGCCAGAATTCCAATTGTAACAAGCGCTCCGCCCAGCTATAGTTCGCAACCCGGAGCACTGCCCATCAATACTTATTCCAATGTAGGCAAAGTAACCGGTTCCGGCTCGCGCATTAACGCCACCATTAATGGTGTATATTCTCCAGCTTCCCTGGGCATGACCGGCCAAAATGGGCTGGGGCAGAATTCAGCCATCTACAACGGGCCTGTCCCGGTGGGACCAGCGAGCCCCTTTGCATCGATCTACGGCAGTCCGGCATCTGCAATTTCTCCAAGGACTATTGGTTTGGCGCAAAATGGTCTCATCGCGCCGACCGGCAGCAATGTCAATTCTCTTTTTGGTTTGCGTGAAATCCCCATTCAACAGCAGGCGGCTTATGCGCGCATGACCGGCACCGTGAACCAGAATCCCAATAATGGTCCAGCCTTGATTCCGGGACAGCAAAGCCAGAAGGAACGAACACATCGGCCCAGCGGAGCCGCTGTGGGTACTACGCCATTAAGCGGGGTGGTCAAGACTACGCAGATCGGCAAGCCCTTGGGATCCAGACAAAATGCCCAGGTGAATGCGGGAGGCGTCGGAGACGTTTATCAAAATTTACTCCATGAATTGCAAACTGGAGAAAAGATCAACATTGTCGCTCCAGGGCTGGCCGGGCAGCCCGCGATGACTCTCACGAATCTGGTGCCGCAAAGTGCCGCCGCACAGAGCATGGTCACCATCGATCCCATCACCGGTCTGCCTATTATGAATCCATCGGCCCATGTCGTAGCAGGCTTGACGAAACCGCACGGTAACAAACCAACGGCGGCGTCCAAGCTTTGGAATCGAGCTAACGGCGTAGCCATTCCCAAAAAGCTTGGTACGGAACTGCAGGCGGGTCGCAAGCTGATGCCCCTGCAGGCGCTGGCCGGCAACATGACCGATAAATTTGATCGCAGCATGGCTTACGGCCAGAAGCTCATCGACACCGGCAAGTTTATGCAGGCCATCCAGGCCTTCCAGGGGGCTTTAGCTATGCGCCCCGATAATCCACTGGCAATTATCGGTCAGGCCCATGCGGAAATTGCTGCCGGGCTTTACGGCAGTGCCGCTTACAACCTGCAATTCGTGTTCAATCGCAATCCCGCGTTAACAGCCGTGCGGTATGACATCAAAAAATTGATTCCGGCGGGTTCACTGCGGGCGGCCAGGCGGGAACTCAACAAACTGGTCAAGCGGGATAACCCCTCCGCCGCGATGCTGTCGGCCTATATCGATTACCAACTTGGTTATCGCAGGCAACTGCGGCATACCCTTACACAATGGGTTGATTTTCAACCGCAGAGTGTGTGGCCTCGCATCTTGCGCAAGGCATGGCTGGAAGCAGCACCGAACTTGCTGCATCAGCCATAGTGCCGACGCCGCTCTTGGCCCGAAGCGCGGCGGATCGGTTCAATCAATGGCGTCGGAACGACGTGGGGCAGTTAACTTGCGCATAATTTTTGTTTTGCGCATCAGACGTGGAAGTGGTAGAAGTGACAGATTCTTCAGTACAAATCAGCACGGCCGATGGTCGAGGCCAGGCGCGTGAAGCGGCGATTTCGTCGGGCCGCGGTTTCAAATCGACGGATTCAGTGGCGATTGGGCCGCAGGTCAAGCTTACGGACTATATCGATTCAACCACGCTGCAGGATATTCAAGATTCTCTGGCGTCCGTAGCCCAGGTCAAGGCAACGATTTTGGATACGGCCGGACAACCCCTGACACAGACTACCGTGAGCCAGCGATTTGAAACCAGATCCGCCGCCATCGCCGCCGCCCGCCACCAAAAAGGGGATACGGATCTCGATCAGCCATTTTCCGCGCCCATCATCGTCGGCGACGTGCGCCTCGGGTCTATCGTTATTGAGCCGGCCAAGGCCGCGCCGATGCGCACCGCGATGGTCAAGGAGCTTTCCGAAAAACTCAACATACCTGCGGCTCAGGTGCGCGTGCTGGTGGAAACCATCAATCAGGATACTCTTCAGCGGCGCACGGCGAGTGTACAATTTTTACATATGCTGGCCGATGCCTTGTCGCGATTGTGTCAGCAGGAAATTCTCATTCGCCGTCGTTTGCTGGAGATTTCCACGCTCTTTAACATTTCCACCATGCTCACAGGAACTCGCGGCCTGCAGCAAACCCTGGACCGCGTCACCTCCAGCGTGGTGGAGGCCATGGGGGTAAAGGCCGCATCATTGCGGCTTTTGGACGGTCAGAACAACGAGCTACGCATCAAAAGTGTCTGCAATCTTTCGGATGCATATTTACAAAAAGGTCCCATTCTACTGGAAAAAAGCGCGGTAGACCGGGAGGCTCTCACGGGAGCGGTGGTTTACGTGGCGGATATGGCCGCAGATCCGCGGGTGGCCTATCCGGAAGATGCTGCGCGCGAAGGCATTGCCTCGGTGTTGTCGACCGCCTTGATCTATAAAGATCGGCCCATCGGAGTGTTAAGAGTCTACAGCGGGCAGCGCAAGGAATTCTCCGAATATGAACAAAAGTTGCTGCAATCCATCGCCAGTCAGGCGGCCGTGGCCATTGAAAATGCCAGGCTGCAGGAAGAGTCCATCGAAAAAGACCGTCTGGAGCGGCAGGTACAGATTGCCGCTGATGTGCAGCGCCGTATGATCCCCGCCCATCCGCCTGTCATTGCCGGCTTTGACATCGGCGCATTGTACGTACCTTGTTTTGAACTCGGCGGCGATTTTTACGACTTTCTGCTTTTCGGCGAGCGGTCCATCGGCGTGGCTGTTGCCGACGTGGCAGGTAAGGGACTGCCCGCATCGCTTTTAATGGCTTCTGTACGCGCGGCCTTTCGGGCTTACGCCGGTGATGTTTACGATCTGGACGAAATCATGGCCCGGGTGAATCGTTCCGTGGCGAGCGATTCCCGCAGCAACGAATTTGTCACCGCTTGGTATGGCACCATCGACTGTGATAAAAAACGGCTGACCTGTTGCAATGCCGGCCACGATATTCCTCTGCTGCTGCGTAACGGAGAGTTCCGCGAATTACGCACCGGTGGCATGGTGTTGGGCGTAAACCCGCAGGAGCATTACGAAAAGGAAGTGGTGCAATTGCAAAGCGGCGACCTGCTTTGGATTTATACCGACGGCGTGACGGATGCCATGGCCTTTTCCGGTGAAAAGTTCGGTAAGCAGCGCATGCGCAGTGCTTTGTTGCAGCACGCCAACCTTTCCGCCGACCAGATCTGTCGCCATATGCTCTGGGAAACCCGCCGTTTCGTTGGCCTTAGCCGCCGTTACGATGACACCACCATGGTTGCCATTAAAGTCCTCTGACGGCCTGATTCGGATACTCTTGTTGCGGTCCGTCGGGTCTTCCACAACCGTTATCAGCCGCCGATGCTTTCATCAATAGCTACGCCCAGTGCGGCCAGTGGGGCTTTGGCTTTGGCTGCTATCTCCCGCGATTCTTCGGATGGACTGCTGTCCGCGACGATGCCTGCTCCGGCATAGATTGTGGCGCTATGCCCGCGCATAAAAATACTGCGAATGGCGATATTCAATGAGCCGTTTGATCCATTGATCCAGCCGATGTGGCCGCAATAAACGTCACGCGGAAATCGCTCCAATGCCGCAATGATCTGCATGGCTCGAATTTTGGGTGCTCCGGTGATGGATCCGCCGGGGCACATCGCCTTGATGATGGATGCCCAGCCCGATCCGCTCCTGGGCTTACGCAGTGTGCCGATGACGGTTGAACAGGTGTGCCAGACGGTAGGATGCGCCTGCAGCCGGCGGGGATCCTCGACACGTACTGACCCATATTCACATATTTTGCCCAGATCATTACGCAGCAGGTCGGTAATCATGTTCAGTTCCGCCTGATCCTTGACGCTTTGCAGCAATTCCCGGAACTGAGCTTCATCGGCTGGCGGATCGTGGCTGAAACGCGGACGGGTGCCCTTGATCGGCTCGGTACGTATCCGCTGCCCCGCACGCTGTAAAAACAACTCCGGTGAAGCGCAAATAATATGGTGATTGGCGAAACGTAAAAAGGCGCTGTAGGGTGCCGCGGTATACTGGAACAGTCGCCGGTAAATGGCCACCGGTGATTCTCGCGTGCCGGCCGTCCACGGTACCGCAAGATTGGCCTGATAAATGTCCCCGGCGGCAATGTATTGCTGCACGGCGGCGATGTCCTCCATCAGACGGTCCGGCTGCGGTACTGCCAGAACAGTGGCCTGTGTTACAGTTGGTTGGGCCATGGGCTGGTTGCCGGTCGCTTGCAGGGCTTCTGTCATGTCGGCAAGGGCACGGCCGGCTCCGGGATCCTGGGCATGATCTTGGGCGCAAAGAATCCAGCGCTGCGTGGTGGAATTGAAGATATAGTAGCGGCCGAACAGTTGCCATCGCATCAGCGGCCATTGACCAACCGCACTCGCTTCGGCGGTGGCAGCTTCAAGCAGTTCTCCGGCGGTGTAGCTGATAAATCCCATCCAGCGCGGCGGTATCATGCCTGGGGCATCGCAATGTATGCAGGTGCCATCCAGAATCGCCTCCCAGTCATCCAAGGCACATAAAATTGATTTCTGTGGTTTAATTTCTGCGGGCTGGGACGGCAGTATTCCAGGCCCGGCAAGCAGTTCGGATTCCAATGTGCCACGGGCTGTACGGTAAAGTGTCCAGGTGATTATTGGCCGACACGCGATGACCGTTTCGTCGCGGGAATCGCCAAATTGCAGCGCGGCCAGATCGCCGTCGGTGACGGATAGCGTATTTAAAAGATCAATGGGCTGCTGGTGAGGTGGATCGGGCAGGCAACATTTGAAGGTGAAATTGGTCATCGTTCCCAGCCTCCGGCCTCGGCCATTTTACGACTTGGCTTCGCCTTGGAACATGTTTCGCAGAATACTTTCGCTGTTCAACGTTTCCCCGTTTAAGGCCATGGCCAGTACTTCGCCGCCGAGAATATCCGGTGCAATGACCAGGTCCGGTCCTACGCGGCGCACGCGAGCCAGGTTCTTGCTGTTTTTCACCGCGGCAACCGTGCGGGCTTTACCGCCAATTTCTTTGGCGGCCAGCACGATAAAGGCATTTTCACTGTCATCGGCTCGCAAAGCCAGAATGGCCAGGGCATCGGCACCACCCGCTTTGCGCAGCGTTTCCGAATCAGAAGCATCACCGATCATTAAATCCTCCGCATTCACCCAGGATGTGGTGGGCGGGGCTGCCAGCAGCACCAGTACGGGTAGATGCCGGGCCTTGAGTTCGCGATAGGTGTTATGAGCCAAAGCGTTATCGCCGGTGATAATGTAGTGGTTTTGTTTCATACGTTTCTTTTCTCCTGCAAGCAACCGCTGCATGCGTCCGTTAACCAGCGGCACAATCACGGCGGAAATGGATGTAGCAAAGACGGTAATGCCCAAAATGATGATGGAAACCACAAACATCCGCGCATCCACAGTTTTCGGAACGATATCGCCATAGCCAACTGTGGATAGTGTCACCACGGAAAAGTATAGGGCGGTGGGCAGCTTGGTAATCGGCGGTGAAAACCCTGCTCCCAGAATATAGGAACCGAAAACCGCATAACCCAGCAGCAGTACCACGCTGACAACGCCAAACAGGGTCCCGGCCGCGAGGCTCGAATGTGCAAAGGCCCGATGAAAAATCAGAATGGCAGCCAGCAGCAGCCCGTTAAAAGCCACCAGCGAGCCCCAATGAAGACCGCTATGATGGAGTATCAGGGCCATCGTGGCTGCCGCCAGCAGCAATGTAACCGCCCAGGCAAAGCGTGAGCGAAATGCCAGCCCGATGGCCATAACCATCAGCACTGCACCAGCCAGGCCCTGCGGTATTCCCGCCAAGGCTTTGAAGGCGGGTATCTGTCCCAGATGAAGCACCGGCTTCAGGTTCATAAAGCCCGGCAAATTCGGTGCAATGCGTGCCAAGCCATCGAGAAAATTAATCAGTCCGAACACGGCCACCGCTACGGCAATGGCAATATGCGGAAACC
Source organism: Planctomycetota bacterium (assembly GCA_021790385.1). Lineage (GTDB taxonomy): Bacteria > Planctomycetota > Phycisphaerae > WQYP01 > WQYP01 > JABEVA01. The sequence goes on from JAJYDW010000031.1 coordinate 17,203, forward strand.
AATGGTCCCAGAAAAAACGCCGCTGCAGTTGTGAGAGAATGCGCATCAGACGCTGCCTGAATGGAAAGTGTAAGACAGGTCGAAATTGTGCCATCCGCAAACTCCTGTGATTCTAATCGGACCAGCATAATCTGCAGCCATAGTAGCGAAAGTAGGGAAATTGCTCCAGCAGTGCAGCCGCAATTGGCTGCTCAACATGGCCAATGTCTGTATTTCCGGACTTTTCGGGCAGTGATCTTGCCTTTGATGCGCGGCGCGCCTACAAACTAATAGCGGGGCATCGAACAACCTGGTTGCGGCAGGAGGCTGTCTGAATGGAGATGTCTCTGCCCGCAGAGGGGTGCATTTTTTAACAACCTGCGAGTTGCCATAAGTCTATGGCAATTCCAAGAGGTCACAATGAAACGTTATGCGTTTAACTTTTTCAGCCGGCCCGGGTGCTGGGGCACCATGGGATTGTTGCTGGCGGCTACGGTAGGCGTCGCTCCAGCCAGTACAGTGACGGTGTTGAATTTTTCGGAAAATGGTCCGGCGGATATGGCCGCATCCGGCAATACCCCGGCCACTATGTTTTCGGTTATCGGAAATAGTCGTTCCTCGGGTTTTACGCTTTCTGGCAATAACGCCTTTTCCCAGGAGGTAGATGAAATCAGCCCGTTAGGCTCGAATGTGGCCTTGGAATCACTCAATGTGTTTGTCGCACAAAGCGGCGGGGAAGCCGCAGTGGGGCGGTCCGACGTCGTAGGCGGCGAATTAGAAAACATTGGTGATAATGAAGTTTATGTAGCGGAACTCCTGGATTCCAACAACGCCGGCTTTAGTCCGGAAAACTTTGCAGGCTTCCCTGCCACCGGCAGTGAGGTTGCCGCCTGGTTCGGCCATGGCTTTTCCAGCTTTGCCGGTGGCTCCCTGGTGAACGCTCCAAAATCAACCGTCACGCCTGTACCCGAACCTGCTGCGTTGACGCTGCTGGTTATGGGGGTCTTGCTGCTGATGCGGCGACGAATGGCGTGAATATGCCCACCCAAAATAAAATTATCTTAGCAGGGGGCAGCGGCTTTCTAGGCACTGCCATCGCCAAAAAGTTCGTCGATGACGGTTGGGAGGTGGTGGTATTAACCCGCCGCGCCCGCACCCGCGAAGCGGATGGCGTCCGCCAGGTGGAATGGAATGGACGCAGTGTGGATGCGTGGGCGGTAGAGTTTGAAGGTGCCTTCGCCGCAGTAAATCTCACGGGTAGAAATATTAATTGTCGCCATACCGCCGCTCATCGGGCGGAAATTATCGAAAGTCGCGTGAGCAGCGTGCTTGCTATAACGCAGGCCATCGCCCAGGCACGCCAACCACCGCTCGTCCTTATTCAAACCAGTGCCATCGGCATTTATGGTGATAGCGGGGATTCGGTTTGTACAGAACTCACTGGGACAGGTACAGGGTTTATCGCACAAACATGTGCGATGTGGGAGCACGCGGTGCTGCGCCATCCCATGCCTCAAACCAGGCATGTCATTCTGCGCCTTGGGTTGGTGCTGGATGCAAGTGGCGGTTTGCTGGTGCCGCTGAGCAAACTCACTCGTTGGGGGTTGGGTGGGGCCGCTGGCTCCGGTCGTCAGTGGATGAGTTGGATTCACCTGTCTGATGTCGTGCACATTGTGGATGAGTTGATCCGGCGGAAGGATTCACAGGGGCTTTATGTCGCCTGCGCACCTCACCCGGTGCGCAACGCTGAATTTATGGCCCGGTTGCGCCACTCCCTGCACCGCCCCTGGAGCCCGCCCGTACCAGCGCTGGCTGTGCGGATAGGAGCGGTTATGCTGGGTACAGAGCCGGAACTTGCGCTGCATGGATGCCGCTGCTTGCCCGGCCGGCTGCTGGAAATGCCGTATGTTTTTCAGTACCCGGATTTGGCGCAGGCCTTGGCCGAAATCTATGGTAAAGCGAACTCGGCGGTGGGATTGGCAACGCGTAAGAATAAGACATAATGGTGACAGTATGAGTTTGCCGGAAGAATTTCCTCGGAGAATTAAGTGATGACGCCTGAATTGAAGGCTTTTAGCACCATGATGGACCCGCCCACGCTGGCGGACGGGGGATCGGTGCGGTTCTTAAACCGAGATCTAAGCTGGCTGGATTTTAACTATCGCGTGTTGTATGAAGCCATGGACCCGCGCAATCCCTTGCTGGAACGGGTGAAATTTTTAGCCATTTTTGCTGGTAACACGGACGAATTTTTCATGAAGCGATTTGGTCTGCTGAAGCGACTTATGAGCAGCAAGGCCGGAGAACAAGGTATCGACGGCTTGTCCCATACGCAGCAGTTCGAACGCGTGCGTCAGCGGCTGGCCAACATGGTTCTGTGCCAGCAGAAAGTGTGGCGCGAGGAACTTCAACCAGCTTTGGATCGGGAGGGTATCGTACTGCGGCAGTGTGTGGATTTGACGCCGGAGCAGCGGGAAAAAGCGGCGGCGTATTTTCGCACCGTGATATTTCCGGTGTTGACGCCCTTGGCGGTGGATCCGGGCCATCCTTTTCCATTTATCAGCAATCTAAGCGTGTCGATCGGGGCTTTATTACGTGCCCCCAGCCATGCCGAAACGCTCTTCGCGCGGGTAAAAGTACCACGGTTATTTCCGAGATGGCTTGCGGTGGAAGCTGATGCGGGAACGGCTTTCGTGCCGCTGGAAAGTATTATTCAGGATCAACTGGGCGTGTTGTTTCCGGGCATGGAAATCCTGGAAGCACGATCGTTTCGGGTTACCCGCAATGCCGATGTAGAGGCGGACATCGAGGATTCTGAAGATCTGCTGGAAGTGGTGCAGGAAGAACTGCGTGCCAGACGCTTTGCCGACACCGTGCGCGTGCAGATATCCGAAGGAATGTCGGAACAGATGCGCCAATATCTGATCAATGGTCTGGAAATTCCGGCATCAGACCTGCTGGAAGAACCGGAACCGCTGGGCATGTGTGATTTGATGAGCCTGGCCTCGCTGGATAAGCCAACGCTGAAATTTCCGCCGTGGCGGCCGGTGTGTGCGCCATCGCTGGCGGATGAGCAGGCCAATGTTTTTGCCATCATTCGCCAAAATGACATTCTTGTGCATCATCCCTATGAAAGCTTCGACAGCTCAGTGGAACGTTTTATTCTCACTGCAGTAAAGGATCCGCAGGTGCTGGCGATTAAAATGACGCTGTACCGCACTAGTGGAGATTCACCCTTTGTATCGGCTCTGGCTCAGGCCGCCGAAGCCGGCAAGCAGGTGGCCGTGCTGGTGGAGCTTAAAGCCCGTTTTGATGAGGAAAGCAATATCCAGTGGGCCCAGGCCCTGGAAAACGCCGGCGCTCATGTTGTTTACGGTATTCTGGGCCTCAAAACCCACACAAAAATCGCCCTGGTGGTCCGCCGGGAAGAACATCTGGTACGTTCTTATGCCCACATCTCAACCGGCAATTACAATTCACGCACCGCCCAACTCTATACAGATCTGGGGCTGTTTACCTGTCGCGAGGATATCTGCCAGGATGTGGTAGACCTTTTCGCGTTTCTCACCGGACGGTCGCTCAAGGCGGATTACCGCAAAATGCTGGTGGCTCCGGTGACGATGCGCAATCGCTTTATGGATATGATTGCACGCGAGGTTGCCTGTGCCAAAACTGGCCGACCCGCCCGTATTGTGGCGCGAATGAATGCTTTGGAAGATACGGAAATTATTGAAGCACTCTACAAAGCAGGACAGGCCGGTGTGCGGATCGATTTGTTTGTCCGTGGATTCTGCTGCCTGCGGCCGCAGGTGCCGAGTTTAAGCGAGAACATCCATGTCAGCAGCATCATCGGACGATTTTTGGAACATTCCCGGATTTTCTGGTTCACCAATGGCGGCCGTGAAGAGTTCTATATGGGATCCGCCGACTGGATGAGCCGTAATCTTTCGCATCGTGTGGAAGCCGCCGTCCCCATTGAAGAACCGGCCCTGTGCGAAAAACTTCGCGAGGTTCTGCAAATTATGCTGGAAGATAATCGTGAAGCCTGGGATCTTGGCGCAGATGGAGTATGGCGGCAACGCCGTCCACAGCCCGGCGAAGAAGAACGCGGTACCCAGGTGCGTTTGATGAAACACTCGGTGGCACGGCAATTCCCGCATTCCTGATGCCCTGCCGTAACCTTGGTTGGTGGACATCCTGTTCGCCATGGGATCGCGGGCGTCCTGCCTGTAATAACACTCTATCATCAGGATGCCTCTACGTTCTCCTGTGGTTCAATTAAATTGTTCTCCGCGCCCTAATTGTCTTTGCGGAAAAAACCACCTCTTTACATTTGTCTACTCCAACAATACGTATCTCCCGATTCCCTACTCCCGTCTCGCAGGCCGCAGTCCGTGCCATATCTCATCCACGTATACGTTTTCCATCCCCTTCATGTCCGCGTGGTTAATTTGCGCCCGGTCAGATACATCATCAGCATTGTCAGGTCCGAAGGGGTAATACCCTCCAGGCGTGATGCCTGTCCGACGCTGCCGGGTTGAAATCGCACCAGCGAGTCCCGGGCTTCACGGCGCAGTTCGGTGAGAGCGGAGAAATTAAACCCAATCGGAATCACTTTGGATTCTAATTCATGCATACGCCGGGCGAGCTGCTCTTCGCGTTGAATATAACCGGCATAACGCGACTCAATCTGAATCTGTTCCAGAACTGCCTGAAATTGGCTCGATTCAAGGATTGCCATCAGCCGCCCTGGTGGTTGAAACTTCATGGTCGCCAAATGTTGCCAGCCGATGTCCGGCCGACGGATCAACTCCGCCGCTGTGGTGCCATCCGGCAGTCGCGATGCCCGCAACTGATCCATAATGTGATGCATGGCGGAGAGTTTTGCCAATAGTTGCTCCTCACGTACCGGTTCGGCCAGTCCGATCTGCCGGCCCAGCGGTGTCAGCCGCTGATCTGCGTTGTCACTGCGCAACGTCAGGCGAAACTCAGCCCGGCTGGTGAACATGCGGTACGGTTCGGTGGGAATTTTTGTCACCAGATCATCAATCATCACGCCTATGTATGCCTTATCGCGGCCTAAGATAATCGGTGCCTGGCCCTGAATACTTCGCGCCGCGTTAATGCCGGCCATGAGTCCCTGCCCAGCAGCTTCCTCATAACCGCTGGTGCCGTTGATTTGACCGGCAAAAAACAGCCCTCGCACATGGTGGGTTTCCAGCGAAGGACGAATCTGATGCGTGGGCGCAAAATCATATTCCACGGCGTAACCCCATCGCAGCACTTTGGCTTTTTCCAGCCCGGTTATGGAATGAACCATCTCTTCCTGCACATCCACTGGTAAAGAGGTGGAAATGCCGTTGCAGTAGATTTCATTGGTATCCAAACTTTCCGGTTCCAGAAATATCTGGTGCTGGGTCTTGTCGGCAAAACGCACCACTTTGTCTTCAATGCTGGGGCAGTAACGCGGGCCGCGGCTTTGAATCTGGCCGCTGTACATCGGTGCCCGGTGCAGATTGGCCCGAATCAAATCATGCGCCCTGGCATTGGTATACGTGATATGGCAATTCACCTGTGGCAGAACGGGAAATGTTGCGGCCAAAGGGCTATTCGACGAGCCGCTAAGATAGCCAAAAGATAACGGTACATCATCCCCAGCTTGAACATCCAGGCCGGAAAAATCAATGGTTTCGCGGGCCAGGCGCGGGGGCGTCCCGGTCTTCAATCGAGCCAATTCAAAGCCCAGCCTTTCCAGGCTCTGGGATAAGCCGGTGGAGGCCTGCTCGCCAATCCGACCGCCCTCGGTTTTTCGTGGTCCGGTGTGCATCAGGCCCCGCAGAAATGTACCGGTGGTTAAAATCACGCACGTGCACGATAGCTCTTGCCCGGTGCCCAGCCGCACGCCGGTAATGCGGCCCGGCGTGTGCTGATCGTTTCCGCCGGAAACGCTGGCGCTGGCGGAAGCGCCCTGGGTGAATATATCATCCACGGTTGCTGCAAAAATGGCCAGGTATGGACAGTGTTCCCGCAGCAATCGTTGCACCGCAGCCTCGTAGCGGTATTTGTCTGCCTGAGCCCGCGGTGACTGTACCGCCGGCCCCTTGGATCGGTTGAGAATGCGGAATTGAATGCCCGCGGCATCGATGGCATGCCCCATCAGCCCGCCCAGGGCGTCAATTTCCCGCACCATCTGCCCCTTGGCCAGACCGCCGATGGCGGGGTTGCAACTCATGCGACCAATGGCGTGCGGGTCCATCGTGATCATCGCCACTTTGCCACGATCTCCCAGCATTCGGGATGCAGCCCATGCGGCTTCGGCTCCGGCGTGACCGCCGCCGACGACCACAACATCAAAAAAGTTATTCTCTAACTGCATAGACAAAGCCGTGCCGATTATGGCCGTCCTTTAATGCCATACATAGCCGCCGTGGCCGGAAGAATACGTGCCCGGATGATTTCCGGCTTGGGGCCGACCACGGTACCATTGGACCCGCGCACGGGCGTATCCGCAATTTTATCCACCACACGTAAACCCTTGATCGTTCGGCCAAAACCCGTGTATTGGCCATCCAATGAGGGCGTATTCTTCTGCATGATAAAAAACTGCGATCCAGCCGAATCCACCGGTTGCGCCCTGGCCATGGCGATAACACCGCGATTCATCGGACGTGAATTAAATTCCTGCACAATTTCATAACCTGGTCCTCCGGTACCCGCCCGGCCTGGAATATTGCTAAGCGAATCGCCACCCTGAATCATAAAACCTTTGATGATACGATGAAAATTGGACCCGTTATAAAATTGCTCCTGCGCCAGCCGGATAAAATTGGCCACCGTATGGGGGGCCACGTTGTACCAGAACTTCACGTCAATAATGCCCTTGGAGGTTTTGATCTGGGCATATTGCAGCGGCACCAGATGGTACACACACGGCTCAAACTGCATGTAAACCTGTTTTCGTTGCTGCGCCGGCAGGGCAGACCACTGTTGGGGCGGAATATTTTTGAAATCCGCGGGAGAAAAGCCGGGATTGTTTAAGGTTTCCAGCACCACAGGATTGGCGCTTTTCCAGGTGATTATGTACGTACCCGTCTTTTTAACCTGTGGATAAAATCTGCTGATATCCACCACGTTTCCGTGCAGCTTCACCTTGCTCTCCGGTCTGGCGGTCAAATGTTTTCCGCCCATGGTGTAAACATGGAAGGCGGGCTGGCCGTTGGCCAGAATCACGGAGTGGGCAGGCGGGGGGGTGAACTTGCCCAGCAAATGTGCCGTGCGAAACCCCGCCACAACAGCCTTTTGGTCCAGCATCGAGCTGCCGGTAACAAATCGTACATTGACGGCGTGACTGGGGCGGAAGTATCCGCGGGTCGGCAGGATGGCAAAAAGTATAGCAGCGGCATGGGCAATGGGCATTTGGTTTCTCCGAAAGAGTAGCAATTTCCATGATGGATTGGGCAGCGGCTACGGCCGATGCCCAATCCACTTATTATACGCGGCAATTGGCCGGTTGGACACTACATTTAGGGGCCGTCAGGAAATAAAGTATATTAATACGGAGCAGGCATTATGGCGGCCGGCGAGGTGCATACCAATTAAGCGCAGCACAGACATTCTTGTCTGTGGCCGTGAAGCGACATACTTATCCGCCATGATATCCCTGGAATTGCGGACGTCCTCGCCCGCATTGTCGTAGCTGGCTAAGCTTCTCCAGCCGCGGCTGGTGGGGGGTGGGGACAGGTGGTATGGTCAACTTGACATTTCAAATAGATATTTTAAAATTGTATTTGAACGCGATGGTACAATGTTCCGTTGCGGTGCATTGATGGAATTGCGCCATGGCTACACGACATCCTCTTGCGTCGGATGAAGGTACCCGCTCCCGGCTGCTGCACGCGGCAGGAGAGGTTTTTGCCGATCATGGCTTTCGTGCCGCCACGGTGCAGATGATCTGTCAGCAGGCGGGAGCCAATGTCGCGGCGGTCAACTATTACTTTCGGAACAAGGAAAATTTATATCACGAGGCGCTGCAGTACGGGAAGCAACCGGAAATTTATCATTCGGAGCATTTCAAGTTGGCGCTGCGCAATCAGCCACGGCAGGCCTTGGAACTGTTTATCCATGATTTTATACGGCGCCTGCTGATCCAGGGCGGCCGGCCCCAATGGTATACTCGGCTGGTGGCCCGGGAAATGGCCGAACCTACCGCCGGGCTGCAGGTATTTATCGCCAATTGCGTGCGCCCGCGGATGGAAACAGTAGCGGCCATTGTCCGCGGTATCGCGTTTCCTGCCCGGCTCGATGAGGCTTTGGTGCAGCACGCGGTCAACAGCATCATCGGACAATGCCTTTTTTATCACCGGTATCGCAATGTTGTGCTCAAGCTGATGAAACGCCCCGAGTTTTGCGAGCACGATATCGAAAGTATCACGGAAAGCATCGTGCAATTCTCACTGGGTGGGATTCATGCCATTTTGCCAGCCGGTGCTACAACAGTCGCGCCGGGCCGACATGATTTGAAAGCACGTAACGCAGGGAAGCGATCCGTCCGACCTTTGGCACCGGGCAACAGGAACTCATAGATTGAACTGACAAGAAATATTACCGTCTGACCCCATGCTCCGCGGCCGCCAGTAAAACCGGTCAGGTCAAGGGGCGAAGCTCGAATGGAGTTCACCATGGTTCAAAACAATAATCCGGAAGAAACCCAGATACAGGCTGCCCCCGCAGCCAAGGAGTCACCTGCGCTGTTGGAAGCCAACGGCGGCAACCCATCACGGCGCAAAACCTTTATGCTGATTTTACTGGCTTTGATTGTGCTGGGAGCGTGTGCTGGCGGTCTGTGGTTATGGTTGACCTGGGATTATGTTTCCACCGACGACGCCTTTGTCGATGCGCACATCATTTATGTAAGCCCGCAGGTGGCTGCCCACGTGAATAAGGTACTGGTGCTGGATAACCAGTTTGTTAAAAAAGGCACTCCGCTGGTGCAATTGGATCCACGCGATTTTCAAACCGCCCTGGATCGGGCCGAGGCGGCTTTGCAGGTTGCCCGCGCCAACCACCGGGCCAGCAAGTTTGGACTGGCGCTGATACACCGGACTTCCCGTGCGGCTGTCGATCAGGCTTTGGCCCAGATCAGCATTGCCCGGTCGCAAATAGCCCAGGCCAGGGCCACGCTGGCCGAGGCTCAAAGCAATATACTCTCGGCAAAAGCCAATGTAACAGCGGCGCAGGCCGCGGTGGCCCACGCCAAAGCCCAGGTTCTGGCGGATTCCGCTACCGCAATTAAAGCGCAGCAAGATTACAAGCGGTATGCCAAGTTATTGAAAAGCGGCGATGTTACTCCAAGCCAACTGGAAACCTATCGTGCCGCGGCAGTCAGTGCCCAGGCTTACGTAGTGGCGGACCGTACCGAGGTGATGGCCAAACAGGCCATGGTGGACCAGGCTCACGCTGCTGTGGCCGCAGCACGGCAAAGTGTCAGCGCTGCTCAATCCGCGTTGGCACGCAGTCTGGCCGGCTTGGTATTAGCCAAGGCCCAGTTGTCGTCAGTCAATGTGGTTCCACAACAGGTAGGCAAACAAAGCAGCAATGTGTCGGCTGGCAGCGCCACGATTGCCGAATTGAAAGCCGCGGTGGAACAGGCCGAATTAAACCTGTCCTACTGCGATATTGATGCCCCGGTCAGCGGTTATGTTACCCGAAAGGTCGTGGAACCCGGTGATTACGTTACCACGGGGCAGAACCTGCTGGCTATTGTGCGACCGAAGATGTGGGTAATCGCCAATTTTAAGGAAACCGATTTAACCCATATGAAGCCAGGTGATCCGGCTACGATTTCCATTGATGCCTATCCCAACGTCAATTTCAAGGGCTACGTGCAAAGCATTCAGGCTGGTACGGGGGCTAAATTCAGCCTGTTGCCGCCTGAAAATGCCACCGGCAACTATGTAAAAGTAGTGCAACGGGTGCCGGTCAAGATACTCTTCAAGGACCTGCCTGCAATATTACCTTACTTGGCGGCGGGCATGTCCGCGGTACCGGAGGTCAAGGTGCGATGAGCGCGGTCGCCGAAGCTGGCCTAATCGAACCGGCAGCCCTGAACCGACCGGCTATGAACCCGTGGATGGTGTTGCCACTGGTAGCCATGGCCGCGTTCATGGAAGTTCTGGATTCCACAATTGTTAATGTGTCGTTGCCGCACATTGCCGGCAGTCTTTCCACCACCGTGGACCAAAGTACGTGGGTGCTTACCAGTTACCTGGTGGCCAATGCCATTGTACTGCCGCTGAATGGTTTTTTTACTTCCCGGCTGGGACGTAAGCCTTACTTCATGCTGTGCCTGGCTGTTTTTACCATCAGTTCCCTGCTGTGCGGGCTGGCTCCCAACATTGGAGTGCTTCTGGCTATGCGCGTTTTACAGGGGCTGGGTGGCGGTGGATTGCAGCCTGGCGCTCAGGCTATCATGGCTGAAACATTGCCGCGGAACCGCGTGGGCATGGCCATGGCGATTTACGGCATTGTGGTAGTAGTGGCGCCTGTGCTGGGGCCTGTCTTGGGCGGCATTATCACGGATAATTTGAGCTGGCGGTGGTGCTTTTTCGTCAACGTGCCGGTGGGCATTATCGTGCTGTTTTTAGTGTACATGATTTTGCTGGATTCCACGCACCATCAAGCCAAAGGATTTCGCAAAGGGCTGAAGTTTGACTACATCGGCTTGAGCCTGCTTTCCCTGGGGCTGGCCGGTTTGCAGGTCATGGTGGATCGTGGCGAAGATGCGGACTGGTTTGCTTCCAGATTTATCGTGGGTTGTGGCCTGGTGGCGCTGATTGGACTGGCCGCGGCGTTCATCTGGGAATGGTATACCGCCGAACCGATTGTCAACTTCCGCCTGCTGAAAAATCGCAATTTCGGCCTCACGACGTTGGGCATGCTCATTTTTGGCTCGGTGCTGTACGCCAGTTCCACGTTGATGCCGTTACTTGCGCAAACGCTCATGGGCTACACTGCCAGGGAAGCGGGCATGGTACTGGCTCCCGGCGGCCTGGTTGTGCTGATGCTCATGCCGCTGGTGGGCACTCTGATTACCCGTGTCTCCATCCGCTGGCTGCTGGTATTTGGGGTGCTGGCCAATGTGGCGGCACTGGAACTGATGGCCCGGCTTTCGCTTCATGCGGCGTTTGACAACTTGGTCATTTGCCGGGTGGTTCAGGGAATGGGACTGGCCTTCATGTTTGTGCCCATCAATACTGCCGCCTTTGCCAATATGCCTCGCGGACAAATCAGTGCGGCCTCGGGTATAATCAATCTGGCGAGAAACATCGGCGGCAGTGTCGGCATATCGTTATCGGTGGCTTATGTCAAACAGGTATCTCAGATGCAGCAGGTATTTTTGAGCGCTCATACCACCACTCTCAATGTGGCCTACAATACGGCTGTTTCCCAACTACGGTCCACAGCGGTGGCGGCTGGAGCCGTCCCGGCCAAGGCCCTTACCATAGCCCAGGCTATTATTTACCGCGACGTTCTGACCCAGTCGGGGATGCTCGCATATATTCATGCGTTTCGCCTGCTGGGCGTGATCTTTCTGTTGCTGTTACCCCTGATGATGCTGATAAATGATGTGCATAAGCGACCGCAGCAACCCGTGCTGGAATAAGGAGATCAAATCGTGAACATGATCACAAATTTTCAAATCAAATCAGCGCCACGACTGGCCTTGCTGGGAATGGCAATGGCAGTGTCGCTTTCCGGATGCGTAAACCAGAAAAAAGAGGTGGCCCATTACCAGAGAATTCTTCACGCCAAACCGGCGATAGCGCCCGTAAAAATACCGGCGGTGCTCACGCTTTCGCGGGCTATGCGCCTGGCCAACAACAATAACGAAGAGCTGGCCATCAGTGGCGAAAATTATCTTCAGGCTTTAATTGCCAAAGACAAAGCCTTCGCCACATTCATGCCGCACGTGGGCATCGGGGCTTCGGATTTCCAGATGCATGGTTACGCTGCCCCGGCGGGCTTTCCCAGCAGCATCACAGATTTTTATCAAACCCATTATGCCAATGTGCCGCTGGCCAGCACTCTAAATGTCAATGTGCTTAAAGATGTTACGGCCATCAGCAGCGCCAGACTGGTTTCCGGCCAGCGCAAGGCGGCCATGCTGGATCTACAATCCAGCCTGCTGCTGGAAGTGGCACAAACATATTATCAGGTTCTTAGCGATGCCCGGTCTGTAGCAGTGCTAAAGCAAACCCTCAAGGTGCAACAGGCCAGAGTTACCATGGTCACCCATGAATTTCAGGCGGGCGTAGCACTGCGGCTCACGGTGCTGCAAAGCCAGTCCGATGAGGCCAATACACGTGTGCAGTTGACCCAGTCCCGTAATAACGTGGTGCGGGGGCGAGCCACACTGGCGTATTTAATTGGGGCGGCTAATCTGAACCATGCCCGCCTGCGAAACGATTTTAACCCGCAAATTCGCCTGCCCTCACTGGCCCAGTTGCAAAAAATCGCCTGGTCCCAGCGACAGGATCTCAAAGCGGCGGAAGAAAAAGTGGCGGCACAGGAAAAAAATGTGCAAGCGGTTTATGAACAATACTTTCCCTCGCTGGCCATTAACTTTGATACCTTCTTATACAAGGGACAGTTTCCAACCGATAGCTGGTGGACAGGCCTGTTCAGCGTGAACATGCCTTTGTTTGAAGGAGGCGAAATTTATGCGGATCTGCGAACGGCCTATTCTCAATATCGGCAGGCCATGCTTGCTGCACATCAATTGCGTCGCCACATCGGCGAGGAAGTAACCATAGCCCGGGCCGACTGGCTTAGCGGATTGCAACTGGAAAAAAATCTCAAAACTGAAGTGGCCGCAGTGCAGGCGGCGTACTATCAGGCGGAACACTCATTCAAGGTGGGGTTGGCTACAAATCTGGATGTCATCACCGCCCAGGATCAGGAACTTGCCGCACACCTGGCTTACCAGCAATCGCGCTTTCAGACGCGTATTAACCTGCTGAATTTGTTCCGGGTTTCCGGACGGTTAACCTATCCGGCCATGGTTAAGCTCCAGCAGGAGGAGCACAACATTCATTTTCGGGCTACCACCGAAAAAGATCCGCTACCGGCGAAGTTTCCGCCCGTTGCACCGCGTGTTCAAACTACCGCCTGGGCCAGCACCGGATTGGGTGTAAAATCGGCCCGATAAGCCAGTGCCGCGTTTGCCAGAGCAAGTTTCGCATCACGATGATACTTTGTGAGTAGGGTGCAGCATTCTTTTGGAATGCCGGTGGAGGGCTGTCAGCATCGGCAGGATATTATCTTCTGGGCCTGCCGGTTGAGCCTGATTGGCTGGACTTGCCGCAGCAGAGACGCAAAGCGGTAACGAAAAATAAAAATACAGTTATTCCCGCCAAGTACCGATAACAAATATGGGGTGGTAGACAGGCATGATGATCGCCTGTCCGCCCTATGTGCTGTTGCTTGTCGTGACAGCGCCACCTGAGTGCAGTGCAAAGTGCGGGCAAGACGAATTGCCGCCGGTGTCGGGGATGTAAATTTTCGAGCCAATAAAACTTTGATGAATCGCATCCGCACGATACACCAGGTTAATCTGGAGAAATAACAATGCCAGTACTTGGCAAAAAGTCCGCACCCGTCGCGAAGAGTCATTTCGCAGCACCGTCACGCCATCTGGAAACAGTGTCTATTAGCATCAAGGTGCCGTTGGCGACGGGAACCACGGTACGGCCTGCACCAGTCTCAGCGAATCTTTCCACATGGACTCATTCGCCTTGGATGGATCGGATTAAACCCGGCCAGACCGTGGTGGAAATCGGCAGCGGAACCGGAAGTACATGCTTAGCCCTGGCTGACCGGGTGGGACATCGCGGACGGGTTGTGGGCATAGATCCTTCTCCGCGCCACGTTGAAAAGGCCCGCCAGGCCGCCAGCGAACAAAACCTCTCCAATGTCGAATTCTGCCTCTGTCGCATGGACAGCATTCCACTGCCCGATGCGAGTGCCGACTGGGTGATCAGCAACCGCCAAATCAACCTGGCTGCCAATAAACTGGCGGTTTTTCGGGAGATCTGCCGGACGCTCAAGCCAGGTGGATGCCTGGCGGTGCATGATATTGCGATTAAAAAGCTGCTGCCCGCCGAAGTTACCGAACTCATGTCAGAACACCTGGAGGGGCTGGCGGGAGCCATGGAAATAAGCACCTACGACCACTTTTTAAGATTGGCCGGATTTAGTCAGGTTATGATCACGGACAGCCGTACAGAATTAAAACTTTCCCGCCCCAGCGAGCGGCGATCCACCCATCCGCCGCAGATTCAGGGAAACCTATATGGTGGACCTACCACCGAACTGGCTCTTGGCAGCGAAGAGGGCTTAGCCGCGCTTCGCCAATACAATCTCAATGATTACGCCGCAGTGGTGGATATTTTCGCTATTCGCTAAGCTGCAGCCAGCCGCCGGGTATCAATGTTGCCGGGTGGCACGCAGCCTCAGGATCATTGCATGAAAATGAAACAGACCCGCCGCAGCCGCCACTTGTACGTGTACATCAGAATCCCCCAGCATTTTGGTCAGCACGGCGACATTTCCTGACATCGGAATGGCTCCCAGCGCCAATGCCGCCAAGGCCCGTAACTGCGGCTTGGAACTGTGGCTGTATCGAATGGCGGCTTTTTCTCCCATGACACTGCCACGCTGCCCCAGACCGCGGGCGGCAATCAGATTCGCCGCCGGATCCGGCTCACGCAAACCGGCCCGTAGTACGTTAATCGCAAGCGGGTTCATCAGGGTGCGGCAGGTACTCAATGCCGCCAGATGATCCTGCTCGTAGCCGCTTAAACTCAGGGCGATCAGACTGCTGAGCGCCCGATGATAGCCCAGCCGGGCCAGCGCCGACGTCACGGCGATCTGTACTCCATGACTGGAGTTTCTGGCCTCAGTCAGCAGCAGCGGAATGGCGGAATTGTCGCCCAGCCGGCCCAGCACCATGGCGGTATTGGCCGAAACGCTGGGCTGGGCTGAATGTAAAAGCCGCGGCAATTCATTCATTCCGGAGGAATTGCCGAGTCGGTCCAGTGCATAAATCGCAGCCACCCGCACATTCATGCTTTTGTCGGCGAGCATCTTTTTCACCACGGGTTGGAGTGCCGCCAGCCGACATCGCCCCACCACCATCGCCGCGGAAAACCGCACCATTGGGGATGGATCATGCAAGCCCTTAGTCAGCAAATTTTGCCTGATCGGTCTATCGAGATTCTGCAGACTTTCCATGGACTCCGCCCGAATAATCGAACTGCCGTTGCGTATGGTCTGCTGGATGACGTGAATGGCACCGGCCAGGGGGACATGAGGAATGTGAATAACCGCCGAGCCGGATTGTCCCCAACCCACCAATGCCGCAGCCCATACCCCAAGCAGGGTACACCGCCGAAGTTGCCCACAGATATGGTTAATCTTATTCATACCAACTGTACTCCATTATTTTGTTATACCAACCCTGTTTTATGTCGGTCCCGCCGTCGCTCCACCAGGGCCAGGCCCGCGCTGATGACCATCAGCAAAGCCGCTGCCACGACCAATAATTTTACACCGGCATCTCCAATCCGGCTGAATAAACTGATCCGCAAATCCACGGGCAGCCGGGCCACGGTAAAACCGCTGATGAATTCAGTGTGCCCGCGCCGCTGAGCCAGTTTTATCACGCGCCCATCCGGGCCTACAAATCCGCTGTCGCCGCCATTGACGCTGCGGGCAATGGGTACGCGCTCTTCCACTGCCCGGACTGAATCCATTTGCAGATGCTGCTGAAGCTCCACACGGCTATGGTACCAGCCGTCATTGCTGATGCTGATTAAAAAGTCCGCCCCCTTGCGGCCATAGCGGGGGCGGGTAAACATGTACGCTGGCCGGGGCATGGCATCTTCATAACAGATTGGAGTGCCGAATCGCCACTTTTTCCCGTGTGCCGAAAGGGTAAACCGTCGCCATTTTTTCCCCGGTGTAAGTGAATAATCATCATTCGGACCGAAGGGCGTCAGGCTCAGTAGAAGATGATGCAGCCATGGCCAATAGGCAAACGGCACGTATTCTCCAAACGGCACCAGGTGATGTTTGGCATAGGGATGTGCCTGTGGACCGCTGGGGGTAATAAAGACCGCGATATTACGGGTCTGAACAGGCCGGCCCGCGGAATCGTAGTGAATTCCCGCCGATCCTACCAGAAAACTCAGGTGATGTTTTTGTGCAAATCCGCGCAGACGGGCATAAAACCGTTGATCCAACCGCAGTAGACGGCGGCCTGATGACGCGGAAAAATCCGCCGGAGATAGGTTCAGCCATTGTCGGTTCAGATATCCTCCCACCATGGTTTCCGGCCACACAATCAAATTTGGATGTTCCTTGGCGGCTGCCCGGGAGAGATCAAAAAACTTGTTAAATATCTGCTGATCCACAGCAATACCACCGGCATCTTTTAACGCCTGCGGCACGTTGCCGGAAATCACCGCCACTTTGGGGCCACCGGTCGTAAGCGGTTGACCCAAACGAAAACTGCCATAACCCCAGACCGCCGCAAATAACGCCGCCACCAGAATTGTTTCTACCAGCCACCCGCGCTGGCCCATCCTGGACGCACCCCGCCACACCATCCACCCATCCACCAGCCAGCCCGCACTGATACCGCACAGAAATGTAAGCCCGGAAACGCCAAATAAATCTGCCGCCTGCAGCAAATGTACCGCCGGTGCCAGAGCTGTGCCAAGCATAAACCAGGAAAAGCCTGAAAAAAGCGTGCTGCGAAGGTATTCCAGGGAGGTAAAGAAAATTGGAATTAAAACCGCTGCCGGCCAACGCAACGCGACACCGGCCAATCTCAAAGACCATGCCAAAATCGGCCAGTACACGCCCATATACATGCTCAAAACAAAATAGCCCCCAAACGTCACGGGAATCAACCAGAAAGAATTACCTAAAAAATACAGCAACCCCGCCAGATAATACACGGCCATCCATCGCCAGCCCAGCCGACCACCCAAGGCACTTATACCTAGGGGACACAAAGCCAGCAGAGCCAGAGGCCACAAGTAAAAGGGCGGAAAGGCCAGAGTCAACATGGCCCCGGCCAGGAGAATCAGCAGCAAGCGCCACGGCCACGCTAAAGGGCCAACGGTAGCGCTGTGACTGGTGGAATCGGGATGCGGTAAATCGGACTCTGTTTTCAACCTGCTGCCTTTATCCATGGGGTTAAGCTCTCGCGCCGCCTGTGTGCCATCCGAAACCCGCATTATCTACGACGTCCACGCCTCGTCGGCCCACCGGTTATGGCCCGCAATAAAAATTATTTTAACCGATAGGCTGCCCGTTGTGCTCTTCCACCGGCTAAGTTTTCTGCGATCCGTGCCGATTATTGACCTATTTTCCAACCATCGCTATTCTCTAACCATATTTTAGGAGAATTCGCATGCCTACCCAGTCAAGAATAGCCGCCCAGATGTACACCTTACGGGATTTTACCAAGACGCCCGCGGATATCGCCACCACTTGTGCCAAACTCCGGAAAATCGGCTTTGAAGCCGTCCAAGCATCCGGCCTGGGGCCAATTGAACCACAGGAATTCGCCCGCATTTTACAATCCGAAGGTTTAACCTGCTGCGCCACGCACGTTGGCTTTGAAAAACTCAAAGAGAACCCGCAACAAGTGGCGGAGGAACACCATTTATGGGGTTGCCGGCATATAGCGGTTCCGTCGATGCCGGGTGAATTTCGCAGTGCGGAAGGTTTCGCCAACTTCGCCAGGGAACTCAACACCTTGGGAAAAATCTATCGCCCACTCGGATTGACTGTTTCCTATCACAACCACGCCTTTGAACTCACGCGGTATGGTCCGGCCACGGGACTGGAAATTCTGTATGAAAATTCCAAACCATCGCTGGTTAAGGCCGAAATCGATACATATTGGATTCAATACGGTGGCGGAGATCCGGCAGCATGGATTACCCGCCTAGGCAAACGCCAGCCGCTGGTGCATCTGAAAGATATGGGCTTTGTCGATGATAAAATCGTCATGGCCGAGGTGGGTGAAGGTAATTTGAACTGGCCGGCAATTCTCAAAGCGCTGAAACGCGTTCAAACACAGTGGTACATCATTGAGCAGGATGTGTGTCGGCGCGATCCATTTGAATCTTTGCGGATCAGTCAGGAGCATTTGAAAGCCTGGGGTGTGGATGCTCCAGACCAGCAATTAGTTGATGCCACAGCCTGATTGCTGAGCTTTTGCCGAGCGTGCGGTTCCACAGGCCATACCCAGGCGACATTTTCGCAGCCAAGCTCACCCGGGCCACCGCTTATCTCAACGGACGTTGTGATATCGTCTTGGCCGCACTGTTTTCCCCCGCACATCGCTCCAATATTTCCAGTAAGCTGCTGGCAGCCGCACGCCACGTAAAACCCGCCGCCTGGGCCAGACCGCGACGCCCGAGTTGGCGTCGGTATTCAGCATCGGCAGCCAGACTCGTCACGGCGCGACTTATGGACTCTGGATCATCATGCGCAAAAAAAAGTACGGCTTTTCCCGCGACCTCACGCAGGGATGTCATATCGCTGCACGCCACCGGACAACCACAGGCCATCGCCTCCAATACGGAAAGACCAAAGCCTTCAAAACTTGAACCACAACACGTCAGCACCGCCTCGCGATAAAGTTGGGCTAACTCCGCATCGCTCGGTGATTCGGCAAAAACCAGGCGATCCAGGACGCCGGCCGCCTGGGCCTGGCGGTATATTGGTGTGGTCGGCCACGAATTATGTCCCGCCAGCAACAGCTTCAGGGTTGGATCCTGTTGCCACACGTCGGCCATGGCTTGTAAAATCCGGGGATAATTGCGTCTGGGTATGTCTGAACCAACCAGCAAAATATATCGATGGGGTACCGATATTTTGCGCCGAATCTGGCGTGCGAGTTCCGGGCTGAATTCGGGATGGAAAATAGGGTTGATACCGTTGAAGATCACATGCACATCTCCGGGCTGGATGCCATACACATTCATGGTGTCGTTTCGCGTCTGGGTGGAAACGGCCACAACATGCTGGGCTCGGCGTAAAGACCAGCGATTGTTATGGCGGGCGGTGCGCCCCTGGGCACTGTGGCGCACGCTTAAGTCCAGCTCGCAGGCCAGATCGTGGATGGTCATTACCGCTGGCGCGCTGCATGATCGCGGCAACGCCGGGGTGAAACTATGAAAAACATCAAACTTCATCACTCCCAGCACCCTGGGCGAAAGCGGAGGCAGACTGCCGGCCGGGGCGAACATGGCTCCGGGTGAAATGCCCGACGCAACCACCTTGACCGGAAAATGTTCGCCCATACCATCGGGCAGTGATTTATCCATCTCTGCCCTACGAGCCGTTTTGGCATCCAGCACCAGAATAAAGTAATGCTCCGTATTCAGGGCCGCCCATTGCGCAACAAGATTGCGGGCATGCTGGGCTGCGCCGGAAGGCTGCCTTCCCACCAAAGGTCTGGCATCAAGTGCAATGATCACAAACCTCTCCTCGCTGGAGGCTTAGGTGGATGGCTGTGACTGCTGGCGGGCAATGATGTCTTTTTTGGCCTTGTCCGTTTCCTCAAGCACCTCATCCACCAGGCCGTACGCCTTGGCTGCGTGGGCATCGAAGTATTTGTCGCGTTCCTGATCCTCGGCGATTTTCTCGCGAGGTTGGCCGGTTAATTTGGCCAGCAGATCCGTCAGCGTGGCTTTTGTTTTAAGTATTTCCTCCGCCTGAATCGCAATATCCGAAGTCTGCCCATAGAGACCGCCAAACGGCTGATGCACCATCACTTTGGCGTGGGGCAGAGCGTAACGTTTGTTCTTGGTGCCAGCCGCCAGCACGACCGCTCCGCCGCTCATGGCCTGGCCGATACAAAACGTCGCGACATCACAGGACAGAAATTTCATGGTGTCATAAATAGCCAAGGTGTCATCTACAGAGCCACCCGGCGAATTAATGTACAAGTTAATATCCTGATCTTTTCGTGCGGATTGCAGATAAAGCAATCTCATGATCACATTGGAGCTGGATATATGGTTGATTTCACCTACCAGAAACACCACCCGGTTTTCCAGCAGCATTTCATCCACCGTCATCTGCCGCCAGCGTTGATAATCCGCAGCTATCCGGGGTTGCACCTCGGAGGCTAGTTGCTGCGATACTACCACCGGAGTGGCCGGCGGAATCGGGGAGATCATTGTTCCACGTGAGTCGAATAAGGCCATAATGGTTTCCTGTACTGCGAACACTTCACCTGCCGCACTATCATAAGCAGTCTGTGTCATATCGGCCAGTGGGCCAAAGTTTTCAACCGGAAAAAAGCAGCCCCGAGTTTTGCCTCAGGCTCTCCGCAGCGCCGCAAATCGCTGCTTTACCCGCGACGGGGCTTTGTAGAGGCCGGGCCGCACTTGCCGGAAGCTATTTGGGCACCTGATCTTTCAGACCCGCGGACAGGTCCGCGATAAAATCACCCACCGCCCTGGGA
Organism: Planctomycetota bacterium; assembly: GCA_021790385.1. Lineage (GTDB taxonomy): Bacteria > Planctomycetota > Phycisphaerae > WQYP01 > WQYP01 > JABEVA01. The sequence continues at coordinate 37,733 of JAJYDW010000031.1, forward strand.
ACATACGGCCTTGGACGAGCCAGTTCTTCCCGGATGCGCCGAATGATCGCACTGCCCACGATAATGCCATCCGCGGCCTTGCGCAGGCTCCGTACCTGCGGGGCTGTGGAAATGCCAAAACCCACGCAAACCGGTTTGCCCGTATGCTCCTTCAACTCTCGTAGATTTTCCGCCATATTCTCTGGCAAAACCTTTCTTTCTCCCGTAATGCCGCTTACCGATACATAATATACAAACGCATCACAGAGATCCCCAATCGACTTGCGCCGCTCCACCGACGTGGTGGGTGCCACCAGCAGGCTGGTACCCAAACCGCAATCCTGTATTACCGCAACAGCAGCAGGCGCTTCTTCCATTGGCAGGTCCGGCAACACCAAACCGTTAATCCCGGAATCCAGGCACGCCGCAGCAAACTCCCGGCAACCCAGCTTGAAAATTATGCTGTAGCTGGCCATAGCTAAAATGGGCACAGTAACACCCGCAGTTCGAGCCTGTTTCACCATTGCCAGCGCCCGGTCAACAGTGGTTCCGGCCTCCAGCGCCAGGCGATAACTGTCTTGAATCACTGGCCCATCCGCAATCGGATCCGAAAACGGAATGCCCAGTTCGATGCACCCGCTACCGGCTGCCTGCATCGCCAGCAAAAGCTCAGGACCGACATCCAAGTTCGGATACCCGGCGGTAACAAACGGGCAAAGCAACGCCTGGCCAAGTTGGCGGGACCGGATAAAGGAGTTGTTGATTACGCTATTCATCCGGGGGATTATACTGGCTTGGCAGGAAATGGAGAATAAGTCCATCAAGCACTGGGACTGATTCGGCATTGTCTGCTGAACCAGCACACCCATAGTCTGCCATTACCCGCACAACACCTAAGCGGGAAGCAATTCGGAAATACGGATAAAGTCGGAGGGGGTCAGTTCGGCGGGGCGGGAATTGGGGTTGATACCCGCGGCTTGGAGCGAGGTAATAAGGTGCAGGAAATTTTCCGGATGCAGGCCATGGCGGATGGCGTTGGCGAGAGTTTGCCGGCGATGGGCAAATAATGCCGCCAGCAATCGTTGCAACGGCACCACGTCGGGGATGGTGGTAAATTGGCTTGGTTGCGGAATGATGCGTACAAGTGCGGACTTCACCTTGGGGGCCGGCCAGAAACAGTGGCGGTCAATGGGACGGAGAATTTCAACTCTGGCCAGAAGTTGAATTAAGATTCCCAGTGCTCCGTAGTCGCGGCTGCCGGGGCCGGCGGCCATGCGTTTGGCAACTTCCCATTGCACGGTAAATGCCAGGCAATCCAATTGTAATGGGCCGGAGCCGGGGTGGCGGCTTTGAAGCCACATGGCAATGAGTAATTCAGCGATGAGCGGGCAGGCGGCGTTGTAGGGCAGGTTGGAAACTAATTTAATGCGGGAAAGGTTGTGTGTACGGCGCAGTTCATCCAGCGTGGCGATGATCTGAGGGTTCAGGCAATGCTTGCCGGCCAGAGCGTCGGCATGAAGCCAGCGAACGTTGGCAAGGGTATGCCAATAGGAAGCGGCGGCTTGCAATAGAGGCCCATCGATATCCACAGCCAGCACGTAACCGGCCTGACGGGCAAGCACGGCGGTGAGATTGCCTACACCGGGACCAACTTCCAGCACCAGATCGTCGTGTGTCAGGTGGGCCGCGGCGGCGATGGTCTCGAGCATGTTGTCGTCGAGCATAAAATGCTGACCGAAACGGTGGCGCGGCGACGATTGTGCGGCTTGGAGAATTTCCTGGATATGCTGTTTGTGCATCAGCCTGCCTGACCAAAAGACTTGGAAGTGGCATTGGATATCTAATCGGATCGAAGCTTTATCAAAATTTCGGCAGGTCGCCGGCGGCGGATGCCGCCTTCGAGGCGGGTATGCGGTCCCAGCACGCGAATCTCGGTGATGGTGGCGCGCCGATACCGAAATGAAATTGTCAGAGGAAATGGCTTACCGGCCAAGATGTCGCGGATGGAAGCAATCACCTGTGGCCCGGCGGTGCGGGCATAGCCGACACCGGCATACATGGCGATCATGCGCTGGATGGAAGGCGCAATGCGGGGCAACACGCTGGAAAGGCGACTGGTAATTAATGACGGCGGCAGGGGAGCCAAGCCCAGATGCAACGATTCAATGCGAATACGCCCCGTGGGTGGTTGGTTTGCATCAGGTGGGAGTGTGGTCACGCTGACGGTAACGCTGGCTACAGAATTGCCGATGGCGGTATGCACGACGGCGGCGAGGGTGATTTTCCCATTTTGCAGGCGTACAAACGGAGCTTGAAATCTATGGAATCCGGCCCGGGCTGAGACGGCGGTGCGGGCGCTGTCAGAAGTTTGGCCATAAGCTACGGCCAGCAGGCTGTTGATCTGCGGGGCGGTGATACGCCAGGTGATGTGTGAGATGGTCGGATCCTGGGCGGAATTATGCAAATTCAGCAAAGCGGCCTGCGCTAGACCCGCCTGGTGCTGGGTCAGTTGGGCGTTAGGATTCATGGGCCGATACCATGAAGGTGTGGCGAGCATCAAAAGCCAGGTGGCGACCCAAAGGATCAGGAATATGACGAGAAAGGTGAGCAGCCAGCCGGTGAAGGTGCGGGGCAATAAGCCGCGCCGACGCGGGGGGGCGAAGCGGTTGGTGCCGGCCTGGGTAAAGGCGGCCAAGCTCGAAGATGAATTGGTGCTTTTCAGAGGAATCCCCTTGCTGTTTTGGTAACACGTTACCGGGTCGGGCGATTTACGGGTGCTGAGGTACGGCTTTTAAGAATCCAGGCGGAAACCCCAGCTTTTGTCCAGTTTTCAGGCCCAGTTTGTGGTAGAGGCCCGCACCGATTTCAATGGCGTATAAAATTGGATGGTGACTAGGATATAAATGATGGGCGTTACCATTGGCGGCCATGGTGTAATGCTGCCGAATTACGCCGTTGGCACTCACGTAGATCAGGTCCAGGGGTATGTACGTATTTTTCATCCAGAAAATGGGTTTACAATTGCGGCGAAAAACAAAAATCATCCCACGATTGGCGGGTAAGGCGTGAATAAACATGAGGCCATGTTTTTGCGCCTGTGCGGTGCGGGCCATGGAAAGAATAAAAACCTTGCGGGCCATTTTTACCTGGATGGTGGGCAGCTTCAGCCAGCCTTGGGAGGAAACGGCCTGGTGTGTGGGAGCGCTATAACGATTGGCTGACACCAAGGCGGTGACATGGGCAGTGGCGATAGAGGAGGTCAGGCACATGACTAAAAACAGGCCTGTGACATACGGCGGGGTGCCGGTAACGAAGGTAAAAGTAGAGCGTGTCCAATAGAGATGATGACGCATATTCCTGTAACTCCTGCAGGTGGTATGAGTGGCGGTTGATCCGGCCGCTGCCCAATTCAGCCCATTATTTTAGCATGCTTATTCGGTTCGGTCCAAGTTTAAGTAACCGAACCTACGCGGCTGCCATCAGCCCCCAGGGGCTTGCCGCAATGGCGGCAAAAGCGGTCCGGCGGTTCGCAGGGCCAGCCACAATTAGCGCAGCGCAGGGGATTGACCACGGTACTTTCAGCGCCACCTTCGACCATGCGTGCCAGGCGGCGAACCTGGGCCAAAAGCAAGTACCACAATCCCAGTACCAGCGTGATACTGGAAATGATGAGCAGGCCATAACCGAGAACGGCACTGAAAATTCCATGGGTTCCGCCGCTGCTTAAGGGGTGAATGACGGCCACGGCATAGACAAACCAGCCCGGAATTGCAGAAAGCACCGCCAGCAGAAGCATCCAGTATCCAATGTGGCGGAACCGGCGGCGCTTGCGAATGACGGACGCGGGCAAGCCTTCATCATGGGGATGCACCGGCGGCGAAATTAAATCGGGTTTGGGTTTCATGGGCTGGTTCACAAATCAAAGCCTTAACGCCGAGGGCGGCATCCTGATATACGCCGCACATCGATGCCGATAGTCCCGGCCAAAATTATAACCGGGCTATTCCCACTCAATAGTTCCTGGCGGCTTACTGGTAATGTCGAAAACCACACGGCTGATGCCGCGAACTTCGTTGACAATTCGGTTGCTGACGCGGGCCAGCACGTCATAGGGAATGCGGCTCCAATCCGCGGTCATAAAGTCAGTGGAATCCACGCTGCGCAAAGCCACTACGGGATTGTAGCTGCGGCCATCGCCCATCACAGCCACGCTGGAAACGGGCAACAGCACGGCAAAGGCTTGGGCGGAGGAGCGATACAGACCAGCGGCAATAAGCTCCTCGAGAAAAATTTCGTCCGCCTGACGCAAGAGGTCCAGTTTGGGGCGGGTAATCTCGCCGATACAGCGCACCGCCAGGCCCGGTCCGGGGAAGGGATGGCGCCACACCATGGATTCCGGCAGCCCGAGGACTTCGCCGAGCCGGCGCACTTCATCCTTAAAAAGCTCGCGCAGGGGTTCCACCAGATCAAAACCCAGCTCGGCCGGCAATCCGCCCACATTGTGATGCAGCTTGATGTTGGCAGCTTTGCGGGCGTAGCTCTGGCCGCTTTCGATGACATCCGGGTACAGCGTGCCCTGGGCCAGGAAGGCGGCGTTGGGAATGCCCTGGGCGGCGCGTTTGAATACATCAATAAACGCTTTGCCGATAATGGTGCGTTTACGCTGCGGTTCGGTTACGCCGCTAAGAGCGGTAAGGAATTCTTCCGTGGCATCGACCGTGCGCAGGTCAATATGAAAATGATCGCGAAAGGTGCTTTCAACATTTTGCCGCTCGTTATTGCGCAGCAGGCCGTTATCTACAAAGATGCAGACCAGCTTCTCTCCGACGGCGCGATGCAGCAGGGCCGCGGTTACCGCGGAATCCACCCCGCCGGAAAGGCCGCAGATGACGCGGGCCTTACCCACCTGGCGCCGCACATTTTCTACGGCAGTTTCGAGAAAGTTGCCCATGCGCCAGGTTCCGGACGCTTTGCAGACGCGATACAGAAAATTTTCAAGAATTTTTCCGCCGTGGGGCGTATGCGTTACTTCCGGGTGAAACTGTACGCCGAAAACCGGTCTTGAGTGGTGACGCATGGCCGCCATAGGACAAGCGGGTGTGGAAGCCAGGGAGACAAAATCCGGTCCCAAAACCTGTACCTGATCGGCGTGGCTCATCCAAACGCCGGTTTCCTGCGGCACGCCGGCGAAGAGATCATCCGTCGCCGCTTGGCCGGATTGCACGGTCAGGCGTGCCGAGCCGTACTCACCGGACTTGCCGGGTTTGACCCGGCCGCCGAGAATTTCGGCTGCAATCTGCATGCCGTAACAAATTCCCAGCACCGGCAGGTTTAAATCAAAGATGCCGGGGTGGCATTTGGGAGCACCCTGTTCGTAGACGCTGGCCGGGCCGCCGGACAAAATCAGGCCGATGGGTTGTAGCTGTCGCAACTGTTCGGGAGAAATATCCGGAGCCACCAGGATGCCATGAACTCCGGCTTCGCGCACGCGGCGGGCGATAAGCTGGGCATATTGAGAGCCAAAATCCAGAATGGGTAGAGTTTCCTGGGCAGATTTGTTATTCGTGTTCATGCGAAGATTCTACCGGCAGAATAGAAAACGTAAAACCTGCCAGGTAGTTAGGACCTGGCAAAAATAAATTTAGATTTTATGGAGTATCGTGGAGCGATGGCGTCCCTGGGACCGCGGGCATCCTGCCCGCATGGTCGTAGCCGGCAATGTCTCCATCGTCGCGACGAACATCAACGGT
>JAJYDW010000032.1 GCA_021790385.1 Planctomycetota bacterium
CTGAACCGGAAGTTCGGCTTCCCAACTATTATTCCGACGCCGAGCCGCCCCCCGCCACAACGCTGCACGGCCTGAAAATCACACCCATTGACGCTTCGTTGGCGCGAAATTGCCGGACACCATTGCGCATTCACCAGGTTGCGGCCACAGTTGTGGCAGTTGCGGCTAACCTCACGGTGGTGGCAGCCCTTGTGGTGCAGGCTTCCAGCCTGCCCGGTCCCCCCTTTCTGATAGGTTGCGGTTTTTGGAACTTTACGTACTCATGCCCATGGTTCAAGCCATTGTTACCACCGAAATCGCCGAGTCATTTCGCACGGCCCAAGTGCGGGGAATGTTTGATCTACCGACAGAAAAGACCAGCCATGAACAATTTTCCGTCGAAGTGCCCGGGGTGGATGAGGACTGGCAGATTGGGTTGATTGTGGGACCGTCCGGCAGCGGCAAATCCACCATTGCCCGCCAGGCCTTTGCCACTCCCGATTGCCTATGGGCCACAGGCCAATGGCCTGCAGATAAACCCATTGTAGACGGCTTTGCGTCCACGGTAGATATGCGCGAAATTACCCTGGCCCTTACCGCGGTGGGGTTTTCCAGCCCGCCGGCATGGCTAAGGCCATACCACGTGCTTTCCAACGGCGAAAAATTCAGGTGCGATCTGGCCCGCCTCTTGTGCCAGGCCCAGCCCGGCCAAATCGCGGTCATGGATGAGTTTACCAGCGTGGTAGATCGCCAGGTGGCCAGAGTCGGTTCAGTCGCACTGGCCAAGGCCGTGCGGGGAAGCCCCGGCCGGAAGTTTGTCGCCGTGAGTTGTCATGATGATATCGCCGACTGGCTCCAGCCAAACTGGGTCGTGGACATGGCCACGTGCAGCCTGGCCAGGGGGTTGCTTTGTCGGCCAAAAGTGGAACTTTCCGTGCACCGCTGTCGGCAGGAACTTTGGCCCATGTTTAAGCGCCATCACTATTTAACTGGCAATTTGCCCAAATGCTGCCGGTGTTATGCCGGCTTGATTGCCGGCCGGCCGGTGGCGTTTGCGGCGATAGCCCCGCAAATGGGGTTTGCGGGCTATTGGCGTTTTGGCCGGGTGGTGGTACTGCCAGATTATCAGGGCATTGGCGTGGGTGGTCGCTTCCGCGATGCGGTGGCCGAAATTGAGGTTGCATTGCCCCAGGTCCGGCGGCTTTCGCTGGTTACCAGCCACCCCGCCATGATACGTAGTCTGGCAAAAAGCCCGCATTGGCGCTGCCGCGCTATGGGTTATTCCAATGGAACTGCCATTCGTGCCGGCGGGCCATTACGGCCTGGGTGCCGTGCAGCCGGTTCTGCCGTGGCCGGTCGCATGGTGGTGTCTTTTGTTTACAGCAGCTCACGCGGGCACACGGGCCAATCCGCCGACCAGCCAGAGTTGCGGTAGTTGCGGCGTAGCCAAAATCGGAGGCAGCCGTTGTGGTGCAGGCTTCCAGCCTGCCCGGTCGCATTCCTGCGCGTTACCGTTTGTTTACGTCGCCGGGCACGGGCAAGCGAATGACACCGCCGGCAGCACCAGCCGCCCGGCCAAAAGGAATAATGATGGTAGATTCTGCAAAACCTGAACAAAGCGATAAGTCAAAGCAGGCCACACGCGTGGAAGCACTGGCGCTCACCGGTGCCATCGATGACGAAATTGCTTTACAGATGGAAATCTCGGTAAAAAAACTTCGGCATAAATTCGGCCCGGTTTTACACCGTGCCCGCTCCACGCTGAAAGTTCGCCTGCGGGCCCGCCAGGTTAATCTGGCCCTGCAGGAAGAAGGGAGTGAACGTATGTTGCTCTGGCTGGGCCGGCAGTACCTGGGCCAGACGGAATCCCCTGCCGCCGACAACGCAGAGCACACGGCCGCCGGCGGCAAAGTCTACGTCGGCATCCGCCTGGAAGACATCTAAAAGTGTCAGGTACCTTTTAATGCCACCCGCCGACCGTCTCGTGCCGTCGCGCCTTCATCTGTAACATTAAAACTCCTGTCTCCTGCGTTTACCATCCCCCATATTTCACCTATATAACCTGCGCCGGACTGCCGCATGGCCCAAGGCGCAAGCACCCCGGCTGCAACGGTTACCAAACCCTGACTCCAACGGGAAAAATCATGGCCAAACCATGCCCTACCCATGCCGTACCATCCATTGTTCCGGGCACAATTACCACCCTTGATGCCACCGGCGCAGTCCACCAGATCAAAAAACGCGCCGGCAGTATTCCGGCACAATACCGGCCTTACCGGCCGTATGGGGCCGCGGAACAGTTGTTTTATTCCCGTGCCCCGGAAATTTTACTGGTCGGCCCGGCCGGTACGGGCAAAACCCGCGCCGTGCTGGAAAAAGTATTTTTATGTGCCCAGCGTTTTGCCGGCATCCGCGCCCTGCTGGCGCGAAAAACCCGGGCCAGCCTTAGCCAATCCGTTCTGGTAACGCTGGAAGATAAAGTGATCTGGGAAAACCATCCCGTACTCAACGGTGCCTCCCGGCGATACCGTCAGTCGTATCAATTTGCCAATCGCTCCGAACTGGTAACCGCTTCCCTGGATAAGCCGGACCGCATCATGTCCACCGAGTTTGACCTCATTGCCGCGTTTGAAGCAACGGAATTAACCCTGGAAGATTGGCAGAAACTTCTGTCCCGCTTACGCAACGCCCGTATGCCCTTCCAGCAGGCCATTGCCGATTGCAATCCCAGTTACCCCGGCCATTGGCTTAACCGCCGCGCCGCTGAGGGTACCATGCAGCGGCTGATCAGTTGCCATCAGGACAATCCATCTTTGTGGGACCACGCCCATGGCTGCTGGACCCCGGAGGGTGAACGATACATGGCCACGCTGGGTCGGCTTTCAGGCGTAACCCGCCGCCGCTTGCTCGATGGCCTGTGGGCTGCGCCGGAAGGCCTGGTGTACCCCATGCTGCCGGAACTGGTTCTGCCCGATACCCATAACAAACCGCCGCTGCCGCCCTTGCGCGTCTGTGTCGGCGTGGACTGGGGTTTTCATGAGCCAACCGCCGTAGTGGTGGGCGTGTTGTGCGAAGACGATTGCCTTTATGTGGTGGAAGAATATTACCAAAGCGGTCAGGTGCCGGCGGAACTGGGCCTGCGGCTTCAGGCCCTGGTGGAACGGTGGAATATTGAGGTGCTGTTTTGTGATAGTTCCCGGCCCGAAATGATCGAGCAATTGCGGCGCTGGGATATTCTGGCCCGGCCCGCACCGGTAAAGCCAGTTGATCTGGGTATTTCCAAAGTGCTGGAGCGCCTGCAAAACCGCCAACTGAAAATTTATGACTGCTGTGTGAATTTGCTTAATGAAGCGACGGAATATCATTACCAGCCGGGCGGCGAGGGCCGGCTGGCCAGACTGCCCGTGCAGATCAACGACCATGCCATGGACGCCCTGCGGTATTTGGTGGTGGGTGTTGACTTTGGTCGCGGGCTTACCCGCCACCGTAGCGAATCTACCGGGCCAACGCCCGCACCCGCACCGGCCGCCGCAGGTGCGTCATGCACCGCCGACGATGCTTGCGCTTCCACCATGGTCGCCGAAGAAAGCCCGTCCGCAGCAAATACGCCCGCGGAAAGCTGCGCCGCCAATTTGGCGGACCTGATCTGGGGTGAATAACCAGCCCGCCGGGCCGCCCGCGCCCCTGTCTCCTATAGTCAGGCTTTTCTGTCATAGCCGCGGCCGGAGGGCCCCGGCCGGCTACAGCAGCCTGTTGCCCCCGCGTCCCAACTCCCAATTCCCAATTCCCAACTCCCGTCTGCGGGCCGCCGCCCGTGTGCACGGTTATGTTTATTTTGGCGGTCATGCAGCCTACAATCAGTATGGTTCGCGGCTGTACTGGCCACGCAGCCCACGAACGGGGCGTGGGCATGTGGTGGAGATTCCATGGCAGTAATTGATGCGGCAACCGATGCCGTGCCTGATTTACGCAAGCCGTGGGTACCGCGCAGCAATCCATGGCTCATTGCGTTTGCGGTGATGTTGGGCACGTTTATGGAGGTGATGGATACATCCATCGCCAACGTGGCCTTGCCGCATATTGCCGGCAGCATGTCCATCACGCCGCACCAGGCCACCTGGGTACTTACCAGCTACCTGATTTCCAATGCCATTGTATTAACCGCCACCGCCTGGTTCAGCCGCACGTTTGGTCGCAAGCGATTTTTGCTCATCTGCATCGGCATTTTTGTCGCCGGCTCGCTGGCCGCCGGTCTGGCACCGAATATCGAAACGCTCCTTCTTGCCCTGATTGTTCAGGGCATTGGAGGTGGGGCGCTTCAGCCCAGCGCCCAGGCCATTTTGCTGGAAAGCTTTCCCGTGCGCAAACGCGGCAAAGCCATGGCTTTTTACGTATTGGGGGTAATCTGTGCCCCGGTGATTGGTCCGACGCTGGGTGGCTGGCTGACCGATTCCTACAGTTGGCGGTGGATGTTTTATATCAATATCCCGGTGGGTGCGGTGGCGTTTCTGCTGGTAGATGCCTTTGTGGAAGATCCTCCGTACATCCGCCACGCCGTTAAAACCGCCCTGGATATCGTCGGTTTTGTGCTGCTGTCGGTGTGGGTGGCCTGTCTGCAGATTGTGCTGGATAAAGGGCAGGATGCGGACTGGCTTGGGGCGGTCTGGATTCGCTGGATGATCGGCATTGCGGTGGTGGGCTTTCTGGCATTTGTGGCCTGGGAGCTTACCGCCCGCGACCCGTTGATTGATTTGCGGGTGCTCAAGAACCGCAATTTCGGTTCGTCCACCGCCATTATGATGGCCGCGGCCATGGTTCTGTACAGCACCACCACGTTGTTGCCGCTGTTTCTCCAGACGCTGATGGGTTATTCCGCTTTTCAAAGCGGATGGGCGGTAAGTCCGCGCGGTGTGGGTTCGGTAATAGGGGTGCTCATTGCCGGGCGCTTGATGGGTAAAATGGATGACCGCATTTTCATGGCAACATCGCTTGTGGCGCTGGCATGGTCCAGCTATTTGCTGGGGTCCATCAATTTGAACGTGGGCATGTTCAGCGTTACGGGGCCTATTATTGTCAACGGGTTTGCCGTAAGCCTGCTGTTTATTCCGCTGACCACTGTTGCGGTAAGCACACTGCGTAATGATCAGATCGGCAATGCCACGAGCATTTTTAACCTGATGCGCAATTTAGGCGGAGCGGTTGGCATTTCCATCACCACCACCATGCTTTCACGTACCAGCCAGGTTTGGCAGAACGAACTGGTGCCCAACGTTACCCCGCTGAACCCGGCCTGGCGGCACAGTGTCAAGCACCTGCAGGCGGCTTTAGCGCACACCGGCCCGGCCACCCATGTGCACCAGCAGGTATTGGCGATTCTTTACCACAGCCTTCGCCAGCAGGCCAGTCTGTGGGCCTTTGTGGAAAATTTCCGGTTTTTAGGGCTGTTGTGTCTGGTTTGTGTACCGCTGGTGTTAATCCTGCGGCCGGTGCATCATCATACGTTGCCAAACCGGTAACAGTTTAACCGGGGAATTTATTTTCGAGCCATTGCCCTGCCGGTGAAATTGGGGCTACAATCGGTGGTATCCATGGAAGGGCATTGAATGGTGGCTGCACATGTGCAAAGAGAGGCCGAAATTGAATCCAGCTTCGGTGTCTGAGGATACTGCAACACCAAGTTCGCCGCAGGCACCTTTCGCCGTTCGCCTGGCCGGGTGGGTGTTGCTGGTGTTACTGGCGGCCATCACAATATGGATTGTGGATCGCAAAGCGGATAAAGATCAGCCCGGTCGGCCACATCCGCAGCCGGTGCTTACCGCTCATGCGGGCGCGGCGGGGAATGCTGCTGCACCATTAGCCGGGCCGCGGTAAGGGCCGCTGTGCGATCCGGAAATTGATTTTCCAGTTGCCGATTGTAAAGCTCTTCCAGCCATGCCCGGAACTTCGGTCCGGGCCGTTGGCCCATGGCAATCAGGTCATCACCGGTGACCAGAGGATCCGGGGCCAGCGGTGTAGCACTTAGTTCCCGCACGCGGGCTTCCAAATCCAGTTTGGTGTTGGCATCGGGGGTGCCGGCCCGGTACAAAGCCAGCAGGTCCTGGCCCCGGCTGTCCGCCAGAATGCGCTTGAGAACAGCCACTCGCTGGCTTTTCCAATTTTGCAGCACCGGTAACTGGGCAAGCAAAAACCTCAGGTCCGCGGTTTCCTGCGTACTTAGCACCCAGGATATTTGCATCGCTTCCGGCATGGTGTGGGCCTTGTGCGTGGAAGAAAGATCGCAGATTAAAGCGGATAGGGCCAGGGCGAAGCCGGTCTGCTCTGGTAAACCGCCCAGCCAACTGAGCTTGGCTGCCTGCACGTGTGCCGGTTCCAGCGGCCAGGGCCATACCGGTTGAAGCAGGCCCGTGGCCAGCAGCAACTGTGCCGCGGTTCGGCGCGACGGATGCATCAGGATCATTCGCATTTCCTGCCCGATTCGTTCCCGGCTGATAAGGGCCAGGGCCGCGGCGTGGCGGGAAATGGCTGCCAGCGTGGAGGTTTCAATCTGGAAATTCAGCCGGGCGGCAAAGCGAATGGCCCGCAGCATTCGCAGATGGTCCTCGGCAAACCGTCGGGCCGGATCGCCAATGGCCCGCAGACAGCGGGCTTGAATATCTGCGCGGCCTCCGACAAAATCCAGAATGGTGCCCCGGATGGGGTCACAAAACAAGCCATTGCAGGTGAAATCTCGGCGCTGGGCGTCAAGTTGGGCGGAGGAAAAAGTAACACTGGTGGGGCGGCGGCCATCGTCGTATTGGCCATCCGAGCGGAATGTGGCCACCTCAATGGCGGCCCCGCGCCGGCGAACCAGCACCACGCCAAAAGCCACCCCAACTTTTTGGGCTTTGGGAAAGTGGCGCAGCACTTCTTCCGGATGCGCGGAGGTGGCCACATCGTAATCCTGGGGGGCAAGGCCCATGAGTTCGTCGCGCACGCATCCGCCGGCAAAATAGGCCTCAAAGCCCGCTTTTTGCAGAGTTTCAACTACGGCCAAGGCCGCCTGTCTGGATTGGTCCTGGGCCTTCATCAACGATTATTGTAGCATCAAATGGGGCGGGAGTCTTTGATTGACAAACGGTTCATGAGTGGGAAAAAACGGTCATGCCGCTACATAAAACGCAATCCGCTGCGGGCAGAACTGGTAGAATCGGCGGGGCAATGGCCGTGGTGCAGCTTAGCCAGGCGGAGCGGCTCGAAGATTCCGGAATGGCTGCTGCCCATGAAAAGTGGCCGGTGGATGCCCCTTGCGATTGGCCGGCCTGGGTGAACCAAGCCGCAACAGCCGCGGAACTGAAGGAATGGCCAACCTGTGTAAAACGCAGTCGGCCTTATGGAGACCAACCATGGCAGGAACAAACCACCGAATGATTGGGACTGGAATCGACCTTGCGTCCGCGCTGCCGACAACGGGTCCGCATCAAAGACTCCCGACACCTTTGATTTTGGTGTTGTGGTGGGTGGTGGTGGGGGCATCGGCGTGTGCAGCCGCGGGCCGGACCGCCCCGCAGTTGTGGTTTTACTATTCCACCAATCTGCTGGTGAATGCCAATGTCCGGAATCTGGAGCACGTATGGCGCAAGGCGGCAGCAGACGGTTATTCCCACGTGCTGCTGTGCGATTCCAAGTTCGCCCGGCTTGGTACACTAAGCGCGGTTCGCGGGCGCTACCTGGCCCATCTGGCCACGGTGAAGGCCCTGGCCCGGCAATTGCATCTGACGATGGTGCCGGATGTTTTTCAGGTTGGGTATTCCAATGACCTGCTGTCCAATGATCCGTCTCTGGCGGCGGGGCTGCCGGTACGTAATGTCAAATTCATCGTGCGCGGCAGGGTGGGGCGGGTTTGGCAAAATCCGGCGTTTGGATTTTCCGCCCGGCCCGCATGGCATGATTCCAACGTGCGGCTGGATGGCAACGTGGCGACTATCCACAACAACGGCGGCAACAGTCGCATGGTTTTTAAGCTCCAGGTGCAGCCATTTCATGCGTATCACATCCGGGTGGATATTCGCACCCGGCGGTATACCGGCCGACCACGTATTGTGGTGCTGGCACGCGACAACAGGTCTTTGCAATATCAGCGGATGAGCGTACGGCCCAGCCAGCCATGGCGGCGTTATGATGTGGTTTTTGATTCCCTGGCCCACCACTACGTGAATGTGTACCTGGGTGTGTGGGGGCCGGCCAAAGGCTTGCTGGAGTTGCGTCATTGGCACATTGCCGTGGCCGGGCTGGTCAATGTGCTAAGCCGGCCGGGAGCGCCCACGGTGGTGCAGGGCTATAAAGCGGGAATAGATTACCGGCCCATTCAAGATCCGCTGCTTGGAACCACACCGTATGCCGGGCAATACACTCCGTGGCACAAGTGTCCATCCATTCACTTTCTAAAAGCTCTGCCCGACGGCACAGTGGTGCGGGTTTCATGGTATTATCCGCCGATATTTTATGGCGATCAGGTATCCATAGCGCTGGGCTGCCCGCAGACCAGAGCGCTGCTGCGGCAGGAAATACGCCAGGTAACAGCGGCGCTGCATCCGCGCGGCTACATGATGAGCTTTGATGAAATCCGCTGCATGGGATGGGGGCAAAATGGCTCGCGGCCGCATCCGTCGGCAGGGCAGATGCTTTCCCAAAGCGTGGGCTATTGCACCGGCCTGCTGGGGGCGGCCAAAGGCTATATCTGGTCGGATATGTTTGATCCATACCACAATGCCCATGGGCATTATTACCTGGTCCATGGTTCTCTGGCAGGTTCGTGGCGCGGGCTTTCGCGCAAGGTGGTGGTGATGAACTGGAACTTTGGCCGGCGCAATGCTTCGCTGAAGTTTTTTGCCACCCGCGGCTATCGCCAGATTATCGCCGGCTATTACGATTCACCACTGGCTAATCTGCGTTTGTGGATGGCATCTGCGGCTGGTGTGCACGGCCTCATAGGTTACATGTATACCACCTGGCGGGGGGATTACCATAAGCTGCGGGCATTTGCGCAAATAGTGCGTCATTAAGGACTGTCAGAACTTCCGGTCTGGCGGGCGGTACAATCGATCTTGATGCTACGTGCCGGGTTGGGCAGGTGCGTTATGTTGCGGCCTGGTTTTCCAGGGCTTTGAGCGCTTTGCGCTGGGCCAGGCGGGCCAGCGGGGTCATGCGGTCAATAATAAGTACACCATCGAGATGATCGGTTTCATGCTGCACAATGCGGGCGGGAAAACCCTCCAACTCCAGCACGATGGGCTGGCCGCTGATATCCAGACCCTGGATACGCAATTTGACGTAGCGGGTGATTTTGCCCCGGATTTCCGGTAAGGACAGACATCCTTCCTCGGCTTCTTCAAAACCATCCTGTTGATCGAGCACGGGATTGATAATAATGCGGGCGTCGGCGGCCTTGCCGGTTTCGGCCATCACAAACAAGCGTAGCGACAGGCCCACCTGTGGCCCGGCCAGGCCAACGCCTTTGTGCTGCTCCATCAGCTCGATCATGCGCCGGCCAACCTGTTTCAGCCAGTCATCAATTTGTTCCACCGGCCTGGCGCGATGGGTGAGCACCGGTGCCGGCCAGACAACAATTTCCAGATCGTCCGGGTTGGGCCGCGGAGGCGCTGGCGGCAGAGCGGCATCCAAAGCGGGTGCGGCGTCCGCACTGTGCCGACGGCGTTTTTTTGCTGTTGAGAATTCCCGGCGAGCCATGATCTAATACCCTGTACCTGACGTCTGTCCTTCTTTAATTATATAAAGTTACGCGCAGCTTGTAACCCGGGAGTGGTGATGGCCGCCCTCTGAACTTGAGAAACTTCTGCTTTATTGTACAACTATGGCCTCATGAGCCGCGGTGGCCCGCTACGGTGTTGATAGGTGCTTTCATGCGGCGACGCCTTGCGCAAAGGCCGAAAATAAAAAGGAAAATTATGACTATTCAAGAACAGATGCAATTGCTGCTCAATCGACTGACGACCACCGGCGGACAGCGCGGCCTGCAATTGGCTGCCTATGTCAATGGCAAGCTGTTGGTCAATGTATCAGCCGGCTCGCTTGATGCCATCAGCGGTCACCGTGTTTCTTCAGCCACCTTGTTTCCGGTATTTTCTACCGGCAAGGCCATGCAGGCCACAGTGATTCACCGTTTGGCCCAGCGCGGCCAACTGTCCTATGATCAGCCCATCGCTCAGGTGTGGCCGGAATTTGCCGCCCATGGCAAAGCCGCCATCACCATTGGCCAGGCGTTGTATCACACTGCAGGCATTCCGAACATGCCCACCGGCATAAGCACTTCCGATTTGCACAACTAGGAAACGATGTGCCGGGCGGTGGCGGCACTGCAACCAATATGGCCGCCCGGAACACGTATTGAATACCACGCCATTACCAGCGGATGGATTCTTGGAGAAGTGGCTTGTCGCGTAACCGGCAAGCCTTTTGGGCGGTTAATTCGGGAGGAAGTTTGTCAACCGCTGAAAATGGACGACATGTACATGGGCATTCCTGCTACGGTTGAGCCGCGTGTGGCGACGCTGGAGGAACCGGGTTGGCAACCGCCGACGGTGGAAAACCCGGCGATTCCCAACTGGCTTTGTCCATTGTCTACGTGGATGAATCAACCGGAAGCCCGCCGCGCATGCGTTCCCGCCAGCAACGCGATTATGTCGGCTCATGCTATTGCCCGGCATTACGCTGGACTGCTGCCCGGTGGTGTAGACGGGGTAGAGTTGCTCCCGCCGAGCCGCGTGGCCATGGTCACTCAGGTGCAGCGCCCACCTTTAGCCCAGGGTGATGATCATCCGAAAGATTGGGGTCTGGGGTATCGGCTGGGTGGCGGAAATTCCATTTACGGTGCCACCTCAGCCGCCTTTGGTTTTAGCGGTTATGGTGGCTCGGTCGGCTTCGCCGATCCTACCATTGGATTGGCACTGGGTTTTACCAAAAACTTCTTCGGCGAAAAAGAAAATACTGCCGATATTGTGGTTCGGGAATTACGGACGGCGTTAATATCTGCAGGGACTTCCCGTGGGTAAATAGCTGTTACCCCGAGACTGTGGCCCGGTGCGTGGCCTGCGGCTTCAATCGATCGCCAGGCAAGGAAGGGGCGATACTTATGCCTTGAGCAGGGATTGACCGGTCATTTCGCGTGGTTGCGGCAGACCCATCATGGCCAATGCGGTGGGAGCCAGGTCTGCCAGGCATCCACCCGGGCGCAGTAGTGTCTTCTTGAAGCGATCATCCACCACAATCGCCCGCACATCATACGTGGTGTGGCTGGTATGTGGACAATTATTAACAAAATCCCACATCTGTTCGCAGTTGCCATGGTCAGCGGTAACGATGGCCACCCCGCCGACACTGCGAAGTTTATCCAGCACACGGCCAAGGCATCGATCAACTGTTTCTACGGCGGTAATGGCGGCGGGCAGCTTGCCGGTGTGGCCCACCATGTCGCCATTGGCGAAATTAAGCACGTAAAAATCGTGGGTGCCGCGATCCAACTCGGCTAAAATAATTTCTGTTACTTCAGCGGCACTCATTTCCGGTTTTTGGTCGTACGTGGTCACCTTGGGGCTGGGAGCCATTTTGCGGTCCTCGTGGGTAAACGGTGGCTCGCGATAGTCATTAAAAAAGAAGGTAACATGCGGAAACTTTTCCGTCTCGGCGGAGCGAAACTGGCTTAACCCCGCGTCCGCCAGATACATGCCCAAAATGGAGCTCATTTTTTCCGGCTTGGGAAAAATCACCTGCACCGGCAGCCCCTCCTCATACGCCGTCATGGTGGCGAAATACAAATTGGCCGGGCGCACTTTTCGCGCAAAGCCGCCATTGGGCTGCTGGCGAAATTGTTCGTCCGAATACGTAAACGCCTTGGTGATTTCGCGTGGCCGGTCGCCGCGATAATTGAAAAAAATCACCGCATCTCCATCCTTAACGGCCCCATCGCCGGGGCCGTCGATGACGCTGGGCAGTACAAATTCATCACCGGCCCGGGAAGGTTCGCTGGCGTTGGCATAGTAGTTGGCCAAAGCTTCCTGTGCGGTGGTCCAGTGGGCACCTGCGCGGCTGGTCAACAGATCATAAGCTTTTTCCACACGATCCCAGCGGTTATCACGGTCCATGGCATAATAGCGGCCCACCACGCTGGCGATTCGGCCAATGCCGAGTTCGCGGGTTTTAGCTTCCAGGGCGGCTAAAAAACCTTTACCGCTTTGCGGCGGGGTATCTCGGCCGTCGGTAATGGCATGAACGAATACCCGCTGGCCGGGAAATTTCAGCTTTCGGGCTAGCTCCAGAATGGCGTAGGCGTGTTCCAGATCGCTATGCACCCGGCCATCGGAACAAAGCCCCAAAATATGCACCTGTCCACCGGTTTTGGTGGCATGGGCAAATGCACCGGTCAGGGCCGGCGCGGTAAAAAAGCTGCCGTCACGAATTCTGCGGGTGATGCGCATGGTTTCCTGGTCGACAATGCGCCCGGCTCCGATGTTTTGATGTCCCACCTCGCTGTTGCCCATGACTCCAGCGGGAAGGCCCACCCATTCTCCACTGGTGTGGATGAGCACATTGGGGTAATCGTGCATCAGTTGATCATCAATGGGATGGCGGGCCAGCTTGACGGCGTTGCATTGATCCATTTCCGGATGGGGGTTTTCGCCCCAGCCATCACGGACAATAATCATCATGGGGCGTTTGATGGGTTTTATAGACATTGAGAGTGCTCCTGAAAAATCATTGGCAGCGCCGATGACGCGCTGGTCAACCATGCCGACGCCGGTGGAGTATAGCGTGCTCTCGTCGATGCGAACAAGGGGCCGGAGTGAGGGGCGATCCAGTTTATGGCTATAGCAGACTTTACCGCAGCCGGGCAGGCCTTATCATGGGCTGTGGGTATTGGCCGATTTTCATCAGTCAGTGGAGTCCGGGTTGGTGGGTATGCGTAGATTCAAGGGTGAAAGCAAATGGGGCCGCCGGCGCTGGCTGGTGCCGGCGATTTTTCTGCTGGCCCTGGCGGTGCGCTGGGAGCGGGCATGGGTAACCCCAGTGGTCAATTCCGATTGCCTGCGTTTTATTGTCATGGCCCAAAGTCTGCCGGTGCATCCCATTCATACATTGCGCACGGATGTCTATCACCCGCTGCAGGCAGTGGTCGGCGGCGCGGTTTATCTGACGATATTTTCCCATCTGATGGCTAATCAGCGTATGGCCTGGATTGCGGCCATGCAGGCGGTGGGCGTGGTGGCCGGGGCTTTTCTGGCGGTGGAACTGTTTTGGCTGGCGCGGCGGTTTGGGGCACCGGCGTGGGCGGCTGCTGCAGCGGCGGTGCTGTGGATCGTGGGGCGAAAAACCTCCGGCTACGGTGCCGATGGCATTTCCGACATGCTATTTTTAAGCCTGCTGGTGGGATCTGTTCTTTTGGCTATGCAAACAGGCTTGCGCTGGCACCGATGGAAGTGGCTGGTGGCCGGGATGATTGCCGGGCTTAGTTACCTGGCCCGGCCCGAAGGTATAGCGGCGGTGTTGATTTTTTGGGGGGCGTTGGCAATTTACCATGGTTGGCCGTTAACTCGGCTGTGGCAATGGCGGTTGCCGCCGCGCCGCGGCCCGGCTTGTGCTTTGGCCTGCGGACTGCTGATGCTGCTGGGCTTTGTGCTGGTTGGTTCGCCGTACATGATGGCCATCGGCAAGTTCACCGGCAAAAAGGCCACAGTTCTGAATGATCTGGTGGCTACACCGCCGGCAGCCATTGTGGGTTCGCGGCCTGCGCCCGGGGCCTTGAACGGCGCAGATGGACGCATCACCCCGCCACAAATCGCGGCATTTGAACCATGGCGTGGCGGAATATGGTTTAAGATCAGTCAGGAGCTTGCCGAGACCTTTGGCTGGGTTCCCGGCATCATCATGCTTGGTGTATTACTGGCCAAACCCGTATTGCTGGGCCGGCGACGATGGCGCGGGCTGGTTTTATCCTGGGCGGTGCTGTGGCTGGCAGTGATGATCTGGCTGCTAAGCACTGCCCATTATTTGGCTAATCGACACACGCTGGTGCTGGTGTTTTTGCTGGAGGCGTTGTTGGCACTGTCTTTGGCCCAGGCAGCATTTTTGTGCGCCAAGGTAAGGCGTGAAATCGGCCTGGATCCATCGGCCAGCGGTGGAATGTACCGCGATCGTGCGGCCGTTGGTTTTGGTTTAATCATTGGTTTTCTCGGTTGTCTGCCCGGCCTGATCAGCCTGACCCACGCGCCGCAGCGTGGTCTGCATTACATTCGCAACGCTGCCAACTGGATCAATACCTGTACAACTTCCAACGTTTGCGTGGTGGTGCCGCGCGTGGATGACCGGCTTAGCCTGATTGCTTATTATAGTGGTCGGCGTTATTTGTATCGGCACTACACTGCCAACCACATTCACGTGAAACAAATAGAGCAACTATGTGGCAAGCGACCATTTGTGCTGCCGCTGATTTTTACGGGCCATGATCGACAACCGTTTCCCTGGCGGATTGGATCGCTGCAAGTGGTGAAGGATCATGGCCATGCGGTATATTTCCGCTCCCGCCATGCGCTACAGGGTGAGGTGGCGGTGCTTTATGCCCTTCCGGGGGCCAAGATCATGGGCCATCAATGACCGCAGCATATCCAAAACCCATCATCGGTATGACCGGTGGAATAGGCTCGGGCAAGACCCGCATGGCCCGGGAGTTTGGCCGTTTGGGATGTCTGGTCATCAACAGTGACGAACTAGCCCATGAGGCGCTTAACCAGCCGTCGGTCAGAGCACAGCTTGCACAATGGTGGGGCGATAGCATTTTGGATAAAAGCACCGCGCAGGTAGATCGGGCGGCCGTTGGCCGGATCGTGTTTAGCAATCCTGCTCAAATGGCCCGGCTAACCGCCGTACTGCATCCGCAAGTCGCAAAATTGCGAAAGAAAATAATGGCGACGGCGGCGTTGGATTCCAATATTCCAGCCGTTGTATGGGATTCGCCGCTGTTGATTGAAAGTGGCCTGCATACGCAATGCAATGCCATAATTTTCGTAAAAGCGTCGATACAAACGAGAGTCAATCGATTAAAAAAGGAGCGCGGCTGGGATGCAGGTGAACTGGCCCGTCGCGAGTTGATGCAAATGTCACTTGACAAAAAAGAAAAGATGGCTCATTATTATATAGACAACGATGGCGATGTGGCCGTCGGCGTAAATCAGGTCCGAAGTATCCTTACCTGGGTTTTACGGGATTTTTCAGCTAAAGACTGAAGAAACGTGCATTAGCGGCCATGGCATTTGTATAACATGGACTGCGGCTTGGACCGGCAGCCGTGAGCTTGCGATAGAATGTGTAACAAAACTTTGTATTAATTGCCCGGTATGGCCGATAAGAGACATAGGCGAGAGCGTTCATACCAGCCCAGACGAAAAAACAGGGAATCTTTCGAATTACGATTAAAGCTGGTGAATGCGGCACTTGTCGCTGGACGAATAAAATGGCCGGGGTTATCCTGTGCGGCGTCTGAAACAGACGGACGAGCACCGGCCGGCAAATTCAGTGCTTCTGGGTCATCCAAATTTCCACCAACGCCCCTGAGACCTGCGGAAATTCACAACTAAAAAAGAAGTACGTCATAACATTCAGGTTCAAATCAACATGTAATCATCTATTGGAGGTACGCCATCATGGCACGCAGCACCAAAAGTAAAAAGCATCCCAACGCCAACACCGCCGTAGTGGAGCCGGAGAATCCGCTCCTGAGTCAGGAAGAAATTCCGAACGCGTCGGATAACCGCCCCGAGGCCGGCCAGCGGGCATCCGGCGAAGAACAAGCCTCGCCGGCCGGCGTGCCGGATTCGGCGGCCGGTGCCGAAAGCAACAGCAACGGCAATGTCGCTCCGGCGGCTAAAAAAATTCTGGATGGATCCGCCATGATCGGCTCGGCCATTGTCGGCGACGGTGTGAGCCTCGATGACGATGACGAATTTCTGGATGAGGAAACCCATGAAAAATATGAGCAGATCAAACGCAGCGAACTGCACCTTATTGATCTGCAGAAAATGACCGTGGCCGAGCTTCATGAGATCTGTAAAAAAGAGGAGATTGAAGAATTCATCGGCCTGAAAAAACAGGAACTTATCTTCAAAATTCTCAAAAAACGCATCACCGATAATGGCATGATGGTAGGCGAGGGCGTGCTGGAAATTCTGCCCGATGGTTTCGGATTTCTGCGCTCGCCGGAATACAACTATCTGCCATGCCCGGATGATATTTATGTTTCACCATCGCAGATCCGCCGGTTTGGTCTGCGCAATGGCAACATCATCACCGGCCAAATCCGTCCTCCGAAGGAATCGGAGCGCTATTTTGCACTGCTGCGGGTCGAGGCCATTAACTTTGAAGACCCCAATGTGCTCACCGAAAAGGTCAACTTTGAAGACTTAACACCGCTGCATCCCAACAAACGCTTTTTCCTGGAAACGGTGCCGGAAGAAGTCAACATGCGCATTGTCGATCTGGTAACGCCCATCGGCAAGGGGCAGCGCATGTTAATTGTCGCTCCGCCGCGCACCGGCAAAACCGTGCTCCTGCAGAAAATGGCCAATGCCATTTCCACCAATCATTCTGATGTTTATCTGATCATCCTGCTGATTGATGAACGTCCGGAAGAAGTAACCGAAATGCAGCGTGCCACCAAGGCCGAAGTAGTCAGCTCCACGTTTGACGAACCCGCCAGCCGGCACGTAAGCGTTGCAGAAGTGGTCATTGAAAAGGCCAAACGCCTGGTGGAATATGGCCGCGACGTGGTGATCCTGCTGGATTCCATCACCCGTCTGGCCCGGGCGTACAACACGGAGGTGCCGCACTCCGGCAAAATTCTCTCTGGTGGTGTGGATGCCAACGCCCTGCAGAAACCCAAGCGCTTCTTCGGTGCCGCACGCAACATTGAAGAAGGCGGATCCCTGACCATCATCGGTACCGCCCTGGTCGATACCGGTTCCAAAATGGACGAAGTTATTTTTGAGGAATTCAAGGGCACCGGCAACAGCGAATTGCATCTGGACCGCCGCCTGGTGGAACGCCGTACGTACCCGGCCATTAACATCGCCGCCAGCGGAACTCGCAAGGAAGAATTGCTGCTGGACAAACGCGAAATGGAACTGATTTATCGCCTGCGCAAAGTGCTTTCCGATATGAACCCCATTGAAGCGATGGAACTGCTGAAAAATCGCCTGGAGAAAAAACCCACCAACCGCGAATTCCTGCTGACCATGAACCTGGATTAACCGCATGGCGACGGTGGTGCTTTACCGCTGCGTTTACGGTCCCATCTGGCGAACCATATCCATGGCGATACGCTGCCATTCCCACAGGCGTTGAGGCTGGTAGCGGACTGTGGAGATATCCTTCATGATGATTTCCACGTGCATACCGCGAGTCTGCTCCAGTACCTGGCGAAGTTCGTCGCGAACGACGTCCGGCCGCCAGCGGTCCTCGGCCAGTGGTGCCGGGTTGGGCTTGTAACTAAACACATAATCGGTCCCCACAGCGGCCACCGCCCGGCTGAGTCGAATACGGTAGTTCATGGATATCTTGCGCAGCCGGGGTATGCGGCGCAGGATGTCGATCTTAAAATCCAACGGCTCGCAGCAGCCGTAGTAATTAAGCCCCCAGCGCTGGAGCCACGGAATATCATGTCGCAGGGCGAATTCCCAGTGCATTTCCGGTGAAACTTCAGAGAATATCTGTGCGTTGGAACAGCCCCAATTGTTTATTGGCCGTACATGCGCAGCATCAAAATTCGTCCCCGGCAAAGCCGTGGTGTAGCCGTAACCTCCGGAGCCTACGCGGGTGTTGTCCGTTCCCAACGAAAGCAGATTTTGGGCAATCATCTGATCCAGCCCGGCATGCATGGAAGCGGCGCAGCGTGCCACGGCCTCGTTAACCATTTCCGGACGATCCACCAGATCCAGCATGGCATCCTGCACACCCCACCAGCGGATCAGGTTGTCCCAGGGGGTGTACCAGATGTGCTTGATGCCTTCTTTACGTACCGGCATAATACCGGCATAAACTTCGCACATGAGCTGGTAGTTGGCTTCCGTGGCGGCCACATCATGATGTACCACCGCCGGCTTAATTTTTTCAAGATCCTTCGGGTTGATGATCTGCCGGTGAAAGCGCCGGCTGATGATGGAGTTGGCGGCATCCGTGCTGATGCTATCCACATCCTCTTCCAGCCCAAAGCCGGTGTTCTGAATCACCAGCGGGCAGGGAAGATAATCACGGATGATCATGTCTGCCGGCAGATGTTGCCATTGATACAAAAGCCGCCGCATGCGAAATTCCTGCTGCTGTGCCCATGGCTCGCCGCAGTGGAGTGCGAGTTCTTCATTCACATTCATCTCGTGCCAGGGAATCTCATTGATCCAGACCATGGGACGCACAGACTTTAAATCGTTGAGCCGAGTCCACAGCCGCGCTGTTTCCGCATGGATCGGTGCCGCGGCGATGCACGCCAGTTGGCCAGCCAGCCGGCGCAGAATTTGACGCGAGTTCGCACTGATTTTTGCCGGTATATCGGCGGGCGCTGGAGTGGAGGGCATTGATTTGGCTGGATTCATCATGCGTTCCTAGTGGGTTATGTTCGCATTGCTTCACTGTAAAGTGTGGGACCCCATCTGGCAAGAAAGCTTTTCCTGGCCCGGCCCCCCGTGGCCGCAGACCCGGTGCCACGGCCTGCTTTTTTTGTCGCCCGACGTTGGAACGTCGGATAGCCGCAGACGATGGACTTGCGTTCTCATGGCGTTTTCTTATGATTTTGTGTCGGTTGTTTAGGAGTATTTCATGCTTGAAGCATTGGTGGTTCATGGTGGCTGGGATGGTCACCAACCGAAAGAAGTTGGAGAAATTTTTCGCAGCGTGCTGGTCCAGGAGGGCTTTCATGTGCAGGTCAGTGATACGCTCGAGTCCTTCAATGATGTAGAGCGTCTCAAAAAGTTGGATCTGATTGTGCCGGTATGGACCATGGGCAAAATTACCGGGCCACAATCACAGGCGGTCAGCGCCGCGGTGGAATCCGGGGTGGGCATTGCCGGCTGCCACGGTGGCATGGGCGATGCTTTCCGCGAAGATTGCGGCTGGCAGTTTATGGTGGGTGGCCAGTTTGTCGCCCATCCGGGCAACCAGATTCCCTACACGGTCAACATTCGTGATACCCAGCATGAAATCACCACCGGCCTGGGAGATTTTGATGTGCTAAGCGAGTTGTACTACATGCACGTGGACCCATGCATCAAAATCTTGGCCGTTTCGCGCATGCCTGCGCCCAATACCACCGGCCCGCACCTGGCCAACGGGGCTTTCGAGATGCCCGTGGTATGGACCAAAATGCACGGCAAAGGACGGGTGTTTTATTCTTCCGTGGGGCATGATGCCAAAGTTGTTGCGGACGAACCTCACCTGACCATCATGCGGCGCGGCTTCAAGTGGGCCACAGCCGGTAAAGCCCTGGCCCGCGGATAATCGGAATGCCCCTGAGCATGGCAGGCGAAGGCCTTTCGGCTGGTTCTCCGACGCCGGCCATTTAGACGCCGATGGGGTTGACACTGTCTACTTCAAAGCCCTGGCGTTCCAGGGCTGCTGCGACTTCATCGCGCACAGAGGCATCCACCTCCAGCAAAAAGTCATTAATTTTGAAGCACGTACCCGATACCACGGCCGTGCACGGGATAAATTCGACATCCGTCTGAAGCTTAAGTCCTTTGGAGGCCATACCGGGGATGGTATTAAGGGTTAAGCGCAGGTTGGTCAGCGAATCACCGGGGTAGGTGCCCGGGCGTATCTTAAAAGCAATGCGTCGCTGTGCTGCCAGGAAGCTTTTGAGCTTGGCGGCCAGCGTGGTCTGGATGGCGGCAGGGGCGGCGGCCTCGGCTTGCTCCAATCGCAAATGCACATGCGACCACTTATCACTTACGCACACCCGCAGCCGCCATTGCTGCTCATCCGGTTTTTCCACATCGCAGATCGCCAAAGCTGCTGGACAGCACGGCTCAATGCACTGGCGCAGAACCAGGGACATCTTGTCGGCCAACTGGGCTGCCGCTGCACACGCGCGTAACCGGGCGGTCTGCTCAACCTGCATAAAAGCTCCAACAAAGCGGGGTGTGTTCCATCTTCAACCCGGGTAGAACCGCATGTAGCATACCGGATTATCAGGGGGAGTTCAAAAATATCGGCGGCTCAATGCTCTACAGCAATTCAAGCCCGAAGTATGGAGACAGTCCATGGCTAAATGATACAATACTTCATTCTGTTGGGTGGAAAATAACCGCCCGCATCAGCCCTACACTGGCCCTGGCCATGGATGCGGCTTGGGTGTTGCTTGTGGTTGCCCCGCGGTGGCATGGCCAGGTGCGGTCCCGGCAGTCGGATCATCCATACCATACTTTCCGCGGAATTTTATTCAAGGAGTTCTATCGATGTCTAAAATCAATGACCGGGTGTTTTCCCTCCCGTATCGGCAAATCCATCTGGATTTTCATACCGGTCCGGCCATCCCGGATGTGGGCACAGACTTTGAACCGCGGGCTTTTGCTAAAACCATGAAGCAGGCGCATGTGAACTCCGTTACGGTTTTTGCCAAGTGCCACCACGGTCATCTGTACTACAATACTGGTCATGCCGCGCGACATCCGGGACTTAAGAAAAATCTGGATCTTCTCTCGAGTCAGGTGGAGGCATTGCACCGGGAAGGAATTCGGGCTCCCATTTATTTGAGTGTGCAATGTGATGAATTCGCCGCCAACACTCATCCGGAATGGATCGCTAAAAATCCTGATGGATCGCAGGTCGGGCGCAAGCCTCTGGATGCGGGCTGGCAGATACTGGATATGTCCAGTCCGTATCAGGATTACCTGTATGAACAGACGGCGGAAGTGCTCAAATTATTCAGGCCGGTGGACGGTATATTTTTTGATATGTGCTGGGATCAACCCTCTGTATCGCCATGGGCGCTGGCGGGTATGGTCCGGGAGAATCTCAACCCCGAAAGCGCAGTGGATCGCGCCCGGTATGCAACAATGGTTTCGCTGCGTTACATGAAACGTTATTTCGATCAGATAAAGGCTTCTGCCAGTGGTGCCGGCGTGTTATTTAATTCCCGCCCCTTTGCCAATCTTGCCCGCGAGGTCCAGTATCACACCCAGGTGGAAATTGAAGCCCTGCCCACGGGTGGCTGGGGCTACATGTATTTTCCGATGAATGTCCGTTTTGCCCGCAACTTTGCCAGGCCTTACCTTGGGATGACGGCTCGATTTCATAAATCCTGGGCAGATTTCGGAGGCCTCAAACCATACGCCGCATTGGAATACGAAATCTCGCAGATGATTGCCCACGGTGCCCGCTGCTCCATTGGTGATCAATTGCACCCGCGCGGCCGCCTGGATCCGGTAGTCTACGAACTCATCGCCAAGGTTTATCGACGGGTGGAATCGCGTGAACCCTGGCTGCTTAACGCGACTCCCGTATCACAGATCGGACTGTTTCAGGTGAACACGGAGGCCACCAATGTGCTCGAAGCTGCCAGCCGTTGCAACGAGGGTGCCACGCGCATGCTCACACAGCTTCGTCACCAGTTTGATCTGATCGATGAAACGGCGGATTTCAACCGCTACGATCTGGTGATTCTGCCGGATGCGCCATTGGAAGATGCCAAGTTATTAAAAAAAGTGCAGCATTATCTACGTACGGGTGGCAAGATATTGGCCAGCGGCTACGCCGGACTCAACGCTGCCGGCACGCAGGTCATGCTTTCCGAACTGGGAATTGCGGCCTGCGGTCCATCACCGTTTCAAAGCATTTATTTCAGGCCTGACGAAAAATTTGTCTCTGCTTTGGCACAGACTGATCATATCGTTTACGATCGCAGCCTGCGGGTGACAGCAGGCCGGGGTACGGTTGCAGCGCAGGTGGTGGAACCTTATTTTGACCGCACCTGGCAGCACTTTTCGTCTCATGCCCAAACCCCGGGATCCGTGCTGTCGCGTTTTGCCGCCGCTGTGGCCACCTCACATACGGCATACATCGCGTTTCCTGTTTTTAACAGTTATGCTGTCCATGGAAACCTGCAGTACCGGGAACTGGTGGCTGGCCTGATCCAGAAACTTCTGCCACGGCCCCTGCTTACGGTTGGCGGTCCGAGCTATCTGGAAGCCACATTGACCCGGCAACAGCAGCCGGTGCGCACCATCGTGCATCTGTTGGCCTATAGCGCCCAGCGCCGGACGGCGCAGTTGGATATCATCGAAGATGTTGTGCCTCTGACGGATGTGGCCATGACGCTGCGAACCTCGCGTCGACCTTCAGGTGTTTACCTGGCTCCCCAAATAACCAGACTGCCGTTTGCATATAAGAACGGCTATACGCATGTAACTATTCCGCAAATTGAGGGGCACGCAATGATCGTGTTGGATGGATGTTACCCCTGAATCCGGCAACCAGCCCATTCCCTAAAAAGCAGGTAACTGGACCTATCGGGTGCGCACCAGGGCGATGGTAGCGGGCCCGCCACGGTCTGATTTGGCGGGCAGATATTGCGGAAACACGATATGCACGCGGCGGTTTGGATGGGCGAAGCCCGCAGCCAGCAAGGCCGCCTTGATTTCCAAGAGGCGGCGGCGGGCGATGGTGATCATCATGCCTCGGGTGCGGCGGGAGGCCTCGCGGCTGGCTCCCGGCGCAAGCATATTCGCCAGGTAGTTGATAGCCATCCGGGTATGGGCCAGCCGGGTATCCAGCCGGGCAAGCCGGCCGGTGCCGTGATGAATAGCACTGTCGGAAAGACGAATAGCCAGTTCCCCGCGCAATTGGCCCAGTTGCTGCCGGCGCTTGCTCATCAGACGATTGGCTTGCGCCTCCAAAGCGGCGATAAGCTCAAGGCACTGCCTTTTGGTAGGATTGGCACGGCGCGCCGCCACCGCAATGTCCGCGGTGGATATTTGCTGCCGCACCACCACCTGTAACGAGCTGTGATGCCGCAACTGTCTGGCCAACGCTCCTATCGCCAGCCAATCCCGGCTGGTGATGGTGGGGGAGCCGGGTGCGAAGTGTAATACTATCGGAGGCTTTTTGACGGCCTGCAGCTTACCGGAGGCAAACAGTGACGCCAGACCTCCGGCAACTTTAAGCGGTGAACTGGCAATGCCTACCGCCACCACCTGGACCAGATCGCCGATGAGTTGGCCGGTAATGGCGGATTGCGAAAAATGGCCGGCGCTGATCGGCACGGAAAGTGGCAGGGTAATCGAGCCATCCGGTGCTTCAATAGCGGCAATAGCGACATTTACCGGCGTTGGAAGATGCAGCAACTTGGCCAAAGCTCCGTGGGGCGGTTCGGAGAGGTTCAAGTTGGAAAATACCAGCTTGGTATGCAAATTCATGCGATGATTGGCATGAAATCGGATGTCGCTGGAATTGTCCAGTGTGCCCCCGCCAAGGGTAACGCCATATTTTTTTGCCAGCGGCGCAAGCTCCGCCAGAGACATCCCGTTGAGCGCTGCTCTGGCCCAGCCCTGCAGATGCGGATACAAATACACTTGTCCATTGGATGAAAACTGGGCAAAAAGTGGCTTGGCTTTTGCCGCAGGAGGCGGCGGGGTGATTTTTCCAGTGAGTTTCCCGGTCGCCGGTTTTGTTGCCGTCGACAGAACTTTTACGCCCATGGCCGGATTGCCAACTGCGCCGGCATAAGCGATGAGATTATATCGCAGGGGAATATGCGCAGTCAGCGGAGTTGTCCCCAGGTTAAAAATCTGGGCTTCCAGGCCATTCAGCGGAATTTCAACTGGTGGTGTGCAGGTGTGGTCAATATATCGGGCATCAATCCCGCTGATGACCGTTCGTTGAACCAGAACCTGCCATGGGTGCGTGCCGGCCGGCGGTAGTGCTGGATGCACACGCGGAGCCAGCACATGGTTGGCCAGGGGCGGTGTCTTTTGCATATTGAGTGGCAGCCCGGCCACGCCCAAACCGGTGGCATCATGCGTGAGACGCAAGGTCAGCTTACGTATATTCAGCATGGGTACAGCTATGGAAAATTGCGCCGGGTCCACGTTTATTTTATCGGCGCTGATGTTTTCAATGCCCGCCATCACCGGCCCATGCGGGGTGTCGCGAAATGCAATTCCGGAGATTTTTGCCGAGGCTGAAAATGGCTGCGCCAGATTAAAATCCAGCGGCGATCGCCGATCCAGCCGCAGCGATACGGAGGCACTGGCCGTCAAGGTTCCTGTCTTTAAGGCCTTAACTGCAAAGTACCGCGGCAGGGCCGGCACCGCTTCTGCCAGGCCCGGGCCGCTCAGACCGGTGATGGCCATGTTCACCGCCGCGCGAGGGTGGTTGGCAAAGGGCTTGAGGCGAAAAGCCAATGCTACGTGCCGGGCAATTCCATTGAGTGTGCCGGTGAGTTGCAATACCACTGCCGGCTGGCGGGCGGGTGCTTCGCCCAGACAGCGCACGGGTGCGGTATTGTGCAGCTCCATGTTGCTGATCTGTAAGGCTTGCCGGTGCGGCAGCAGCCCCGCCACCACCACGTGATCCATACGCCATTGCAGGTGCTGCAACGTTATCAGCGGCAATTGTGCAGGAAGAATGGAAAATACATGTGGGGTTGTGGCAGTCACATGGGCTGGCGGCCTGATGCGGACTTTCCCTCCGATATGCAAACCGCACACGGACCAGAAATGTCCACGGCGGGTCAGGTAAAAGGTTTGTATATGGGCCTGAATCGCATTGACAGCCAGGCGGTGACGGGCCGGATTAATACGTGTGAAATTGACCTTCAGGTATGGTGCAAACAGCAGTGTTTGCGCCGCCGCAGTACCTGGATCGGCCGTAACCTGAAGATAGCTGATGTCGGCCTGGCCCTGGATAGAACCGTCCTGGCTTCGTTGCAGATGGATATGAAGTAACGCGGCAATGCTCTGGTCTTTGGGAGCAAAGGTGATACCGGGCGGAAGATACGTATTTATGACCTGGGCCTGCAGGCGGGTGGCCAGCAGATGCAGATGGGCGCTTAGCCCGCTTACCGGCACGGCAAATGTTCCTCCCAGGTTCATGGCCCTGGCCACACCCTTGGCCGAAAGTGTCGCCTGCACAGTGCCCATGGCGGGATGGCGATGCCCCAGTATGGCATTGGTAACCACCGCCGCGATATGGAGCCGTACATTCATCGGTTGGGCGGGTTTTAGATCGATCCACCGCACGATGGCGTGAGTGAGCAGGATATCGCCGATGGCTGCACGTAACGGCGTTGTGGGCGGGGGGGCAATAGGGGCGTTGGCCATGGCCGCAGCCGGGGCGGTGGCAGGTACGGGCAACAAGTTGATGCCACAGAAGCTTAAATTGCCGGTGGCCAGGCGGGTAACCTGTAAAAACGGCTTGACAATACGCACCCGCTGGATGGTCAGATCATTTCGTGCGGCAGCAATGTTGGATACCTGAAACTCCTGCACCGCCGCCAATTCCTGCCCGGCCTGGTGCAGCGCCAGATCAGACACCTGCACGGATCCGGTCAGTCGGCCGCCGTGCAATGCCACTTTCGCTCCCAGTGAGCCGGCCAGCGTGCCCTGTGTTAATTGCGGCAGAATTCCCAGCCCCTTGAGATACGGCGTTAAGGGACGCAGGTTGATATTCGTACCATGCACCTGCAAGGACGTGATCAGGCTGTCTTTGCCGGGGCCGATGCTGCCCGCGGCGTTCAGTTGGATCAGGCCGGGTGCATCCATCCAGGCTTTGAACAGGCCGGGGTGGCGGGCAGGGCTTCCGGCGGCCAGGTCCAGCATGAAGTTATGGAGAATCAGGCCGG
The DNA here is from genome assembly GCA_021790385.1 of Planctomycetota bacterium. Taxonomy (GTDB): domain Bacteria; phylum Planctomycetota; class Phycisphaerae; order WQYP01; family WQYP01; genus JABEVA01. The sequence goes on from JAJYDW010000032.1 coordinate 25,850, forward strand.
CGTGGCTGATGCCGATGCGGGTGGCGGGCCGGGCGCGGTGGTCATCAAACCCTATACGTATTCCAGACCACTGGAAATGGTTGATCTGCAGGCGTGGCGGCGGATTCATGGCCCCGCCTCCACGTGGTGGCGTTGGGACTTTCACCGCTGGCGGCAGCGTCGGCTGCCGGTTGTCAGAACCGAGAATCTGCATTCCCAGCACCGTGTACGCCCCGGAGGGCGTGCGGGAAAAATCAAAGGCCGGACCGATGATCGTGCAGGAACCAATTTTCCATCTGCCCGTGGCGGCATTAACACGTGCCCGGTCAATATCAATTCGCTTAAAATCGCATAGCGTGTTGGTACCATCCCGATACGTCAAATGATCCAGATGGAAGGATGCGGTCGTGGTGCCGTCCGGGGCGGTGGTGGCGGTGGCCGAAAAATCGGCGTTGAAACTGGCGGAATGAAGCTTGCTTTTAAGTCCCGCCGCGGCCAGGTACGGGGCCAGAGCGCCGGCCGTAATATCGCTGGCCGTCAGGTGCACCTGAAGGGTGCGGGTGTGGGCAAAGGGCTTCATATTGCCGGAAATGTTGACGGCTGCGGCAATGCCCGGCAAAGCCCCGGAGCCGGAAATCATCAAGGTTTCTCCGGCGGTGCCGGGAAGGCCGCCGGTACTCACGGCCTCAAGGGTGTTAAGGTTGAGTTTCAGATGAGTGTTGGGTGTTATGCCCTGGTCATCAAAAACCACCTTGAAACCATGAATATTGAGCCGGTCAATCGCATATTGATAAGGGTGGCTGGCAGTCTCCGGCATTGCGTGCGGAATATGCCGGAGACTTGACTTGCCACCCTGACGGGTTGCCACACGCGGTTTGGCGGGGCGTAACAGCGTGCCTCCGGCCGTGGCGATACGCCGCAACACTTCCAGTCCGGCAAAGTGGAACAGGCCATTGGGGCCACGACCGGCATGAATCGTTAAGCCGGAAATGGTCAGGTCGCGGATATCCGCCAGATGTTGGGCCAGTTGTCCCCGGGCTACCAGATTGTCCAGGCCTAATGCCGGCCGTCCACCGGAATTGAGTTGCACCTGTCGCAGAGTAAACACGGCCGCAAGGGCTTGTGCGGAGGTTTTAGAGGGGATGACCCGTAACGCCAGGGTGCTTTGGCCACGCAAAGAAAGGCCGGCCTTGCCGGGCCGGAAATTCAATGCCGCCAGATAGCCGCTGGTGGGCTGCAGATGCAATCCGCGCATAAGAATATGGCATTGCGCCAGCAAGCTGTTGGCATGGGTGGTCAGTGTTCCACTCATGTGCAGCACATCCACCACCGTCGCCGACCAGAGATCCAGGCGAAACTGCGTGGCCCCGTGCCGCTGTCCCAGATGCGAAACGCGCACGTTCATGGTAATGGCCAGGCGCACCACCGGCGTAACGCTGTGGTCAATCAGATGCACCCGCAGATGTTCCAGGCGAAACGCCTCCATATGCAGCGGTGCCGCCAGACTGATGGAAGTAGCAGTGGGGGGGTGTACCGCCGGTGCTTGGGCCTGCTGCCGGGCGGAGGAAAGAAGGGCATTTAGCAGGGGACAATTTCCATCGGCCTGGCGGCGCACAAACAGGTCCGCACCATCGGCCACAGCCCGGCGGATATACAGCCGGCCGCGAAATAAATTAACAATGGATATATTGCCGTGGCAATACTCAATATCCATGACGTTCGGGCCGCCTTGGATGGGGCGTACTTTCAGGCCCCATATTTCCGCATCGCCCCCGAGTACATCCAGTTTAATTTCCTGATAGCCGGCCGTGAGATGGTAATAGGCCAGCACATGTTCCAGCACCGCTGGAAAGATAAAAATCAGGGCGATGCGCAGCACCAGCAAAATTCCGGCAATGCTGAAAATGGTCCACACCGCGCGGCGGCGTAATACCGCCCAGCGGTTGGGTCGCGGGCGGGCCGTGGGGGCGGGCGGCGGCGGGTTGGCAGGCGTGGGCGCATCGGTCATTGTTGTATCCTCCGCAGATAAGCGGCATTATTTTCCGCGTTATTGAGGGCCGTGGTTCGCGCCCGGTTGTCGGCCAGCGGGTTATAACCGGCGGGGGCGAGATGACGCCGGTTAAGCCAATTGAAGGCCGTTAAACGGGCGGCCGGTGAGGAATCTTCCAGATAAATAAGATTTTCTTTAATTATGCGCAGGCGGTAATTCCGGCGGGAGCTTAGATTGCGGGCAATTTCATCCAGGGAAGAAACGTGCCATGCCGCTTCTCCCAGATGCAGCTCCAACGCCACAAAAAGTTGCGGTGCCAGGGGCTTAATCTTTTGCATTCGATAAAGCAATGTGTACGTGGTTTTATCGAGTGTCCATCCGAGCTGCGCCGCGGTCATAAATGGTGCGCGAAGCGTATCGGCGGCCACCGCCCCAGCCAGCGCCCGAAGTACCGGCGGCTGGGCCACCGCAGCCACATCCTGCGTCAACTTAGCATTGGTCTGCCCGGCCAGATAAACCAGGGAGGCCCTTCTTACTCCAGGTGTGCCAAGATGATGGAGTGCGACGATTAAATCCGGGCGATTCAGTAATGCCACTGTCGCATGAACCTTTGTCAATGCGGCGATACGTTGGCGGCCCTGATTGGCCAGGGCCTGGTCTTGCGGTGAATTGGCCCAAGGCCGGATGATGATGACCATGGCAAAGGCGGGGCTGTTGCCGGAAAGAAAATGGAAGGGGATAATTGCCCCGTAGGTTGTTGGGCCGACGAACGGCCGTTCCGGCAAGACTTGGAGTTGCCGGGCCAGGGTGGGCAGTCGGGACGTGGTGTTGAATCGCTTTATCTCAAACGCCAACCCGGCCACCGGAGCGGCCTTGGCGGCCGACGGTGGCGGTTGCCATACCCACAGGGCCAGAAGTTGTCGCAAATCGCGGCCATGCACGTTGAGCCCGTGGGCATCGGTCAGACGCAGGGCCACCGACAGGCCCGGCCACACGGCGGCGGAAGCCTGACCGCACAAAGTGGCCCGGACTCCGGCGGAATGTAACAATGCGGCAAATGTGGAACTGTTGTTGACATTGCCAAATTGAGCCCCGGCACTTAAGGCCGGAAAGGCCATCGTCGGCCGGGCCGCGGCATTGTTGATGGTAATCGTGCTTTGCCCGGCCAGGGGCGGCAAATGCACCCGCGGCCAGCGATTGAGTTTCAGAAATTGCACCTGCACCACCAGATCCGGCGCGGAGGTGAGTTTTCCACCCGGGGCTTGCGGGCCGCTCAAGGGCGTGCCCAACTGGTAACGCATATTGAAGGCGGTATCAGGCCCGGCGGGTTTAAGCGTTGGCTGGCTTTGGCATCCGGATAGCAAAAGCGCCCCAGCCGCCACGCCAGACAAAATACTCCAACGGCTGGGCCGCAATGGCCATAAGCGAAGATGGTGGGGTTGAGCAGTCACCAGCGGAGCCTTTCGATGGGTGCAACAATTTATGTCAGCGCCGACTACGCCTCGCAGTCATTATATACCAACCTTGCCGGTGGGGGGATAGATGTCATTTTTTTCGGTAGGGAAAGGCTGGCCGGTGATCTGCCGCGGCCTTGCAGAAACGGTGGCAGATTATTGATGTGTTCTTCAATGCCAATGCGGAGGGGACAAGATTGTTGCCACTACAGCCGAAGAGGGTTAACATACACTCGTTTCGCAAGATCGGTGGAAGGGTTTCTAAGGTTGCTGGAAAGGCTCGGCTGTGGCCATGGACATAACGTGTCCGGGTTGTGGAACCAAGGTCTCGCTGCCGGCGGCGGCAGGAAGGCCTATTGTCTGCCCGCGGTGTCATAAGCCGCTGGCCGTTCCCGGCCCCGTTTCCGCCACCGCCGCAACTCTCAAGATTTGCACCGCCTGCGGGAAGGACTTGCACGGCCGGAAGCGCGTCAAGGATCCGCAAGGCCGCTATTATTGCGAATCGTGTTACGCCGCGCGACAAAACCCCTATGCGGCAACCCAGGGCACTTCAGGCGGCTCTCCCCAGGCTCGGCAGGATGTGTTTACCGGCGGCCTGCTGCCGATGGATGCATCCCCTGGCGATCAGGTTCCCGGAGCAGCGGCTGGGGCAGGGGCGAAGAAGGTTAAGCCGGCATCCCAAGCCGTTCCACAGCCTGGCGAAACAGCCTCCGCGTCTGCCGCCGGCCCGCAGACGTGCAGCGTTTGTGGCCAAAGCAATGCCGCCATACCTCTGCTTTCACGTGACGGCCAATTGGTTTGCCTGGAATGTCTGCATCGCCAGTCCGTGGCGAGCAGTGCCCGCCGTTCCCGCGTTGTGCCGGTGGATCATCGGGCCATAGACACCCCAGACTTGCGCGACCCGCAATACCACCAATCCGCCGGCAGCGGCACCAATGGATTCGGCTTGGCCGGATTTATCATTTCGCTGGTGTCGGTGCTGACCTTCTTTTTACTCTCGCCGGTGGGCTTAATCCTCAGCATCATCGGTCTGCGCAAAGCTCCACGCGGACTGGCCATTGCCGGCGTGGTCATCGGTGGATGTTTCACGTTGCTGCTGCCGCTGCTGCTGGTAGCGATACTGCTGCCCGCTTTCGCCCAGGCTCACATTCTCGCTGGCCGGGCCGAATCTGCGATGCACCTGCATAACATTTCCCAGGCCTGCACCGCCTATGCCCATGGCCATCAAAATCTCTTTCCGCCAAATTTTGCCGTCCTTGTGGCCGAGGGCACGCTCACGGCCAAGGACCTGATTGACCCCAACTCCGGCCGCCAGGCCGCAGACTTGTCCGGCTTAACACCGGGGCAGCGGGCCGACGTTTCCCTGGTGGCCCGGCGGCTTGAGGGCCATTGCGACTACGTACTTGCGGCCGCCAACCAGTACGATGCTGATAATCAAAGCGAGGTGCTCGCCTATGAGCGCGCCGGCATCAATCACGGAGATGGGGGCAACGTTGCCTTTGCCGATGGCGTAGTTTTATGGCTTTCACCGGCCAGATTTCGGCAGTTCGTCTCGTCGACCAATACTTTCACCGACCGCCCGCCAGCACCAGCCCTGCCACCACAGCCAAACTATGTCGTCGCCCGGCCGGCCGGGCCGCGCGACCTATTCAACGGCCGGCTTATCTGGGTCGTCAACAATAAGGCGAGTATCAGCCAATATCGCACGGCCGCAGGACCACATGCACTGGCCTCGCGCCTGATCGTGGTGGTGGCAGTGAAAAACATGTCGCAATGGCCGGTCGTGTTCCAAACCTGGCGGGCCACGCCGGATAAGTACCAGCGCATTGCCGCGGCTTCGTGGAAGACTCTCAACGCAGCCGCGTTGGGTATTGCCGTGCTGGCTTCGATGGGCAAGGGCGTTCCCGCAGTGGGCTTCCAACGTTTTGGCGAGCAGCCGCAGGGCTTCACCTGGAGTAAGAAAGTTATCGCGCCGGGCCAGACCATCTACGATCCGCTATTTTTCAACGCCGCGCACGCCCCCCTGCAACTCATACTGCCCTTGGCCAACCTGGGCATTCAAGGAAAGGGCTTCATGCAACTACCTATACCGGTAGTCTTTAACTCCCAGTGGCCGCAGCGGTTTTTCGCCCGCGCTGACACTTCGGGAAATGCAAGGAGCCTGCTTCATGGCCCTTGAAGTAACGTGCCCGGGTTGTGGTGCCAGGACCCTGGTGCCCGATTCGGCGCGGGGAACGTGGGGACGCTGCCCTCGCTGCCGGCAGCCGGTACAGGTGCCTGCCGCCGGGGCAGCGCCGAACGCGAATGGCGGTGCGGCGGCGGCCGGGGCCAAGGTCTGCACCGCCTGCCGAAAAGATTTGCGCGGCCAGAAACGCGTCAAGGATCCGCAAGGCCGCTATTACTGCGAATCATGTTATGCAGCGCGTACCACAGGGAAAAATTCGCACGGTACCGGTGGTTCTCTGGCCAGTCCGACAGCAGCGCTGGGAACGTCGCCGCTGGCACCGCAGGGCGAGTTGTCACAACTCGTCGATTTACTGCCGGTGGATTTGCCGCCGCTGGCCCCCATCGAGGCCGGTTCACTCGCCGATGTCGGCGTGATGGCCGTGGATCCTGCAGTACCTCCGCCGGCCACCAGGCCGGGAGAACAATGTTGCAGCCGTTGCGGCCAGTCGGATGCCTCTACGCCGTTGGTGATCCGGGATGGAAAATACATTTGCGTTCAGTGTGAAAATTTTCTATTCCGCGGGCAACGGCGGCAGGCGGCAGCGCAGGCCCGGCAGGCGGAGCGTGCGCGCCGGCAAGAATCCGCAGGGTTCAGCCGAACCTCGCGGCCCGACGATGGCTCCACTGCGTCAGATTGGTTAGCTACGATATTCACTATGCTGGGATGCCTGGTAGCTTTGGTCGTGATGCAGCTTATCGTGTTGGGCATCAACTCTGTCTTCAATCCGAAACTCCACATCTGGGCGCATCCGGATGGGGTCGGCAGGTACGTGGGTATTCTGACCATCGGCCAGTTTGCCGCGGAACTTCTGCTGATCGCCTGTCTGGTTCTGCTCAGGCCGCTTTCTCCCAACGCCGATTATGGGGATTTTAAGACCATGGTGATCAAGGCGACAGTACTCAACATTACCATGAACGTGGCCATTATTATTCTGGTTATTGTTGCGGCTTTACTCATCGGTGGTGCTGTTTTCATCAACGGTCGCGGTGGATCGCTGGTGTCGCATGGGGCTTTGGGCGTGATCCTCCTGCTGTTGATTGTGGTCGCACCGCTGCTTACTTATTTTTGGCTGGTCAGGAAGCTCTTTGGTGCCGGCTTCCTGACAACCTTTCTGGCGTTGCTGCTGGAAGTGGCGGGGAGCTTTATACTGGTTCTCGTGCTGGGACTTCCACTGGCGCTCATCACAAGTGCGTTCTCCCACGGTAAAAGCTCGCAACCGAAGGGAATCGGTTCATCTTCCGCTACCCCTCCGGCCTGGCACAGTATTGCGCCCAGTGCTTCACCCGCCAGGCCGCTTGCGTTCCCGCATGTAATATCGCCGGCCGCTCCATCCATAAGGTATAGGAGGGTTCTTCAGTAATAACCTCACAGCGTTATCGCCCCAGTCGCGGCGGTGTTGCCGGCGGAGCCATCAGCCGCATGCTGGCAATGTGGGCGGAAAGTTTTTTCTTGCACCATCGGACGTGCAGTGTACAATCACCGCTGTTCGGTGCAGTGGTGAAGTGGGTCGGCCAACGGGTGCCGAATTGCTGTAACGTCACGACAGGGGCATCATCTCTGCCGCTGATTTTTGTGGTTGCTTAGATGCGATGTATGTTTCGTCAGTGAACATCTCAATGTGGACTCGCGGGCGATTACTTTAAGGAGAAGGTGTATGGATTCCACCAGTTGTCCGCACTGCGGCGCGGCGGTCGTGACCAGCGCAGCATTTTGTGAATCCTGTGGCAAGGCTCTGCCACAAGCCGGTGCCGGCGGGCCGCGGGTGGTTTCCGAAAGCGCCTTTGCCACAACCTCGGCTGGAGTGGCCTTGCAGGGTGACGAACTGCGCAAGCAGCTTGGGCGCGCATCCGGAGCCTTGGTGCTGGCCGCGGTAGTGCAGACCATCTTTGGCTTTGTGGAATATGCCATCCTCTCGCAAAACCATCAAATTCCAGTGGCCCGGATGCACGCCGCTGTGGCGGTCATCTTTGGAATCGCCGTCATCTTCTGGGGCCTTTTCATCTGGTCGCGAAAATCTCCCCTGCCGGCAGCCATCGTGGGTCTGGTGCTCTACGTCAGCTTATGGATGCTGGACATGATCGTTGCCCTCAAAAACATGCAGTCCCACCCCAACGGTTTGCTCAACGGTATTATCATTAAGGTTATTATAACTGCAGCGCTGATCCGTGCTGTGGGAGCAGGGGTGAAATACCGGCAGATCATTCGCCAGCAGGGCCAGCCGTGATCATGGCGGCTAAAGCTATAATAAAATAAACGCCTTCGTAAACCGTCGAGGCAGAATGGATCAACCGGAATCATCCAGCAGCAATACGGAAGAGCCAGGCAGCGAGTTTCAGGAGCTTGCTGACTGCGAGGCCGGTGCGGATGGCGATACCCCGGCAACTCGAAAATTTTGTCCGACATGCGGTGCCGCATGGCAGCCATCCTGGCTTTGCTGCCCGACTTGCCAGAGTATTTCGGTGCCCTTTTCGTCTGTGTCTGAAAAGCAGAATCGATCGCACATTGCCACTGTCTTGGCCCTGTATTTTGTGCTGCTGGCCGCCAGTGGAATCACTCTGATCATCGGGGTGACCCGGGTCAGCGAAGCCTCCGATATTATCAGGCTGGAAATTGCAGACGCTGTTATTATCACCCTGGCCGCGCTGGCCACGTACCGCACAGTGCTGGCCGGCCTGGCCCGGCGGGTGAACATCGTGTGGTTCTTTGCGGCCCTTGGCGCGGCATTGACCATGTTTTTGATAGCCTCGGGAATGCTGGCGCTGGAACATCGCTTTCTGGGAGTGCGTGAACTGCACATGGTCAGGCCTTTTCTGGCTGCCGGGTTCGGCTGGACCACAATCATTCTGGCCAACTGCGTTCAACCGGCCGTCTTTGAGGAACTCGGTTTTCGCGGAATTATTTTGCCGTCGCTGCAATCAACGCTTTCGCCCCGCGACGCCGTTATCGTCAGCGCTTTGCTGTTTATGACCTTGCATCTGACTGTGGCGGCGTTTCCTTATCTATTTCTGCTGGGCCTGGTTCTCGGATACCTGCGTATACGCACCGGATCTATACTTCCCGGCATGTTACTGCATTTTACCTATAATCTTTTGTGTATTTTGCCCCTCCATTTCTAGAGGATTACTCATGCTGGTGGAACATAGCTTTGTTACAACACTCGATGCACCGGAAGCCCTGGAGATCATCACCCAGATGTTCTACGCCCTTGGATTTACCAAGGCCATGCCCAGCGCCGGAACAAATTTGCCGGCCGAAGCTTGCCGGGAATTTATATTCCCGGATGCGCCGCCGGCCAGAACCGGCACCGGACCGCTGCGCGTCCTGCTGAGCCTTGACCGTGGGCGGGTGATGATGGCTGCCTCGGCCTCCGCTCGCCAGCAGAGCGCCTTTCGCTACCAGTCCGGCACGTTTACCCGCAAGCAAAAAGCGCTGTTGGAAGAAAAATTGCTGCTGACCGCGGGCGCGGTGGAGTCGATTCTGACCGGCGAATCTATGGCTTCCATCCAGAATCGATGGAACGCACTTGATATGCGTTGGCAGGCTGAAAAAGCTGCCCGGCGCCGGCGGGGCCTTCTCGTGGGGCTGGCCATATTGGCACTGGCTATTTTCTTTGTCATCCGCGTGGCCGCTTTGATCCACCATTAACCGGCTAACGCGGCGTGGGCGGTATCGTCGGCTACGGCAACCGCCCCCTTTACCCGCGCGGCCGGAATCGTATCAAGTATCCGCAGGAGCGCCATCGCTGCCAACAGGTCCATTGCCGCTGAAAAGGCCCTGTAAACCAGCCGCCAAAACGGAGCTTTTAACGCCGTTGCGTACCACCTCTGTGGGGAGTATGATAATGTCATAAAGTCCAATGATGATGCGGTTTTTCCGTGTGGATCAGTGGGCAATGCCGCCGTAGCTCAGTGGTAGAGCGACGCTTTCGTAAAGCGTAGGTCCTGGGTTCAAGTCCCAGCGGTGGCTGTTGCATTTGCAGTCATTTTCGCTATTTTTCTAGCCGCGGGTTGATGTTCACCCAGAAACACGCATTCCAGCATTTTAGTCCCTTCATCGCTACCCCTTTTCACTTTCGCAAGGCAGTAGTACGCCCATGCCCGGCGTGCATTCTCGCCATTAATGATCAACGGCCGTGGGCCAGAAAATAGCCATGGATGTGGAAGTGAACTTTTCCGGCTATACTGGTGAAGGTTTACAGGTCGTCTGGCGCAACTACCTGTTTTCGCTGCAGAATGATGCTGCTAATGCCGTCGATTGCATCTTGGATAAGTGGGGTGCGGCGATGATCAAATGAGGCCCCCGGTGCAGTACCCTATTATAAATTAGGAGTCATTCATGCGACGTGTCTGGCATTCGATGGAAGCGATTGTTGTTTTATTGATGATTCTAACTTCCATGGCGGCTTGCGCCGCCCCGCCCCGTGCGGCTTCCAAGGGACAGGCCGGGACTGTCGTGGTGGCGTCCGGCCGGCAGATTCGGATCAAATATACGCTCCCTGCGCCGGGCAATGTGACTATCGTGATTAATGACGCCCACGGCCGGCGCGTGCGCAATTTAATCGGCGCCCTGCCGCAAACCGCCGGGCCGCATAGCATCACCTGGGATGGCACCACCGACGCCGGCAAGCCCGTTCCGCCCGGCCACTACCAATGGCAGATGCTCTATGACCACGGCATCGGATTGAAATACGTGCTCACCTATGGCAACCCCGGTACACCACCGTGGGCGACCAGAAATGGCACCGGCGGCTGGGGGTCCGATCACATGGATCCGCAGGCGGTGGCGGCCGCGGGCAACGACGTGGTGATCGGCTCTCCCATGGCGGAAAACGGCTGGTACCTCATCGGCGTGAATCTCCATGGCCGCAAGCAATGGGGACTGCGCAACCGCTTCGCCTTTGGCAACGTCAATATTTCCCTGGCCGCCGATCACCAATACCTGTACGTGGCTGCGGAGGAGAATCCCTCCCCGCTGATGCACTATTACAAAAGGCTCGCCCACCTGGTGCTTTACCGCTATCGCCTCAGCGACCGGCGGTTATTCCCCATGGATTACCGCAAGGATCATCTCGGCCGCCCCATTCGTGCGCGGATGGAGTTGATTGTCAGTAACAAGATGAACGGCAACCTGCGGGGACTCGCGCTGGTGGGCGGGTTTGCCTACATTTCCCTGACCCGTGAAAATCGGATCGCGGCGGTGGCGCTGCGGCAATCGGCCCGCGGCGCGGACTGCCGGCTGGATCCGGCGCACGACATCCATATTTCACACCCCGGACCGCTGGCGGCTGACGGCTCTGATGCCCTGCTGGTGATCCAGGGCAGGCAGGTTCTGCGGATCAATCTCAAAACACACCAGACGACGGTTTTAATCGCTCACGGTCTGCAAGCTCCCTCCGGCATCTGCACCGACGCCGCCGGCGACATATTCGTCGCCAACCGCGGCGTGCTGCAGCAGGTAAAAATGTTCAGCCCCGCCGGAAAGTTTCTTCACAGCATCGGCGTGAAAGGCGGCCGCCCGGCGCGCGGGCTTGCCAATCCGCAGGGGATGTTCCAGCCCGCGGGCCTGGCTGTGGACAGCCGCGGCCGGCTGTGGGTCGCCGAACAGGATGACCGGCCCAAGCGCGTGAGCGTGTGGAATATTTCCACTGGCCGGCTGGTGCGAGCGTTTGTCGGTGCCCCGCACTACGGTGCCACGGACGGCTGCGTGGCTCCGTTTGACAGAAACATGGCCTTCGGCGAAGGCGTGCAATACCGCCTGAACTGGAAGAATCAGGGGCAGGTCGGCCCGCAAGATTACCAATACGTAGCCACTGTCAGTCGTAAAATGGGGCCGGACGATGTCTTCGGCGGCAACTATCCGAACCAGATCTTCCGCTACCACGGGCGAATCCTGACCGGCAGCGGCAACACCGTGGAAGTAATTTCACAGCTCCGGAACGGTTATCTTCATCCCCTGGCCGCCATCGGTTCCATCGATACGCTGGTGGCACGCCAGGGAATGGAGACCGGGGCGATTGCCCAGGCCATACCCGCACTCAAGGCCGCGGGCGCTAAACTCGCCTGGGACACCCACCTTCCCATTGCCGCATTTATCTGGACCGACCGCAACGGCGACGGCATCCCCCAGCCTTCCGAAATAGTCTGGAAGAAAAATCTTCAGTGGGGGGGCTACTGGGGCAACAGTGTGGATCGCCACCTGACGGTTTTCATGTGCAGCGGGGGCGTGGTTTACCGGCTGCCGGTGACCGGGTGGACCAAGGCCGGAGTGCCGATCTACAGCTTCAAGTCGATGACCGCCTTTGCCTACCGTGGCTCGGTGGAATCGGGCATGGCCGTCTCACCGGATGGCAAAACGCTTATTGTCAACGCCCGCCCCACATTGCAGGGCATTGACGTGCATACCCACCAGACTCTCTGGACCTATCCGAATCCCTGGGCCAGCGTGCATGGTTCGCACACCGCCAACGTGCCCGCGCCCGGCCGGCTGATTGGTCCGGATTCCATCACCGGTTTTGCCCGTGTGCCGGGTGTCGGCACCTTATTTGCCATGAACGGCAACCTCGGCCAGCAATTCCTGATGACCACCGACGGCCTGTGGGTTGCATCACTGCTGCACGATTGGCGGCTGGCGCATGGCGAAGGCATGTATTCCATCCAAGATGAAGATTTTGGAGGTTACTTCTGGAAAGATCGCGCCACCGGTCATATCTATCTGGAAGCCGGCAAGGATGATTACCGCATTTTCCGCGTGACCGGCCTGAAAACGATTCGCCGCAGTGCAGGTGCGTTTACCATCACGGCGGCGCAGGCGTCTGCAATCGCGGCCCGTGTGGCGGCACGGCACGCGCCGCGACAGCACGTGCTCACGGTGGCCGTGCCCCGCCTTACGGCACCCATGAAACTCTCCGGCAATCTTGCCGACGTGCCGGCGGCGATGCACTTTACCCGCGTGGTGGCCGACGCCGCCAATCAATTCCGCTTCGCTCTCGGTTACGGCAGGCGAAATCTGTACCTGGTGTGGGATGTGACCGATTCCTCTCCGTTTGTCAACAACGGCCGCAATTTGGCCCTTATGTTCAAATCCGGTGATTGCGTGGATCTGATGCTGGCCACCAATCCCCTGGCCAACCCGCGCCGCACCTCCGGCACCGCCGGCGATGAGCGGCTGCTGCTTACGCTGTTTCACCACAAGCCTGCGGCCGTACTCTATAAACAAGTGGACCCCACGCATACGTGGCCGGCGGCCTTTGTCAGTCCGAGCCGGGCTGTCTATTTTGGCAGCGTCACGCGGCTGCGCAGCGTTGCCATGGTCGTCCATGACACGGCGCACGGCTACACGGTCATGGCCAGGGTGCCGCTGGCAAAATTGGGGATCAATCTGGCCAAGTCGCGGATTTTCGGCGGCGATGTGGGCGTTATTTTTGGCTCACCGACCGGCGGCAGCGCCCGGCTCCGGCTGTACTGGTCCAACAAGGATACCGCCATTACCTCCGACGTGCCCAGCGAAGCCGCCCTCCAGCCGAACCATTGGGGCAGGTTGGAGTTCAAATAACCGGCCACGCGGCTGAGTGTGGATGATCCTGATCGCGAAGTGGATTCTGCCGGTGCGCTGCGCGCCAAGCCCGCAATCCTACGGGCGGCAGGCAGTACAGGGCGGGCTTTGCAGCCATTTCATGCCCGGTGAGCCGGCATCGAATTTATAAACTGGAGACGAGGGGAATCGAACCCCTATCTGCGCATTGCGAACGCGCCGTCCTCCCGTTGAACGACGTCCCCAAACACCACAACGATCAAAATTTTATCTTATGGCGACGCATTTCGCAAGGGAATAAGTCGCCTGCACCGAGTGAGGGTGCGGCCAGATTTTGGAGCAACGGTCCGATTCAGCCCAGAATCACGGCCTGAGCCAATTCCGCCCTTTTTTGCCGCTGGCATCGCGCCCACACGTCGCGGATGGCTGCAGAATGTTCTGCATATTTCGCACCGCTGGCATTGTTCCCGGCACGCCGAGATACCCCATCACGTTATCCAGGGTACCCATAGCGGTCAATCGGGCGTTATTGGTCGACGACGATCACCGCGCCTGTCTGGGTATAATGAAAAGAGAAAACATATTCCCCGCAACGGCGCATCGCGATGCCCATCCGGCATGTTCGATGCGGCTGTCACTTGATTCCCTCTGTTATCTAAAGCCTTGACCCGGCGCAGGGTCCGGAAGTCGACTGGTCGCGGCGGCCGATTCGCGATCAGCAAGCCGGGTACTCGCGCCTTGGAAATTCTGTGCGGCGATGGCCGCGGCCATCATAACCCGCAGATGCTCCTGGCCGTGCCGGCGCACCGCCCGGTCCAACGCTTCCATGCGCTGGTCCGGTGGGGCAACGCGCAGTGCCAGCTTAAAGGCTCGCAAGGTCAAAATGGCCTGTTTGGCCACCAGCCGCTCACTGATTTCAACGTCGTTGAGGTTATCCATCATGGTGGGTCCTGTGCCGATCTTTGGTAAAAAGGGTTTGCGGCGGAGGCGAGGAGTGGCATCGGCCAGCCAAGAAGTGCTATCCGCCCACGTATTAGCCCCAATCCGACAGATGGTCTTGAATTAGTACGTTGCCGTATTATTTGCCGTGTTCCGCAGCCTGCCGGTGGCTAATGCGCCAGGCTTACGACCGGTAATGGGTGGCCCGCCTTCGACCCCGCCCTGGCCGCCCGAACTGCGGCCAGGGCATGGCGGCTTTTTCAGGCATTTGCCTGCCGCTTCCGCCGGGGTAAAAGAAGCAGTGCCCCAGCGCCGGCGATGGCAAACAGGGCCAGCGTGGTTGGCTCGGGGGTGGCCGTTACGTTATCGATGGCCAATTGGTCACCCGCAAATCCGCTTGCCCAATTGGTGAACCACAAGTAATTCGTTCCACCGAGATCCGAACTAGCCGCGGATGAGAGTGTGTCACTCTGCGAGCCGATCAGATTACCCCCTTGGTCAAGCTCCGCGAAAGTGACTCCAACCGGGTCGGTGGTTCCGTTGCCGGTCTTGTAGTAGGTCAACGCGAAGGTGTACCATCCGGTTGTCATGATGGTTGGGAGTGCCAGAGTGCCTTTGCCACCAGCGGCTCCGCCGTCGGAAGCGTTTACATCGACTCCTCCTGAGGTTCCCACGGAAAACTGAAAATCGACCTCGGTATTCCAGTTTGGGCTCAAGGCGTTAGGTGCCTTGTCCGCAGTCTCGTCGATTTCAAACCCGTAGCCGGTGGTGCTCGTTCCGTTGTTGGTCCATGCGTCGGTCCCCGTCACGGGTACGTACACGCTTACCGATTGGGTAAATGGGCCGGGGTAGGCCGCCATGGTGCCGCTGTAGGGGCTGGCGTCGGTGGACTTGCCAAAAAGTGTGTAACCTCCGTCGCCAATGCCGGTACCGTTATTATTTTCGTCGTTGGTGATGACGGCGTAATAGTTGCCGCCGTTGGTTGCGGTATGAATACCAGCCCCACCCCAGGTGTTGCCCGAAGTATTTGTGCCGTTCCCGGCGCTGACTGTGGTGCTACCGGTGTAGGTGAAGCCAGCCGTGGAAGTGGTGGCACCCGATTGATATTGGTTTATAGAGTAGCTTCCGCTTCCACTGGAGCCAAACCACCAGGCCTGCATACCTGTCGTGGTATCCGTGGTCTCAAAACCATTGCTGTAGGGGATATCTGCCCGTGTCGGCGTTGCGGCGTCGGTGAGCAGGCCGATACTGGCGACTGTTGTCGCCGCACACAGGACGATTTTTGCCATTGGATTGGATTTATTACTGAACATTTTGATTTCTCCTAAAAAATAGGTCAAACATGGGCCGTGGCTTGGGCCATCGACCACACTCTGGTTTTCCGGGGAGGGAAACATTTCCCGCCTACGGCAGCCAATTCGTGAACGCCACGGGTTGGTTACTTATTGAAGCTTCCGGCGGCAAGCCGGGAAGTTCCGCCGAAAAGCGGCGACACGCCGCCTTCCGCTGTGTCCGCCCCGCGAACGCCGTCGGGCGGGCGATGCAGGCAGGATGCCACCAGTACCAAAGCGGTCACACGCCGCCTTGGTTTTGTGCCGATTAATTTGTCGGCGGGGATTCCGGGATCGGATACGTGTCGCTGGCGTGGGACCACCAGGGACAGGGGGAGGGAGAGGAGAAGTGAGGAGCAGGTGGAGTCTGGTTGATGTGTAGACGCCCCGAGGCGGTGGCCACACGTCAGAAACACGTATGCCCGATTCCAAATGGGTATTCACTTTTTTGTTTTCCCGATGCGGGTGGTAACCTCCTTTCGTGCGTAAAACCCGACAAACCAAACAGGGTGCCATATGCGGTGGCGCGATCTCTGCAATAGAGACGCCGGCTCGCTAAACGAGCCAATCGGCGTGGCCAACCGTAACCGGCTGTTAAGCCCCGGTTCACCACATGCCCCACAGGGCTGCGGTTCTGGGGCGGCGAGCGGCTTGCTGCCGGAAAACGTTCCAGGCAAGCCAATCAGGCCGTTGGTCGTAATAAGCAACGCCCATGCCAAAGAAAATTAGCAAGAATTTTATCGTTCGTAAGCTATTATTAAAATAGTGGTTATGAATATATATTGGCGTTAAAAGTTGAATTTTGAGATTGGGTTGCTATAATGTGTTTTTTGCCACTATGGTACTGGTCATGCAGGGGTGTCCGCCTTAGCCAGTGCGGAATGGCGGGTTTTGGCAGGCGGCGCGGTCTGGTACCACTTTGGCAGGCAGGTACCAGTTTGGTAAATGACCCGCTTAAAGTTCGTCGTCAGTCACTGGCGCGGCTCCGCGGCCGGCACGGGTAAGCTTCTCAAGATGGTACCGGTGGACCAGGCGATAAAACCGTCGCCGTTCAATCTGCAAAAGTCTGGCCGCCTGACCCTCGTGGCCGTCGGTCTGGCGCAGCACATTTTCAAGTATCTGCCGCTTGGCGATATCCAGCGGCACCACCGCGGCAGGGTCACTTTGCGGGGTATCGCCGGTGCCGGAGAGTATGCCGCCGATTCGCGGCGGCAGATGTTCGGGCTTTGGGGCTTGGCCCGCGGCGACCACCAGCGCGTGCTCAACGGCATTGGCCAGTTCGCGCACGTTGCCGGGCCAG
This sequence comes from Planctomycetota bacterium, assembly GCA_021790385.1. Taxonomy (GTDB): domain Bacteria; phylum Planctomycetota; class Phycisphaerae; order WQYP01; family WQYP01; genus JABEVA01. The sequence goes on from JAJYDW010000032.1 coordinate 42,600, forward strand.
TGATAGGCGCAGAGCTTGGCCATCGCCGCGTCGGTGAACCAGGCGAAGGATTCCTCATATTCCGCAGTCAAACGCGTATGGAAGTGGCGCACCAGCAGGGGAATATCTTCCCGGCAATCATGCAGGTTTGGCAGACGCAGGGAAACCACGTTCAGACGGAAGTATAAATCCTCGCGGAAGCAATGCCGCCGGACCATGTCCTCCAAGTCTCGATTCGTTGCGCTAAGCACGCGCACGTTGACCTTGACCGGCTTGGCCGATCCCACGGGAACCACCGTGCGCTCCTGTAACAGCCGCAGCAGCCGGGCCTGGGCGGGCAGGGGCCTGGGCGGGCAGGCTCAATTCGCCAACTTCATCCAAAAACACCGTTCCTCCATCGGCCAGGCGAAGGTAGCCGGGAGTTTCCTCCGTTGCCCCGGTAAAGGATCCCCGGGCGTGGCCAAAAAGCTGCGATTCCACCAATGAATCGGTCAAGGCGGCGCAATCGACGGTGATAAACGGAGAATCGGGATTGCGGGCCTGGTGCAGCCCTTGGGCTGCCAGTTCCTTGCCGGTGCCGGATTCCCCCAAAATCAGCACGGTGCACGGGCGCGGGCCAATCGTGGCGATCGAAGATCGCAAGTGCCTGATCGCCGGGGAATTGCCCACGATGTCCCGGCTACCGGCGATATTACCGCACGCCGCCATAACTCATTGCTCCAAATCTTCATCCGTCCCCATCAGGTTCCTTCCCGCTAGTGTAGTGTCTCATAATTGATGCAATATATTGGCATAATGAGCGTTGTTCTCCTATAAAGGAGAACGTTATGCGAATTGCCCCCCAGATCACGTTACACGAGGAAGATCGAGAGACGCTGT
>JAJYDW010000003.1 GCA_021790385.1 Planctomycetota bacterium
AGACCGGGTGGCTGGTGGCGGTGAAGACCGGCCCGGTGGATACATCCAAGCTTATGTCCGCGGCGCAGTATGATGCGAAATTCAACATTCATTGATCATTGGCGGTCATTGGCGATTATTGGCCAGGCTGTCTGCGGCTACACCGCTGCGGCAGGCTCGGCCGGTGTCGTTGCGACTATCGGGGTGGTGGTTTCGGCCTCTGTGAGGTAGCAGCCTGGATCAAAACCCATCCAGTCGCCGGTGGCGGCTTCAGCCCGGGTTCGCAAATTGCCGTTGCATACATCGACAAACCGGCAGGATTGGCAACGCTGCGGAAGATAAGCCCGGCGGTTTCGCAATATCGCCAGGCGAGGGTCTGTCGCCTGCGACCATATTGTGCTAAAGGGCTGCTCACGCACGTTGCCGCAGTTATAATGCCAACTGAATTGGTCGTAATGCACATTGCCTTTGGGATCTATGGATGCAATATTGCAACCAGAGCGGTTACCGCCGGTGCCGCGCAGACGAGCCTGTACCTCCGCCAGGCGAGGGTCGTTATCGCGCTCCATGCGCAACAGCATATACGCCGCATCCGCATGGTTATCCACGGTCAACACTTCCAAGGGCCGGCCGGATTTATGCAGTTCAATACTGCGCTGAAAAATGCGGTCTACAATGGAGCGAATCTGGTCGGGCGTAAGATCCACGTTTTGCATGTTGCCGCCACGACCTGAATATGCCAGATGATACACGCACAGGCGTTGAACGTTATGTTCCAGGCATATATCAAAAATTGCGTCCATGTCCAGCCAATTCAGAGCGTGAACGGTGAAGCGGGCCCCCACCTTGATACCCCGGCTGCGGCAACGATCAATAGCCGCCAGGGATGCCGCAAAAGCCCCCTGCTTGCCGCGGAGTTTATCATGGCGCGATTCAATACCATCCAAACTGATGCCCACGTAGCGCAAGCCCGATTTGGCCAGGCGATCCGCCATGGCATCATCAATGAGCAAACCATTGGTGGATAGCGTGGTGGCCAAGCCGATGGATTGAGCGTGGGCAATAAAATCCAAGGCTTCGGGCCGCGTGAGCGGTTCACCGCCGCTTAACAGTACTGCCGGTACGCCAAACTCCCGCAAATCATCGAGCAAATTCATTCCTTCATGGCGGGTTAATTCACCGGCATCCGGCGCGGCCGTGGCCGAAGCATAGCAATGCACGCAATGCAGATTGCAGGCCCGCGTCAAGGCCCATACCACCACGGGCTTAGGAATACCGGAAGTACGAGTGGCACCGACTCCCCCAGTGCCCGTATGACCATAACGTAGCGGTTCATTACCAGCCTGATGGCCACAGAGTAAATTGGTAATGCTTAGCATACAAGACTGCTCCTGGTAGAATGCAACGAAACATGCACACAATCCGGTTCCGATTCGAGGGGATCGCCGGTGATGGCATAGGCTCTGGCCCGGCTGCCACCGCAAATTTCGCGGTATTGGCAGAATCCACATTTACCCTTGATCTGGTGCGGATCGCGCAGAGATTTGAACAGTTTGGAATTTTGATACACATCCATGGGAGAATCTTTAGGGAATGTACCACAGAGAATGGGCATGAAACCGCTGGGATAAATTTCTCCGATGTGGCTGATAAACATCACGCCCCGTCCATCATTGGTACCCACCATGCCGGGAATGGTTTGGGGGCATTCCGTATTTTTGCGGCCGGGTTGCCACCCACTGCGCTGCAGCAGAAACCGGCGATAATGCGGCGCTTCTGTGGTTTTAATCTGATACGGTTGAATCAGGCTGTGCTGGTAGAGCTTTTCAAAGGCGACTTCATATTCCCACGGCGCAATTCGCTGCTCGGCCAAACCGCGTCCGGTGGGCACTAAAAAGAATACCGACCACATCAAAATGCCATGGGCAACAAGCAGGTGGGCCATTTCATCAATTTGGTCAAAATTGTGCCGGGAAATCGTGGTGTTAATCTGCATGGGCAAGTTTACGGTACGGGCATCGCGCATAATTTCCAGGGTACGCTGGAAACTGCCCGGCACACCACGGAAGGTGTCATGGCGGGCGGCATCAGCCCCATCTAAGCTGACCGCCAACCGGTGCAACCCCGCCGTTTTAAGGCGGGCGACCGCTTCGCTCGTTACCAGTTTGGTCGCTGACGGCGTCATCGCAGTTTTAAGACCCAGCCCTACGGCATGTTCCACCAAATTGAAAACATCATGGCGTTTGATAGGGTCTCCACCGGTCAGCACCAGCATGGGCGGCTTGGGAAATCCTGCCAGGGCATCCAGCAGACGCAGGGACGTGGCGGTATCTAATTCCAAAGGATGGCGGTGGGGTTGAGCCTCGGCCCGGCAATGTTTGCAAAGCAGGTTGCAGGCCCGAGTTACTTCATAAAACGCAATCAGCGGAGAGAAATTAAAATCCGCAGCGCTGTAGCCCTGACGAGGATCTGTTACCGGCTGCGATGTCGCATCAGCTCTTTGAATCATGGTACAAACTCCCGCAGGGATGAGGCGTATCTACGCCGGATCCGACAATAACGTTGGCTGCGCCGTGGGCATAACAACATCGCCCGGCACTCACAGCCACTTGCCATAAAAGTATAGCAGATATATTCTGGATATCAAGGTTTTAATTACGGTGTTCAGGAGCATTTTATGATAACCATGTCCGGTGTTGCAATCGAAAATCTTCTCGCCAATTCCCTTATCGGCAGGCTTGGTCTGGCCGATGTAGATGGCCAGCCCTATTGTCTGCCGTTTCCTTTCTGCTGGCATCAGGGGGCGATTTACCTGCGTCTGGCGATGACCGGCCGCAAAGGCGATATCCTGAAAAAGAATAACCGCGTATGTTTTGAAGTGGACTGGTGTGCCGAGCAGATGGCGGACTACGCCTCGATTATTATTGAGGGTCGGCTGATGCCGGTAACTGATCTATCGGAAAAAAAAGCGGTTCAGGCCGCCAATGAAGCTAAATATCGGCGGCTGCGGCCCAATCATCGACCTGGTCACGGGCGCAACACCGCGCTGGAAGAACTGGCCATGCACAAAATTACGGTAAGCGTACTATCCGGGCGATGTATGGAGCCGCGAACAACCGGCCAGCAGGAAATGGATACTCAACGCTGGTTAGCCGCTGCGCCGCTGTAAACGACGCTATTGTCTATCGCTGTCGTCAGCCGTTATGGCTTGTCTGAGGCCCACCGGTAACGCTTTAGAAGGCTTGCGATTTGCTGCAGCGACGCCCGGTTGACTGCTAAAGCTTGCACCAGATACGATCTCAATCCGCGATCGGTTGCATATTTCATCATCGCCATATCCATGGATACCTGCGAAGAGAAATCGGCATACATCAAGACCAGATACATACGCTGGAATTTTGGCTCGCCGGCGGTGAGCAACAAATGACCTTCTATTCTGGTCTGCACCTGCAGGGCCGCGCCGCGGACCGATTTTGGATAATGATATTGCAAACTAAAGTGATGTTTTCGGGACCAGGTATGCAACTGTCGCAGCAGTCGACCTTGCTGGCGGTCCATTGATACATTGAATATGGCAACTGGTGCGGAAAGCCCTTTGAACCGGGCCAAAAACGACAATTGGGTTTTATCACGGTGCGCCTTGGCCAGCCCGGGCAAAAATCGAGCCAGGACTACCCTATCTGCAGGACTTATGTGCGCGGTGAAGGTGGCCGGAGGCAGCGCCGGCGACTGTGAACAACCAGCCTGTATGGCGAGCAACACCAGACTAATAAGAGCCCATGAGGCACGTTGAATTCGCATGACGATCTTTCGTGGGCCGTGGAGCATGACGTAGTTTACCGTTTGACCGCGGTGTTATTCCCGCCCATACGTGCCCCGCGCAGCAATGCTCCCAGCGTCAATCGACCCGGACCCGCTACCAATAACCCAAAAATCACCACTCCGAGTTCCAGAGGGTATTCATAGCCACCCTGACCATGAACACCGGAAAATCCCTGACTGTGCATGACCCATACCGCCACGCTCATATTGATACACATAGGGACTGCGGCCAGCCGTGTGCCTGTTCCCAATAACAGCACAATTCCTCCACAAAACTCCGTCAGCGCACTTAGATAAGCACTTACTTTGGGTATGGGTGCACCCACACTGGCAATGAAATGCTCAAAACCGACCATACCCATGCCGCCGAACGCCCCGAAAAGCTTCTGCGATCCGTGATAAATAAATACCCACGCAAGCATAAGCCGAATAATCAGCAGGCCCCAATCCTTGAGAGTGGGTGGATATATGACTTTGCCCGGATTCATGTCAAGACCCCCGTAAAAACGTACTCCGCTTACAACAGACCCATTTGCGAGAGTGCCATGCGAATTACTTCACGATTGCCCTTGGAAGGTTCGCATAGCGGCAGACGCATTTCGCCTGTATCTCTTTCCAGTAGATACATGGCCGTTTTAATCGGAATGGGATTGGTTTCCACAAACAGCGCCTTGCACAAAGCAAATATCCGCTGATGAAACCGCCGCCCCATTACAAAATTACCCGCCAATGCCGCATCCACCAACTTGCGCACTTCGCCCGGAATAATGTTTGACGCTACGCTGACCACACCCACAGCTCCGACGGCCATCATCGGCAGAGTCAGGGAATCATCGCCGGACAGCACCGTCATACCTGCTGCTACAGCTTCCGTGGTCAGATCCAGATTGCCGGTAGCGTCCTTTACTGTGGTGATGTTTGGACAATCGTGTGCCAATCGGACCATGGTGGCCACAGTCATGGTGACATTGGTGCGGCCAGGAATGTTGTAAAGTATCACAGGAATGGTCACGGATTGGGCAATAGCTTTGAAGTGCCGATACAGCCCTTCCTGTGTCGGTTTATTGTAGTAAGGGTTGACCGATAGCACAGCATCAGCACCGGTACTCTGGGCGTGGCGACTTAGGTCCACAGCTTCGTCTGTGCTGTTGGACCCGGTACCGGCAATGACTTGCAGACCGGCCTTATGACCAACGCGAACCGCGGTTTCGATCACGAGGTGATGTTCCTGATGGGAAAGCGTCGGCGATTCGCCAGTGGTGCCTACCGCTACAATTCCCTTCACCTTGTGCCGGACTTGAAAACCTATTTGCTGCGCATAGCGGGCGACATCAAAGCTGCCTTGATTAAATGGTGTGACCAATGCGGTGAACGTACCTTTGAACATTCAAGTATTCTCCTGATCAGCATCGCCCCACCGGACGATAGCATCATCAAACATCATAGCCGGGGCACAGCGCACAAGTCTATTCACCCGGCAGACTTGGCAATGGCCAGTTTCATTTCCCGCACAGCGGCACGCAATCCAATAAACAGTGCTCGGCTGACAATGGCATGACCAATGTGCAATTCTTTCACCTGCGGCAAGGCGGCAATTGCACCTACGTTGTGATAGTTGAGACCGTGCCCGGCGTTAAACTGCATACCCAGGTTCAAAATCTCTTCACCGGCCGCGCGAAGTCGTTCGTGCTGTAAATGGATCGGACCGTTACCGGTTGCCAACGCATAAGGCCCGGTATGCAACTCGCACAGGTCAAACCCGGCGGCCTTGGCCGCCTTTACCTGCTGAACATCGGCATCAATAAATGCGCTGACGCGAATGCCCGCGCCATGCAGTTTTTTAACCATTTCGGCCAGCGGCACCTGCTGGCTGCAAACATCCACGCCGCCTTCGGTGGTGACCTCGGTGCGTTTTTCGGGCACCAGTGTCACCATAGCCGGTCCAGTTTGCAGAGCGATCTCCATGATTTCCTGGATGGCGGCCATTTCCAGGTTCAGAGGAACTCCAGTCGTTTGCCGCAGCACCGCCACATCACGATCTTGAATATGGCGTCGATCTTCGCGCAGATGCACCGTAATCAGATCGGCCCCGCCCAGTTCTGCTTCCACAGCGGCCCAGACCGGATCTGGTTCATGGCCCTGCCGAGCCTGGCGCACCGTGGCAACATGATCTATATTGACTCCGAGTTTTATCATTTTTCAAGTCTCCGCCGACTTTCACATTCACCAAGGCCTGGCGATTCGCCATACCTGTCGGGCCATGTATCAACCCCGGGAATTCTACCCTCCCGGAAAAAAATACACATCTTCCTGAAACTGCCGTCCATGAGTAAGGGTTGTTGGTAGTACTACGATCTAGGTTTGCGGAGCTGGGGCGACCGGTTGGCAATACGCTGCCACACTTGCACATGCCAGGTGGTGTAAAAATAAAACCACCATTGATAGTGCCACTGATAGCGTTTGACCGTCAGGAGTCGCCAATTGGCCCCAAGGGCCATGGGAATTGCGGTTTGCTCCAATGGGCGACTGATATCCGGCGGCATATCCTCAACCGTTACCAACGTACGCACCGATCGATTGGCATTGACCCAGCGCATCATATGAATCCATGGCAACGGCGCGTCGGGTAGGCGGCGGATGATGGGAAAGTCCTGCCAGGAATGATCATATGGATCGATATGACGAACGCTTAGCCAGTCGAATCTCAGTGTACCGATGCCGTGGGTCCGTTGCGGACACGCCAACACCATTTCCTTGGGGTGTGTCGGGCTGAAATAGCGGAGGGCAACCGTTTCAATGGGCTTCCAGATAATTTGACGGTAGAAAAACTGATTGACCAGGGCAAACGTCGTGCAGACCAGTACCACCGTGACAATAACGGAATAACGCAGAATTTTAGTCGGCAATTTTGCCAATGCCATGCCCAGCCACAGCACCCAGGCGATTGCTATAAAACCGAGATAACGTTGATGCCAGATTACGTGATGTGGATAGATGGACCAATACGAATGCGCCGGCAGTGAGCCTAAAGCGAAGATGGTCATGGGCAGACCAATCCATAGGGCAAGATGCCACCACCGCCCCACCGGGGGATGATCCATCGGCGTGCCCTGCCGGCGGTGTCGCTGTGAAACCAGCCCCCACATCATGACCAACCCCATCCCGATGGCAATCCAAAATTCTGCCTTGGCCAACCAGGGAATGGTCTGCCCGGCCAGGTTTTGCGAAAAATGCGGCGGCAGCGAAAACCAATGAGCCATACTATGCGTAGGCGGGTAAACCGGCCAGAGAAATCCCAGCAGATGCACACATGGCAAGCCGACAATCGTTCGCCAGTTGATTTCGTTGTAAGACTGCACCCATGGCACCGCATTTCGGGCATGATTGATAAGCCAGTGCGTTTGATACAAATACCACCATGTTGGCACAACCCCCATAGCCCCCACCCCTAAACACCAGAGTGGGATATCCCATGGTCGGTGACGTCGTTTAAAAATAAGCCACAGCAGCTCGATCGCCACCATAAACCAGCCCAGGGTATCGGCGAGAAGCATGGCGGCTCCGGTGCATGCCCATAAGGGATACCAGAGCCATTGCCGGTTCGAATTCTGCCATTGGAAATACAGTGCCACATTTAATGTTGTCAGCATATAAAAGGCGCAATACATTTTTAGATCGCGGCTGTAATAGATCAGAAACGGATTTACGGCCACCAGCAGCATAATCAGCATGGACCGCCAAGACGAGGTGAACTGCCGGGCGAGAAAATAGGCGCTTGGCACCATAACGGCACCAAGAAACGCCGGCACCAGACGCAGGTAATCCGGGGCAAGTGCGGTGCCTTTTGGAATATGCAACCAATGCGTGAGCAACCAGATGTATCCCCAGAGCGTCGCATACCAACCCGGGGGAAAGCCTTGGTGCGCCAGCGATTGGAGCATCCAATGGAAGCTGGCATCCACCCTGTTGATGGTGAAGGCTTCATCGCACCAGTAAGACTGATGACCGATGCGCCAGAAGCGTAAAAATGCACCACCCGCGATGATGGCTAAAAAAGCGGACCAAAAAAACATCCGCCTTCGACCGCTCGATACAACACCGCCACCCCGGATGGCGGTTGCTGAGGAAAGCTTCGCTGAAGGTAACGGCACATCAATGCCGGAATCCGCAGGAGGCAAAACCATGCTACCCACCGCAGTATTGACAAGAATTGGTTGCGAACCATCGAATTGGCGCGAAACAGACATACAGGCAGCATAACGCTCATAGCCGCTGATTGTTGCCTCAAAGCCGCCACAGCGAATCATGCGGAATCGCGATCCAGAACCGGGTAATTTTCGCGCTCACCCAAGCCTGTAACCGGATAATCTTTCCGCAGAGGATGAGATTTGAATCCATCCCAGGTGAGAATACGGCGTAAGTCCGGGTGACCGCGAAAACGCACGCCGAACATATCAAAAACCTCCCGCTCCATCCATTCGGCTCCAGCATAAAGAGGTACCAGAGAATCGATGGCCAACTGAGCCTCCCCCAGAAAAACCCGCAGAATCAACCGCGGTTGTCCTGCGGCCACGCTGTTAAACGTATACACCATTCCAAAACGAGCTTTGTCCCAGCCCGGATAATTGAGGTAATCCACGCAAGTCACGTCGCAAAGCATATCATAGCCAAGCGTAGAATCATCGCGTAAAAATGTAACCACTTGCGTCAAATTCTCGCCCGGCACTTCAATTTGAGTTTGGCCGCGAAAAGAAGCGACTTTCAAATGTAAATGGCCAAAACGCTCTTTAAGCTTGACGGCGGCTGGGTGATCTATGGTCATGGACATCTCGCAAAAACACGGTACCTTTACCTACCGGGAAAATTATACGGTTGAGACTGCATTCCGGCCAGTGAACTTCGTCGCGACAGGAAAAACCGACATGCAAATACTTTTGGCGACACTGAATGCCGGAAAATTGCGTGAAATTGAACACGAAATGCGCAAGGCTAACCTGCCTGATATGAAGATACAGACGCTGGCAATTTTGCCCGCCCCACAGAGTGTGACGGAAGACCGCCCCACTTTTCTCGGCAATGCCGTCAAAAAAGCCCGTGACTACGCCAACCAAAGCGGCATGTTGACACTGGCCGATGATTCCGGATTGAGTGTGGATGCCCTGGCCGGGGAGCCGGGAGTTCTAAGTGCCCGTTACGCCGGCGAACCCTGCAACGACGACGCCAACAACGCCAAATTGCTGCAAGCCCTTGCGGGCGTGCCAGTTGCGAACCGCACCGCCAAATTTGTCTGTGCCATGGCTTTAGCCGCCCCCACTGCTACCATTGCGGTGGCACAAGCATGGGTGGAGGGCCTCATTTTATCAGAGCCGCGCGGGGCTAACGGTTTTGGTTACGACCCGCTTTTCCTTATTCCCACGCTGGGACAAACGACGGCGGAATTGCCTTTGGACCAGAAATCGGCCTTGAGTCATCGCGGCCAGGCTATCCGGAAAATGATCGCACTGTTACAGACCTGGTTCCTGACGGGAGAAAAGGTTCAGAGCGGCCCCTGCGGCGAAGTCTGGCGGAGCATCGTCGGGACCAACGTCATTGAAGAAAGTGCCCATTAAAATTTCAACGTTAGCGCAGCGATAAATCGGGTGTCGTTGCGTTTCTTTCCAGTGGTTCCGGCGGTATTGTCATAGAAATCATCAAATTCCAGGCGCAGGCCGAGCCCACGATACACCTGCGGCAACGCAATGTTAAGAGCCGTAATGCTGGTGGCGTAGTAATCGTAGGCTGTTTTCAGACCCTGCGTGTATAGTTCATGATTGGTGATATTGACCTGGGAATCCAGTACGTACTTCATACGCAGGCCGGCCGAGGCGGTTTCTGAAGACACACTGCCGCCATGAAAAAATGTTTCGTATAAATAACCGGGACCGGCACGGACATCCATCTCGAATTTCGGCCCGGTGAATACTTTATAGCCCAAACCGCCAAGATCATTGGTCTGGAATGAAAGGCCGCGGATGGCGTCGTAAAGCTCGTGTGTTTCACCAAATGCGTACCAGCGATTGTGCGGCGGCCACTGGGGCAGGAGGCGGCGATAGATACAGTCAAATCCGAGACGTCCTGCATCCTGTACACCGTTGGTGGTCCCGTATGCGCCAATCACGTCCAGATTTAATTCATTGGGTTGATTGAGATAATGGAACCGCACCGCACCGCTAAATTCAGTCTGCTGGGTATTACCGGTGATGTTGGTGGCACCCAAATCCAGTTCATTATTCCAATGTGGACCGAAGATAGACTGCGGTTTGGCGGGTACTGCCGCCGCGGCCAGGGCAACCGGAGCCGGCAAATCAGCCGCAATCAACGGTTCTTTATGCGTTTCTTTCCATCCCGTGCGTTTGGCGTCAGGCTCTACGTACGCGGTATGAATCTGCCCATGCCGGTCAATAAATTTGACCGGCTGGCGACTGACCATGGTCTTAATAGCCGCCAGTTTCACATGCAGCGTGCCGGCAAACTGTGTTTTGATGGACAGTGTGGAGTCAGTAATTTTCATGATCTGGCCGGAAATGCGATCTCCGGATTTCATCCAGAGAGTATCCGCACCGGCGGAATTGCCCATACACAGCCCCAACATGACCGCTGCCATAATGATGCCACCGATTGGAAAATGTAATTTGCATTTCATAAACGACCGCTTCTTGTGTTATAGCAGGCTAAGCTGATCCGGAGAAGTCTTGGGGCCATACCACCAACAGTCCCATGCACACATGTTAACGAAATAATAATATGACCATTGATTATGTCAATGTGGCTAATATCGGCCCATCGACCCGATCTGGCCTATCATGCTTTGCCCGCGGATAATTCCTGCGGTAAAAACGGGCTGATATCATATTTGCTGCGGCCTTGGGTCACCAGATCGGCAATAATTTCTCCGGTTAGCGGCGCCATACCGATGCCTATTTTGAAATGGCCACCGGCCACCACCAAGCCCTGCACGTGTTTCAACTCACCAATAATTGGCCGACCATGCGGTCCGGAAGGCCGCAGTCCCGACCAGATTTTTTCCAGCCTGGCTGTGGCCAGCACCGGACAAGTTGCCACCGCGCCGGTCAACAAAAAGTTCACACCTTCGGCGGTATTGACATTGTCAAATCCAGCTTGTCGTTCCGTAGTCGAACCTACCAGAATGCGACCCTCGGGCCATGGTACAAGAAATATTTTGCCATTCTTAATGATCCGAAAAATCACTTGCCGCCTTGGATGCAGCAACAGTGCCTGTCCACGTACCGGATGAATGGGGACAGCCGCTGCAACCGCAGCAAATTGCCCTGTCCACACACCGGTGGTCAATACGCCCTTGCCCGCTGAAATATTGTCCGTCAAGGTGTGCACCCCGCGAAAGGTACTCTCCGCAATATCCAGCTTTACGACCCGTGTATTTTCCAGAATTTGTACACCCGACTGCCGGCACGCCGCCTGCAAAGCCGCCAGCAAACTTTCCACCCCCACCTGGGCCGAAAGCTTGCACCATAAGGCTCCCTCCGGCCAAGGCATCACTTCCGGTTCCTCTCGGTGCAACTCATCACCGGAAAGCAATTGCATAACTGGTGATGGCACCAGGGACGGCCAATTGGCCTGGGCCGCCGCAACTTCTTTTACGGCATCCGCCCGGGCCTTGACCCCGGATAACATTTCAACTCGGCCCTGACGCAAAAACTCCACAACCATGCCGGACACCTGCCGCAATTCTCCGGTAAAGGTTTCGAATCCCCACAAACTCTGTCGATGCAGCGACTGCAGCGGCCCGGTATGAATGGGTGACGGCGGCCACAACGCACCCAATGCGGCTCGAGTAGCTCCGGAGCCACATTGATCCGCCTCTACCAGCGTTACCTTCAAGCCGCGCTGCGCGATGCGCCAGGCGCTGGTTAACCCCATAACCCCGCCACCAACCACCACCACATCTGTTGTCATAGTCGCCAGCTTTCAGTCATCCGCGCCCTGAAATCAGCTCTGCCACAGGCTCGCTTGCAGGCTATTTCCGGTCCTTCCAGTGAACATGGAGCACTTGCCATAATCTGAGCCTGCGATAAGATTATCCGAGAATTCCGGCGTAAACAAATCGACCGGCTGAATGGATACATAGATCGCGGCTTGGCCGCAACATGATCTAACGGATTATACTGGTGAAGGAAAACTATGGCCACGGTAACTTTTCAAGAGGTATCAAAGGTATATCCCGGTGATGTACGGGCAGTCAACAACATTTCTTTATCAATTAAAGACCGGGAGTTTGTGGTACTGGTAGGTCCATCGGGCTGCGGAAAAACCACTACCCTGCGCATGCTGGCGGGGCTGGAGGAGATTTCCGAAGGCACTCTGAGCATTGATGGCCGAGTGGTGAACACCGTGCCGCCCAAAGACCGCGATATTGCCATGGTGTTCCAAAACTATGCACTCTATCCGCACATGAGCGTTTACAAAAACATGGCTTTTAGTCTGCAATTGCGCCGCCGCGAACTTGGACTTACGAAGTCCCAAATCGATCAAAGAGTAAAAGAAGCCGCCGCAATTTTGGGACTTACGGATTATCTCCAGCGAAAGCCCAAAGCTCTCTCCGGCGGACAAAGGCAGCGCGTGGCGGTAGGCCGGGCGATTGTGCGAAATCCCAAAGCATTTTTATTTGATGAGCCGCTTTCTAACCTCGACGCCAAACTGCGAGTCGAAACACGGGCGGAAATTAAGAAACTGCACTTGCGGCTGAAAACCACCACCATCTATGTTACCCACGATCAGGAAGAGGCTATGACCCTGGGTGACCGCATCGTAGTAATGAAAGACGGACTGATTCAACAATGCGCCCCGCCCTTGGTGGTTTATGAACAACCGGTTAACCGTTTTGTGGCAGGATTCGTGGGCACCCCTCCCATGAACTTTATAACCGGCAGCATCGTGGATGGCTGCTATTTCACGTTTGAAAAGCAAAGGTTGCTGCTGACGCCGAGATTACAGCAATGCCTGAACAAAGAGCCGGCTACCGAGGTGATACTGGGCGTGCGACCCGAAGCAATCTCTCCAACCGGAGAAGGCCGCTTTGCTGGCCAGGAGAATATCATTCAAGCGACGATATCCGTCATCGAGCCTCTCGGCGATAAGGTAGATCTTTACCTTTCAGTAGGCCATCAGCCCACCTTGATCTGCCGCACGGAAGCACATCACCTGCAAGGCTTGGCGGTCCAGGCCGAACTTCCGCTCTATTTGAATATGGACAAGGTGCATCTATTTGCTACGGATACAATAGGGCGTAATCTGACGCTGCCGCAACAAGCCTAAGCTCGACTTTTGCCATTTTCAGAGGTGCCGAAAAGCGTGATTTCACGGGCTTGCTTGGATTGGTGGAGTTTTTCCACACCCGTAGAAAGCACAGCGCGTGCAAAAACTTGTTCCGAAACCACGCTTTGCCAAGTATTTGGCCGTTTGGGCTCTTATAAAATGGCAAAAGTCGAATTAGGGGCTGTCAAGACATAACCTGTACCATCCTGCTGGTCCTTTTGGCGGCGGGCTTTGGTCAGCGATCAGCTTTCAACTGGCGGTTTTCAGCATTGAGATTGGTCGCAGGTGAATTTTGCGGGCAAGATGCCTACGTTCTCAAGGGTGACTATGGTGGACAAGATATCCGCCACCCTCCCGGAATCAGGAGAGCGGGGTATGCGCGTCGCTCGCGCCTCACCGACAGCCAAAACTCCTGCGCCGTAAATATGAATTTACTTTTGCCAGGCCCTCAATGCCTGCAACTCGGCAGCAGTCAGGTTCAGGTCCACCGCCTTGACGGAATCACTGATGCTGCTTTGACGACTGGCTCCAGGAATCGGGATGACCTGTGGCCCCTGTGCCAGCAGCCAGGCCAATACAATTTGCTGGGGGCTTACGCCACGTGCTGCGGCAACGCCTGCTACAGCGGCATCGGTGGTACCCAGAGATTTGGCCTGACCAATGCCATTAAGCGGGCTCCACGGCAAAAAGGCCAGTTGATGCTTGTGGCTATATTCGAGGGTACCGATGGTGTCTGGCTCCGGCCGTGGCGCTCGGCCGGGGGGAACCAGTTCCGGCAGCCGATGACGCCGGGAATATTCATTTTGCACACTGACAATATCGACCATACTGCAAGCGGCATCGAGATCGTTAATACCGAAATTGCTGACTCCCAGAAAACGGATTTTACCCTGCTGCTGAAGTTCCTTGAGGCAGCCCAGGCTTTCCTTAAGGGGTACCGCCGGATCAATGCGATGGTATTGATATAAATCTATGCGATCCACACCCAGGGCCTGCAAAGAAGCGTCACAGGCAGCCCGCAGATGCCCCGGTGAACCATCGCGGTCCCAGCGCCGTTGCGGACGGATAAGCCCACCCTTGGTGGCCACAAATACTTTTTCACGCCGGCTGGCGGGCAGTTGGCGCAAAGCCTTGCCGATGAGCCGTTCATTATGGCCGGTTTCGGTATCATCCAGGCAATAAGCATCCGCAGTATCAATAAACGTGATGCCGCAGGCGATGGCGTGATGAATGACGGCAATGGCCTGCTCTTCAGCAGGACGGTTATCGGGAACGGATAAAGGCATAGCCCCCAGACCAAGGGCACTCACCATGACGCCGGTTTTACCTAAGACGCGAGTTTGCATATTTGGTTACCTTTATAAGAAACAAAAAAAAGCGGACCGCCAGCCGACATCGCCACCACGTTGAGATCAGGGCAGTTTGTTGCCGCGGGCCGCCACCAGCAATTCATACCACTGCTGTCGCGATAATTCCAACGAGTCTGCCCGAACGGCATCGCGAATATGTTCCGGATTGCACGAACCGACAATGGGAATGATTCCCGCCGGGTGCTTAAGCAACCACGCCAAAGCCACCACGGTACGGGATACGCCCAGAGCTGCAGCCATTTTATCCAGAAGTTCCACCAGTTTGACCAAAACATCGTGGCGTGGATGTTGCGACGGCACCTGACCGCCAGTGCCCATCAAACCTCCCGCCAGCGGACTCCAAGACAAAGGAGTAATGTGCTTTTCCAGGCATTGGTCCAACGTGCCATCGGTGAAACAATCCAACCGCCCCAAATGAATTTCCACCTGATTAACAACCAGCGGAAACGGCAGCGCCGATTGCAAAAGGGAAACAAATGACGGCGAAAAATTAGACACCCCAAAGTAACGCACCTTGCCCTGTTGCCGCAATTTATCAAACGCTGCGGCAACTTCCGCCGGGTTCATCAGCAGGTCCGGGCGGTGCAGTTGATATACATCGATGGTCTCTATATTCAAACGCTTCAACGAAAGCTCACAGGAATGAAGAATATGCTCCGCCGAAAAATCGTAGCGGTGCGGTGAACTGGGTTCTGGATCACCGGGAAAGCGGATTCCGCATTTGGTAATAACCAGCGCCCGGCGCTTTATTTCCGGCTGTTCCCGCAGCACTTCGCCAAAGATAGATTCGCAACCGCCGCGACAATAAATATCCGCATGATCGAAAAGCGTGTAGCCGGCCTCAAAAGCGGCAAGAATAGCCTTCTTCCCGGCAGCGCGTCGTTCGGGGGTAATTTCTGCCGGGTTCCATGTTCCCGCCACGCGCATGCAACCGTAGGAAAGCCGACTGGACCGCAGAGAACTGTTCCCAATGTTTACAGACTTCATGAATGTGGTACTCCAAAAATACACTTCCTTGCGGCTGGCAAGTCGCGAAAGTTTTCTGCCAGAGTCGCTATTTTACAATTTGCTCTGGCGTTTGCCGCCATGGCCATCTGCGGCATCATAGGCAGCGTCCTGGGCGGTGCCGCACAAATCACAGCGGACGATGGAAAGGGCATGGCCGGAAACCTCATCCACCGTTGCCATAATACCGCACATCCGCGGATCGCCGGTAGCAATTTCAAAAATATTAGGCATGCCGGTAATCATGAATTGCAACACACGATCTTTACGCCGACCCAGCACACTTTCATAAGGGCCAGTCATGCCCAAGTCGGAGATAAATGCGGTGCCTCCCGGCAACACGCGGGCATCGGCGGTGGGTGTGTGGGTGTGCGTGCCGAAGTTGATGCTGGCCCGACCGTCCAGATGCCAGCCCATGGCAATTTTTTCGCTGCTGGCCTCGGCGTGAAAGTCCACAATACGTACTTTGACCTGCCGCGGAATTTCGGAAAGCATTTTATCTATAGTACGCAGCGGATCATCCAGAGGATTCATGTACAGCCGCCCCATCACCTGCAATACCGCAATGGAAACCCCGGACCGGGAAGACACCACAGTCCAGCCCCGCCCTACCGCATCGGGCGGATAATTTCCAGGGCGGATCAGACGCTCGGAAGATTGCAACAGCGGAAGAATATCCCGTTTGCGATACGTATGATCGCCCATGGTGCAAACATCAATGCCGGCAGCAAGCAGTTGTTGAAATATGGCAGGAGTAAGGCCGGAACCGGCGGCGGAATTTTCCGCGTTGGCCACCACAAAGTCGATTTTTTCCCGGGCGATCAGGGGCGGCAGTAATTCCGCCACGACGGCTCGGCCCGGCTTGCCGACAATATCACCAAGACAAAAGATTTTAATGGGCATAAACGGAACTTTCCAACGCGAGCAGACCATTATCCGGCCAGGCGGCAGGCCAGCGACCGGTTTTTATCTTACCGCACTTTGGCCGCCATGGCCAAACCGAAACCGCGGCAACCAATCGGCGGGTTGTAAGCCAATTACCGTTGCACCGTGTATACTGACCGCCGCGCCCCCGGTTGTGCGCCGGCGGAGTTTTTCCGCCACAATAAAAGGAACGGCTCATGCCCGCAAAGCTTATTGATGGTAAAATTCTGGCAATGTCGATTCGTCAGCAGGTGGTCCGCGATGCCGCGACGCTGTTAGAAAAGGGTCTCGGAATTCACCTGGTGGCGGTGCTTGTGGGTCATTCACCGGCCGCCCGCGTATATGCAGACAACCAGGCCAGAACCTGTCGCGACATGGGAATTCGATATTCCCTGCTTGAATTCGCGGCGGATATAACGCAGGTCCAATTAAACACCGAGCTGGCCCGGCTGGCCGCAGACACCACAGTAACCGGCATCATGGTGCATCTGCCGCTGCCAGCGCATCTTAATACCCAGGAAACCCAATATGCCATCGACGTACTCAAAGATGTGGAAGGCGTAAATCCCGCCAACATCGGCCACGTAGTTTATGGCCATACCATCATTGCCCCCTGCACGGCATTGGCAACCGTTGAACTTATTGAATCTACCGGTGTGCCGCTGCGCGGGGCCGAGGTAACAGTCGTGGGCGCAAGCCGCATTGCCGGCAAGCCCATTGCTCTGCTGCTTACAGAACGGCAGGCCACGGTAACTTTGTGCCATATTCACACGCGAGATCTTTTCATCCACAGCCAAAAGGCGGATATTCTGGTGGTGGCAGTGGGCAAACCAGGCCTGATCAGCGCCGGCCACGTTAAGCCCGGTGCCGTGGTGATTGATGTTGGCATTAACCGCGTAACTACCGCCAATGCCCAGGGGCAACTGGTGGCGATAACTGTCGGCGATGTGGATTTTCAATCCGTGCTGCCGGTGGCCGGATGGCTCACCCCCGTTCCCGGCGGGGTCGGCCCCATGACCGTCGCCATGCTGCTGAAAAACACTCTGCGCGCCGCCCGGCTGGTACACAAACTGGAAAAACCGTTTTGAATTGCATCTTCTTACTTTGCAGATAACCATGCAGGAAAGCACACCAACTCGATGAAATCATCCGCGTCATCCGCTTTAGAACTCAACCATGTAACTTTTTCACACCAGGACACCGTGATCCTCAGTGCTATCCACTGGACGGTACAACGGCAGCAGACTGCCGCGATTATTGGTCCCAACGGCTGCGGTAAATCCACCTTGTTACGTATTGCCGCGGGCTATCTGTGGCCCACACGCGGCGAAGTGAAAGTGCTGGGAAAGACTCTGGGGGCATATCCGATCAATCGCCTGCGGCAACGCATGGCTCTGATTGAAGCAGCCGCGATCTACCCGTTTGACCAGGCCATGACCGCCCTGGATGTGGCGTGCAGCGGTTTTTTCGGCACTCTCACCATCGCTTATTGCAAGCCCACTTTGCGGCAATGGAAAGCGGCCCGCCAATCCCTTCAGGATGTGGGTTTAGCCGGACGTGAGAACCAGCTCTGGTCCACGCTTTCCACCGGCCAGCGGATGCGGGCCCTTATCGGCCGGGCTCTATTGAATCGGCCGGAATTGCTCCTTTTCGATGAACCTTCCGCAGGCCTGGATCTGCCCGCTCGCGAAACACTGCTGGCTTTGCTGACACAACTGCGAACCGGCCCGGATGCCCCGGCCATGATCGTAGTGACGCATCACCTGGAAGAACTCTTACCGCAAACCTCCAATGTGCTGCTGCTGGGTACCGGCGGCCGCATCGTAGCTGCGGGACCGGCAGCCAGCGTCATTACCGCCAAAAATCTCACCAACGCCTACGGCTGGCCTATTGCGCCACGGCGTCGTCATGGCCGTTATTTCGCTCATGCCAGGCCGCAACCATGGCCGCATTTACAACCGCGGCTATAATCCACCGGAAGAAAATGGACTTTAATTTCTAATTGGATAATAATTATGAGCAACATTGAAAAGACTGTCATCATTGGTTCCGGCCCGGCGGGCTGGACCGCTGCCATCTATGCCGCACGTGCCAACTTACAACCCCTGGTAATTGCCGGCGATGGTGTGAGCCGCGAACGCATGCCGGGCGGTCAATTGATGTTTACCACCGAGGTGGAAAATTATCCTGGCTTTGTAGATGGAATCGACGGCCAGAAAATGATGGCCACCCTGCAAAAGCAGGCCGAGCGATTCGGCACGCGTGTACTCACCAGTTTCGTCACGCGCGTAGATGTAAAAAACCGCCCCTTCAAAATATGGCACATCAACGATCTCTCCGGTCAGCCGGAGGCCTTGCTGCTGGCCCATTCCGTACTGGTATGCACCGGGGCTAAGGCCAATTATCTCGGACTGGAAAGTGAACGCAGGTTTGAAAACCAGGGAGTTTCCGCCTGCGCGGTCTGCGATGGAGCGCTACCGCGGTTTCGTGATGTGCCCGTGGTGGTGGTGGGCGGTGGTGATTCCGCTGTTGAAGAAGCCAGCTATCTGACTAAATTCGCCAAAATCGTTTACCTGGTGCATCGTCGGGCGGAACTTCGGGCCAGTAAAATCATGGCCCAACGGGCCTTATCCAATCCAAAAATTAAGCCGGTGTGGAATTCCATCCTCGAAGAGGTGCTGGGCACTGATACCGACGGCGTTACCGGCGTCCGGGTTAAAAATGTCAACACGGGCCACATGGATAATATTGCATGTCGAGGCATGTTTGCAGCCATCGGCCACACACCCAACACGTCTTTTCTGGAAGGCCAGGTGGAACTTAATGAAAAAGGATATATCGCTCTCCGAGACGGCTTTCGCACGTTTACCAGCGTGCCGGGAGTTTTTGCCGGCGGAGATTGTGCTGACAGCGTTTATCGCCAGGCCATTACCGCTGCCGGCATGGGATGCAAAGCCGCTATTGATGCAGAGCGATGGTTGGCCGAAGAGGGAATTCATTGACGCTGCGACAACGGAGCGCGGTCATGCTTTGCTTCCGGCCGGTGGCCTCTTTCCCGGCTGCAGTCAGCGCAGCAGCCACGTGGTATGAATCAGATCTATACCCATCGGGATCATAAACATGGTGGAATCAGGTCAGCTAAAACTTGCCGTGCGGCCCAATCCAGAGGTGCCATTTTCCATTGTCTATCAGGATGGCGAAATACTGGTGATCGATAAGC
Source organism: Planctomycetota bacterium (assembly GCA_021790385.1). Classification (GTDB taxonomy): domain Bacteria; phylum Planctomycetota; class Phycisphaerae; order WQYP01; family WQYP01; genus JABEVA01. The sequence goes on from JAJYDW010000003.1 coordinate 19,654, forward strand.
CCGCGGGTGTGGTTACGCAACCCGGCAAAGGACATAGCAGCGATTCCCTGCTTAATGGACTGTTCAGCCGCTTTGGCAATCTACTGCACAACATGGGCGAAAAACGGGATTACGGCCTCTTGCATCGGCTGGATAAAGACACCAGTGGCCTGCTGGTGGTGGCCATCCGCCCCAGAGCTTATGACGAACTGCGGGCCGATTTTGAAAATCGCCTGGTGGATAAAGAATATCTCGCCATCGTGCGTCCACGCCCGGCTAAGCCCAACGGTGTCATTCAGGCGCGGCTGCGGGAAATTACCGGGGACTATAAAAAGGTGGTGGTTTCACCCTCCGGCCAGGATGCCCTGTCCGTCTACCGCACGATAAGTGCAAGCGGTGATTCCGCCCTTTTGGCCGTGATTATTAAAACTGGCCGCCTGCATCAAATTCGCGCTCATGCTAAATTCATCGGCGCCCCTATCTTGGGTGACACCGTTTATGGCCCGGCGAAGTCCGCCGCCCCACGCATTTGCCTGCACGCCGCTACATTGGGGTTTCGTCATCCGGCCACGCGCCAATGGCGGCACTTCACAGCTCCACTCCCGGTGGATATGCTGGCCATAGCCAGGCGATCAGGCCTGACCGTACCGGCACAGTGGTGCCACAAACAGACATTGACCAACCCGTAAATGCCGCTGCGCCCGCCTCTGCACGAACCATGGCTCCGCCGCCGCGTGCGGACGTGGCCCAAAATAGAGCCATCGCTTCCGTTTCGCATCGCCAGCCGTTATTTTATGCTTTAATCTGCACCAGGCGCAGCCGCCACCAGCAGCATACCGCGATATTACCGCGCTACTGCTGGATACCCTTACGCAGGAGCCATGGCCATGTTATATGAAAAGCAAAGCGACAGTGTTGATCCGACCACACGCGATATGTGGCGGATTTTTCGCATCATGGCGGAATTTGTTGAAGGTTTTGAGCAACTCGCACCCATCGGACCTGCGGTTACTGTTTTCGGCTCTGCCCGTTTATCTGCAGATGATCATTGGTACGATGTGGCCCGCACCCTGGGAGCCATGTTAGCACGCAACAACTTTGCCGTTATCACCGGCGGAGGTCCCGGCATTATGGAAGCTGCCAACCGCGGAGCCAAAGATGCCGGTGGAATTTCCGTCGGCCTCAATATCAGCCTGCCCACCGAACAACACGCCAACAGCCACCAGACCATCAGCATGAATCACCATTATTTTTTCGTGCGCAAAACCATGTTCGTCAAATATAGCCACGCATGCGTCTGTTTCCCCGGTGGCTATGGCACCATGGATGAATTTTTTGAAACGCTCACCATGGTGCAGACGATGAAAATTGATCCGCGGCCACTGGTGCTGATGGGACGTGATTATTGGCAGGGATTAATTGACTGGATGGACCAGACCATGAATCAAAAGTACCATACTATACATCCTTCGGATCTAAAATTATTTCAGATTACTGATGACCCTGAATACGCCTGTAAAATAATTGTAGATTCGGAAAAAGGCCGATGCTGGACTCCGCCTCATGGCGGTGATGTCACCACCATCCAGTCCCGCCAGATTTCACCTGAAGGAACCCGCTTCGGCGTGGTTCCACGTACGTCGCCGCATGTTGAAATCCACCCTGCACATGGCGACCGGACAATGTCAAGTGAAAACGGGACTACCACCAGGGCAACGAAAGCCCCCGCCCCAAAAAAGAAACGCCGGAAACATCTTTAACTGCCGACGGTATTACATCATCACCGGCGACGACGCGTGGGGAAACGACCGCTCAAGGGCCGTGGCTTGCTTTCCGCCGATGCTGCGGCAAACGAGGTGGGACTGTAAACTGTGGTATCGACTGCGGAGGCTGCGCCGGGTCCGGCCGGTGTCACGCTGTGACCAGCCGTATCCCGCGGGTCCACCCGGTCCGCGCTGCCGGCACTGGACCGGTGCTGGTCGAAGCCATGACCGCGACCCGGCTCCGGCGTGGGTACAAAGCCCGCAATCTTATAGTCTTCCAGCAGATGATTGATCAGCTTTTCAATTTCCGTTTGCAGTTGGGCCTGACCCGGCGAAACAAACGTAAATGCCCGACCGGTGGCTCCCATGCGGGCGGTGCGGCCTACCCGATGCACATAAACCTCGGCCTCTTCCGGCACGTCATAGTTGATGATGTGAGTTACTTCATGCACATCAATGCCGCGACTGGCCAGATCGGTGGCCACCAACACATTAATTTTACCGGTCCGGAAACCACGCATCACCCGCTCGCGCTTGGCCTGAAGCAAATCACCATGAATCGGAGAAGCGTTAATGCCATGCGCAGACAGAGACGCCGCCACTTTATCCACGCTGCGCTTGGTTCGGCAGAAAATGATGGCCAGTTTTGGATTCTCCTGCTTAAGCAGCAGATGCAACGCCCGTTGTTTATCCCAGGGTTGCACACCCACAAAATATTGTATCGCCTCCGGATTGGTCAACGTTTCCTGGTTCGTGGAGGTAAAAATGCGTTCCGGGTTAATGGTATGTTTGGCCACCAGCCGTTCGATATCGTCATTGATGGTGGCAGAAACTAAAATGGTTTGATGCGGTGCCACGCAAGCGGTAAGAATTTTACGCACATCATCGCGGAATCCGATGTCAAACATCCGATCCACTTCGTCGCACACCACGAACTTCATATTGTACAGCGGTAATGCCCCGCGTTCGTTCAAGTCAATGATGCGCCCGGGTGTACCCACCACCAGGTGAGGCTGGCGTTCCAGCAGTTTCAGATCGTGGGTTACCTTTTGGCCCCCATACACCACCTGCAATCGCAGCGCCGTGTGCTTGGCAAAACGCAGCAATTCCGCTTCCACCTGGACTGCCAATTCACGGGTGGGCACGACCACCAAAGTCTGAAAAGCCTGACCATGATCCATGCGCTGCAAGATTGGCAAACCGAAAGCCGCGGTTTTCCCAGTGCCGGTTCGGGCTTGTCCGATAACGTCAACACCGCGCAGGGCCACAGGAATCAGGCGTTTTTGAATTTCGGAAGGCTCGCGAAAATGAATTTCCGCCAAAGCCAGCAATATGGTGTTATCCAAACCCAAAGCCGCAAAAGCTTCGGGCAATTCCAGGTGAGTACGGTTGGTCATGAGTTTCCTGTTAAAATTTGCGGTAATCCTGCCCCGGCCATATCTATTTGCCAAAGCCTGATATGCCGGGCGAGTCTACACCGCTTTGGCTCGCAGGCCCAGTCGATCATCGGCCATCCAACGCAAATAAAGGGTTATGACGCCCGACTGGCTGGCCTGACTCGTACAATAGTCTAGGCCATCCGGCGACATCCAACAAGTGCTCCCGGGCGGTCGTGGCCCGAGTTGATGGCGTTATCACGCCACGGAATTCACTAGATCCGGCCGGGCCGTAGGTTCGTGACTCGGCCGCAAATTTGTGTCAGGAGGGTGTATGCAGGAAACATTGCTGTTTGCATGTAACGCCACCCGACTGCCGTTATTGTTAATCTTTATTGTCGCTGCTCCAAACGCAGGCGTTAAGAACGGTGCCGAATTAAATTTCAAATTTACGGGTTGGCAGGGGCGGTCCGGTAGTTTCGCTGGAGCAGGGTCGCATTAAATTATAGATCAGGTTGTGTTTCACATCCTTGATGCATTTCACTTTTGACCATGACGTCCAAATGCCGCACCCATGGATCCGGCAAGCTCAAATGGTTGGCGGCCAGATAGCCGCGGACCGCCCTCTAGTTGTGTTAAGAAGTCCAATTTCCAGCACATGCGGCATGCCGCGGCCTCGTCGGTGCCGGGAATATCAAGCGGCCTGTGGCATTGAGCACGGTCTTGGCGCGGCCTGCCATACGGTTGGGTATTCAGATCCATAGACATTCTTGCGAATCAAGTCTCCTTCTTATACCTCATGCGGCCAATAACTGAACTGTCCATCCCCCATTTATGATCCCACTTGAACGTAGAGGTTTTTGTCCCGCGACGAATGCACCGTGTTCTGGGTATCAATGAAGCGGATAACAAGGAACTCGCCCGCTGGATTCTTTCCCTGCCGAAGCCGTGCGGTGTAATGGTGCTCAATGACGGACGGGCGCGTCAACTTGCCGAAGCCTGCCTCAGTGTTGGCGTACGGATTCCGGACCAGGTCGCCATCGTTGGTGTGGATGATGATGACATCATCTGCGAATTGGCGGCACCGCGACTTTCAAGCATTGTGGTGCCGATTGAGCAAATCGGTTATGAGGCGACGAGCATGCTCGCTACTCTCATGGCCGGAAAAAAACCGGCCCGGAAGCAGGTGCTGGTTCCTCCGATTGCGGTGGCCACGCGTAATTCCTCCTCCGCTTTTGCCGTTGAAGATGAGTATCTGGCAAAGGCACTGCGCCTGATCCGGGAAAACGGCCGCGATCCTTTCTACGGCATCGATCAGTTGCTGCGGGAATTGCCGGTGTCGCGCCGGAGTCTGGAAACACGATTTCGCAAGCTCCTCGGGCGCTCTCCGCACCAAGAATTGGAGCGTCTCAGGTTGACTCTGGCGCAGCAGCTTCTGGCCGAAACCGACCTGTCCATACCCCAGGTATCCAAGTGGTCCGGGTATAATAGCTTGGAGCATTTCAGCTACATGTTTCGCAAAAAAATAGGCGTGCCGCCCACTACCTATCGTCGGCGATATCGTGTGGAAGGTGCTGGATCAATGGAAGTATAATTTATTCGAGGCACAAGAGTATGGCGCAACTGCCAATAATTCCAGTGCTCCCGCCCCGAATGGCCGAATGGTCGTTGCCGAGACATAAAGGTGCTTTGCACGGGAGAAGAGTGTATAATGTTCATAGTCGGCTTGGAACCAGCCTCCTCCTGCGTGCATGAACCGGCTTGAATTGTGGCAATGCAGGCGGGTGATGGCTTTTTGGCATTAGCACCGTTTCCAACACAAGGTATTGATTATGATTGGCTTACAACACTGGCTGACCCTTGGATTGTTTCAGAATCTTTTTGACGGTCCGGATATTTTTATCGTTGGGGTTATAGCCCTGCTTCTTTTCGGCAACCGCCTGCCTGATCTTGCCCGCAGCATGGGACGAACCATTGTCGAGTTCAAAAAAGGCCTCAAAGAAACCCGAAATGAAGTAGATAAAGCCGCCAAAGACGATGCCGACGGTAACGCCTACCGCCCGCCTGCGCAAATTCCACCATCCCAGATGTCGCAGATGCCGCCAGCGGATAATCCCCGCCAGATCAAGCAAGTGTCCAGCACCAACGTGAATAGCACCACCGACGAACCATGATCGCATTTTCAGGCTGGTTATGTGGAAAATATTCCCATCAATCCCGCATACACGCCTATAACACTCGTGAGCACCACAATAAACCCCACCAGCCACGCATACCAACCGCGCAATCGCCACGGATCGGGCAACGCCTTGAGCGCCAGCAGATATAAAAATCCCAGAACTATCGGCAGCAGCAACGCATTCATCACTTCCACCGCCACCGTCAGGTTCACCAGGTTAATGCCGGAAAGCACCGTCATGGCCCCCACCAGCAGGCAAACAACATACACCGCGTAAAACCATGGCGCTTCAAACGGGTGATGGGCCAGCGAACGCCTGTAACCCGTCACTTCGCCCAAACCCCAGGCCGCCGTCAGAGACACCACAATGGCTGCCACCAAAGCCGCACCCAACATGCCCATCGCAAATACAATTTTACCCCAGGTGGAACCAAGAATCGGAATCAGAGCATGCGCAATTTGCTGCACCGTATTGAGCGGAGCCGCAGGATTGGTCCGTCCGATGGTCGCTGCCGCCAATGTCAATACCGCAGCCATAATCAACTGCGTCACCAGCGCACCGCCAAAAGTATCCCACCGTTCAGGTTTCATGTGCTCTACTTGAAGTCCCTTATCCACCACCGCGGATTGTTGATAAAAAATCATCCACGGCATAATCACCGCACCAACATTACCCGCCACCAAAAATAGAAAAGCATGGTTGTGAATGGGTACATTGTGGAATGCCTGCAGCATACTGGCCACGTCCGGTTTGGAAGCAATGGCCGTCCCCACAAACGCCAATTCAAACATACCTATTAAAATCGCCACCACCTCCACCTGCCGATATGTACCCGAGGCCACCACCATCACCAGAAACACCACCGTACCCAGCACGCTGGCCCAGGTGGGCACGCCAAACAGCAGCCCCACACCGGCAATACCCGCAAATTCCGTCAGGAGAGCTCCCACGCAACTAAGAATCAATGTACTCACAGAAAGCCACGCCCAGCCCCGGCCAAAGCGTGCCGAAATTAACTCACCGTGGCCTTTCCGCGTTACCAGACCCAGGCGAACGGTTAATTCCTGTACGACAAATAAAATCGGCACCAGCGAAATTTGCAGCCACAGCAGCGCATAACCGAATTGGGCTCCGCTTTGAGCCGCGGTGATTACACTGCCCGCGTCGGTATCCGCCAGCATCACCACCAGCCCCGGCCCAATCACAGCCAAAGCCAACTTCCAGGCCGCCATGGGCCGCCGTGATGCAGAATGATGTAACCTTTCCAGCGCCCCACGGGCTGGTGGTTGCTCCGATTTGTTCGCCATGAGGTACGCTTTCCTGGTTCGCTAACGCCAAACGACAGTTTACATGGGATTGGACAATAAGGGTATTGAATCGCAGCCCAGCGTTGTGGGTAGCAGGTGAAACTCGTGAGTTGCTGACTGGCTAGAGCCAGCTACAACGGCAGATGCCAAAGCCACGAAAAATTATATAATGATTCATGATGAGCCAGCCTGATAAATCCATTTCAACGCCCGCGTGTTCAACCGATTCGTCGAACACCGCCCAGGGCGTTTCGCCAGATCTTTCATTGCCAGCATTGCCAGATTCATCCGTTACCACTGGCGGGCAGGCCAAAGATACCCCACTGCCGGTAGATAGCCACACCGCTGAACCTGCGCCTTCGGCAGGGGAAACTCAGAGCAAACCGGTGCCCGATCGGCGGGCTTTTTTTTCTCGGCTCATGCGCAATGCCGTGGGTCCGCTGGCTGCGATTTTGGAACATCGCATGGGGCCGGTTACCGATGCGCTGCAAGGCCAATTGTCGATTTCCTCCGACGAGGATGATCTGCCGTCAGAACCGCCCGATCCCTACAACACCAACCCGCATCCCAGGACCATTTTGCGCCCTCCGGGAGCACTACCGGCAGGCGATTTTGAGTTCGCCTGTTCCCGCTGCGCCAAGTGCGTGGAGGTGTGCCCCGTTAAGGCTATACAACTAGACCCCGCGAGCATTGTGGCCGGCGGCTTTCCATACATCGTAGCGGAAATCTCACCGTGCGTAGTCTGCGCAGATCTTGCCTGTATGAAAAACTGCCCTACAGGAGCCTTGGTTTTAGTGAATAAATCCGCCATCCGCATCGGCTGCGCCGAAGTGGACCACCAGCAGTGCCTGCGCAATTCCGGCGAAGACTGCCGGCTCTGCCTGGAAGCGTGTCCCGCGGACATCAACGCCCTGGTGATTAGTTCATCCAGTGGCAAGGTGCTCGTGAAACTGGACCGCTGCATTGGCTGCGGCCTGTGCGAACACGCGTGCCCCACCGAACCCAGGGCTATAGTGGTCAATCCACGCCCCCAACTGGAAGATTCCATTATTGCCTGACACCGTGCGCAAAAGAACACTTCCATTTGTATAATGCCTGAAAGACAAGAAAGTTGGTTGATTATTTCGGATTGAAAAATATGGCTGAAACTAAACGAGATTTCTACGAAGTGCTCGGCGTATCCAAAACCGCCGGTGCCGAAGACTTAAAAAAGGCCTACCGCAAGCTGGCCCGCAAATATCATCCGGATGTCAATCGCAACGATCCATCCGCCGAGCGCCGTTTCAAAGAAGTGCAGGAAGCCTATGATGTTCTCACGGACAGCAAGAAACGCCAGGCCTATGATCAGTTCGGCCACGCGGGCGTCAACAACAGTGCGGCGGCGGATGCCGCGGCCGCAGCCGCCGCTGCGGGTCGCAGACAGGGCGGTTTTCGTTATGCCACGCAGACACCTGGTGGCGCAACGGTCGACTTTGGCGAGGTGGACCTCAATGACATATTTGAAAGATTCACCGGCCAAAGAAACCGCGGCAGCCGCAATCCCTTTGCTTCCGGAGGCGTTGCCGAGCCAACGGAAACATCGCATACGGCGGATATCACCCATGAAGTAACGCTGAGTTTTGAACAAGCCATCAAGGGTACAACCCTGGATTTGCGCATCGATACCGTCAATCGTGCTCATTCCGAAACCATCGCGGTGAAAATTCCGCCTGGTGTACATGAAGGGGCTAAAGTTCGCGTACGTGGACGGGGGCAGCCCGCCTTGGGTGGCCGCAGCCGCGGCGATTTAATCATCAGCATTCATGTATCCCCGCACCCCTACTTTGTGCGCCTCGGCCAGGATATCATTCTGGATGTGCCCATTTCCGCCGGCGAGGCCGCTTCCGGAACTACCATTCGTGTGCCCACCATCGATGGTCCGCTGGAAATGCGTGTGCCAGCAGGTATTGTGGGCGGGATGAAACTACGTCTCAAGGGACGAGGAGTTCCGGGACGAAGTGGTCCGGTCGGCGATCAGTTGTGCCGTATTATCATTCAATTGCCGGACGATCTGACCGACGCGGAAAAGCAGCACCTTAAACAAATGGATGAGAAGCACCAGTTTGACCCCAGGGCCAAAACCGCCTGGAAGTCATGACCGCGGGATGATATGTCGTACCGTTCGCTTATCTGGAGCCTGATTTCCGTAGCCATTGTGGTGGCTATTGTGGCCCTGTGGATCCAGGCGATAAATCCCCTGCTCACGTCATCCGCCATGCCTGCAACAGCACCCGGCATCTGGACGTCATTGCCCCATGCACGACCAGCCACATCAGCCTCCGGACACCGGCAGGCGGTGTGGAACCTTGCCCAGGCCGGTTTGCTGCTGGCGTTTGTGGTGCTTTGCGTCTTGTTTACGGTATCCCTGATTTTGACTCTGCGATCGCTGCTGCTGGGATATCCACCGGAAAAATCCCGCAAAACCAAATATGTGGATGCCTGGAAGCTGGCGGGAAAACGTTTTGGCGATAAACCTTCCGAGGACGATAGGTGAGCGAATTTTCTGGCGTTGCTTATCGTCGGCCCATATGAACTTTTAAGAGTCGCTGCGCCGCAAAAACCCGACCCGTTAACGCATCCCGAAAACGTACCCGGAACGTGATGTTGGCATGGACCGGCGGATGTTTCCAAGGGCAATCAAAGGCAAAACAATTCAAGCCGAACAGGCCATACCATAGCTTCTTACTGCGGCGGGCGCTGAAAACCCATTGGCCAATTTTGTTTGCGCCGGTTTTTGCCGCCAGATCAAACGCACTGATGGTGAATTTGCCGGTAGCGGGCAGCGGGCGTCCGCCCGCCATCAAAGTTGCCACAAACACGCGGAATCCTCGCAAGCTTTTGCCACCATGAAATTTGGCCGTATTCGTCGCGCTTTGTATCTTGATCGCATGAACCGTGAAAAGTTCCGCCAGCCGGGCTGGAGGCAGGGTGGCCACTCGCGGAGTTTTGGCGGCAATCTGCGACTCCAGGGTTTTAATCTGGAATTGCGTTCCCTTGAGTTGGGATTTTAAGGCGGCATTTTGATTTTGCAGCGCAATATTTTCTTGAAATACACGGTAATCACCTGGCGTGCTGGCACATCCGGCCAACAAAACACAGGCCAACACCGCCAGCGCACTACCGCCAGTGGCAACGTAAGAATAAAATGAACCAGTCGATCGCATTCGGACCCCTTCCAGCAACCAACCTCTGTTCTACATCACTGATCCGCCACATCCGTTTCACCGCCCGGCGGTGCCATATCTCCACCGCGTCCCGGCGTCGGCCGCAGCATACGTTCAAGCTTGGTATCCACCACCCCGTACGCTACCGCCTCGTCCGCCTCCAGCCAAAGATTCCGGTCGCAATCTTTGTGTATCTTTTCTACGGCTTGCCCCGTGTGTTTGGCCATAATTTCAAACATGCGCTCACGCAGCCGCAGCAACTCGCGGGCTTCAATGGATAGATCCGTAGCCGTGCCCTGCATCACACCCGAAAGCAATGGCTGGTGCAGCATGATGCGACTGTTGGGCAGGGCATAGCGTTTCCCCTTTTTACCCGCAGCCAGCAGCCATGCCCCCATGCTGGCTGCCAAACCCACACAGGTTGTCGCCACGTCGCACCGTAAAAATTGAATGGTGTCGTAAATCGCCAGGCCGGCCGTCACTGATCCACCCGGACTGTTGATATACATGTTGATGTCAGTTTTGGAATCCTCATTCGATAGAAATAAAAGCTGAGCAATAATAAGATTCGCCATGTCGTCATCCACCGGCCCCGCCAGAAAAATGATTCTATCGCGCAGCAGCCGCGAAAAAATGTCGTAACTGCGTTCGCCCCGTCCGCTTTTTTCTACAACAATCGGCACTAAATTGGATTGTGCCCCTCCCGGCATCGCCCAACCATTCGTATACCCTTGAGATTCCGCAATAGTTCGGTCGTTTTTTTCAAGATGCGCCATTTTGTACTCCACAAGCACTTACCAACTCCGGCGAGCCTACCGCAGACCCGTGATTCCAGCAAGGGCTGCTTTGGAAATAATCCAGATTCCGTCCGCCTTCCAACTGTATGCCCATATTTTACATTTAGATCAAATGCCTTGCCCAATCCCAAACGAACCTGCCGCCCTGCCCCTTGCTCTCATTGAAGTTACGGTTAGGATGACACAGCGACAAGCGTTAGCCCGGCGCAAAGATGAGTCCGATGCGACAGGCTGATGAAACTTCCGGGGCTTTTTTAGGATTGTGAGTTTTCTGATGAGTTTTGATCCGATACGCATTGCAATTTCCGGAGCCGCTGGAAAAATGGGTAGCCGACTCATTGCGCTGGCCTTGGAGCAACCCGAACATTTCCGCGTGGTCGCGGCGTTGGAATCTGCCGCTTCGCCGCTGCTGGGAAAAGATTGTGCTGCCGGTGTTCGCGTATCCGCAGTGTTGACCAGCCTGGCGGATGTGTTGATCGACTTTTCCGCACCGGCCGCAACGCGTGCCCTGCTGGAGGTCTGCCGCCAAAAAAAAATAAACATGGTCATCGGCACCACCGGACTCACCACCGCGGACCATGCCCTTATTGATGCCGCCGCCGCGGATATCGCCATTTTGCAGGCGGCCAATACCAGCCTCGGCGTAAACGTGCTCCTGCGTATGGTGGCAGTTATGGCCCGGCAATTGGGAGAATCTTACGACATTGAAATTGTCGAGGCCCACCATAACCAGAAAAAAGATGCCCCCTCCGGCACCGCTCTGGCGCTGGCCGAGTCTATCGCCAAGGCGACCAGCCGATCATTGGAGAAACATTTGGTTCACGGCCGCCACGGCACCGACGTTCCACGTATACGCGGAACTATCGGCATGCATGCGCTGCGTATGGGAGATGTGGTGGGCGAACATACCGTGTACTTTGCCGCTCCGGGCGAACGGGTAGAGGTCAAACACATTGCCGCAACGCGGGACACTTTTGTGCGCGGGGCCTTGCAGGCCGCCAGGTTTATCGCCGGCCATAAGCCAGGCCGCTACTGCATGGCTGATGTACTGGGCATTTAACACGCGACAATACCCTATCGCAATGGGGATTTCTGGAGTTTCAATATGGCGGCACGCGCCGTGATTCTTTTAAGCGGCGGACTTGATTCTGCAACCGTTCTGGCCATGGCCGCAAAGGATGGCTTCGAATGTTTTGCCCTTAGCTTTCGCTATGGCCAACGGCATGAGATGGAATTGCGTTGCGCCAGGCGTATTGCTGCGGCGGCGAAGGTGCAGCAGCATATCGAAGTTCCAATTGATTTACGGACATTGGGAGGCTCAGCGCTCACCAGCAATCTGCCGGTACCCAAAGACCGTTCTACGGATGAAATGGCCTCTGGCATTCCGATCACCTATGTGCCCGCACGAAATACCATTTTCCTGGCCTTTGCCCTGGCGTGGGCCGAGGTGCTGGCGAGTCGAGATATCTTCATCGGGGTCAACGCTCTGGATTATTCCGGTTATCCCGATTGCCGCCCTGAATTTATCGTCGCCTTTGCCACACTGGCCAACCTGGCCACCAGGGCCGGAGTGCAGGGCGAAGGCAGAATTCAAATTCACGCCCCGCTGATGAACCTGCGAAAGTCAGAAATTATCCGGCTCGGTCTGGCCATGGGCATCAATTATGCAGATACCATTTCCTGTTATGATCCTGCACCAGATGGAAAAAGCTGCGGTCGCTGCGATGCGTGTACGTTGCGGCTCGCCGCTTTTGCCACTTGCCGGACTGCAGATCCCATTGCCTATGTTGATAATGCGGCAGCAACCCATCGATGATAATTTCGGAAATATTTTTAAGTATCCAGGGTGAAGGCCAATGGCTGGGAATGCCATCCGTATTTATCCGTACCAGTGGCTGCAATTTGCGTTGCCGGTGGTGCGACACGCCCTACGCTTCGTGGAACCCGCAGGGCACGGAAATGTCGGTCCAGGCCATTCTCGATCAGGTCGCCCGCCACTCCGTAGAGCATGTCGTAATTACCGGTGGTGAGCCGTTGATTCATGCCGAGGTGGTGGAACTGGCGGCACAGCTAAAACTTCAGCAAAAGTACATTACCCTCGAAACCGCCGGCACCCTCTGGCGCGATATCTCCGTCGATCTGGCCAGCATCAGCCCCAAACTATCCAACTCGACTCCGCATGACCGCCAGGGCGGCACCTTTGCCAAAGCGCACGAATCCACCCGCATCGATATCCCCACCATGACGCAGTTTGCCCGATCCACGGCCATAAAAAATCGCCAGTGGAAATTTGTTATCTGCCGCCCGGAAGATATCACCGAAATGGAAGTCTTGCTGGCCCAACTGCCTGAAATTACCCGTCAGCAGGATAATATATTTCTGATGCCGGAAGGGATTGATGCCGCCGAACTCCAGAAAAAAGGAGTGTGGCTGGCGGAGCTTTGTAAAACCCGCGGCTACCGCTTTGGAGCACGTCTGCACATTAGTTTGTATGGCAATCAGCGTGGCGTATAAAGATAAACAGTTTTCGAAAGGATGACCTCATCATGCCCAGCCCCAAAAAGAGTCTTCTGGAAACATTTGCCAACCCCCATCCCGGCCGGGACTACGAAATTGAGCACATCGCGCCGGAATTTACTTCGGTGTGTCCCAAGACCGGTCAGCCGGATTTCGGCACAATTCGCCTGATCTACGTGCCCGCTGCAGTCTGTGTGGAGCTTAAAAGCCTGAAGTTGTATTTGCAGAGCTTCCGCAATCGCGGCATATTTTACGAAGACGTTACCAACCGCATTCTCAATGATCTGGTTGCCGTGCTCCAACCGCAACGGTTAACCGTCATCAGCGAATGGACCCCACGCGGTGGCCTGCGCTCAATTATTCGCTGCCATTACCCCGAAGAGCGCATACTTGCCGGCCGAGCCACCACGACCTCGCGCCAAACCAGGCCGTAAGCAGAGGCCTACCCCTTCATACCTGTAAGCGTTATGCCCTGAATAAAATAGCGCTGCGCCAGGAAAAATACCGCCACCACCGGCAAAGTCATCATCGTGGCCGCAGCCATCATCATGCCAAACTGTCCTCCATGCGCACTGGAAAATTCATACATACCCAGCGGCAGGGTGTAACGGCTCGGACTGGATAGATAAATCAGCGGCGTCATGAAATCATTCCACACGCCCATGAACGTGAAAATAGCAATGGCCGCCAGCGCCGGCTTCATCAGCGGCATGATAATCCGCCAATAAATGCCAAACCAGCCGCAGCCATCCATCAGCGCCGCCTCTTCCAACTCACGGGGAATGTTGCGCATAAATTGCCGCAGTAGAAAAATAAAAAACGCGCTGCCGAAAACAGCCGGCACCCACAATGGCAGGAGCGTGTTGTACCAGCCCAGATGCCTGAAGATCAAAAACACGGGAATCATAGTAACGGTTCCCGGCAACATCATAGTGGCCAGAAGCAAGGCAAATATTTTGTCACGCAGCGGCCACGCCAGACGTGCAAATGCATATCCCGCCATGGAGCAACTAATCACCTGAAAAATAACGCACAATACCACCACTATTACACTGTTAATCAGATAATCCAGCCAGTGTCGATCCGCATACCACGCCTGCCGGTAAGAATCGGTAAATTTATAGAATGCCGCCGCCAGCGGCGATATTTTTGTTACATGCAGCCGAACCTGTACCGTGCCAGGTAACGGCAGCGCGTTGACACTCACGGGGCCGCTGCGATACAGCGGAAAAATGCCCATATTGGTTTCATTGGCCGGATCGCGATCATGCAGATGAAATATCAGCGATTGCCAGCGTCGATTGCCTAAAAACATAAGATTTTTAGAAACGTAGCGCATCATTCCCACCACCACAGATACCCGCACATATTGCCAGGAACGATCTTCGTGCATGGGAATCGTGATCCCCAGCAGATGCCGCACCGATTTCGGCAATTGAAAATCGGCCTGAATGGTAAACGCATGGCGCTGGGCAAAGTTGTACGCAATCAAATTCGGATGGCCACGCACCAACCGCGCCGGCTGGCTCACACTCCATTCAATAGCCGCAGGCTTTACCGCATCATCATGGTAGCGGGTGTCGGTTATTGTAATGCCCGACACTTCTATTCCACGGTACGCCCGCTCCCATGCCGCCCGCACCCGCCCCGCAGTCATCACCGCCACCGCCTTTTGGCAGATCGTAGATGCAGGCTGTTGCCAGAACTGCGGCGGCTCGAACTTTTGCAGCCGGTGGACCAGCATCGGAATCAGCACCTGACGTGCCCGGCTCGTACCAATCAAGGCCAACTGCGTCTGATGCAGCAGTGGACGCGCCGGCAACCACAAAGTCTGTTCCAAGGCCGGCTTTATGGCTCGCCAGCGAACCTTGCTCATATGCTGCGGCGGTTGTGAGCGGGCATAACGCTGCACCAGATACGGCGAACGCACCACATCTCGGGGCAACGCCGGCAGCCAATGCGGCGGCTGAACAAATATTTCCCGGTTGTATTTGAAACTGGTGCCCACCAGCCATAAAAATGGCAAAATAAATAAACACGCTCCGCTGATCAGTGCCCCTTGCAGCGTTAAACGCTGCAACACGCTTACGGGCGCAAGAAAAGCCACGGCACCAGCCACAACCATCAGCACGCCCAACGCCCATAACAACTCTCCAGCATTGGCCGGCAACGTGCGGTAAACAATAATGGTGGCCAGCGCCACCAGCAAGACTTCCTCCACCCACAGCCCGCCCGCACACAACAATCGTTTCATACGTGCCCATCCTGCCGCCGCTGCCGCGGGCTTGATTTATACCACATCATAATTCACCCATTTCCGGCTTAGCCAGAATTGAATCGCCGTTAACCCCAATATCAGCAGCAGCAGAATCCACGCCAGGGCCGAAGCATAGCCCATCCGAAAGTATTTAAACGCCTGATTGAACAGATACAACGCATAAAAATCCGTTGAATGGTCCGGCCCACCTGAGGTCATAATGTACGACTGACTGAAAATCTGCATCGTGCCGATCACACCCATGATGAGGTTGAAAAATATGTAGGGCGTGAGCATCGGCAGCGTGATATTCCAAAATCGCCGCACCGGACCCGCACCGTCCATCTTGGCTGCCTCATAGAGTTGCGTCGGTATGCCCTTCAACCCCGCCAGCCAGATAATCATTCCCGAACCGGCACCCCACAACCCCATCAAAATAATCCCCGCCTTGGACCCCAGCAGCCAGGACGGACTGTTAAGCCACAGCGGCGGGTGCGCTACGCCGAAGTCTTTTAACAGCGAATTGAGTAAACCGTTCACCGGGTTTAATATCCACATCCACAAATAGGCCGCCGCCACCGCCGGCACCACCGCTGGCAAATAGAAAATCGTACGATACAGCCGAATGCCGCGAACTTCCGTATTCAGCAGCAGCGCCAACCCCAGACCCACCGCCATACCCAACGGTACGCCAATGAGCATATACGCCGTATTGGCCAGTGAATACCAGAACAGCGAATGACCGAACAACACCCGCTGATAATTTTCCAGCCCCACCCAACGCGGAGCATGCAACAGATTGTACCGGCAAAAACTATACAGCAGCGAGGCCACCATCGGTCCAATTGAAAAAATAAGAAACCCTGCGATGGCCGGACCCGCAAACATCCACCCCATGGCCGTCTGCGATCGACGCCACGCCGCCAGTCGGTTCTTCCGCCATTCCCGCCAGAAACCCGCCAACATCAACACCAAGGCCGCCACTCCAAGCAGCACCATGACCATACCCTCCGGCAGCCGGGCCGCTGGCAGCGGATGCAGGATGCGGTCAAGTCGCCGCTGAACCCTTTTTGTCGCCAGCGTCAGAGCCACTTGGGCACTTAGCCCGGCGCGAAACACACTGCTCTGGGCCTGCAGCATCTGGTTCCACATATACTCGCCTACCGGCGTAACCGGCCGGTTGTGACTGATCTTCAGGAGCTGGTAACACATGTGCATGGCTGTGGCCACACGCGGCGGAATGTTCGGATTGTTCTGCACGTAACGCCGGTACATCTCGCGATTGATGGCCGGTTGGGCGGTAAAGCCAGGGAGATACGTGCGGCCACGCGCCGCATAATACCGGCTGTTCACCCGATTATAGATCTCCGCTCCACGACGACTCACGAAAAAGCGTATGAATTCAAATGCTAATTTCTTGTGCGATGCGGTCTGCGGTATTACCAGGGCAAAGCCTCCGCTCCAGGTCGCAGACTTATGGCCACGCAGCGGCGGCGGAGGGGCTACACCAAAGCGTAAATGCCGCCGGTATCGGACGACTTCATTGAGCACCCAGTTGCCATCAATTTTCATCGCCAGCTTGCCGCTCAGGAATGGGTCAAACTGCGCACCAGAACCGGCATTGACAAAGGCATTGACCTGATTGATGCCCCCCTGCAATTGATACAATTGCGCCATGTACGCCAGAGCCTTAACCACCGGCGGAGAATCCATGGTGCAGCGTGTGCACGCACGGTTCATAAATCTTCCACCATCCAGAAAGGCATAGATATACAGCCAGCTATTGCCATAATTCGGAGCAAAACCCAACTGTGTCAGATCGCCGGCGGCGTTGCGCCGAGAAAGCTTCAGGGCATCCCGCTGAAGTTGACCCCATGTTTTGGGAGGCCTCACCCGCCCTTGCCGGTTTACTAAACCGGCCTGTCGGAGTTCATCCGAATTATAAAACAGCACCCGCACCTCAGTACCGGTCGGAATGCCATAAACTCCACCCTGATACGATGCTTCCCGCCAGCAGAATGGATAATAATCCGCAGAATTGATGCCTTCAGGTCCACCCTGCTTTTGCCGCATCATACTTTCTTTGATGAGATCATTGAGCCGGTAAAATGCCCCCAGCACCGCCCACTGCCCAATGGTAAACCTATCCTGGTAGACGATATTCGGTGGCTCACCGCCCATAATGGCCGTGGCCAAACGCTGGGATCCATTCGTTCCACCGTCATAAAGCGAAGCCACAATTTTCACCCCGGGATGATCGGCTTCAAATTGATGCACAATCGCTTCTACCCCACGATCGCGCGATATCGTCCAAAAATTCAGGCGTATCGGTCGCCGCGGGGTATTCCCGGCCGCCATCACCTTTGCCCCACCGCACAGAAAGTACACAACCCCCCAGGTCAAAACCACCAGCAACGCCAATCTTAAGGACCGCTGGCGGCTTACGCCCTGATAAATGGATTGGCTCAGAGCCACATCATCCCCTGCCACGCGCTGCCAAAAATACCGGATGCTTGGCCCTATCGGCTTACAACCGATATTTTTTAGCCTGGTTTCCATAGAGTGCCGACAGACAACTTCGGCGGCAACATTCAAATTTTATACCATGGGCTGCAATTTTTATAAACCAGCGCCGGCCTCAATTGGATGTTTCAGATTCTCCTGCTTCGCGGCACGCTTGCCTGCCGCTGCCGCTGCGGTTACGGTTTGGCAGTTGTTACAGGTGGACCAGCTTTCGCCAACTCCCACCACAAATGTACGGCGAAAATCCGCCCATCGCCGCGGCAAGGCGATGAGCCTGTTTTTTACTGGAGTTCACATGGGAATTGCCACTCCCGCCTTTCCGGTGCTGCAGTTTGCCGGCCTCTTAGCCGCAAACACAGACCAGCTCGAAGCCGCTCGCCACGAATTGATGGACTGCTACGGGCCTATAGACGCAATGTCTGATCCCCTGCCGTTTACTTTTACTTCATATTATGACGATGAAATGGGCCAGGGGCTGTTACGGCAGTGGATTTGTTTCAGTACCCTATTTGCACCGGAACAATTAAGCCGCTGCAAACACCAGACCAACAAGGCCGAGCTTGTGCTGGCCCGGCAATTCCCCCATGGGCCACGCCGCCCCATTAACATTGATCCGGGGTATCTCAATCGCTTCAAAGTGATCCTGGCCTCCACCAAGGACCACAGCCATCGGGTATATTTAGGCGACGGTATTTACGGCGAGGTAACGCTTCACTGGAGCAAAAGTGGATGGACGCCATGGCCGTGGACCTACGCGGATTATCAAACCTCCGTGGCTCTGAATTTTTTGACCCAGGCCCGGGACACTTATTTGAAGTTGCTCCAGCAACGATTGGGGCCGGGTGGCAGAGGCTGATAATCTCCGCAGTAAAGATTGCAAAGCCCGAACCAGGGCGAACTTGGTGGTATCTGGTGTAGGACGTTTTCATGTTGATTTTTGGCCTGGTATTGTTTGTTGCGGCCTTGGGACTTTCCACCATGGGCACGGCCATCGCCGTTCGATTGGCACCGCGGCTGGGAATGATGGACCAGCCCGGTCAACGCAAAGTTCATCTCTCGGCCAAACCACGCAATGGTGGTATGGCCATTTTCTGCGGCATTGGCCTGCCATTATTGGCTGCTATTATTTTCACTCCATTGCTGGAACAGCCATGGCTGACCCATGTACTGCCAAGGTCCGTAACCTTAGAAATTCCCGGATTGCTGGCCCATCGCGCACTGGCTCTGGTCTTGTTCTTCTGCACCGCCGCCATCCATCTGCTCGGATTACTGGATGATCGCCGGCCCTTGGCCGCTGTTCCCAAACTTGTAGGACAAATTGTCATTGCTGCCGCCCTGGTCATCGGCGGCGAATTTGCCGCCCCGGGTGGCTTTCGCATTTTCACTCTGCTGGATCATCTGTTCCGGGGTGGAATAATAATCTCCGGTATCGCCACCATCCTATGGATCGTCATACTGACCAACGCTTTTAATTTTATGGACAACATGGATGGTCTTTCTGCCGGGGTGGCGCTTATCTGCGGACTCATGTTTTTTCTGGCAGCCCTGCACGCCGGCCAATGGTTTATCTGCGGGCTTTTGCTGCTGTATCTGGGCGCAACCTTGGGCTTCTTATTTTACAACTTTCCACCTGCGGCGATTTTCATGGGCGATGGCGGCAGCATGGTCTTGGGCTTTTTTCTCGCGGCGCTTACCATTCGCACCACCTACTACCATAGCGGCTCAAAGTGGTGGGCCATCTTTATGCCGCTGATTGTTACCGCCGTGCCTCTGTATGATTTTTTCGTGATCATTGCCATACGGCTCTGGCGGCATCGCAGTCCCATGCAGGGCGATGTGAATCATTTTTCCCACCGCCTGACGCGGCATGGTTTCACGCAGCGAGGTGCGGTACTGGTTATTTATGCCGTTACACTGGCCAGTGGCATTTCCGCGCCGCTGCTTGCCCTGACCAACAACGCTGGAGCCATCCTCATTGCCACGCAGTGCGCCGCCATTCTGGTTATTGTCGGAATCCTGGAGCGAGTCGGAGACCATCTGGTATGAAACCCCGGATGCAAACTTTTCTGGCCTGGACGGCTCTCTCCGGCCTGCTGCTGGTACTCGCGGTGCGCATGACCCTGCTGGAAGTCACCATCCGCACCATACCGCATGTAACAATGGGGGGCGCCGGCCGAACTATTCTCCATTTTCCAGGTCCGACGGAAATTGTTGGGGCCGGCATTATCACCTTTGCTCTTACCGGCTTAGCTTTGATCGCTGCGGAAAAAATCCGCAAAGTCGCCTGGCTGCTGCTGGCTTTAATTCTGATGATCTTGGCGCTGGCGGTAGCAGGTACGTTTCATGCTGCCAATCGTTTCGCCGCCCTGGTCGGTGTTTTTGATGCCGGCATGGGACTTCTGGCTGGCTGGGCCATGTTAATCCTCTGTACCACCGATCGACGGCGACAATGGGTCGTAGTGGTCATGGTCGGCTTTCTGACCATGCTGTGCGTGAAGGGGTTTTATCAACATTATGTGGAAATCCCTGAAACCATTCACTACTTCTTCCACCACGAAGCGAAATATGCCCGCCAGATGGGCTGGAAAATTAACTCTCCGGAAATGAAACTGTATATCGGCCGATTGAATTCCCGAGAAGTAACCGGTTTTTTTGACCTCAGCGATGCCTTTGCCGAAGCCATGTGCCCCCTGCTGATGCTGGTGGCGGCATTGGGTATTGCACTCTTCAACTCGCGTAACGCCGATCCCCCAGCTTTCCCGCCCCCACCAGATAACTTTCCCGCAGGCCGCTCCCCGCGCCGCGCTGTGCCAAATCCTGATGATGCCGACGGGGTTGATATTCCGTTGCCGCAATTTCTCGCCGTTTGTTCGACTGTTATTTTTCTGGCCGGCCTTGCCATCGTTGTTTTCACTAAAAGTAAAGGTGGTCTGGCCAGCGCAGTTCTTTGCCTGCTGGCATTGTTGGCAGCATGGCGATGGCGACACTGGGTGGCGCTCTATCGCCGGCACGTGACCATCGCAATGGTGCTGCTGGCTGCAGCAGGAACAGCCGGGTTATTGATCTGGGGTTTTCATTTTCACAGCCTGCCCACCAAAAGCCTCAAATTTCGCTGGGAATATTGGACAGGTGCCGTGCCGATGATCTTTCATCATCCACTCCTGGGCGTGGGATTAAATAACTTCGGCTATTATTATACTCAGTATAAACTGCCCAGTGCGCCGGAAGACGTTAAAAATCCGCACAGCGTACTGGTCCGAGTTGCCGCGGAAATGGGCCTTCCAGCCATGGTGCTGTGGGCCGCGGTGATTGCCGTTTATTTCAGCCTGGTTCTGGAAACTCAGCCCACAACGCCCCGTGCATGTGTTTCGTCTCAGCCCCTGTCAGTCTGGGCCGTGGCGTTATTTGCTCTGGCCTGGTGGTGGATTCATTTTATGGTGCTTGGTACCACCCGGCATACAGTGGAATACGTTGCCCTGCTCGACACTCTGTATGGATTCGCCGCTGTCATCGGTATGGTGCTGGCTTCCTTCGCCTGGGCCTGCCTGAAACCCGAATTCCGCCGCTTTGTCGCCTTGGCCGGAGTACTGGGAGCCGCGGGCATGTTTCTCTATGATCAAGTCAACATGGCCCAGGTTACAAGTTCTGTAGCCATGCTTTTTTGGATGGTGCTGGGGGCCTTAGCCGCCCCACTTTTACCCTCAAGCCCGGACCAGGGCTCTGCGCCGCTCAAAGGTTCTACACGCTTCTGGCCAAGCGCAACCTTGGGAACGTTGGGTTTGCTCGGAGCCGTACTGGCCGCCATGCTCATCTGGGTACCTATAATCCGCCGCACTCAGCCTTGGGATCCCACACGCTTTGCAAACCAGTATTCCCAGAACCTGGCCGTCGGTAACCTGCCTGCCGCACTTCGCGATGCCCAGGCCGTATTGCAACGAGATACCCGATCACAAAACTGGCTAAGTCAGATCATCGCCATAAAAATGCGGCTCGGAAAAGACCCGGCCCCGCAAGTACAGAAAATGTTCGCACTCAACCGTGCCGACGCTCGCTTCCGCTTTCGCCTTGTCAGCACCGCCGCCTGCGGGCTAACACCCGCACAGCGCCTGGCCCAACTGCATTTGGCCCTGAAACTAAATGCCCAATTGCCGCCCACGGAACCCGCCAGATTCACGCCCCGGGAGCTTACCATAATCCACCGGTTGATCCACGCCCTGGCCGCCTCCAATAGTCACGCCGCCGGTCAATAATTCACCATCAGATAAAGCGGTGCCGCATTGGGGTTGTAATGCGAAGGCCCCTTGAGAATCGCTTGCACACTGGCTGGTGCCGTCACTGTTACTAGGTCGTTCACTTCACTGATATTCGCCTTACCGCCATGATTCAGCCATATTCTTGGCCGCACCGTATTCGTAATCAATTCCAGTATATTGGTGGAAATGGGATGATGCGGTCCCGGCTTGCGGGCGACCTTTTTCGCACCGGGTTTGCGAAAAGTCTCCAGGTTGGTGCCGGCGCGAATGATTCGCGGTAAGTTTTCAATCAAATCTTCCAGGTGATAGGTCCGCGTAATAAGTGTTTCATCATCCTGCTGTTGCGTCGTAACAAATAAAACATTTTCCTGTGCGGTAATCACCATGTGCACATGCGGAGCAAACTGTTTGAGGACCGTCACCAGATCTTGTTTATACGATGCCGCACCCAGCTTCACATCTTCTCTCTTTTGCAAATCGATATGCCGACGCTCCATCGCCGCCCAACTACCCACCAAATTAGTTCTCGTAACACGGGAAAGCTTATCCAGAACTTGCGCAAGGCTGACCCGCCTGAGGACCAGCGCCGGCACAACATGAGCCAGCAGCGCACCATCGTTGACCACAAAAACGCACCGTCCAATTTCGGCAGGCCGAAAGTTCAGATCCTTGGGAAAAATGCCTTTCGCTGGACGGGTGCTGACCAGAGTCGCAGCGACTGTCTGTACCAGCGTCGGGATGCTGCCCACGCAGGCCAACGCCACTGCCACGCCTGCCAACCCGCGCAGCGGCCACAAAAAAGCTAAAACACTCCGATCGCCGTTGGATAAACGCCAACGCCCTTTACCCTTCATGCCTGTGCCCGCCTTAAACTTTACCGGCCTCCGATCAACTGTTGCACATACACCGGTGCACTAACCACCAATTGCCCGCGAAAGTAGGTGATCGTGCATTGGCCCCCACCGGAAGTCCACAGGCTCGGATGAATCGTATGCTCGATGAGCCGCACGATCGCCTTGGCCCGGGTGGCCGGCGTTGAACTTGGCGTGCTTGCTGCGTTGCCATTACCTCCAAATAAATTACCCTGATTTGTCGCGGAGCCTGCACTGCCGCTGCTCACACTGGTGCTGGTGTTTTGTGTTGCGGACTGCAGATTAAACTGCGGAAAATTGGTGAAATTGGGAATCGTCATGATCAAATCTTGAATGTCGTATACCCGCGTTACCCGCCGCTGGTTCGCTTCCGCCACCGTCGTAATGGTCAGCACGTTGTCATGCACATACGATATCAGCGGCGTTTGCGGCGAAACCTGAGCCAGCATCAAGTTGACCAGTTCTTCCGCCGAAACATATCTCAAATTCATATCTATGGGGCTTGTTTTCATGACACCGGCCGCTTCCAATGCCGCCCAGTTCACGAAAATATTTGCTCCGGTTGTATCTCGCAGATATTGAATGGCATCCTGAAACGGAGCGTTATTCATCCGCGTATGCGGCAAAATGTAACGAATAGCATTTTTGGTATTAACGCTGTAACTCTGGGCTGCCGCTCTGGCCGCACTCCCATTCAGCAGCGCCACACCAAGCAAGGCCAGCAAGGCCGTCACCGGAAGTCTCCAATGCACAGTCCACATGTATTGGTATAGGTTGCGGCGGATACCTGCGTTGGTGATGGGATCGTGTAACATGGCATGAACCTCCTTAAAAGGGTTACACCTTCACGAAACAAGTCCGTGAATCGTTCACTCATGTTATTATATCGGGCCGCTGGGGTAAAAAAAGCAAGGTGCCCTCTGGAATGCACAGACCGGCGGATACCCAGCACCAATAACCGGTCCCTCGACATACAGGCGTAAAATGCCATTGAGGATAAAAAATGGCCCTGAACGATCCGGATTCTGATGAAAAATACATGCGGTTGGCCCTGGAGCTGGCCGCCCGCGGACGGGGCTTAGTTGAGCCAAATCCCATGGTGGGAGCCATTATTGTCCGGGACAAAACCATTGTGGGCCGCGGCTGGCACCGCCGCTTTGGCGGTCCCCACGCAGAAATCGAAGCTTTGCGTCAGGCTGGTGCCAAAGCCAGAGGTGCTACGCTCTATGTAACCCTTGAACCCTGCTGCCACACCGGCAAGACAGGCCCCTGCACGCAGGCTTTGATCAATGCGGGTATCAAACGCGTCGTAGCCGCTATGATGGACCCTTACCATCAGGTCCGCGGTCATGGCTTTGCAACACTGCGGCGGGCCAAAATCAGAGTGCGGGTCGGCATGGGCCGGCAGCAGGCCCGCCAACTCAACAGCCCTTTCATCAAGCGCCTCGCCACCGGCAGGCCTTACGTGATTGCCAAATGGGCCCAGACGCTGGATGGATGCGTGGCTGATCGCACCAACCAGTCCCAATGGATCACTTCCGCCACCTCCCGTCGCCATGTCCATTTTTTACGAGCACACATGGACGCAATTATCGTCGGCATCGGCACCGCATTAGCCGATAATCCACTGCTGACCGCCCGATTGCCTGGAAACAAAAAACCGCCACGTCTGGCTACCCGCGTCGTTCTCGATCGCCAGTGCCGGTTGCCTTTAACTTCGCAACTGGTGCACACCGCCGCTACCATCCCGGTCCTCCTGTTCCATGGCAATAATCTCGATCCCGCAGCCTTGGCCCGCCGCCACAAGCTTCTCCAGGCCGGCGTGGAAATGTTGGCCATCGACGCCGACTCCCATGGTCACCTTAACATACGCAGCGCCCTGCAACAGCTTGGTCAAAGGGGCATGACCAACGTGCTGGTGGAAGGTGGCCCACGCCTGATGGCTTCGCTGCTGGCAGAGCACCTGGCTGACGAAATCCACGTCTACGTCGCCCCCATTATTCTTGGCGATGCCCAGGCCCGCCATGCCGTGGAGGGGCAATTCATACGCCGCTTGGCGCAGGCCAGTCCAGGAAAAATCCTCGCCATCCAGCAACTCGGACCTGATATCCACATCCTGTTGCGTCCACCTGCTTAATTTCCACCCACCCATCATGTCAATGGAGGCTGCTGTTGAATGCAACTCGCCAGACTGATCTCTGAATTTCAATGCCCCATGAGGCTAAATCGAATAGCCAGCGCGTAAGCCAGGGCCGGTCTATAAAATGCCATTGCGTCTGGCCAATCGCGCAGACCGTAACCGCCATATCGCACGGTTAATATATCGCCGACACTGCGCCGCACCAGCATCTGCCGCAGGCGACCCGCAGATCCCGCAAACTGCCAGATGATGATATGCCCCCACGCATCCCGCATCACTATCCTGGTCTGATGCCGCCCTACACGTATAGTCTTCCGTTCAGAAGGTAACCGCGCTGCCAGCGAAAAGTCATGCCCTATTGCTAAAGCCAACTTCTTCGAAAAACCGGGCCTTAATCGCAACAGATGCACGCCAGCCCAGTTCGCACGCACTTCAAATAGCGGATGTCCATGGATACCCGCCACAGATAGCCGAAAACTCCATGGTGTGCGAAAACGCCACAGCCCCAGTACTTCTACGTGCTGATGGGCCATCACCAGCGTACCGGTAAACAATCGCGAAGACGGCCGCGGCCACTGCGACAAGAAATCTTCAACCGCAGCCTCTCCCGGTGCCGGTCCGCGGGCCATCTTCATTTTCGGAGGCCTAATGGCCACACATCCGCTCAGCAGCAACACCGCAGCAACCACCACAGAGATAAGACTGGGCCATAGGGGAGCAAACCAGACTACATCCGCATCTGGTGTTCGTGTCATGCGACCGCGTCCTGGCCTCATGCTCATCTTACAGCGCTCCGGAGGCATGATAATGCCCAATGCCCTCGGCCAAGCCAACCTCCGGCGCATACCCCAACGCAGTTCGAGCCAGCGAAATATCCGCCTCGGTGTGCTTCTGAAAAAAATCGTACGGATTTGGGAAATAATCCGGATGCAGTTGCGTCTTCAGAACTTTGTTAAGCTCAGCAATCACAGAGTTAAAGCTTTCCGCCTTCCCGCTGCCCACGTTGCATACGTGGCAACCTTGCGCCTGCATTGCCAGCAGATTGGCCGCCAGCACATCGCCGATCCAGACAAAATCACGTCTTTGCCCGCCATCATGAAAAATTCGCGGACGCTGCCCCTTTTTCATCTGTTGTGCAAGTTGATAAATCATCGAAGCAAATTTGCCCTTGTGCCCTTCTCCCGAACCGTACACATTAAAATAGCGCAGGCCGACAATCGGTAGTTTGGTTTCCTGATGCCATCGCCAGGCGAGATGTTCCATGGCCAGTTTGGAATAACCATACACATTCAACGGCGAAGGTTTCATGGATTCACGCATCGGGGCCGGCAAATTCCCATACACCGCCGCCGACGATGCCCATACCACCCGCGCCTTCCACGCAGCCGCCCATGAGAGTACCGTGCGAAAGCCTTCCACATTGTTGCGCATCATAGCCAACTGATCTGTCACGGTGGTATCAGTAATCGACGCTTGATGGCTGACGATGTCAAAGTGCCCGGCGGGCCTGTTATCACATCCGCCGGCTACCACGTCCCCGCGGAATTCCACCAGGTTGCGGAAACTACCGGACGAAAAATTATCCAGCACCACTATTTCATGACCTTTTTCCTGCAGCGTGTGGGCCAAATTGGACCCAATAAATCCCGCGCCACCAGTTACCAGGATTCTCATGATATATCACCTTTATGATCAACGGGCACGCCCTTCCGGCAGCGTGGAAACCGCTATTCTCCTTCAGCAGCCGGCTGCTGCTGCGTCATGCAGTGTAACGTGCCCAGGCCCCAGGCCAAATCGCGGCAGTAAACAGGTATCACCGGCCGATCAGTAAAACACGCCTCTAATACCTTAAGTGCCGCACCATCCGCCGGATCATTAAATACCGGCACCAACACCCCGGCGTTGCAGACATAAAAATTGGCATAACTGGCCGGCAGGCGCTGCCCGTCAAAAATCACTGGCTTGGGCATGGGCAGTTCCGCCACATCCAAGGAGCGCCCGCGATGATCGCGCATTTTCCGCAGCCGCCGCATATTCTCCGCCAGCGGTGCATAATTGGGATCCCGCTTATCTGGCTCGACGCACGCGACGATAGTAGATGGACCGGTAAATCTGGCGGTGTCGTCGATATGCCCATGCGTATCATCCCCCGCTATACCCTGCCCCAACCACAACACTTTCCGCACTCCCAGAAAATCACAGAGCGTCTGTTCCACCCCCGCCTGATCCAGTCCGGGATTCCGCTGTTGCACCGACGAAAGCAAACATTCTTCGGTGGTTAAAACACAACCCGCTCCATTGACATCTATGCTTCCTCCTTCGAGCACAAAACGCCGCGGCTTTCCATCCGCCCCCTTCACCATCGGCTGATATAAAGACAGACCGGCCGACCGGGCGATAAACCGCGGTACCTGCTGGTCCAGAAGATAGTTTTTGTACTTTGCCCACGCGTTAAACTGCCAGCCAACGGCTGCTACTTTAGCTGCGGCACCTCGGCCACGGCGTACCATGGTCGGCCCGGAATCACGCGTCCAGATGCGATCGGTCGGGCGAATATGAAGTCGGACATTGCCAAATTCTTCACCATGATTTCGCACCAGTATTTTCCTGGCCACAGCTCGCTCAGAGGCATCTTGTACCAGAATGTGCACCACTTCCCCGGCTGCAATCAAACGTACAATTTCTGCAAATATCCATGGAATAGGACCAAATTTCCCCGGCCAATCCGCCCGATGATGCGGCCAGGCCAGCCACGTGGCTGCATGCCAATCCCATTCCGCCGGCATGGAAAAACCCTGCCTGGAAGGAACGGAATTGTTCTGCTGCACTGTGCCCATAAAACCTTTCGATAGCCACCGGGTACAGGCTCGCGGCCGGCCCGATCACCCACACCAGGCTCGTGGACGTTAGTCGCCAAAACGCTTGGTCAACGGGCCATAATATTCAATACGCCGATCCCGGAAAAATGGCCAGTTACGTCGCGTTATTTCCTGCTGGGCAGGATCAATTTCAGCAATTAATATTTCTTCTTCCTGCCGCCCCGCCTGTTCCAGCACTCGTCCGAACGGATCACAGATAAATGAACTGCCGAAAAATTCAATCCCGCCGCCCGTCGCCCCTTCATGTCCCACGCGGTTGACCGCCGCTACATACACGCCATTGGCAATCGCATGTGATCGCTGCATCGTTTGCCAGGCGCTAACCTGGGCTTCACCAAATTCCGCCTTTTCCCGTGGATGCCAGCCGATGGCCGTGGGGTAAAACAGTACGCTCACATCCTGCATGGCCGTCAGCCGAGCCGCCTCCGGATACCATTGATCCCAGCAGATCAAAACCCCCAACCGGCCAAATCGCGTATCAAAGGCCTTAAAGCCCAAGTCCCCCGGCGTGAAATAGTATTTCTCAAAATACAGCGGATCATCCGGAATATGCATCTTACGGTACACACCCAGCAACGCTCCATCGGCATCCAATACCGCTGCGGTATTGTGATAAATTCCCGCCGCCCGTTTCTCAAACAGCGACACCACCAGCACCACACCCAGTTCTTTCGCCAGCCGCCCGAAAACTTCCGTGGACGACCCCGGAATCGTTTCCGCCAGGTCAAAAAGCTGCAAATCCTGAGTCTGACAGAAATACAAGCTGCGAAAGAGTTCCTGGGTACAGATCACCTGCGCACCGCGTTGGGCCGCCTGCCGAATGAGCGCTACAGCCTTGTCCATGTTGGTTGCTGTATGATCCACGCAACTCATCTGCACCAGTCCCACCCTGAATTTTTCTGTGCGTGCCATCGTGTTTTCCTGTTGCTGACCAATTCGCCCTGCCGGGATTTTTAAGCCGCGGCTTTACACCAGTGTAAAATTATATTGTGCCTTTTATAAAATTGCGGATCCGCTGGCGTTAGCCTGTGGCGGCGTTTCACCGCTAAAATTGCCGCAGAAATCGCAGATCATTTTCATAAAAAGCCCGAATATCCTCCACCCCATGCCGCCGCATGGCCACGCGCTCAATCCCCAACCCAAAGGCAAAGCCGGCATATTTTTCCGGATCCACGTTTACCATCCGCAACACATTGGGGTCCACCATACCGCACCCGCCCAGTTCCATCCATTTCGTGGTACCATCGGCAAACTTAAAGCTGACATCAAATTCCGCACTCGGTTCGGTAAACGGAAAAAAGCTCGGCCGGAAACGGGTTTTCACCTCCGCTCCGAAGAATCCGCGGGCAAACTGATCGATGCATGTTTTAAGATCCACCATCGTAACATGTTCATCCACGACCAATCCCTCCAACTGATGAAACATGTAGCTGTGCGTTGCATCCACCGTATCCGGACGATACACCCGGCCGGGTGCCACAATACGAATCGGCGGACGCTGCTTTTCCAGTACCCGTATCTGCACACTGCTGGTTTGCGAACGCATCATGTACAGAGGCGCACCCTCTGATCCTTCCAGATAAAAATTATCCAGCGGATCACGGGCTGGATGCGTCAACGGCACATTCAGAGCCTCAAAATTATGAAATTCGTCTTCCAGTTCCGGTCCGCTGGCCACCGAAAATCCCATCATCGCAAACAAATCAATCAACCGATCTATGGTTTGCCCTATCAAATGCAGTGATCCTGGCCGGTAATGGTCAAACTTCAGCACCCCCGGCTCGGTAACATCCACCAGCGGACCTGTCGGCTCCGAGGTAGTACCTGTTCGAGCCTGACATCCTTCAAATTCTTTTGTTATCGCGGCCTTAACGGTGTTGAGTTGCTGCCCAAAGCTCCGCTTGCCTTCCGGTGGCATCGTGCGCAGTTGATCACTGGCCTCCTTGAGCAACCCCTTGGTGCCCAGATACTTTACGCGAAAAGACTCCAACTGCTCTGGTGAAGTAATCGCAGAGAGTTCCGTGCGGGCAGAACTTAACAGTTGTTCCAAGTCCATGGTTCGTCATCAGTTTGAAAATGGCGTGGCAATTTCTCCGGCAACCGACCGTGGATTGGGCATCCCACCGGCAGGATGACGCGGCTGCAGGACTATTATGCCGCCACCAGTCCCAAAGCGTCGCGAGCCTTGGCCGCAATTTGGTCAAACGCCGCCGGGTCCGCAATGGCAAGTTCACTCAGGCTCTTGCGGTTAAGCGTAATATTGGCCTTGGCCAGGCCGTCAATTAACTGGCTGTAACGCAAGCCGCGCAGCTTAGCTGCGGCATTCAACCGCGTAATCCACAACGCGCGATAGTCCCGCTTCTTTTCCTTGCGACCGCTGAACCGGTTGGCACCCGCCCGCAGCAATGTCTCGTGGGCCGTCTTATAGAGTTTGCTCCGCCCGCCGACAAAACCTTTCGCGCGTTTAAGCAATCGTTTGTGCCGCTGTTTACGTGCCGCTCCAATTCTTACTCGTGGCATATTATACCTCTGTGCAAAATTACTGTCTTATATGTTGTTCTTTATCCTTAAAGCCGCATCACCACACTGGCTGCGGCCGGCCTTCAACGAGCCCCCGGCCCGAGCAGAGTTACCATCTTGGCGGCATACGGCCCTGTGATCGTGGTCGTGCCGCGCAAACGCCGTCGACGATTCCCCGATTTATGGCTCTGCAAATGACCCTTGTTATGCCGGTGAAATTTTATTTTCCCAGTAGCCGTCACCTTCACCCGTTTTTTGATACCCTTGTGAGTTTTCATTTTTGGCAATGCACACCTCTTTTTTTCAAATCAAACCAACCATCTCACTTTCCGTGGATTGCAACACTGACCCGATGGGCCTTTGTGGCATCCTGCCGGAAATTGAGGCAGAGTAGTCTACGCGAGAATTACTTCTATTGCCAGCGTCCAAAAATCATCTGTTGTACCGAAGTAGAATTGTATCCTCTTATAGTCGGAATAGAAATGTCACTCTGGTAAGTCTGGTGAGGTATACCAGACGAAATGGAAAACTTAGTTGCTGTCGGCAAACACCCAGGGGTGGTTGGATGCCCCGCGTCGGCTTGAACGCGGATTGTTATCGGAATGGTTGATTAGCTACAAGGTTTGGCCACACCATTTCGAGAACCAAGGCGCGAGAAAAGCATTCTACATCCGCCGTGAATATCGCTACGGACTACCGGCAAATGACTTGGCAAATCTCCTCCTGCGCGTGGGTGCGGAAGCACGGCAGCTTGATCTTACCCATCACGATGCCCACAAATTCACTGTTTTAAGCTATTTTCCTCCGCCAAGAGTCGTTTTTTGAGTTTGGCACGCCAATTGCATTACCTATCTGTGGGCGATGAGATAGCCCAAAGTCGTTCTGCCGCAACAAGGTCCGGTCATCCGTGCGGGTGGTCAAGGACGGGCAGGCCAAAACAAAGCAACGGGAGCTTCCTATAAGGCTCAATTTTGGTTGTGTACAGGTGTTGGCCCATTTAATAAGGAGTCGAAAAATGATACACCTCCGCCCCATTGACGCTTTCGGTTATCGCGGGCAGGAGCCTCCTGCCAATCCCGGTGAGAAGGTCTTCCACATTCTTCATCCTCTGCACTGGCTAAGCTTCGTTGTGCTGATGACCCCCGCCATCGGCATGACTCTTCTGGTGCTATTGCTGTTGGGAATTACGCCCGGTTCGGATAAACTCCCCATCGTAAATTCGCTTGTAAGGGTTTATCATGCAACCAGTTCCACCGCCTCCCGATCACCAGGCATTGTCAAACCTGCTGCAGAAGTTCGGCCAGCAGCATCTCATGAACTTTTACCACCGCCTGTCCTCGCCGGAAAAATCGGAACTTGACCGGCAGATAGCCTCCCTCGACTGGCCGCTGGTACACCAGTTGGTGCAGTCCGTTGTACTCAAACCTCAGACCTGGAAAATTCCAGCCGACCTGTCCCCTCCCACTGTTTACCCGTACGTACCCAATGATGCATCTCAACAGGAAAAATACCGCAAGGCCTTTGCCCGCGGCGAAGACTTGCTGCGCCAAGGAAAAATTGCCGCCTTCGTTGTCGCTGGCGGCCAGGGCACTCGACTTGGCTGGGACGGCCCCAAGGGAACGTTCCCGGCCACACCCGTGCGTCAAAAGCCCCTTTTCCAATGCTTTGCCGAATTTCTTGTGGCCCTGGCTAAACGTTATGGCCGCGCGATTCCATTTTATATTATGACCAGCCCTATCAACCACGCTGCTACAGTCAGCTTCTGGGAGTGCCATCAATACTTCCATCTGAATCCGCAGCAGGTGATGTTCTTTCCGCAAGACATGCTGCCCGCCATCAGTTTTGACGGTAAAGCCTTGCTGGAAACACCGGCTAGCCTGGCCTTATCACCCAACGGGCATGGCGGATCACTCCTGGCACTACATAAAAGCGGGGCGCTCGCCGACATGCAACGTCGCGGCATCGAACAAATCAGTTATTTCCAGGTGGATAATCCCATTGTCCGCTGTATTGATCCACTCTTTATTGGTCTGCATGATTTGGACGAAGCCCAAATGTCCAGCAAAATGCTGCCCAAAGCCTTCGGCAAGGAGAAACTCGGTAATTTCTGCCTGGTAAACGGCAAACTCACTGTCATCGAATATTCCGACCTGCCTGATTCGCTCGCAGAACAACGACTGCCCAACGGCGAACTTAGGTTTCGTGCCGGCAGTATTGCTCTTCATGCGATGCGCCGGGATTTTGTGGAATCACTCAATGACCACGGCTTCGCTCTGCCCTATCATCGTGCGGAGAAAAAAGTGCCTTGTATTGATCCCATTTCCGGCCAACCCATAAAACCAGACAAGCCTAACGCGGTTAAAATGGAAACCTTCGTGTTCGATGCGCTACCCCTCACGACCCGTTCTATCATTTATGAAACCAGTCGCACAGACGAATTCGCCCCCATCAAAGCTCCCACCGGAGTTGATTCCGTGGTCTCCTCCCGCGAAATAACCACTATCCGCAACGCCGAGTGGCTGCTAGCAGCCGGAGTCCAAATTCCCCGCCGACCGGATGGTACGCCCGATTGCAGCATCGAAATCGCCCCATCTTTTGCCTTGTATCCTCAGGATGTTCTGGCCAGAAAATCTGATATTCCACCCATTTCGGCAGGCGACAAAGTATATCTGCAATAGGGCTTGGGGCGGCCCTTCCGGGTGCCGTCAAGCCGGTACCGGCTTGATGCCTGAAGCACCCGGCGGAGCTGGCACTTGCCAATCCAACCCCAAAACTATAGCATTACCAGTGCGTCGGCATGTTTCTCTCTTTATTTATGGAGAATATGTCATGGTAGAGGCTGATCTCAATTCACTCACGTTGGCCATCGGCAAGGGAAACCGCGCCGAAGCAGTGCGTCTGACCAAAGAGGCCATAAATGCCGCCACCCCGCCTGCCAAAGTGCTTGCGGCCATGGTGGCCGCCATGGACGATGTGGGCCGCAAGTTTCAATGTAATCAGGTCTTCGTTCCGGAAATGTTGATTGCAGCCCGGGCTATGCGCGAAAGCATGGCTCTGCTGGAGCCGCTGCTGATAAAGGCTGGTATCAAGCCTGAATTTACCGCCGTTATCGGTACGGTGCAGGGAGACCTTCACGACATCGGAAAAAACCTTGTGGCCATGATGTGGAAAGGGGCCAACTTCGGCGTTGTAGACTTGGGATCCAATGTACCTGCTGACAAATTTATTGCCGCCGTCCGCGAGCATAACGCCAAAGTAGTCGGCCTCTCGGCCCTGCTTACCACCACCATGCCCGCCATGAAACAAACGGTTATGGCCTTGAAAGCCGCAAATTTACCGGGACTAAAGGTGGTAGTGGGCGGTGCCCCGATTACCGAATCCTTTGCCAGGGAAATAGGCGCGGATGGTTTTGCCGCCGATGCCGCCGGAGCGGTGGATACGGCACGGAGACTGGTTGCCGCAGCCTGAACGGTTTCAACAGCCGTCTTTTCCGCAACGCAGAACACCATTCGACAAAGGCAGGTATCCATGCAGAAAACCGTGGCTCACATTGAAGCATTTTTGAAAGGATTAGTGTTTGACTGCCAATCCTGCGGCCAATGTGTGCTTAGCCAAACCGGGTTGATCTGTCCCATGACTTGCCCAAAAGGCCTGCGCAATGGCCCCTGCGGCGGCACCTTGCATGGAGAATGTGAAGTATATCCAGATCGCCGTTGTGTGTGGGTACGTATCGGTCATCGCATCGCCGGCGCTTCCCTCGATACGCCTCCACTACTGCCGTCGCCCGACGCTCGTTTATTTAATACCTCATCTTATTTGAACATGCTCTCCGGATCAGACCGCGGCGGCCGCACACCTTTGCCATACCTGGATTTAGGCGATCGGCGTACCCGCCAGCCTGTGGCCACGCCATCACGGCTGGAACGACGGCTAAAATCCGGGGGCTTCGTTAAGACCTGTGAAATTCGCGCCCCGCGTACCGCCCGGTGGGATAACTTTGTGCGCCAAGCCCTGCTGGTGCGTGATCACTTTGACGCCGTCAACGCCACCGCATACTTAAATGCCCGGCCATCGATCTCCTCACCGATGGCGGCGGTGAAACTCGGCCAGATGGGTATAGAGGCAATTTGCCAGTCTACCTGTCGAGATCATACCCGAACCACCTTTATCGCGGAGCTGCTGGAAAACCAGATCAACGATGTCCATAACGTGATGTGCCTGACGGGCGATTCCTACAGCGGGGTGCCCAAGATTAAACAGGTGTTTGACATGGATGCCGCGCTGATGATTTATGAAGCCCGACATCTGCGTCATACCGGCATCATCCGTTTCACCGGCGAAACGATGCAACCCACCCCGCAACCGTTCCTTGGTGCGGCCATTAATCCGTATACCGAGCCGATTGACGTGCCCATTCGCCGACTCAAGCAAAAAATTGCCGCCGGTGTCGATTTTATCCAGACGCAATTGGTATTTGACGTGCCGCGCTTCCGTCAATTTATGGATCTGTTTCGGCAGGAAAAAATGAATGAAGATGTATTTCTGATTGTCGGCGTACCGGTGGTAACATCCATGAAGGTTTTGGATATGCTGCCGAAAATACCCGGAGCACATCTTCCGCCGGAAATGATCCAGCATTTGAAGCAGGCCCCGGATATTGTTACCGCAGGGCTGGCCGCCGCCCGCAAAATTATCGAGGAAGTTTATGACATTCCAGGCGTTGCCGGCGTCCATCTGATGCTCTTCGGTCCGGATCACGCTGTGCTGCCGGGGTTGGTTGGTGATTTGCCGGTCAATCGATCAGATTGGAAGCCATCGCCGCTGGAACCGTTATTGCCGGTACCTGGCACCAATACGGTTATCTCACCTGTTAAAACTCGTGGTATGAGGGCCGCATGTCCATTCCCAGTTTGAAAATCATCGGCGAGCGCATCAATCCCGGATTCGCCAAATCCAAAACCATGCTCGACGGTGGTGATATTGCCGGCCTGCAGGAACTGGCCCGATCCCAGACTGCCAAAGGCTGTGATTATCTCACAATTAATATCGGAGATCGGGCGGAGCGCGACAGCGGATTTTTGGTGGATGTCATCCAGGCCGTGCAAGCCGTCAGCCATCTGCCCCTGTCTTTTGATTATCCCAACCGGGCCGTACAGGAAATCTGCCTCAAGGCATGGCAGCCAGCCAAAGCCCAGGGCCGTAAACCCATTGTCAATTCCATTTCTGAATTGCGCTGGGATATGCTCGATGTACTCAAGATAACCCCCGCCAAAGTGGTGCTCATGGCCTCTGAACGGATGGAAGACGGCCAACCCGTGCCCAATGAAACGCCCACCGAGATTGCCTCCACCGTGCATCGGATGGTGCATAACATTCTCTCGAATGGCTATGGCTTGGGGCCTGAGGACTTATTTGTCGATGTATCGCTGACGCCGATCGCCATGGATACCAATGGCCTGGTGCGGCGGGCTATAGAGGCCATCCGGCTCATCGGCGCTGATGCCGACCTTCACGGAATACATCTGGTTGTGGGGCTTTCCAATCTGGGTATTATGCTGCCCAAAGTTGCTGTGGATGGCAGCCCGCTGCCGGTAAAAATAGAATCGGCCTTTCTCACCCTGACTATGCCGCACGGTCTGGACACTGTTTTAGGCACGCCGGGCCGCGATTACCGCATTCTGCCGCCCGATGATTTTGTTCTGCAAGGGTTCCAGCAAGCCATTGCGCTTGAGGGTTTTGATACCCTGGAGCGTATTCGTCGGCTTTATCAAAAGGACGAGGGATGAATAACCTGTTGATCCAGGCGGAAAGCTATTTTGATGGGCGGCAGAACCACAGTGCAGGTCCGTATCTGTTTACCCTCACCAATGGTATTATCCGAGACATTTGCGCCCTTCGACCCGGCGATGGTGTTCCAGCCATCCATGCCACCACGCCGCGTCTGCACACAGCGTTTGTCATGCCAGGACTCGTCGAGGCTCATTGCCATTTGTTTCTGGACGGCGGCGAGTTGGATTTAACCGCACGCAAACAATATCTGACCGTAACCACGGCCAGGATGCTGGATGTGGCACGATCCAATCTGGCCGCCAATACCGCCGCGGGTATCACGCTCATCCGTGATGCCGGTGATATTCACGGCGTAAATACGTATTTGAAAGAAGAACTGGCCCACGCCCGCGGTGTCGTACCCGAGTTACGCAGTCCCGGCCGGGCCATTCGTAAGACCGGTCGCTATGGAAGTTTCATGGCCCTGGAAGTCCGTGATGCGGAAAGTATCGAGCGAACCATTGAGAGCCTGGCCCCCACCGCCGACGATCTGAAAATTCTACTGACCGGCATCATTGATTTCGAAAATGGCTGCGTCAAGGGACCCGTACAATTTGACCTCGCGGAAACACAGTTGATTGTCCGCACGGCTCGCCGCCTGGGCCTGAAAACGTACGCCCATTGCAATGGGCCGGAAGCGCTTAACATTGCGGTGGATGCGGGAATCGATTCCATTGAGCATGGTTTTTTCATGGAACCGGATATCGTTAAGAAAATGGCCGACAAGGGTACCGCCTGGGTGCCCACCTTTGCACCGGTTTATTTTCAATTCGCGCGCCCCGATGTCACCAAATGGAACCCGGCCACCCTGGCCAAACTCCACGCCATTTTGCAGAATCATTTTCATACCGTCGCCGAGGCCTCCGCAAGGGGCGTACCCGTGGTCGCCGGATCCGATGCGGGAAGTTACGGCGTACCGCATGGCACGGGCCTCATTGATGAGTTGCTGTTTCTACGGCAGGCCGGGCTGACGGTAGAGCAGGTGCTCAGCGCCGCCACGAGCGTCCCACGCCAACTTTGGAATGCGCCATCAGCGGATGTGGCGGTGGGCCAAGCCGCGAATTTTATTGCTCTGGCGGACTCGCCGTTGAATGATATAAACGCATTGCGCCAGGTCCGACTGATCTGCCGCAATGGACAGGCAGTCAGGCCCGACGGTACCTCACCCACCCTCGCATCAACCGTCTTATCTATGGAAAAATGACATGACCCAACTTACCAGCCAGGAACGTGTGAATCGGGCCTTGACGCGGCAGGATCACGACCGCGTGCCGCGACACGAATCCTTCTGGGGTGAAACAATCACCCGCTGGAAAGATGAAGGCCTTTCCGGCGATGCCCAGACTGTTTTAGATATGCTGGGCAGCGACTTTCACGGCTTGTGCTGGGTCTGGCCCAGTATTTTTCCAGGCCAGGACACACTCATTGAAGAAGACGCCCAAACCCGCGTGGTACGTGATGCTCAGGGCAAACGCGTGCGTTATTGGAAAGAAAAAAGCGGAACGCCCGAACATCTGGGCTTTGAGTGTTCCTCACGGGATGTGTGGGAACGCACCTTCAAACCGGCTTTGCTGGATACCGGCCTACAAATTGATCCGGATGCGGTTAAACGCAACTATCGGCAGGGTCGTTCGAAAAAGCTCTGGTGCCATCTGACTGGTGTAGAAAGTTTTGAGGAAACCCGGTCCCTCATGGGCGACGAAATTACACTCATGGCCATGGTGGAAGACCCCGAATGGGTTCGCGATGTTTCCCGCACTTTTACCGACCAGACCCTGCGCAACTTTGATGCCGCCATGGCCACCGGCATTCAACCTGACGGCCTGTGGATCTACGGCGACATGGCCTATAACCATGCGACCATGTGCTCACCAGAGATGTATAAGGAATTGATCTGGCCTGATCACAAGAGACTCGCCGACTGGGCCCACGCGCACAATATGAAATTCATCTATCACACCGATGGCGATATCAACGGCGTGATGGATTTATACGTCAAAGCCGGGTTTGATTGTCTGCAACCTCTTGAGGCCAAAGCCGGCGTGGATATTCGCAAGCTCTGCCCAAAATATGGCCGAGAGCTTGCATTCTTCGGCAACATCGATGTGATGAAAATGGCCACCAACGACTTGGCCGCCATCGAAGAGGAAATAAAAAACAAATTCGCCGCCGGCATGGCTACCCAAGGGTACATTTACCATAGCGATCACAGTGTGCCGCCGCAGGTAAGCTGGAAAACCTATCAGGCCATCATGCAAATGGTTGAGAAATACGGACGCTATACCTAAAGGAGTATCAAGATGACACCGCGACAGCGCTGGCTGGCGTTATTTAACAAACAACCCGCCGATCGTATACCGACCGACTACTGGGCCACGGGCGAATTCCACGCGAAAATACTGGCCAAGCTGGGCATCACCGGTACGGAAACGCAACACCCTGATCTAGATCCGGTATCCGCCTCACCCGAACAGCGAGCCGGGCGCGCCGACGAGATCCTCTGGCGGCGGCTCGATATTGACCATCCGCGCGGGGTCGGACCACGCTGGAAGCTCAAAGCTCATCCGGATGATCCACAGGCCGATATGTGGGGCAATCGGCACCGCCGCATCGACTACGGAACCGGAGCGTATGATGAATTCGCCACCGGTCCGCTGGCTTCCATGACCACACCCGATCAAGTACGGGCGTTTCGCTGGCCGGACCCGGACGATTTTGATTATTCATCCATTACCGAGGCATTGCATCATGACGATGGGTACCGCATTATTCAAGCCGGTGGATACGAGCCGTTTCTCATCTACGCCGGCATGCGCGGTATGGAACAGGCTTATGAAGATCTGCTGCTCAATCCCGGCATGGTCGAAGCCGCCCTGGAAAAAATGTTCGCCTTCTTTTTTGAACACAATCGGCGCATTTTTCAGGCCGGCCGCGGTCATATTGACATGACCTACGTCGCGGAGGATTTAGCCGGCCAGACCGGACCGCTCTTTAGCCTGGAAATCTACCGTCGGTTCCTCCTTCCCTATCAGAAACGCATGGCCGACCTGGCCCGATCCTTCGGCATTCATATTTTTTACCACACCGACGGCGCTGCCCATGTATTCATTCCGGATCTCATTCACACCGTCGGCATTGAGGTGCTCAACCCCATTCAATGGCGATGTCCGGGGATGGAACGGGAAACCCTGGCCCGCGACTTCGGCCATCTGGTGGCCTTTCATGGTGCCATAGACAACCAGCAGACACTCCCCTTCGGTACCCCCCAGCAGGTGGCCGAGGAGGTACGCCAAACAGCCGAGATATTCAAATCGTGCCGCTGGTTCTGCGCACCTTGTCACAACATCCAGGCGGTTACTCCCGTGGAAAATGTCATTGCCATGTATGAAACAGCCGCCAGTTTGAAATCACCGGGATAGATCACAGCTTGCGAGACTGGGTCGAACCGCGGCGGTAATATATAGGAGCAGATCACCATGCCACCACATTCGCTGGCCACCGACCGCTTGGCACACCTGGATTTCGCCGCACACAACACCGAGGTACAACAAGTCTGGCACGCATTTAATGAAGGCCTGCCCATTCGCACGCCCATCATCGTCGGCACCAACTCTCGCTACTTTCTCTTGAATGGGCAGGCCAATCCATCGGGCATCAGCTTTCAGGAGTATTCCGAAAATCCCCGGGTCATGTTTGATAGCCAGTTGCAATTTCAACGCTGGTCACGACACAACATTCTTCAGGATGCCCAACTCGGCCTGCCCCAGAAATGGTCTCTGACACCGGATTTTCAAAATTATTACGAAGCCGGTTGGTTTGGCTGCCCCATTGTCTACCTCGACGGCCAGGTGCCGGATACCACTCCCGCATTTACAGATCATCCGGAGCAGATCATGGATCGCGGCCTGCCCGATCCATTTGGTGGGCTGATGGCCAGGGGATGGGATTATTTTCAGCATTTCAAAGAGCTTGCAGCCCGGCAGACCTACTGCGATATCCCGATTGAGATCTCCACACCGGGCTTTGGCTTGGGTACTGACGGCGTGATGACCGTGGCCTGCAACGTTTTCGGTCCCGAATTTGTGTGCACCGCCATGGTGGCCGAAACACAACGGCTGCACCGGCTCTTCGAATTCATTACCGAAGCCACAATTCACCGCATGACCGCCTGGCGAAAACGGACTGGTATGCCGCTGACCGTCACAGATTTCGGCTTTGCCGATGACAGCATCGCCCTGATTTCCACCGATATGTACCGTCAGCACGTGCTGCCGCACCATCGCCGGCTTTGTAACGCCATGTGCCCCGCCGGGCGGCGAAGCATTCATCTATGCGGAGATGCCACCCGTCACTTTTTAACCATTCATGACGAATTAAATGTCTGGTCTTTTGATACCGGTTTCCCGGTCAACTTTGGCGAGTTGCGACGCCAATTGGGACCCAGGGTCCGTATACATGGAGGTCCGCACGTGGAATTGCTGCGCACCGGCCATCCTGCCACAATCCAGGCGGAGGTACAGCGCATTATGCAGTCCGGCATTCTGGCGGGAGGTTTATTTGTTCTGCGCGAAGGCAATAACCTGGCCCCCTTCACTCCGCTGGAAAATATAGAAGCGATGTATCAGGCTGGAAAAGAATTTGGAAATCTCAAGGACTCTTTTTCCGCCATGACCACTGCGGCACCCCGATCGAAGAAACCATGATCCGTGAACTCCAATTGAAGCCCGATTTCGGATGCACCATCGACCGATTTGAAGCCTGGTGGAATGGCCAGGTGCTGGACCGCCCCCCAGTGACCCTCCGGGCCGCGGCTCCGGCCCGCACCGCCACGGCCCCGACACTCCCTCAACCTCCCCTGCTCTACGACCGCTGGATGGAGGTGCAATACGTCGTAGACACGGCCATAGAAGCCATTTCCCGTCGCGTTTATCCCGGCGATTCCTTGCCGATCTTCTGGGCCAATCTCGGCCCGGAAATTACCGCCACCCTGTTCGGATGCCCGCTGGAATTCGGCCCCGACACCAGTTGGTCTTCACCGGTGGTCCATCACCAAAACGAGTGGCAGAGAATTATCGACTCGCCGCCCGATTTTTCCAACATCTACTGGCAAACCATGGAAGCCATGATGCGCTATGCCCTGGATATTTGCGACCAACGATTTGTGGTCGGAATGACGGATTTGCATGGCAACTATGATATTTTAGCAGCGCTGCGCGACCCCCAGGCGTTGTGTGAAGATATTCTCGATGCCCCGGAACTGGTCCGGCAGGCAGGTCGCCACGTATCCAACGGATTTGCCATGGCGTTTAACCGACAATACGCCATCGTCCGGCAGGCTGGTTTTGGCAGCACTTGCTGGACTCCGTCTTACCATCAAGGACCGGCCTATGTTCCGAGTTGTGATTTCTGGTGCATGGTTTCAAGTGAAGTCGCCTGCAATCTGATTTTGCCCGATATTCTGGTGGAAATGCAACCCCTGACTCGCAGTATCTTTCATCTCGATGGCCCGCAGGCTCTGCGCCACCTCGATCTGCTTCTGGAATTGCCGAACTTGCATGCCATACAATGGGTTTTCGGAGCCGGACATGGACCTGCCAGCGCCTGGATGGATGTTTACCGCCGCATCCGCAGCGCCGGTAAAGCGGTCCAGATTCTGGCGGAAAATCCCGCCGACGCCTTGGCTGTGCTCGCAGCTATTGGCCCGCGCGGCGTATGGCTGGATGTCGGCGGACCCGAGTTTCCCTCCTTAGCCGCCGCCGATTCATTTTTACTCGAAGTCCAGCGACTGACCCGTACTCACCAGGTGAGGGGACCCACAAAATAAATTCATATTTTACGGAACACTAACCGGCGATGTCTCCATTGCTGCGGCGAACATTAACGATGCGCTCGATCATGGATTTAGCCGCCGATGAACTAACCCTACGCCTTTGACACCTTGGACCGCGAATCAAAGAAACCTATCACGACGGTCTCAAAGCGGCTGATATCGCAGAGGCAACTCTGACTGCGGATGGTCATTTTCGCTCCTTTTGCTACAATCTCATCCAGCGGTCGGCAAAATCTACTCTGAAGGGAAAATGTATGGATCAGGCTCGTAGCTATCGGCCCGAAGAAATTCGCAATATTGTCCTAGTGGGTCATACCGGGGCTGGGAAGACTACATTGGCAGAAGCCATTGCCCATCGTTGCGGTGTAATCTCGCGGATGGGAAGTGTGGAACAGGCCAATACCCTTTCAGACTTTGAGCCGGAAGCCCGACTGCACAAACACTCCACCAATTCCGTCCTCATGTACGCGACGCATCAGGGCCATCAGATTAACTTAATCGACACTCCAGGTTATCCCGATTTTGTCGGTCAAGCCCTGGCGGCCATGCCGGCGGTAGAAACGGCGGTTATTGTCATTAATGCGCAAAGTGGCATTGAATTCAACAGTCGCCGGTTGTATCACGCCGCCGGCGAAATGGGGTTGGCCCGCATGATCGTCATTAATAAGATAGATCAGGCCGTGGATCTGCCGGCCTTGGTGGAACAGATCAAGGCCAGTTTCGGACCGGAGGTTCATTGCATCAATCTTCCGTGTAAAAATGCCACCGACGTTATCGACTGTTTTGACCAGACCGCCGGTCGTGCGGATTTCGGAAACGTTACCGACATTCATCGGGAAATGGTGGAATCCACGGTTGAAATTGATGATGCCCAGCTCGAACGCTATCTCGCCGGACAACCCATGGATCTGGCGGAACTGCGTAGTTGCTTCATCCGGGCGATGAATATCGGCCACGTGGTCCCGATTGTTTTCACTGCCGCCCGGCAGGAAGTGGGGATCGATGATTTGCTGCACATTCTCATTGAAGACGTACCATCACCCGTGACCGGCCGCGCCAAGCGGTTACGAAAGATTGCTGTCGGCGGCGCTGCGCCCGAAGAAATTATCGAGTGCCCCGCGGATCCGGCTGCTCCATTGCTTGCCCATGTCTTTAAGGTCACCACCGATCCGTATGTCGGGAAACTGGCCATGCTGCGTGTGCTTAGCGGCAAGCTGGAATCGAATACGGCTTTTGTCTGTGGCACACAGAAAAAGACTCACAAGGCCGGCCACGTGCTAAAAGTGGAGGGTCGCGATCATCCGGAATCGGGTGTGGCTTACGCCGGAGATATGGTGGCTGTTTCAAAAATCGAAGACTTGCAGGTGGATCAGATTATCCATGCCGTGACGCTTCATGACGAATTCAAGCCCCTGCCGCCGAAATATCCCACGCCCATGTTTTCCATGGCCATAGTACCCAAATCCCGTGGTGATGAGGCCAAGCTCTCTGCAGCCTTAACTAAACTGGTGGAGGAAGATCCAACGTTTCGGGTTTCCCACGATCCGCAGACTCATGAGATCATCGTACATGGACTCGGCGATATGCACGTGCGGGTGATGCTGGAAAAAATGAAAAATCGCTTCGGCATTGACGTGGGCACACAGCCTCCGCGTATTGCCTACCGGGAAACTATCAGCCTTAAGGCTGAGGGGCATTATCGCCACA
Source organism: Planctomycetota bacterium (assembly GCA_021790385.1). Taxonomy (GTDB): domain Bacteria; phylum Planctomycetota; class Phycisphaerae; order WQYP01; family WQYP01; genus JABEVA01. Next base: position 63,586 of record JAJYDW010000003.1, read on the forward strand.
AAAAGCAGACTGGCGGGGCCGGCCAGTTTGGCGAGGTTTACTTGCGGGTGGAACCGCTCGACCGCGGCAGCGGCCTGGAATTCGTTAACGAGGTTTTCGGCGGGGCTATTCCATCTCAGTACATCGCGTCTGTCGAAAAGGGTGTATATGACGCGATTGAGCACGGTCCGCTGGCTGGATATCCGGTACAGGATTTACGGGTTATTGTGCATGACGGTAAAAGTCATCCCGTGGATTCCAAGGACATCGCTTTTCGCATTGCCGGAAAATTTGCCGTACGCGACGCCATTTTGAAGGCTAGACCGGCCCTTATCGAACCTATTGTTACTCTGGAAATCACCAGCCCCGAATGTTTTCTTGGGGTGATTACCAGCGATCTTAATACCCGCCGCGGCCGCATTACCCATACGGACTTGCCTGTACCATCCATCGCGATTGTCCGGGCCACTGCACCCCTGGCGGAGGTAACACAGTATGATAGTCAACTGCGGAGCCTTACTGCAGGGCAAGGTAGTTTTGTGATGGAGTTTTCCCACTATGACGCCGTTCCACCACAACTTCAGGCTAAACTCGCCGCTCAATACAAACCGGCCGTGGAGACTGAATAAAGGGGGGTGATGGCTCAAAACAAACCAATTTGTCATGATAAACTATCTGGGTGGGCCACTTACGGGGTGCCCAGGGGCCTCCCGATATTGGCTCCATCGGCGGTCACGGAAAGTTTTCCCTTGACCCGGCAGGCAAAGCAGGCGATATTCTATAGTTGTAGAGGTTCACAGGCGGACCGCTGCAGCCGTGGGTGTGGACCCCGGTGGCGACGCTTGAAACCTTCTTGACGGAGGCATAATGCCATGGCAGTAGTTCGCACCGCTCGGTCCACGCCCCCTTGGGCACTGATTATCTTTGTAGTTCTTTGGGTGTTATCAACCACGGTTGCAGTCCTTTTGTATCTGCATGTGGGAAAAGCCCAGCGTACCGTCGTCACGGATTCGCGCAAGCTTAATCAGGTGATTTTGCCTTCTGAAATGCAAAGCCCCATGATTCAAACCATGCTCGCCAACGCCAACGAAAGCCATTCCGTCGTTGGAATGTTGCTCTCTGGCATTAATTCGCTGGAAAGCCAGATGATCGGCCACGTTTCCAAACAGCCGATTCGGCAACTCACTTCGATTTCGGGACCGGCGGCAACCGCGCTGCATCAGGCTCATCTTTCGGGTAAATCGCTGGTCGTGGCGGTAACAGAATTGGCTGCCAAAGTGCAAAGCCAGCAGGCTCGGATCAAACATCTGGAAAGCCGCATGAAGGGACAACGAACATCCTTTGCTACGGCGCAAACTACCTTCAACGATAATATTGAAACTATTTCTCAGAAGCTCAAGTCCACCCACGACGAAATTGCCAAATTGAGAACCCAGTTGGCGGCGGCCAACGGGAATCTGGCTGCGCAGGCCGCGGTTTTCCAAAAGCAAATAACCGCTGGACAACAAAAATCAGTCCGGGATCTGGAAACTCAAGTGGTAAAAAACCAGCAGTTGCAGCAGAATCTTGCCTCTCTCAATCTGGTCGTTTCAGATTTGCGCAAGCAGTTAGCGGGATTCAAGGCACCATCCGAAGGTGCGGGGGCCATACTTTCTCAGGCCCAGGGAAAAATCATCGGCGTTGGTCCTGGCGAAAATCAGGTTTATATCAATTTGGGCCAGTTTCAAAAGGTGCCGATTGGTCTGACATTTGCCGTCTATAATCCCCAGTTGGGTGTTGGTTCTGGCATTTCAGGGGGCGGAAAAGGTTCCATTGTGGTCACGCATGTGGGCCGCTTCGCGTCGCTTTGCCGCATCAACCACGTCCACACCGGACAGTCCATTTTCACTGGCGACCTGATAGGCAATCCAGTTTTCCAGAAAAAGGGCCGAGAATTTCATTTCTATGTTTACGGTGATTTTGCAGTCAATGGCAACGATGTTGCCACCGCCCAAGGTCGTCTGGAAATCGTTCGCCTGATCAAAAAATGGGGTGGGGTAATCGACCATCACCTTACCAGCCAGACCGATTTTCTCGTGCTTGGCGCGGAACCCGCATCCCCATCGCTGAGTGGTGCCGCCGCGGCACTCCCACAAAATCAGGCCTTAATTGCCGCCCGGCAGGCGGAGCAAAGTACATACAATCGACTTTCGGCGGAGGCCCAAAGATTGTCGGTACCGATCCTGAATGCCAATCGGTTTCTTGCCATGATAGGTTATTACAATCCTCCGCTGCTGCACCGGTAACCTGATGCCACGATGAAGACCTGCAAGGGGCGACAAGTTGAAAGCTTGCCGCCCCTTTTTCTTTTAGCAAGGTCGACCTGCACTCACTTCGGGCACGGCCGCACACTCAGGCAAAAGCCCATAAGCAGATCCACAGTCCATTGCCAGGCACGTTTTTACGCCTGGCGAACAAAAAAATGCACGCAACTCTGCCCGCTCACTTCCCGGGTCGTCGGCGCTGCGCTTATGGAAATCGCAGGTAGCCGACGCCGAATCTACCTTTGCGCACCACCACAATGCGTACCACTTTAGCTTTGGGCATATACGGCAGCAGTGCCGCCAGGTCGTTTAAGGTTCGCACGCGATATGGGCCGATCTGCACGACTACGTCACCCGGCTTTATTCCAGCTTTCGCCGCCACCGAGCCTGGATTGATTTGTGTAACCAACAGGCCGCTTTGGGCGACCAGATGATATTTTTTAGCCAGCGCCGGTGTTACCTGATCCAGCCCCATCCCCAATATCTTTTCCGAGGCGAGTACCACCGCCGGCGGAGGCGCTGGCTTGATGCGATATTCGCGCACCATGCCATTGCGAAATTTTACGGTTACCTCCTTTTGTGCCAGCGTTACTTTCAGCAGGGCCGCATAAGCATCCATCAGCGTGGGCGTGCGGTAGCTGTCAATGCTTTCCACCGCAGGACCTGGCGTTCCCGCCACCACTATTTTTTGATGCACATGATCCGGACCGGTCATGGTCCGGATGACTGCCAGGTGCACAGGTATATCAATTTTGTTCACTGTGGCCGGATTCATCAAACGCGGAATCAAGGTTGAAAGGCGGTCCACTCCGATGGCAAAGCCAATGTTTTGAGCATTCCCGCGAATAGCGGTATTGATTCCGATGACCTGACCATAGATGTTAAGTAAAGGACCACCGGAATTGCCTGGATTAATTGCCGCGTCCGTCTGAATGAGATTGGTCAGCGGCTTGGGATTATTGGGTTCCATGATTTGCCGATGAATAGCCGAAACAATGCCTGAACTCACACTTTGCGAATAGCCAAATGGGTTGCCGATGGCAATGGTCGGTTCACCGATCATTAAATTGGACGACAACCCCAGGGGAATGGTGGGAAATGAGCCTTTGCCGTCAATTTTTAAAACGGCAAGATCCGCTCTTGGATCACTGCCGACGACATGTGCGGAAAGCCTTTTTCCGTTCGCCAGCGTAACATGAATTTCCTGGGCCTGATCCACCACATGGTTGTTGGTAATCACGTAGCCATCATGTTGGATAATAAATCCGCTGCCGAGAAAATCAGCCGGCACCTGCACCACCGGCCCCACATTGAACTGCCGCCAGAAAAAATTGTTTGGAAATGGATTTACCCGCTGCCTTACCAGCCGTTTTGCCGTAATGCTGACCACCGCCGGGCCTCGCCGCTTAACCACTTGCACAATCAGCGTGTCGCGCAGATTAACCGTGTTGGGTCTTGGATTCCACGCCTGGTGCCCCGCGGCCCAGGAAAACATTGCCGTCAGCAGCAGCACAACTGACAGAACCATGACTTTTTTCACGTTTGCACTCCAAATAACGGCCCACGCGGCACCGACAATAAATACCGCAAGAATCCGATAAAGGCCAGTGGCGGGGGTTAAACTGCGGCTTTGCCCGGCGTGCGATGCACTTATTCCCGCATGGCTGTCGGCTCAATAAGCAGATCCACCCTCTCATAACTGCGCAAGATCACCATCCCCGTAGGCCGCGAGATTAAGTCCTCCGTGAGTACGCGATGAAGATCATCAATCGCGGCGATAGTTCGCCCGGCCATGGCGATGATAACATCCGATGGTACCAAACCGGCCTGATCCGCCGGACTGGCTTCTTCCACTGTCGCCACCAAAACACCAGTTTCAACCGGCAGCTTATAAAAGCGTGCCAGCCGCCGCGGAATAGGCGCATTTCGCCCTGTCACGCCAATATAACTTCGTGCCACCCTGCCGTCACGTATCAGATGCGATGCCACATACCGGGCGGTGTCGGAGGAAATGGCAAAGCATAGTCCCTGTCCGGGCAAAAGAACGGCGGTATTTACACCGATTACCGCACCTCTCCCCGACACCAGGGGACCGCCGGAATTACCGGGGTTCAGCGCAGCGTCGGTTTGAATCACATTTTCAATGAGCCGGCCGGACACTGCCCGAAAGGATCGCCCCAACGCGCTGACCACACCAGCGGTGACCGTGGCGTCAAAGCCCAGCGGACTGCCAATCGCAATGGCCAGTTGGCCCACTTTCAGCCGGGAAGAGTCGCCGAGTTCGGCTGTGGGCAGATTGTCGGCTTCCACACGAATCACCGCCAGATCGGTATGCGGATCATCACCGATCAAACGGGCTGATACATTCCGGCCATCCGCGGTCAAAACCCGCAGCGATTCGGCCCCATGCACCACATGGCTGTTGGTTAGAATAAAACCATCCGGCGTCAAGGCGAATCCTGACCCGCTGCCGCGCCCCGCGCGGCCATCGCCATTGATCTGTTCACCGTAGGTTACTTCAAGTTTCACCACGCTCGGCCCAACTGTCTCAACCGCTCGCGTTATCGCCTGAGAATAGGCATCCATCGGCTCGTCATCGCTTGTGGCGAATTTCCGATCTGCCGTTTCAACGGATTCACCGCCGTCCGGCTGCTCCGGCTCATGGCCTTGACTTACTGGTCTTATCACAAAATTCCTTTCCTGTGGCCTTTCCAGCCACAATCCGAAAAGCACGGCTGAGACCGGTACTTGGTCCAACCTGCATACTGCTTAAAGTATAGGTCACAACAGGCTGGCAGAGTCAAATTTGAGCGGCAATGATTCCAGTAGCCGTTAATAGCCCCTAAGCTCGAAACTTTCTCATGTTGGGTTATAGCGCAGAGTAAATCAGATCATTAATAACTATGCCCATCCATTCGCACCTTGCCGCGAAATAGCCAATACACGTAAGTGGTATAGGCCAGCACAATGGGCATGCCAATCAGTGCGATGATAAACATGATCTTTAGCGTTAAAGGAGAGGACGAGGCATTATAAATGGTCAAGCTGTTGGCCGGATTATTGCGAGCATACACGATATTGGGAAACAAGCCGATGGCCAAAAGCGACAAAAGTGCCACGATGGAAAAACAACTGGATAGAAACGCTCGAAAATACCGCTTGTGAAATATTTCCCGCGGAATATTGGCAATCGCCAGCATGTTCAGAATGGCCACCACAAAAAAGACCGGATGATTGCGTATTTCACTGGTCAGATGACGGTCGTACAGCAGCGTGGCCATGGTAGTAGTGGCATAGCAGATAATGAAGAAGATGATTGAATTATTCACCCAGCCGCGCAGACGATCGTGCAAATTCCCTTCTGTTTTCATAACCAGATAAATCGAGCCGTGCATCATAAACAGTGCCACCGTTGTGATACCCACAAGCAACGCGTATGGGTTTAGCAGCGCCCAGAAGCCGCCAATATAGGTTCCGTGGGAATTTAATGCGACACCGTAGGCCAGATTACCGGCAAAAGCCCCCAGAAGCAGTGCCGCCAGAATACTGCCGATGAAAAAGTTGGTATCCCATAAATTACGCCACCAGTGCATTGGTTCCTTAGACCGAAATTCAATGGATACTCCGCGAAATATCAGAGCCAGTAACAGCAGCATGAACACCGGATAAAAGCCTGAAAACAGGCTCGCATATACATTCGGAAATGCTGCAAACATGCCCCCCCCACCGGTTACCAGCCACACTTCATTGCCGTCCCACACCGGACCGATAGAGTTCAGCAGCAACCGTCGCTCGGCATCATCCTTCACCAGCAGATACAACATGCCAACGCCAAAATCGAAACCATCGAGGATGGCATAACCGGCGAATAAAATGCCCAGAAGCACAAACCAGACTACATTCAATTCATGATGCATATTACGAATACCTTAACTTTGTTGCCTGGCCCACCGGATGTTTTACGCATCCAACCTGCCGTGCCCCTCAACAACATGCGGAGGTATCGGCGGTTGCACGGCCGCTGCTTCTTCCGGCCCCTGCTGAATCTTGCGGTTCATTAAAAATATGAACAGTGCCCCCAATAACACGTACATAATCCCAAACATGATTATCGACGCAAGCACTTCTCCGGCGGCCAGATGCGGCGATACCGCCTGTGAAGTCTTCATAATGCCATATACGATCCATGGTTGCCGTCCCACCTCTGCGGAAAACCAGCCCAATTCATTGGCCAGTTCCGGTCCAATCACGGAAATTACAAATATCCACAGCAGCCAGCGTTTTTGAAACAGCGTTCCACGCCACCAGTAAAAAACACCCAGCAGGCTGATCAGGATAAGAGCCATCCCAATGGCCACCATCGCATGATACGATTGAAATACCGGATTCACCGGCGGCCGCAGCGCTGGAGGAAAATGATCCAGGCCGATAACCGGTGCTTTGGTGTTGTAGTACATCAGCCAACTGAGCATGCCCGGTATCCTGGGGCCGTATACCGTCTGAGTTTTGCTGTCCACCCAGCCGAAAGGACTCATGCCTGCCGGAGCGTCCGCAGGAAAATGTCCTTCAAATGCGGCCAGTTTTGCCGGTTGATATTTTCCCACCATCTTGGCGTTAAAATCGCCCGATACCAGTTGCGCTACCGCTCCAATAACCGCCACAATCAAGGCAATTCTCACGCAGCGCCGGCCAAAATCTTCGTGGCGACGTTTTAGCACATAATATGCCCCTACGCTTAGAACCAGAAACGCCCCGGATAACAACGCCCCCAGCAGCACGTGCACCAGGCGATCTACCGTAGACGGGTTTAACACCACCTGCCAGAAGTTTGTGATTTGTGCACGCAGCACCCCATTGTGTCGCACAATGTGAAATCCAGCCGGCGTCTGCATCCAGGAATTGGCAACGTTAATCCACAACGCGCTGAAAATGGAACCGAACGACACCATGACCGTGGAAAAAAAGTGCGTCTTTGGCCCCACCCGGTCCCAGCCAAACAGCAGCACTGCCAGAAAGCCTGATTCCAGAAAAAACGCGAAAATTCCTTCCGAAGCCAGCGGGGCCCCAAAAACATCTCCCACAAATCGCGAATAGTTGGCCCAGTTGGTGCCAAATTCAAATTCCATCACAATTCCCGTTGCCACCCCTAATCCGAACGTCAGGGCAAATATTCTTGTCCAGAATCGAGCCATGCTCTCATAAACCTTATTGCGGGTTTTAAGATACATCGCCTCCATGGTCACCATCATCACGCCCAATCCGATACTTAATGGTGGAAATAAGTAATGAAATGAAATAGTCAGACCAAACTGCACGCGGGAAAGCCACAGTGTATTCATGGATCAACCTCTTTTATGTCCGACAGCGTGTAGCAACAATTTCACTGCGCCGGCCGTGCATATCCTCAAACAGGTGGCGTCCATCCGCATTCGCCCTTACAATCCTAATTATTGGATATGCGGATAGCAAGGTGTACTTTTTATAATTAAGGAATTCCTATGCTTTTTGGCCAAACGAGTGAATATGCGCTCCGCGTGATTGTCTTCCTGGCTGCTCGCGGCAATCAACCGGCTACCAACTCTCAAATTGCCGAGGCTACACTCGTACCCGCAGGTTATCTGGCTAAAATTGTCCAGATATTAAGCCGCGCCAATTTGGTAAAATCTCGCCGTGGCCTCCACGGTGGATCTGTGCTGAATCGGGATCCGCATGATCTTAGTCTTTACGATGTCATTCAGGTGATTGATCCCATTCGTCGCATTGAATCATGTCCTCTGGCTTTAGCCTGGCACGGACAGGATATTTGTCCGCTCCATCGTAGGCTTGATGATGCCATTGCCGGTGTTGAAACGGCGCTCAAAAATGCCACAGTCGCGGATCTTTTAGATAGCCGCGACAACTACCGCAGCGCCCTGCTTTGCCAGCCAAACGGTTCCCATCACCCGCCTGCCCGGCGCAAGCTGTCCCGCCGAATGCAGCCCTCCAAACGTTTTGGGGCCAGGCACCGGCCTTGACACCACTCATTCCCGGCCGGCTGCTGCTCTTAAGTTTCGCGTAACCTTTTACGGACCATCCGCACCGCCGCTGCAGAAATATCGCTGCCGGTATAGAATCGCCCCAGCCGCCTGGCTGCCGTCAGAGTCGTGCCCGATCCGCAAAAATAGTCTGCCACCACTCCTTCCGGTGGGCAAAAAGCTGAAATCAAAAGCTCCAGCAACGCCAGCGGCTTTTGTGTCGGAAATCCTGTACGTTCTCCCGCCATCGGGTTCAGCGCCGGTATGGTAATCACATCATCAGGATTTTTGTGCGTATGCTGCCTCGATATCCGCGCCCCTTTTGACCATCTGGCTCGGTGCAGGGCTTTGGGACTGCGCGGCGCAGCCACAACAGCAGCGTTAAAATAATAAGTATCGCCCCGTCCATACACTAAAATAGTATCGTGCTTACGCGAAAAGTGCCGCTTGGAAGCTCCGCCGGTCTGGTAATGGCAGATCAACTCGTTGATCAACCTGTCAATACCAAAAATCTGATCCAACATTACCTTCACATAATGTACGATATGCCAATCCAGATGCACCAGCAGTACCCCCTCCGGCCGAAGCACTCTATGCATCAACCGCACCCGCTGCTCTAGAAATTCCAAATAGGCAACATGCCCGCCCTTCCAGCGGTCGTCAAAGTGCAAAGCTCCGGGCCGCGTTGCTTCCTGCCGCCCCCGGCCATGGAACTTGCGCTTGGTATAATAAGGTGGATCAATATAAATAAAATCAACGCTGCTGGGTCTGGAGTTCTGCAGAACAATCCGACAATCATTGCAGTACAAGCCGCGGCTGCGGTTGCCTGCGATGGGTTGGTAACCACCATCCTCTGACTCGGCAAGAAGCTTCAAGTCCATCTTTTCCAGTCATTCGACCATCGGCGAACTTGGCCTTGATCCGCGTTGCACAACCGCACTGGCGGGTATCATACCGGCCTTAAACTTGGGCTTAAGTCTATTTCAGTTCCACATTCCAATAGGCATGGTCCAGAAAATGCTTCCAGGAAGAATATTTGTCGGACCCCAACCGAATGTTGATAACCGGGTTGCGCTTCGGCTTTTGTGGCGTGCGGCTTAAGTGCATCGAGGCTTGCGCCGGCGTGCGCCCCCCTTTTTTCGCATTGCAATATACGCATGCACACACCAGATTTTCCCACGTGGTCTTGCCGCCCAGCGATCTGGGAATCACGTGATCCAATGATAGTTCATTGGTGGTAAATTTTTTGCCGCAGTATTGGCACAGCGAATTATCCCGTGCATAGATGTTGCGCCGCGTAAGTTTAACATCCTGCTTGGGCAGCCGGTCATAGCCGAGCAGACGAATAATTCGGGGTACCGCAATTTCATACCGTACGGTGCGTACAAAATCATGAGACTCGCGTTCGTATTGAGCCTTGAGCACGGAAATTTCCAGCCAACCTTCAATGTTGTAGGCAAGGTAGCAGTTATTTTCCACCGAAATAACTTCCGCCATCTCTTTGAGGAGCATGGCAAACGCCCGCCTTGCGCTGGTTACGCGAATGGGCATGTATAGCCGGTTCAACACCAGTACATTACAGGAAAGACCCGAAGATGACAGCGATTCTGACATCTAAACGCTCCGTGGCAGCCGTCGCCGCTGGCAACCCTGATGCTTAATCCTCAGGGTATCATCCGCGGTTGCCTGGCCATCCACACTTGCACCTGGGCAAGCAATAGGCTTGGCAACCACGAATCGACCGCCTGTGCTGCCTATTTTGTAATCCAAGACCGGAATTATCACAAGCCAGCCGGAAAGCCATAGCCGCCGCATGGTTGCATCTAACGCCCACTCCGGCTACAAACTGCCCATGCACAGGTGACGCAAGCATCTTTGGCGCTTGGCAACGGCACTTGCACTACGGCCTTAGGTAACCCTCCGAGGGTAGCTCAGCGGTTAGAGCAGGGGACTCATAATCTCCGGGTCGTGGGTTCGAATCCCACCCCTCGGATTGGCCAATTGCCCGCATTACCAGCGCATTTTGTTGCCGCAGCCGTCGTGGAACTGCCCTGTTACAATCATAAGCAAGTCCATAAGCCACCACAGCATTGTGATAAACATACCATAAAATGTAAACGTCAGCACCAACATGATCGCACCGCTGAGAAACCTGCCGGCGTAAAATCGGTGCACCCCAAGGTAGCCAAGTAGTACACACAGCAACAGCGTAAAGAGCGTACTTTTGGTTGCCGGTCCGGTCGGCGGTGCGGCCTGGCCTTCCCGAAAATGCCCTCCGTTGTGCACACCCGTATGATAACCCGAATGTGATGTGTAAAAAATGCCCGTGCCCGGCATGCCAACGGTCTTTCTTACCCCGGTGCGTCCCACCGTAATATGCGCTCCGCGTACGCCGCACGAAAGTGAAGCACCTCCCTTGCTTAAGTTCATCGTCAACCCCGACGCAATCTTGATTCGCCGAAAGAATCGCACGTACGCCATTTTCACGCCTCCGGTTTCCGCGGTTTGCTGGTCGATTGTTGCTTGGACCGCAATTTAACCCGCAAAAACGCCTTGTCAACAGTATGAATTCTCAAACCCCATACCGCAATATTGCTGTATGGCTACGATTTACGGTAATCCCGTCGGCTGCTTGGTAAGCTTCCCATATCCGGACACCGCCTTCAAAACGGTAACTTTGTTGGTGGGTCCGGTGGCGTTACAATGTCCCCGCCGGTTGGCAGTGGTGCCACTCTCGGCAGGCGTACTGGCCGCCGGGGAACAAATTTTCCCACAGCCTGTTTTGTCCTCCGGAGTATCAATGCCCCATCCTAAAAGAAAAATCCTGGTCACCTCCGCATTGCCTTACGCCAATGGAGCTATCCACATCGGCCACCTGGTGGAATACATTCAGACCGATATCTGGGTGCGCTATCAACGGCTTTGCGGCCATGAGGTTGTCTATGTCTGCGGCGACGATGCCCACGGCACTCCCATTATGCTAAGGGCACGCAAAGAGGGGCTTTCGCCGGAAGATTTTATTGGTCGCATGAACAGCGAACATCAGAAAGATTTTGCCCGTTTTAACATCGCCTTTGACAGTTACTACAGCACCCATTCTCCGGAAAACCAGGCCCTTTGTCTGCGTATCTACGAAATCCTTCGGGCGCAAGGGCATATCGTAACACGGGATGTGGAACAGTTTTTCGATCCCACAGAACACATTTTTCTGCCCGACCGTTTCATTCGCGGCACCTGCCCCAACTGCAAGGCGCCGGATCAATACGGTGATTCCTGCGAGCTCTGCGGCAAACATTACCAGCCTACGGATCTGATCAATCCACGCAGTGCCGTCAGCGGTGCCACACCTGTGCGCAAAACCAGCCGGCACTTTTTTCTGCGGCTGGAACATTTTCGTCAGCAACTCCAGGCTTTACTCCAAACTCCGTTTGTGGATGAATCGGTGGCCAATAAATTGCGGGAATGGTTTGCCACCGAATTAAAAGACTGGGATATTTCGCGCGATGCCCCTTTTTTTGGCTTTGCCATTCCCAACGAAAAGGACAAATATTTTTACAACTGGCTCGATGCCCCCGTCGGCTATCTGGCTTCGCTGGCTCATTACCTCAAGGCACCTGCGGAAGAAGCCATCGATTTCTGGCAAAATGAAAATGTCGAAATTCACCATTTTATCGGCAAGGATATCGTTTATTTCCACGCCCTGTTCTGGCCGGCCATGCTTCTGGGTGCGAAATTGCGCCCCCCCACCAAATTAGCCGTACATGGGCACCTTACCGTGAACGCGGAAAAAATGTCCAAAAGTCGCGGCACATTCATCAGTGCCGTCCAATACGCCCGCTATCTTGATCCGCAATGGCTGCGATACTATTTTGCCACACGCCTAAGTTCTGCACCATCTGACCTGGATTTGAGTTTTGATGATTTTACCGCACGTGTCAACAGCGAACTGGTGGGTAAACTGGCCAATCTCATCAGCCGGGCCGCTCCCATGCTCAACCGCCTGCTCAATGGAGAAACGGGCGTACCTGTGGAAGATGCCCTGCCGCTGTTGGAGCAAATCCGCCAGGCCAAGCCCGAAATTGCCCAGGCTTTTGAAGACCGTAACTTCGCCGCAGCCACACGCCATATCTGCTCTCTGGCTGATAAAGCCAATAAATTCGTCGAAGACAATGCCCCTTGGACGCTGGTAAAAACCGATACCCAGGCCGCCCGCGGCGTATTGACCGCCGCATTGGAAGCCGGGCGCATTTTAACCATTTACCTCAAAGCCATTGTTCCTCAATTTGCCCGCAGCGTGGAACAATGTCTCAACATTGAGCCGCTGGAATGGCGGCACATTGAAGACTCCATGCCTGCCCACAAAATTAACGCCTTTGCACATCTGGTGAGCCGCGTGGATGATAAAGCTGTGCAATCACTGATCCAGGAGAATATAATGCCCGACCCTTCCAGCACCACCCCATCATCCCCGATACCGCCGGCGACAGCAGCCGCGGCAGGCTCGTCCCCAGCCCCTTCATCGGCGGCTTCCGGCACGTTTGAGCCACTGGCCCCCGTCTGTACCATCGAACAATTCGCCGCGGTGGACCTTCGCGTGGCCCGTGTGATTTCAGCCGAAGATCTGCCGGGCAGCGACAAGCTTCTGAAACTGCAGCTCGATGCCGGCGAGCTTGGACACCGCGTAGTTCTTGCCGGCATCAAAAAAGCCGTTGCTCCGGAACAGCTTCCCGGTCGCCTGGTGATATTTTGCGCCAATCTGGCCCCGCGCAAAATGAAACTTGGTACCAGCGAAGGTATGGTGCTGGCCAGCGGGCCGGGCGGCGCTGAAGTGTTTTTGCTTTCTGTGGATTCCAGAGCCACGCCCGGCCAGCGGGTGCATTAAACCACCAAACCGCTGTTCTGTTCATGGTACCTGCCCAGGAGTATTCTGCCGTGCCGGTTAAATGCCTTGTCATGGGTCTGCAAAGCGTCGAAAAAAGCTGGCTTAAAGCCCTGGCTCAGGCCCAGAGCGACGGCATTATTGAAATTGTCGGGGCCCATCATGTAGATGTGGAACACGCCCGTGAACTCGGTCTGGCCCTGGATGTGCCATTTTTCGATGACGAACGCCGTATGTTGCTGGGAATTTCCCCGCAGATGCTGGTGCTGGATCGCCCCGCCAATACCCGTCTGGATTTTCTGGAAGCCAGCCTCAACCAGGGCATTGGAATTTTAAGCCTGGGGCCGCCCGTGGCCAATCTTGAAGAGGCCCGGAGACTCTCCAAACTCATCGAACCCACCACTCATCTGCTGCACGTAGTACCCTGCTTTTGTGATTCTTGGACGTTTGGCCAATGCATCCAATCGGAAGAATATTTTCGCTCTGTTTCCTTCCTGGAAGCCCGCTGGTACGCCCCCAATCACGCCGCAGCTCGCGCCGGGCATGTACCCGAGGATGCCTTCATAGTCCGATCTCTTTCCGTGCTGGCCTGGGATGTCCTGCGAACCATCCTGGAAACCGCGGGCATGCCGGATTCCATTTACGCTACCATTGACGGCAGCACCGGAGCCAAAGACCACTTTCTCGACGCCAGCGGTGCCGCTGCCGTTACCATGCGGTTCGCCGGCGGAGGTGCGGCCAGCCTGGCCATTGCCGACCGCGCCAGGATCGCCGCACGTGATATTTTGCTTTACAGCCGCGCCGGCAGTGTGCGAATGCAGGATGACCAGTACCAATTTGCCGATGTCCACGCTGCCCCGGTGGATGCCGATACCATTCCCCGGCCATCCGCAGAGCAACTGGCCCGCCAGGCCATTGAAGATTTTGTCCGCCATTTTACCGCTGTTCCCTCATCCCACCGCGGCCGACGCCATCACCTGCTGGAAACCGCCGCCATGATGATGGCCATGTTTGTTTCCAACCGCACCGGCCAGCCCGAATCTCCCCGGGCCATGATCAATATCCATCGCTGAGTTATCTCCCCCCACAAGACCGCGCATCAGCTTCCCCTGCCCTGCTACGCCCCCTTACCGCGTACCTAAAAGCGATGGCACCCCTTGTGGTGCGGGCTTCAAGCCTGCCCTGTCGCCCTTTGTGAACGGTTATCGGATCGTTACGTCGCGGTTGCCGGATGAATCACAGGCCTGGTCTCCCCCGCCTGCACCATGCGGGCCAACAGCCGACGCTGTAAATCTTGCCGCACACCGGCATGAGTCTTTGCTCCGACGAGGTTGTTAAGCTCCGCCGGGTCCGCCTCCAGGTCGTATAAATACTGTTCCATGTATTGGTCGGAGCAGGTGTCCTTCCAGCCTTTCTTATCCGGTGCCGTTACGCCGTATTTCCAGCGATGCGTGCGGATGGCCCGCCCCACCTGGCTTTCACTGATCTGCACAAATACCTCCTGCGGCCACGCCGGCGATCGGCCGCCCAACAGCGGCAAAATCGACCGCCCTTGCATCGCGGGCGGAATCGCAATGCCCGCGGCATCCAACAATGTCGGCGGAAGATCAATCAGGCTTACCAATTGCCGCAGTTGACCACCACCTGTAAAAGGGCCTCCGTAAAACGCCGTCGGCACCCGGATTGCGCTTTCATGACAAGTTCGTTTATACTCATCATTTCTGGTTTTGAAATGGTTCCCATGGTCCGACGTAAAAAGGATAACGGTGTTATCCATCAGGGCCAGGCTCTTGAGGGCATCACGAAGACGCCCAAATGCTTCGTCGAGTCTTTTCACCATGCCCCAATATCCGCCTAAATGACGGGCCGCCGTGCCACCGAGTTCCTCCAAATCCGTCGGCATCCAGCGTCCCTGGTACCGCTCGCTGTAACCTTCGGGTGCCGGGTAATTATCGTATTCGTTCTGGTGGTGCGGTTCCAGAAACGACAAAAATAAGAAAAACGGGTCCTTCTGATTCGCCTCCACAAAGCGGATGGCGGCATCGGTCAGGCCATCTACGCGGTACCCCGGCAAACGCACCCGTTTCCCCTTGCCATCAAACATCTCGCAGCGGTACGAGTCGGATGAAAATTCCAGCAGATTCGCCGCCAGCCAATGCTGGTAGCCGCCCCGTTGCCCCACCGGTACAGGATCACGATCGGCCAGGTGCCACTTGCCTATGTAGCCCGTAGAATAACCAGCCTGCCGAAAATAATGGCCTAACATCTTCTGGTCCGGTTTGGGAATCATTCCATTGCGACAGCAACCCGTGGTCGTCGCATACAAACCGGTTTGCAGACAACTCCGCGCCGGGCCGCACACCGGCTGACAGGTAAAGGCGTTGAAGGCATGAGTGCCGCTGGCCGCCATCGCGTCAAAATTGGGCGTCAACCCCAGCGGATTGCCATGCACCCCGGTGCTATCCCACCTCTGCTGATCGGTAAAAAATACAATCACATTCGGACGCTCTACTTTTTTCTTCATACAATTTTTCCTCAAAATCGCCCACGCACCATGCCGGATACTGAAATATACAACAGCTTATGTCGCTCCCACCGACGCCACACGTTCACACCCCGCCTGTTCGCCTGGCAGTTATGCTACGCTGCACACCGCGCCGCCACAACAACCGCCAGCCGCCATCTGCTCCCCACTGGTAAAACGCCAGCGTTGCCACCGGCATCCATTCCACCAGAAACACCCATTCCGACATCCGCCATTGTCCTGTCGCATGGTAAATCATCCACACCTGGTAACTTAGCAGCACCGTCCACGAAAATACCCACGTACCCGAGTTCCATCCCAGCGGCAGCAATGCCAGCGGCCAAAGCACGTACCATGGATAAACCTGCGGCATCAGCATCAAATACAGCATCAACGTATGCCCCATCACCCGGGGGGCTGACCAGTGCCCACGCCATGCTGCGGTCAAAATGGCCGCCAGACCGCCCCACCACAACACCGCCAAAATCGGCCGTATCGGCCCCGTGTTTCCCTCAAAAGCCAGCCAGCGCAGCAGATGAAACACCAAGCCGTTGAATTCCCAGTTTTGGGCATATATCTGCATCGTACGGTAAAGGTCCGGCAGCCCGGTAATAAATGGCAGCAAACACACCAGCGTTACCAGAACATAAATCATTGCCGGCCGGCCCAGGCTCCGGAGTCCCGCTCGCCAATTTACCGGCGGATTGTCCTGCAAAAACCACAGCACAAATACCGGCACGGCAATCACTGCGTAAACCTTCACCATCAGCGAGAGTGCCATACATGCCGCCGCCAGGTTCCAACTTTTTTTATAGCCCGCCCAGAACGCACCGATGAAAAAAAACACCCCCGGCGATTCCAGATGCCCATTGCCGGCAATTTCAATAAGCACCAGCGGATTCCACGCATACAAAACCGCCCACCACAGGCTGCGTTTCATCTGTCCCAGAATTAGCAGCAGCAGAATCACCACGCCCACATCCGCTAATACGTGCATTCCCCGATACGGCCAGAATCGCGGGTTGCCTCCCAGCCGGAAAAATAACGCGTACCACTGCCGGGTGTTGCGCGGCGGTAGCCGGACGGCACGCTCAAACCGCCCCGTCGCAATAAAATGCTTCTCTGCCCATGCCGCTGCCCCAAAGAGCATTTCCGATACCGGCCCGTAAATCGTCGGTACCTCGGCATTATTACTCATCCGATCCATTAAATCGTAAGGATAAGGGGCAACCTTGGCATAAGTTAGATTCCAGTTGGCCGGATGTGGTACGGCCACGTCGGTCGGCAGATAACGATACGGATTCATACCATGCAGCACCACGTGTCCATCACGCCGATACCGAAAATAATCATCCGATAGCGTCGGCACCCACCAGATCATCATGGCCACACGCAGTCCCACCGCTACCAATAAAATAATGGCCACTGATAACCATGGCGGCAGTTTGATGGCCCCCGGCGGCGTGGTATGCAGCAGCCATGCCATGGCCGATAAAAACAGCATCACCAACGCACTGCCTAGCCATAACTGCGGCATAATAGTTTTTTGGTCTACCTGAATTCCAATGCGCGTCAGCAGCGCCAGAGCGCAGAGTGTACCGGCCACAATGCCCACCCAAGCCAAGAACCGCAAGTGTCGGCCCGCGAATTTTGCAGGTTGAACTGGCTGTTTTGATTCCACCATCAGCACCCCGTGGCCCGATGGCAATGCCCCGGCCCAAAGCCATGATAAAGCCCACCGGAGTTTGCGAAAATGGTGCGCCCATCTAAAACGCGGCTACGACTGTGAGGACGCGGCTTTGGGGGTCAGGATCATGATCATGCGGTTGCCTTCCAGCCGCGGCTCGCGCTCGGTTTTACACATATTACCCAGATCGGTTCTAAACCGATCCAGAATCTGCCGCCCCAGGTCCACGTGGGCCATCTCCCGGCCGCGAAACATCATGTTAAATTGCACCTTGTGCCCGTCTTCCAGAAACTTGCGGGCCTTGTTCATGGTGGTGTTCTGATCGTGAACGTCAATTTTCACACTGCGTATGCGCAATTCCTTGAGTTGAGTCACATGCGAACCGGCATGCGATTTTTGTTCCTTTTTGCGCTGCTTATACTTCCACTTGCCATAATCCATCACCCGACACACCGGTGGCTTCTCCATGGGAGAAACTTCCACCAGATCCATACCAGCTTCGCGGGCCGTGCGCATGGCCTCCACAATAGGTACGACGCCGATTTGCGTGTTATGCTGATCGATTAAACGGACCGGTGAAATACGAATCTGCTCGTTGCAACGCAACCCATGCTGACTAATGGCATATGCTCCGAAAAAGACCTGTACCCCGCCAACCACTTATGACCACAGCCGACGATGGCGAGCCGTACAGTGTTTATTGATACCCCAAAGCTCGCTTGCCGTCAAATT
Organism: Planctomycetota bacterium; assembly: GCA_021790385.1. Classification (GTDB taxonomy): domain Bacteria; phylum Planctomycetota; class Phycisphaerae; order WQYP01; family WQYP01; genus JABEVA01. Next base: position 81,704 of record JAJYDW010000003.1, read on the forward strand.
AAATCTTTGCTGTCCTGCCCCAGTGTGGCGTAGGCATTCCTGCCGGCATCGATCGAGGTAAGGAAGACCGGTTGATTTCGGTCTCCCCTCCCGCCAAACCGGACGGGCGGCTCTCCCGCATCCAGCGTACCGGCCGATTGCCTTCTTACCGCTGCGGCCTCTTAATGAAACAGAAAGTGGGCAATATCCCCGTCCTGGAAGATGTAGGTTTTTCCTTCGGACCTCATTTTACCCGCGGCCTTAATCGCCGCTTCCGTTTTATATTCCAATAAGTCCGCCACGCTGTATACTTCCGCGCGGATAAACCCTTTTTCAAAATCACTGTGAATCACACCCGCAGCCTGCGGCGCAGTGCAGCCGCGGTGGATGGTCCAGGCCCGAATTTCCTTGGGGCCGGCGGTGAAATAACTTTGCAGCCCCAGGAGCTTATAGGCCTCGTGGGCTACGGTGGCCAATGCCGGTTCGGCCATGCCCAGGTCCGCCAGCATGGCAGCGCGGTCCTGCTCGGATAGCTCCGCCAGTTCCGCCTCCAGCTTGGCACATACGCTTACCACCAGGCCCGATTCCCTTCTGGCTCGCTCCCGCACTTTTTCCACCAGTTCGCTTTTCCCGTGCAGGTCGGCCTCATCCACATTGGCGATGTACAAAACCTGTTTGGCGCTAAGCAGCCCCATGGTGTTAAGAATTTTAAGCTCTTCCGGTTTGGTGCCTGCAATGGCCCGCACCCCGACACCTTTTTGTAAATGCTCTAAAGCCATTTCCATCACGGCCACCGCGGCCAGGGCATCTTTATCCCCAGACCGCGCGGTACGCCGCTGTTTATCCAGGCTGCGTTCCAGCGTTTCCAGATCCGCCAGAATCAGTTCCGTATCCACTGTATCCATATCGCGCAGCGGATCCGCCCCACCGTCTACATGAATGACATCCGGATCGTTAAAGCAGCGCACAACGTGCAAAATGGCATTCACTTCACGGATATGGGAAAGAAATTTATTGCCCAGCCCTTCGCCTTTGCTGGCCCCTCTTACAATGCCGGCGATATCCACCACACGCAGCAGCGCGGGAATAACCTTTTCCGTTGGAATCCATTGCCGTATCTGGGCCAGGCGTGCATCCGGCACCGGAACCACACCGATATTGGGTTCAATGGTGGCAAAGGGATAATTGGCCGCCAATGCCCCGGCATTGGTCAAAGCGTTAAACAACGTGGACTTGCCTGCATTGGGCAAACCGACAATTCCAACTTCCATGCACTTTCCTCTGGCTTAAGCCTGCTGGTAAATATCCGCCGCGCTGCGGCACAGGCAACCGCTTGGGCCCCGCAAACTATAGCCGCCGCTGCCGATTCCGCCAAACACACCTGTGGCGGTCAGCGTGGATCGGTAAAATTAGTAAGATCAACAATTTCATCACAATTTTGAAATGGGTATAAGAGCGCGGGCTGTGGCCCGCGAGTTGGGATGGTCTGGATATGGAAAACGCTTAGCACCGTAGCGCATGCACAGGCCGCTTGCCAACTGTATCGTCTGGAATATAACCGACGGCGTCCGCATTCGCTTACAATACCGTACGCCCGATGAGTTTGCGGCACGCAGCGCGGGGGTCGGTTTCATCCACCTGCCCCCGAACCCCCACCTGGCTTTGCAACTCTGCTCCCTCCTGCCGTAGCGCAGTCCTGGCCAAGCCGCGTTCAGGTTCCCACGATGCACGCATACATAGATTTTTATACTACATAGTTATGTTAATGTGTGCGATACCTATACGTTCAAGTGGAGTTATAAATGGGGGGCAGGACAGACTTCCCGATCCCTATCGATATTGCCGCAGACTATTTTTTCAGGTGGCGGAGCCGGCTTAGCCGCCGGTTTTTCCGTAGCTGCGGGTCACATAGTCAATAAGCTGCACTACCAGAGCCGTCCAGCCGGTCTGGTGAGACGCACCGAGTCCCGAACCATCGTCGCCGTTAAAATATTCGTGAAATGGGATCATATCTTTCCACAGAGAGTTGTCCTGAAAAAGCTTCTGTCCGCCATGCACGGGCCGGCGTCCATTTTGATCGGCCATGAAAATAGCAATCATGCGACGAGAGATTTCTTCGGAAAGCTGCAGCAGATTCATGGATTTACCATTCTGGCCGGGGATGGGCACCGTAAGGCCAGAGCCATAAAAGTGATGATATGTTCGCAAAGCGGTTACCAGCAGATAAGCGGTGGGAAACCAGATGGGTCCACGCCAGTTGGAATTTCCGCCAAAGAGACCGTTGGTGGATTCGGCGGGTTCGTAATGAATTTCCCACTGGCGGTTATCCAATCCCAGACTGAAGGGGTGTTCGTGATGAAACTTGGAAACGCTGCGCAGGCCGAAAGGTGAAAGAAATTCATTTTCATCCACTACGTAGCGCAAGGCCCGTTGCAGACGGTCCTTGTTGGCAATGCTCAGCAGGCAGCGGCTGGAATCGGCGGACCAGGTCCAGCCGATATTTTCTTCGCCGATGTATTTGCGAATCAGATCGGATTGCGAGCGGTCCTTGAATGCGGGGAGATTTTCGATCCAACTGCGATCGATGATCTGCACGGCCAGAAGCGGGATCAGGCCGACGAGCGAACGCACACGCAGGGGAAATTTGGCGGAATGATTCTGGGCGATGGTGTCATAGTAAAAGCCATCGGTTTCATCCCATAAGCACAGACCGTGATGGCCGGGAGAATTGATGGCGCTGGAAATGGCGGCAAAGTGGTCCAGAAATTTGACGACCAGATGGGAATAATTGGGATCCTTCTGGGAAAGTTCCAGACCGATGGTCATCATGTTCAGGCAAAACAGGCCCATCCAGCCGGTGGCGTCGGCCTGCTCAAGATGTTCGCCATTGGGGAGAGGGCGGCTGCGATCGAAGACGGAGATATTATCAAGGCCGAGAAATCCGCCTTCAAAGATATTGTTTCCGCGGCGGTCCTTGCGGTTGACCCACCAGACAAAATTGACGAGCAATTTGTGGTACATGCGTTCAAGAAAGCCGAAATCTCCGCGGCCACCGTTACGGCGTTTATCCAGGTTATAGATGCGCCAGACGGCCAGGGCCTGCACCGGCGGATTGACATCGCCAAAAGCCCATTCGTAAGCGGGCAATTGACCGGAAAGATTCTGGTAGCGTTCGGAGCAGATGAGTTCTAACTGGCTTTTGGCCATGGCCACATCCACATAACCCAGAGTCAGTGCGTGGAAGGCCCAGTCCCAGGCGGCAAACCATGGGTATTCCCATTTGTCGGGCATGACGATGATATCTTTGGATGCGAGATGCTTCCAATGAGAATTGCGGCCGCAGACGCGGTCCTTGGGTGCCGGTGCGCCGCTGTCTCCCTTGAGCCAGGTAGTAACATCGTAGTTATAAAATTGCTTGCTCCAAAGCAATCCGGCAAAGGCTCGCCTTTGAATCAGTCGCATCTGCTCATCACAAACCTGCGGAAGCATGGATGCATAAAATGCGTCGGCCTCGGCAATTCGGGCTGTGAAAACGGCATCAAAATTTTCGTAGGGTCTGGGCCGGGCCTGCTCGGAAAGAACCATCTGGATGGTATGGCTGGAACCCGCCCCCAGATGCAACTGATAATGGAGAGCTGCTTTGGTACCTAAGTTTTCCTGATGCACGGCTGTAGGGTTGCGGACAATGAGATAATCATGGAAGGCATCTTTGACGGCGGGATGTGTATTGGGAGTATTGAACAGTTTCCGGCGATTGGTTTCGTTAAAGGTAAAAAGGGTTTCCGCCGACTCGCGCCCATACAGATAGACTTCACCCAGTTCGGCGTGCCGGGCGACCAACAGCGTTTCATCAGGCTGTCCGGAGTTCCGGGCCTGGATGGTCGGTTCGGCGGCGGCGGTTTTACCCCAGGCCCAGGTATTGCGAAACCAGAGGGTGGGCAACACATGCAGGGTGGCCATTTCCAAAGATCTGTTGGTGATGGTGCAGCGAAACAAAATGGTGCCCGGATCCGCCTTGGCATATTCGATCTGAATGTCAAAAAAGGCGTTATCCGCGAAAATACCAGTATCTACAAGTTCATATTCCGGCTGGTCCGGATCGCGCCGGCGGTTAATTTCCACCAGTTCGCGGTACGGGAATTCGGCCAGGGGATAGCGATAGACCATTTTCATGTAGGCATGCGAGGGAAGATTATCCAAATGAAACCAGTATTCTTTGACATCTTCGCCATGGTTGCCTTCCTGGTTGGTTAAACCGAAAAAGCGTTCCTTAAGAATTGGATCACGGCCATTCCAAAAGGCGGGAGCGAAGCAAAGGATCTGCTGTTCGTCGGAAATGCCCCCAATACCGTCTTCGCTCCAGCGGTAGGCCCGGCTGCGGGCCATATCATGGGAAAAATAATTCCACGCGCTGCCATCAGGCGAATAATCTTCGCGAACCGTACCCCAGGCCCGATCCGAAAGATAAGGCCCCCATTTGGCCCACAATTTAGCCGAATCTGCAGAAGCGAGTCGCTGATGTTCCACGGTGGCGGGCAGCGTCTGGTGGGCATGATTTTCTGGAGAAGATGGCTTCATGGTGGAAGACTCCTTATCTAACGACGGGACACGCTAAACGGATATCCCTGCGGAGAGGGCCAGTCCAGCAACGGCAGATTATAGCGGCTTTTTTCGCGTGAGACACCGCCCCATAAATAGTTTGGGCAATTCCGGCAGGTTGGCCGCGTGGCGCAGCGCAGCCTGGTCTAACGGCGTAGAAACCAGATAACACACATGTCGACAGGCGTGATATTTATACGTATTACTGGAGCGATTAATCGGATGGCCTGAGCCGATAAATGGCTGCCAGGACAACTCCAACCCCTTTTCCACACAGGAGGTTTTATCCTTTATCCGTGGAAGCCAGGGCCTTTTTCACCAGTTCCCTGGCCTCCTGCATGATGCGGTCTAAATGCGTTTCGTCAATGAGACTTTCGGCATAAATCTTGTACTGCGGTTCGGTACCGGAAGGCCGGGCGGCAAACCAGCCGTTGGCCGTTACCACCTTGAGTCCGCCAATGGGAGCATGGTTACCGGGAGCGGCGGTCAAAACGGCCAGAATTGGTTCGCCGGCCAAGGTGGTATGCCGGACTACGGCGGGGCTGAGATTTTTAAGAATGTTTTTTTCTTGCGGCGTAGCGGGCTGATCTTCACGCCGATAAATAGATCGGCCAAATTCCTTTTCAATCTGGGCATAATGCTGGCCAGGGTCCTGGCCGGTACGGGCGGTGATTTCACAGGCTAGCAGGCCCATCACCGGCCCGTCCTTGTCGGTGGTCCAAACCGTTCCATCGCGGCGCAGCAGCGTGGCACCGGCGGATTCTTCGCCGACAAAACCCAGCGTGCCGGCGGCAAGGCCTTCCACAAACCATTTAAATCCAACGGGCACTTCCCATACTTTACGACCGACACTCCCGCAAACCCGATCAATAATACTGCTGCTGACCAGGGTTTTACCGATCATGGCCGTAGCAGGCCAACCGGGGCGCTGGGTAAAGAGGTACCGTACCGCCACGGCGAGATTATGATTCGGTGGCAGCAGACCGACCGAAGGTGCGACAATGCCATGGCGATCAGCATCGGTATCCGTACCGAAGGTGATTTGATATTGATTTTTTAGGGCCACCAGACCAGCCATGGCATAGGGGCTGGAACAATCCATGCGAATCTGCCCGTCATGGTCCACCCGCATAAAGCGAAAGGTAAAATCGACCCCGGGATTGACCACCGTCAGATCCAGCTTGTAACGTTCGCGCACGATATCCCACAAATGGACGGCTGCCCCACCCAGCGGATCGGCGGCAATGCGCAGACCGGACGCACGTATGGCATCCATATCGATGACGGAGTTTAAATCTTCCACATAAGGCCGCAGCAGATTCTGGCGGTGCGTGGTGCCGAAGGCTGCGGCTTTCTGGTAAGTCAGGCGTTTCACTTCCCGGTTGCCACCGCGCAGGATGGCGTTGGCCCGGTCCTGCACCCATTGGGTGATATCGACATCCGCGGGGCCACCGGTGGGCGGGTTGTATTTGAAGCCGCCATCGCGCGGAGGATTATGGGAAGGTGTAACAGCAATACCATCAGCGTAACCTGCCACACGGCCTCGGTTGTATACCAGTATAGCATGAGAGAGAACGGGCACCGGAGTGTAATCATCACCGTCGGCGATAACCGTTTCTACATGGTTAGCCGCCAGCACTTCCAGGGCGGTGTTGTGTGCGGCGGTATCTACGGCGTGGGTATCTTTGGCCAGAAACAGCGGCCCATCGATACCCCTGCTTTGTCGGTATTCGCAGATGGCCTGGGTTATGGCCAATACGTGGGCTTCGGTAAAAGAGCCATCCGCCGGCGTGCCGCGATGTCCGCTGGTACCAAAGGCAACCTGTTGGCGTGGATCTGAAAGATCGGGCTGTCGCTGCAGATACTCGTGGTTCAGACGCTGCGGATCAATAAGGATATTGACCGGAGGCGGCTTGCCCGCCAGGGGCGAAATACTCATGCTTTTTAAACTCCAATGAAACAGACAAAGCCGGCCACGTGGTGCGTGGGTCAGTCCTTTGCGGCGGCGTGATATTCTTTCCGGATGTGTTGAATATCTACGGCAGGCTTGGGGAATTTCATTTTCATGGATTCCAGATGCTCCACAACAATACGCGCTACCGCCAGATTACGGAACCATTTATGATTTGACGGAATGACGTACCATGGTGCATCGGCAGTGCTGCAACGCGAAAGTGCATCCTCGTAAGCCGCGGTGTACTTATTCCAGAAAGGTCTTTCTTGATAGTCCGCCTCGCTGATTTTCCATTGTTTGGCGGGATCGTCGAGCCGCTGATGGAAGCGTTTGAGTTGTTCTGCCTTGGAAATGTGCAGGAATAACTTGATGATATGAACACCCGAGTTCATCAATTCATGTTCGAAGGCGTTGATAGCATCATAGCGAAGGGACCAGACTTTGGGGGGTACCAGGTTATGTACGCGAGCAATGAGGACATCTTCATAGTGGGAACGGTTAAAAATAACAACTTCACCCTGTCGTGGAGCGGCCCGATGCACGCGCCATAAAAAATCATGGCTTAATTCTTCCGCCGACGGCTGCTTAAACCCCACCACCCGGCACCCCTGCGGGTTCATTGCACCAAGCACGTGATTAATGGTGCCATCTTTGCCGCCGGCATCCATTCCCTGCAGGCAAATCAACAGTGACCGGCGGTGATCTGCATAGAGCAACTCCTGCAAATCCCAAAGCCGCTGGCGATAATGTTCAATTTCATCAGCCGCCTGTTTGTGGTTCTTGTGATTGCCGGTGAAAGCGGGATCCATGTGGGATAGCTTGACGTTGCTGCCGAGCTTTACTCTAAAACGCTTTTGATAATTCATCAGCATATTCCAATTGATTTTTGTCCGTGGTGCTTTTTTAACTCCGATAAGGCCCTTTTTCCATGGCAGCATTGTACACACCACGCCGGGCCGCGCTGTTGCATGCCGCTCGATGATGCAGTGCCTGCTGGGCCAGAGTTATATTGGCCGGCTGACCCTTCCATAATTCCAGAGCGGGCTGCTGAATAGCCCGCGAGTAGGAAAAAGTCAACGCCCAGGGCATGCGTCCCTTGAAACGCACATTCATGGCGCTTAGACGCCGCGACGCCAATTCAGCCGATTGGCCGCCGGAGAGAAAGGCCACGCCCGGCAGGATGGCGGGAACATGCTGGAGCAGGCACCCCACGGTGGCATCCGCCACGCGGTCTACATTGTCCTGATGCGAGCACCCTTTGCCAGGCAATACCATATTGGGCTTGAGAATAACTCCGCGCAGGTCTACGCGCATTTGATAGATCTGGTCAAACAGCGCATGCTGCGATTTTTCCGTGGCGGCCAGGCATTGCTCCAACGTATGACTGCCATCCATAAGCACCTCGGGTTCCACAATGGGCACCAGCCCCGCTTCCTGGCAGAGTGCCGCGTAGCGAGCCAGGGCGTGCATATTGCCGTCAATACAAGCCTGCGTGGGGATGCCCTCCCCTATGGTGATCACGGCCCGCCATTTGGCAAATTTCGCCCCCATGGCCGCATATTCGGCCAGGCGCGAACGCAAACCATCCAATCCCTCGGTAACCTTTTCGCCAGGAAAGCCGGCCATGTCTTTGGCACCCATGTCCACCTTGATGCCAGGAATGATACCGGCCTTTTTGATGGCATCGACAAACGAAATACCGGCGTTGGTCTGCTGGCGAATGGTTTCATCAAAGAGAATGGCACCGCTGATAAAATCACCCAAGCCAGGGGTGGTAACAATGAGATCGCGATAGGCGCGGCGGTTTTCCGCCGTCTGGGCGATGCCCAGTGCCGCGAATCGCTTATTGCAGGTAGGGTTGCTTTCGTCCATGGCGAGCAATCCCTTGCCGTCGATCATCAGGGCGTTGGCCGTATCGATGAGTTGCATTACATTCATGGAATTTTCCTTTCTGCCAGTACCACGGAATGGCCCGCCGGCGAACGGAGAAGGTTTGCATCTGTGACAACCGACATCTTTATGGCCATTGGCACCGGTATGCTTTATTATAGGGAAGGATACGGAATGTCCAAGGTCGACCGGCGGTATGTGGCGCGTTCTGGACGAGAAATGCTAATCGGCAACCGAATACATTCGGCGTTCATTTCCAACCACATGGTCGGCAAGTTATAGTGGTTGGAGAAAGACGGGCAGGCCGATCGAGGCACACCATGGATAATCCGCAGTCACCTCCCACCATTGAACCGAACCGCGGGAGAGCATTAACGCTAAAGAAAAACCAGCGGCTGGGCGGCAAGCGAACAGTGGATCAGGTATTTCGCAGCGGGCGGCGGCGCACGCATCACCCGATCATGGCGTGCTGCCACCGACGAGCGGATAATGGTCTGATGCGCATCGCGATATCGGTTTCAAAAAAATGCGGGGGCGCGGTAGAGAGAAATGCAATTCGCCGGCGCATTCGCGAGGCGTATCGTCTGATGCAGCACGAGTTGCCGCCGGGGGTGGACGCTTTGCTGGTGGTGCGCCCGCATCGGCGCTTGCCCGTGGTAAAATACCAGGATATTTTGCGCTGCGTGTTGAGGTAAATGAACATGCGCCGGATATTTGGATGGCTTTTTCTGGTGCTGATTCGACTGTACCAGGTAACACTTTCACCATTTTTAGGTGGACACTGCCGCTATCAACCCACGTGCAGCAACTATGGGCTGGAGGCCATCAAAACGTATGGACCGTGGCGTGGTGGATGGATGGCGCTGATGCGTATCGCCCGCTGTCATCCGTTTGTCAAAGGCGGGTACGATCCAGTGCCACCGCCTCCGGTCCGGCAGCGGGAAGATACCCGATAGCCGGGCACTGGATTTATTTTGTAACACCGCATAGCATTGCCCCCGTCGATGTTTCAGGAGTTTTGTTTTATAATGACTACGTTTACTTTGAAGCAAGTGGGTAATTTTGCCATTGATGTGGAACACGAAAGCTGGAAGTTGCGCATTGACCTGATGCCGGGCCAGGGCGGCGGCGGTACAGGGCCTGGGCCAACGGATTTAGTACCGATTGCTCTGGCGGCCTGTGAAATGATGCTGGCCCTGCTGACTGCCAAGAAAGCCGGCAATCCGCTGTCGGACGTCCAGGCCACGGTTACCAAACAGTACTTCAAAGATCCATCACGCCTGGGAGACATGCAGGTGGTGCTGAACAATGTATTTAGCAAACTGCCGCCCGAACTTCATGATCGCGTGCGTACCGCCGTGGAAACATGTCCGGTACTGCAAACGCTGCGGCATCCGCCGGCGGTGCAAACACAAATCATGTAAGCACGAATATTCTCTATATTTACCATAGGCGGATACAATGATGATGTTGGCTTGATCCTCAAACAAGACTGGGGCATCCACGGGTCGGTAGCAGATATAGGAGAACTCCTTGATGGCTTTGCAGTTCGTTAGAAAACTCCAGATACGACTGACCTGCATGCTGCTACTGGTAGTGGTAACTCCATCGTTATCGGAAGCGGCAGTTTTGCAAGTAGGCCCTGGCCGGCAGTTTCACAACATCATCCAGGCGGTGCGTGCAGCCCGGCCCGGGGATATTATTAAAGTTTGGCCGTTACCGGATGGACGGGCCTATCGCCGCGTAGCGGTGCTGCTGCAAAAGCCCCGCATTACCATTGAATCCGCCATTCCTGAGCGATACGTGAAGATTAACGGCCAGGGGTTTGATTATTCCGGACGTCAACCGCTGCCACGGGCAATTTTTCAATTTGACCCCACCGCCAGCGGCTGCACGCTGCGCGGCTTTGATCTTACCGATGCCCACAATAACTCATCCAATGGTGCTGGCGTACGTATTAATGCTGCAAATAATATACTGATTCGCAACTGCTACATTCACGGCAATGATATGGGCATCATGAGCAATGGCAAACTAGCCCGGCATACGGGTTCGCAGCAAGTCATCGAAGACTGCCTGATTACAAACAATGGCACGTTTCATCAGGCTGGGTACAACCACAATTTATATCTGGGTGGAACCAGCGCACTGATCCGTGGCTGTGAGATTTCCGACAGTCTTACCGGCCATAACCTCAAAAGCCGGGCCCATATCACCTGGGTAGAGTATTGCTATATCCACGGGTCGGCCAATCGCGAACTGGACCTGGTGGATGACCGCGGCAACACGGATCAACCGCACAGTGATGCGGTGGTACTGGGATGCTTCATCATCAAGAAGAAGAACATGTCCGGGAACCGACAAGTCATTAACTTTGGACGGGACGGCAGTGCCAACCATACCGGAACCTTGTACCTGGTTCACAATACCATTTTCACTCCCTATTATACCGGAGCGCTGGTACTCTCCGCCCCAGGAGCCAAGCTGGTGATGGTAGACAACAAGATTATCAATCCGTCGCACCGGGCTGTATTGGTTGATTGCATCAACGGCGGACGTTGGCAAAATGTGAAAGGTGCAGGTAATTGGATTTCACCCGCGTACGGGGCTTTGGCCAGACGGTTTGGCGGACCCATGATTCCATGGCGAAGGATCAAACTTCCCTGGAGCCGAATACATTTACGACCCCAACCACTTATGCGTTTTGCCGGGATCGGGCATTTGATTCGATATCACCAACCACAACCAGGTGCCGGGCCATTGCGTTTGCCCTGACGCACATTTGCGGAAAGACCGTTATGGTACCCATGCTCTCCATCTTTCACCCAGGGCCGCCGTTGAAATCATTGCCAATGGGGCGACGAAAGGCGGCAGCGTTGTCTGCACGTGGCGATTCATACCGTTCATGTCTATCGACATTATTGGCGATAGCGGCGATGACTGGTGCAATCTCTGTGGCCCAGGGTCACACCGCGCAGCAGCAAATCGGGCTGACCCACATGCGGATAGTAGCACCTGAGCTTACCGGGGCCGGGATAACCGTGGCGCAGGTAGAGGCGTCGCCGTCGCGCCATGCGGATAAATTTGAACCAAGCTGCACAGCCACGGGTCAACCCAACTCCAAATTCACGTTTATCAATCGCTTTGGATCAGTGAGTTTGATCCAGAAAATCAGAGCGGAGTCTGCGCACGCAACACAGGTTGGCCGGATTTTCTACGGGAACGAAGGTGGAAATTTTAAGACGGGTCTATGCCCGGGCGTAGGTCACATTGATGTGTGGGACGCCAGGGCACTCTATCGCCAGCTATGCAGCGCCAGCCCGTTGCTGATTCCGCCGGGTCAAACCACAGCACCGGCGATAGTCAATCAAAGCTATGTTTTTGAAGCGGCCACCACTTCCGAAATTCAATCCGTAGATTCTTTGTTCGATAATTATGCCGTGCGTCACAACACTCTTTTTATTTCCGCCGTTGGCAATGGGTTGGAGATGACTACTGACACCGGTCAACCAAGCGAAGTAAACCCGCCCGCCGACGCATATAACGGCCTGGCTGTGGCGACATGCGACGGCAACACCGGCATCGGCCCAACCTGCAATGGTCGATCCAAGCCGGATATCAGCGCGCCGGGCAACGAAACCAGTTATGCCGCCCCACTGGTATCCGGTGCGGCGACACTACTGCTCCAGGCCGGAAGGGAAGGGCTGGGCGGAAGTACCGTTGCCAGCACGGATATTCGAGTCATTAAAGCTCTACTTCTCAACGGAGCCAGTAAACCTCCGGACTGGACAAATTCGTATACTATCTACGCAAACGTGTATAGCTTTCATGCGCCTGATGCTTTTACCCTTACCCCTTTTGATCCTCGTTATGGGTCAGGGGTACTCAACATCTACAACTCCTACAAAAATCTCGTCGCTGGGGAACATTCGCCTACTATCAGCACCAATTTGAATATCCACGCCATGGTGAGAACCTATCCACATGCGGTAACGCACGAACCACTGGAAGGCTGGAATCTTGGTTCCAGCAGTACCCCTGCCGGAGGCAATCGCCTGCATCACTACCTCTTTCATCTTTCCGGGACATCGACCATCTCCTGGAATTTAACCGCCACGCTGGATTGGGATGTCACGTGGGCCGGCTCCACGCTGATGATGAACCATTTTTATCTTTATCTGCTCAATTCGTCCGGAGATGTGGCATGGAGCAAAAGCTTTATCGACAACGTACAACAAATTCACCTGACGGGCCTGGCACCTGGCACGTACGACCTGGTGGTCATGGAGCTTGGATATACCGTGCCGATTTTCCGCAGTCATTATGCCGTGAGCTGGGATTTCACTCCGAACCACGCCCTTGTCGCCAAGCGGCATCACTGAGGTTTCTCGATCGCGGCAGCGGCGCACTGCAGCCAGCCCGGTCATCTTTATTGTCACCGCGAACCTGCCGCTTGTTTTTTTTCTGTTCGGGCAGCCCAGTGCCACTGCTGAACTAAAGTGCCCAGGCAGGCGACACCCAGAGTCACAAGTAATAATCCGGTGGGAGTGAGCCACCGAGCTTTCACGGTCCATTGGTTCCAGGAAGCCGGCGCATCATCATGTAGCAGCACCAGGGAACCGCCAATCAACATGGCGGCTCCTTGCAGCGTGAAAGAAAAAATAAGCGCCGCGCGGAAAACCACAAAGGCGATCGCGCCCACTGCAATAAGCCCCAGGATCGCGGCCAAGAGTTCCATTTCCGGCGGGGAATGCATCCAGTGAGATACAGCCATGCCCATTAAACAGCCGGCTACGGCACCGACCAGCGCAAAGACCATTTCCAGCATGGGCACAAATGCGATGGCCGCAATTACGGCAGCCACCACCACGGCCACCGCAGCCAGCAGAGATTTGTCCGCCACGACCATAGCCAGTATCCAGCCCATGGCAATCACGTCAACCGCAATGATCCAGCGATAAATCCACCGGGATAAAAGCAGTAACAGTAATCCCAGTACCACCAGAATGACACCAGAAAGAAATTTTTCCTGCTGCAACAGGGCAATGAAATGGCCGGCATAACCGTGATCGAGGTGCTGCGGCCACAAATTCGCATCCGGTTTTTGCACATGGAATCCTTGATGGTTAAACAAGCGTCTGGAACAATAGAACAGATGGCTGGCACATTGCCTCTTAAACCGGGACCCTCAGCCGGCTTTTTTTGCTTCCGGCTTTTTAACCGTTTCTTTTTTGTGACGTCGCGATTGGTGCAAGACCTGCGCCAACTGAATCAAAATACCTGCGCCCGCGGCACCCAGGACCAGCCCTAATAAATTCACGCGATCCAGCCAGTGGGCTAGGAATACTGGAACAAACGCCCGCCCCAGCACCGCCAATGAAAGGCCCAGCACAACGGCACCTACGCAAGCGCTGGCCAACACGGAAGCGGTTCGCCAGAACAGCCAAGCCAGCAGCAGGACGATCAGGCCGGACCCAAAAGCAACGGCCTTAGCCTTATTACGCCTTGCCGCCGGCATTCGTAATACAGTGTGCCACCAGGCCAACCAACGATGCCTGGCGTTGTGCCATATCTGCCACATTCGGGCGTCCGGCTGGTGATGAGTGGAAACCGGCGCGGCCTGGGCCACCCCGAGCGGAACGGGTTTGGCGTGCGGTGCGGTGGTCAAGGGGGTGGACATGGCAAACGCGGATAGAATGGTGATGGCCACCAGCGCGGCCACAAGAATCGCCTGCATAAAGCGAAAACCAATGGAGCCCAGCAGTGCACCGATAATCGCCATGATGATCGCACTGGCAATATTTACCATGGGCCAATGCCACAGCAATGGGGCCAAGTATCCACAAAACGCCCCCAGCGCGGCGAGTACCATGGTTAAAGCAGGCCGGGCCATGCGGAAGCCCGTTAGCCACAGCACCGTACCCACAAAAAGCCCCAAAAACGCCACCACAATCAGCGTTTGGTCTGGCTTTAAATGCGAAATAAATGTTGCCACGCGGCCCGCCTCTGACGGGAAACAAAACCCATCTTGCGGTGATTGTACCGTCAAAACAGGTTGACGGCACCATAGCGGCACGGTGGCAACCATCCACCCTGCATAAAAATGCCCCCGAACGCATGGGGCGTTCAGGGAGCTGAAATTTCCGATGTCTTTCGAGGCTTAGATAGCCTCACTGCCCTGCACGCCGTCGCTGATACGGGTGACGTTATCCAAAGGCAGCACAAACACTTTTCCGTCGCCAATCTGACCTTTGCCGCCCGGTCCACTACGGGCACCCTTGAGAATGGCGTTGATGGTGGGTTGCACGAAATTATCGTTCACGGCGATATCCAGGCGAACTTTGCGGAGCAGATTCACCTGCATGGTCTGGCCGCGAAAGTATTCCGTGTGCCCCTTTTGACGACCATACCCCTGGACATCGGCCACGGTCAGACGAAATACCTCCACATCGGTCAGGGCTTGCTTAACGGCGTCAAGCCGATGCGGCTGAATGATTGCGACGATCCATTTCATATTGATTCTCCATGAAGAAGTTGCTGATAAAATAAGAAGGGCTTTGGCCTGGTTGTCTACCAAAGCCCTTCTTTACCATATATATTCTACCCGATTATGCGATCATGGAAACCGCAGGCTCGGGCAACGTGCCGATATCCCAGCCGTTTTCACCATGGACACCGATATCCAAACCTTGGATCTCGACGTGGTCTGGCACCCGGATACCAATGGTTTTATCGAGAACCAAAGCCAGAATCAGCGACACCACGAAAGAATAGATGGCAGCATTGGAGGCAGCCAGGAATTGCAGACCCACCTGGGCGAAGTGCCCATCCATGATCCAGCCACGGCAGGCGGAATTGGTGGCGTAGGCTGCAAACACGCCGGTCATCACCGCACCCATATATCCGCCGACGGCGTGCACGCCAAAGGCATCCAAGGCATCATCGTAGCCAAAGATGTTTTTGATCTGAGCACCCCAGTAACAAACCATACCAGCCATCACACCCAACACGGCTGCCGACCACGGCTGAATGTAGCCGCAAGCCGGGGTAATGGCCACCAGGCCGGCCACGAAACCCGAGGCCATGCCCAAAGTGGTGCATCGGCGGTGATGCAGATATTCGGCAAAGTTCCAGGCCAGACCGCCGATAGCCGTGGCGATGGTGGTGTTGGTAAAAGCCATGCAGGCCAGATTATTGGCGGCGTTGGCCGATCCGGCATTAAAGCCATACCATCCGAACCAGAGCAAGCCGGCACCGGTGAGAGTCATGCCCAAGGCATTTGGTTGAATGACATGCTTGGGATAACCAATGCGTTTTCCCAGCACCAGACAAAAGGCCAGACCGGCTACACCCGAAGATATATGCACTACGGTTCCACCGGCGAAATCCACTGCGCCCATATGGGCCAGCCAGCCTGTGGGAACCCACACAGCATGGGCCAGCGGATCGTACACAAACGTGGCCCAAAGGAAAATGAAGGCCACAAATCCACGGAAGCTCACGCGCTCGGCCACCGAGCCGGCAATGAGGGCCGGCGTGATGATGGCAAACATCAACTGGAACATGCAGAAGACCAGATCCGGAATGGTATGCGGTGCCGAGGACATCCGATCCATTACGTAACCACCGCCAGCGGCATTAAAATCCTTCCATAAAAAGAGTGTGTTGGGGCTCCACCCGATGAAACCGCCAAGCACACTATGACCGAACGCCAGGCAGTATCCGAACATGAACCATTGCAGCGTGATCACGCCCAAGGCTACATAAGAAGTCCACATGGTGGCCAGCCAGTTCTTTTTACGGACAATACCGCCGTAATAAAGGGCCAGGCCGGGCATCATCACCATGACCAATGCCGTGGAGGTAAGCATCCAGGCAGTGTCTCCGGCGTTGTAGGCTGGGGGCACATTGCTGGTCGCCGCGGCTACCGCCGTGTTAATGGCCTTGGTAATATTGGCCGGCACCGCCGGTTGGGTGGTTGTGGCGGTTACAACTGGCGCTGCGGTCTGGGCCAGAGACGGAACTGCCGAGCCAAGCCAACCCAACAGCAAGACGGCTACGACATAAATTCTGGCCGTAGGCCTGCAGGGATGCAGCCAGTCAGCGAGCCTGCGCCCCGGACTAAGCCCAAGACGATGTAAACCTTGAAGATGACGAGCATACGGACGCTTCATGTGAGTTCCTTTCATTAATGCCACTCCACCAAGGTCGGTTTCACGTGGAAGTCGACCCAACCTTCAACATCCAAAACCATGGAGACAGGCACTGAATAATCCTTTTCAACGCCTGCCAGGCGACCTTTAGAAAGACTGATAAGTGCCTACACAAGCACCAATGTCAATCTCCCATGCGCTATGCCAATACATAAGGCAATTTTCGTGCCATATTTAACATCGCTGGCTTAAATAATGGGCATATTCGCAATAACACCATGTTTTAAGGCATTTTCTGCTTGGATCGGCTTAAAACACTACGCTTATCAATTAGGCATGAAATGCGCAAAAGACGATAAAAATGCGATAGTTGCACCGAATTTAGGCAACCATAATACACAGGTAGATGTCATGAGTTAGAAATCGGTCTTTCCATCTTAAAGGTGCAACTTCCGCACGCCATGCGAAAACACTTCGCCGGTTGATTCCCGTCTCTTTCCGATGCCGGCATAATATTTCGCTCTGGTTTCTTGTATGAGTTTTTTTGAGTTTGTTTAACAGTATGCTCAAGTAGGCCATAAATTGGGATCAGTTCCGGCAAAATACTAAACCTGACGCCTGTTTTGGCTTGACTTTAACACGGTAATTCAGTGGCGAACTATAAGCGCCCGGAAGCACAAAAATAGTCCGACATGAGCCTGCACTGCAATTATTAGAAAGCGGTGCTGTGGTTACCTGGATGAATGTCTAGCGGCAAGCCTCGTAAAGTAACTGGATTCTTCGGTTCATATCCTCCCGGCTGTGGCCGTATGTTACATAGATAGGGTCCATCGCCCCGCTGTGGCGCTGGAAGATCACGGCAGCGGGCATGTCATAATCGTCCCATCCCGAAATGAGCAGATATCCTCCCGGCTTAATCAGCCTGACTATACTGTGCATCCGGACGCACAGAGTTTCAGGCTCCATCTCCTCCATCACGTAGTACAAGTTGTGATTACAGTACACCGCCTGAAATATGCCGTCCGCGAATGGCGACTGGTATCCGTCGGCCACCACAAATCCCCGGGGCGCGCATTGGTACGTATCCAGGTATTCGTGGATCAGGCTGCCAATGGTCGGGCTGTATACACTTACATAGCCATCCCGCGCCTGCCGAATCGTACGGCGCATGGCAATTCGTATTCTTGTTTCGGATATGTCCAGGCCAATGACCTTACTGTTCTTGAGCTGGTTGGCCAGCACCACCGTGGAGACACCCTCCGAGCACCCCCAGTCCAGCACGGCGTCCCCGGATCCGATCTCCAGTTTGGCACCTTCGAAAGCAGTTTCGCTCCGGCGCACGAGCGTTTTATAGTGCAGGTGATAACCGGCCCGACGCGGGTACTTTTCCTCCGTCACGGGAGTTATTGAAGCAATGCCAGGGATGTTCTTAAACATCCCTTGCAACTCTAAGTCATAGTGGCGCTTCGGCAACTCCGGTCCGCCTCCTGGTGCGATGAGCCTCGGCGGTCCAGCCGAGGCTCATGCACCATCAATCCAAAACACTCGGAAACAGGTATCGCCGCCCTGGTCAAACCACAGGCGGCGATACCCATGCAACTTACACTGACACACTCGCAGCGTGCCCCGCCGCTGCGGGGTCTGAGTCGCTGTAGTCGTCCTCGGCAAGCCCATAAGCTTCTTCACCGTGGACTGCATGATCACCAATCTTGAGCATGGCATCCGACATGCGCAGCGGCACAAAGATCTTGATCACGTAGAGAATTACAGCCGTCACAATTACATTGAGGGCAATGATGAAAAATGCACCCCAAAGCTGTAATTGCAACTGGTGTATTCCACCACCGTAAAACAAGCCGCCGTTGGTGTTCACACACGCGAAGGCAGATTCACCCTGAGTGGTGGCCAGGAGGCCAACCAACAAGCCACCGGTCAAACCGGCCACTCCGTGCGTATGCACAACACCCAGGCAGTCGTCCACCTTTTTGAAGATGGCAAGCTTGGAGCCAAGAACATTCATGGTGAACCACGGAATGGTGCCGGCGCACAATCCTACAATCAGCGCCCCGTATCCGTTGCACACACCGGCGGAGGGTGTAATTGCCACCAAACCGGCAATCATACCATTGACCGCACCCAGGACCGACGGTTTGCCATATTTGGCGTAATCGCAAAGCATCCACACCAAAAGAGCAGCGGCAGTGGCCACATTGGTATTCAAGACTGCGACTGCGGCATCAGCATTAGCCGAATATGGATCACCACCGTTGAAGCCGTTCCAGCCAAGCCAGACCATACCGGCACCGGCCAGCACCATCAGGATATTGTTAGCCTTGAAGTTGCTGCGATCCTGTGGAAGTCGTGGGCCGATGATTGCCGCGGCTGTGAAGGCACTGGCACCTGCAGCCAGGTGAATCACATATCCACCTGAATAGTCAATCACGCCCCATTGAGCCAACCAGCCTCCGCCCCACAAGGTGAAGGCACCGACGGTGTAGGAAAAAGTCAGCCACAGCGGAACAAATAGCATCCAGGCCACAAAACTCATGCGACCAAAAAGCGATCCGGCAATTAAAATCAGCGTAATAGCCGCAAATACAAACTGGAAGTAGACCATTGCGGCCATCGGAAACGCAGCCGTAGCAAAGGGGGACGCCGGATTCGGCCCCGGTACAATGGCCTGGTTTAATTCATCCAGCATGCTGGCCACTGGTGTCGGGTGTCCGAGAAACACCGTCCACTGCGGACCGAATCCCATGTTGTACGCCCACAGCAGCCACGCGATAAGCACGGCTGAAAAAGCGTAAAAAACCATGAAGGCGGAATTGACGGCCCACTTTTTCTTGACCACGCCGCCGTACAGGATGGCCAAACCCGGAATGCTTTGCATGCCTACGATCGTGGCGGCAATGAGTTGCCAAGCCGTATCGCCATGCGATAGCCATGTGGGAGTGGCATAATTGACCGCAGCCGGCGCACTGGTTGGCGGAGCCGGAGCGGTTGTTGTTTGCGCGAACAAGGGAGCGGCGAGCATGATCACCATCATGACCAAAGCCATGATCGAAAACCAGCGTATCCGCTCCCGTGAGAACAGGTTTTCTGAAAGCATCGAAGTATCTCCATTAAGCGTAATACCGGAAGCCGATCCACTTCTCCGGCACACGCGGAAAAAAACTGCGGATCACTGTACAACTTCCGAAAAAAAACGACGCAGGTAACTATGCTGAGCCATCGTGACATCCGGGCGTTCCCGGCATGCGCACCTGCCTTCTCCTCTCCCTGACTGACTCAACCCACGCTGCTATTTCATCATGTTGACCTCCTGTTCCTTTTCTGCGCGCACCTCTCACCGTCAGGGTCATGCGCGGCGACCCGGACAAATTCACTCCGGCAATCACATATTGCCGCAGATGGACAGCCTTATTAACGCTGGCCATCTCGCCAGATAGAATTAGCAAACACTGTGCCACTGCCTGCATAATCAATGCAGGCCTGCATCAGCCCAACGGCAAGCCGATAAGTTCGCCTGTTTCTGCCTAAAGTCTAGGCGAACATGTGTAAATTGCACGGAAAACTGCCTGATAAAAGAGGCATTCGAATTCGCTGCCGAACCATTATCAATGAGACGAGATGAAAGCCTTGAGGCGGGAAAGCGTTTTATCACGACCCAGCAAGGCGATGGTTTCCAGCAGCGGCGGCGACACCGCTCCGCCACTGACCGCCACACGCATCGCCTGAGCCGCAGCCCCCTTCTTTTCCCCTAAAGATAAAATTTGCTCCATGGCTGGAGTCAACGCCTCTTTCCTCCAATCCGTTACCGCATCCAGAATCGGATAAATCTGCCGCAAAAATGCCTGGCCTTCATCTGTGTTGACGAACTTGCTTTTGGCTTTTTCATCGTAAACGGGATCCTGAAAGAAAAAGCCGCAGTTTCTCGCCATTTCCGCAAAAGTGGCCATGCGGTCCTTATACATGGCCAAGAGTTCCCGCAGGACCGCATCGGAAGCCGCCTTCAACGGATAATCCGTCACCTCGATGAAACTTTTCAGGGCGGCGAGAAGTTCATCCATGGACGCCTTACGAATGTATTCACCATTCATCCAGGTAAGTTTTTTGCGATCAAAGCGACCATTGGTCTTGCCGATGGTTTCAACGGAAAATAAATTCAGCATTTCCTGGCGGGAAAGCACTTCACGGTTTTCTCCCGGAGCCCAACCGATAAGGGCAATAAAATTCAGCAATGCGTCAGCCATGTAGCCGCTCCGGCGAAAATCCTGTACGTCAATTTCCGGAAGATCCAGTCCAATAGTGCCGGCCAGTGTGGCTGCCAACGCGGTATCGTCAACTTTTTTGGCCATAAATGCCTGTATCTGCTCAGGGGAAACCTTGGCAGCAACCGCTAATTTGGAATAGTTCTCATCCGCCGTCCGCTTCGCATAGGCCTGCAATCCGGCGCGGGCGGCCCTGGTTTTGTCCCGTTTGGACATTTTGGTGGAATCCATATTGAATACCAGCGGGGTGTGGGCATATGTTGGCGGCTCCCATCCCAAGGCCCGGTAAAGCGCCAAGTGCTTGGGCGTGTTCATCAGGTGCTCCTGCGCCCGCAACACATGCGTAACACCCATGGCATGGTCATCCGCCACCACTGCAAAGTGATACGTAGGAAAGCCATCGGATTTACGAATGATAATATCATCATGTTCATCGGCCCGCACTGTTACCGGACCAAGAATAGCATCGTGAATGGTGATGTCTTCGTAGGGCATGTCAAAACGGATCACCGTTGGACCCTCCGTCCGCAAAGCTCGTCCCGGCATAGCCCGACGATAGCGAAATGGGCGTTTGGCTTTATCAAAAATGGCACGCATGGCCGCAAGCTGCTCCGGCGTTTCGTAACATTCATAAGCCCGGCCGTCCTTTAATAGCTTCTGGATAAGTTCTTCATACGTTGTCAGGCGCATGCTCTGAAAATATTCATTTTTACCGCCCCCGACCTGCGGGCCTTCATCCCAATTCAACCCCAGCCATAGCATATCCTGCAGAATTCCTGCTGCGGATTCTGCTGTCGAGCGCACCTGATCCGTATCTTCAATGCGTAAAATGAACTTACCACCAAGGCGACGGGCATAAAGCCAGTTGAACAAGGCTGTTCGCGCGCCGCCAACATGCAAAAAGCCGGTAGGGGATGGAGCAAATCTGGTTTTCATCATGGAGACTGTCCTTTGTCCTGGGGATATTTTTACTTTTCATCAGTTGTCCGCACCGGAGCGGTTGGCGATATTAGCCGACGATCCTGCCATCAGCCAGCGTCAATATGCCCAATTCCGCCGCGCCGGGGCCGGAACCGCGGATGACCAACGCCTGAGTGGAGAATTTCCTATTACAGGCATGTACAATGTCGTCCAAGATACCATAGTTCTGCGGGGAATCATTCATCAGTATGGCAATGCTTCCACCGCAGCCACCACCGGTGGCTTTGGCACCATAAAAACCCTTGTTTGGCCCATGATGGACCACTGCACGCACGAGAAAATCTGTCTCCCTGCAACCCAGTGCCACTCGATGAGTGTAACTGGCGTGGGCCGCAAGCATCAATCGTCCAGCCCGCCGAAGATTTTTTTCACGATCTTGGGCCGCGGCCTTTAACGCCGTGATAAACCTTTCGACCCGTTGGTTTTCCATAATGTGATGCTCTGCCACAGCACGTATTGCATATTTTTCATCCGGTTCAATCTGCGTTATGGTATCGGCGGTACACCTGTAGCATCGGAGAAAATCACGCCCGGACATTTCGCGCGGCAGGATGAGCCGCAAATAACGCCGGTAGAAGCCCGGCTGCACATTGGCCAGATAACCACCAGTCGGATCCGATTTCAGGCCCAATTCTCGCACCATGGCAGCCACAATCGCGTGGGCCATAAAAGCCGCCACCCGCACCCGCCTGTACGCACTCCCCGCAATCGAATGTTTCACACCACTGTTGATGGCCACCACCGCGGTTCCAGCCGGCAAATCTTCATAGCCTGCCACCGTGTGCGGTTGACACTTCAGCAACAGGAGTTTTCCCCGCCGGCCGAGTGAACTGGCCACCTGATCCATAATGCCACAGGGAGCCTGAGCAATTTGATTTTCCACTTTTTGGGCCAGTACCGCCGTTTCCAGAGGATCCAAAGTAAGATGGTAGGCACCTGCAACTGCATTCAAGGCCGCCACTTCCAGCGCCGCACTGCTGGAGAGTCCCGCACCCATGGGTAAATTGGAATAGCAGCAGATGTTGGCCCCTTTGGTCCGCCCGGTGAGGTGACGACCTTTCGCCAGCACCCAAAATATTCCCGCTACGTACGCTGCCCAGTGATCAGTTCCGGCAAATCGGGCGCGAACGACTGCATCCGCCAACAGGGATCCGGAACCATAAAAGTCATCCAAACTCATACGAAAATTAGCCGGCCCGCCGCGCGAATCCACAGGATTACTGTAGCTTTTCAGGACCAGCAAACGATCGGTCCGTCTTTGCACGAGCACAGCCGTGGACAGGGCCAACGGCATCTGGCAAACCAGCGAACCGGTGTAGTCCGCAATTCCACCCATGACATCCAGCCGTCCCGGTGCCTGGCCGATATGCGCTTCCCCTTTCAGAACGGATCGCCATTCCGAATCCGCACGGATTATGGCCGACAACTCCTCGACCATGGTCGGCAACCCGCCGTCAGTTGAGCCGGGCCGATCTGGTGGCTCACGAGAAACCATATTCCCTCCAGCGTCGGTTCACCCGGGCCACGGTTGCGTCATCCATAAGCAGCTCCTCTGGCCATTCGCGTACTTGTCCCTCCCCCACCCATTTCTTCGTGGCATCAATACCCAGTTTGGAACCCGCGCCAAGCGCCGGAGCAGCGTGATCCAGAATATCCAGCGGACCATCCACGAGAACCGTGTCACGCCGCGGATCCACATTGGCCGCCACGTGAAACATCACATCATCTACACTATGCACATCCACATGCTCATCCACCACAACAATCATTTTCGTCCAGGCCATCTGGCCCGCCCCCCACACCGCGTGCATCACCTTGCGTGCATGGTACGGATATTCCTTGCGAATTTTGATAAAGGCACAGTTGTGAAAGACTCCGAACATCGGCAGTTCGTAATCGATGATGTCGGGTATCATCAACTTCAACAGTGGCAGAAATATGCGCTCCGTCGCTTTGCCCAGATAAAAATCCTCCTGTGGGGGTTTGCCGACAATGGTAGTCGGATAAACAGGATTGCGCCGATGGGTAATCGCTGTCACCCGGAAAACGGGGTATTGATCTGCCAGCGAGTAAAACCCGGTATGATCGCCGAAAGGACCTTCTAATACTGTTTGCTGGGGGTCCACAAAGCCTTCAATGACCATCTCACAGTTGGCGGACACTTCCAGCGGTATGGTTTTACACGGCACCAGGTCCAGCCCGCGCCCCATTAAAAATCCCGCAAATAAATGTTCATCCACTCCCGCCGGCAGCGGTGCGGTGGCCGCGTATGGCAGCACGCTTTCGCCGCCCAGGGTAATGGCCAGCGGGCACGGCTTGTTCAAGGCCGCCCACGCCCGAAAATGCCTGGCACCATCGTGATGTTTATGCCAGTGCATGGCGGTAAGCTTTTTATCCAGCACTTGCACCCGATACATGCCCAAATTGCGTGCTTCCGTCTCCGGATGCTTCGTTACCACCTGTCCAAACGTGATATATTTTCCACCGTCCTTGGGCCAGCATTGTATAATGGGCAGGCGGGTCAAATCCGCCTCATCGGTCAGTACCACCTGCTGACACAGGGCTGCGCCGGTGCGAATTTTCGGCGCGTAACTGCCGATTTTCAGCAGATCCAGCCCTTTTTTGAGCTTATCTATCAACCGGGTAGGCATTTCGGGTTGCACCAATTCCGCAATGCGCTCCGCCAGGGCATCGAGATGTTCACATCCCAAAGCCTGATGCACCCGCTGAAAAGAACCATAGGTATTAATCGCCAGCGGAATATCACTGCCGCGGACATGTTCAAAAAGCAGGGCCTGATTCACGGCCGCTGTGCCATGCTGCGGGTTGGGTGTTGCAAACGGTGCTTTGCCCACAGCCGGATATTGGCCATCACGCGTCGGCGATTTGCTCACACGATCGGTTATTTCCGCAACTTCCAATACTGGATCCACCGGAGTGGTAATGCGACGCAGTTCACCCTGGGACTCCAACACCTGGAGATATTCTTGCAATGTTTCATATGGCATGAGACTATAGTGACTCCTGATTCATTCCAACGGTGGGATTATACCGTTGATTGCCAATCATGGGGTAGCCACGATCTTAGCTGTGAATCGTGCGAATGATCACCTGCAACGGTTGGACTTTATGGGCAAACCATTGTGCCCTGAAATATTATCCTGCCGAAATGAAGCATGGCCAAATGGCAATGATAGGGTCCATATTCCGGCTCTTGTCTTGAACCGACGCAAGCGGCTATTCCGTGCAAGACTCCCGCGGGAGGAGCGTTTAAACTATGCTTGGCACCTAAGAGCATGAACGGCGATAGGATAAAAATATGCTCCGCATCAACTGGTATCGCCACAGTGGTTTATGGACCGGTCTTGGAATCCGCCACCATTGCGGTCCAAGGGGCGGGAGGAAAGTGTTCACCACAATTTGCCTGGTGTTTTTAGCCGCGCTGCTAAGCCGATGCTTGCCCGCCAGGGCCGCAACCAGCTCCCCTGTCGCCTTTGTCGCCGCTGGCCTACCGTATCCGGGCAGTACCGATGTGGGATCCATGGCCGCACGACGTGTATTGCGAGCCTTTCACAAAAAATATCCGCAATACAAGATCAAAGCTTTTGCGATGCCGACCATTCAAGGCTCGTCCATGGACACCGGCCCACTGATGGCGATTGCCGCAGGCATGCCTCCTAATGCCATTTACGTAAACTTTCGGCAATCTTCTACCTATATTGAACATGGATTTTTAGCACCGATGGAAGTACTCCTAGCCCGGGTGCTCAGCAAGAACCCGGCGCAGCGGCATGTGGACGCCCAAGGCCACTGGTTGGCCAATCCCAACGCCGCCGAAATTGCCCAAGCTTTGAAACTTATGCGCCGGCGGGTGCCCAAAACTGCTTGGCCCGTAATTTATCGCCACGGCGATCACAGCCATAAAAAGCATATCTGGTCGATGCCCACCAGCATTCTGGTTAGCGCCTTACTGTATCGCAAGGATCTGTTTCGAGCTGCGGGCCTCAATCCGCGCAAGCCACCGCGCACATGGGATCAATTACTTCAAGATGCCCGCAAGCTCACCATTCCATCCCGACGGCAATACGGTATCGCCTTTGGCGGCGGGCGCGATATCAGTTACAGCATTTTCCCTCTTTTGGCATCCAACGGTTCCCGAGTCGTGGCGCGAAACGCCCTGGGCCGATGGCATTCCGTGTACGCCTCGCCGCAAACCGCTCAGGCCATCTATTACTTTTGTAAACTTGCCCAAGGTGGCTTTACACGCAACGGACGCACTATCCATGGAGCCGCTTACCTGGGAATCAGTGGTGCGGGCAATATGTACTGGCTCTGGAGCCAGGGCCATATCGCCATGATGTTTGGCACCCTTTCGCAGGAATTAATCCAGGCCACCAACCCCCAGATTGTCGGTATTGCACCAATTCCGCATCCGCCCGACGGTACCAGCAGCGGTGAATTAAATGCAAGCATGCTTGGCGTATTTGCCAAATCCACGCCGCAGCAACAAATTGGCGTGATGCGCTATATCTGGTTCATCACCGGTCCGCGGGCCCAGCAGATCAGCGTGCAAACATTTTTGCAATCCGGCTACGGACAATTTGTAAATCCCGATCTGCTGCGAAAGTTTGGCTACACTTGGCTGCTGCGGCAAGTGCCCGCCGGATGGGCCAAAGCCTTTGACACCGCGCTGGCCAACGGCGTGCCCGAACCTTACCAGCACAACACCCAGAATATTTATGCTCCCATGTCCACGCCCATCAACTCCGCCTTGGAACAGAATTTAGGCAACGTGCCGCGCCACCAGGCGATTGCACAAATCAGCCGTTTGCTCAAGCAGGCTTCGCAGCGTATCAACTATCAACTGCTGGGAGCCATTCCGCTCAACGTCATGCGTCTAAGAAAAATTATTGCCCTGATTACTATCTTGGTCATCGGTGCCCTGTTTTTGCTGGAGCTTTGGCGCGTGTGGCAGTATTTCACCCGGGCGGATGCAATTTTCTCCAGCCGGGCAGGATGGCGGCGGTTTCTCGGCGGATATGCATTGCTCGTGCCAGCATTTTTGATGATGATTGTATGGGCTTATCTCCCGCTGGCTGGCGGACTAAGCATGGCGTTCTCTCATTTTGAACTCGTCCAAAACAGCACTTGGGCCGGCGTAGGCAATTTCGCTAAAGTGCTTTTTGACCCCCGCTTCTGGAGCTCCATCGGACGCACGATCTATTTCGTTGCCCTGACCATCGGCTTGGGATTTTGGCCGCCCATTCTGCTGGCCATTTTGCTCCAGGAAGTTCCTACCGCCACGCTGAAATATATTTTCCGTACGGTCTATTATCTTCCCTCGATCATCAGCGGCGTGCTAATTATGTTTCTCTGGCGGCAGCTTTATGATCCATCCAAATACGGCGTACTCAACCACCTTCTATTGCTGATGAATCTATGTGGCCCCATACCCGCCACCATCATAAAACTGCTGGCCTTGGGCGTCTGGATTTCATTGATTGTGCTGCTTATCATGCTGCCGCTGCGAATTGAAGAGATGAGCCGTCCCATCAAAGCCGCCTTGTGGGTCGTAGCCGGCGTCTTGGTCGCCGTGACCTTGCAGCCGGTCGCGGCCCGTATCAGTGGCGGCGGCATAAGCGCAGGCTTGGACTCGCTGAAATCGCTTTTCGGCCCCTTCCATCTCATCCCGCTGGGATGGATACAGTCACCGGCCATGGCCATGCTCTGCGTGGTATTGCCCACAATTTGGGCGGGGGCCGGCGCCGGTTCCATTTTGTATTTGGCCGCACTTAAAACCGTTCCCGACGAACTCTACGAAGCTGCGGAAATGGATGGAGCGCGTATTTGGCATAAAATATTCTACATCACCCTGCCGCAATTGAAATATTTGATCGTCATTCAATTTATCGCCGCTGTCATCGCCGCCTTTCAAGGCGGTACCGATTAAATTCGGGCCTTAACCGGAGGCGGACCAAACCACGCCACCCTTATTATTCCTCTGGAAATATTCTTCCGCACCTTTCTTAAACTTCAATTCGGCGTCGGTACGGCCATGGCTTGGCTGCTGGGCATTGTTCTGATCTGGTTTACCGCCACGCAACTCAAAATGCTTTCCAAGGCCGAATTCAAAGTTGGCCGCTGACCCAACTACGGAGCAACCATGCCCATTATTTCCCAAGCCGAAACACGCAGCCTTCGCGGCAAGCTCCTGCATCTGGGCCTTATCCTATTGCTGTCCCTCGGAGGCGTCAGCATGATCTATCCTTTCCTGCTGATGCTTTCCGGCTCCATGCGCAGTCAAATGGATTCATCAAGCCTGGGCTTAATTCCATCCTTTTTAACTAACGATAAAAGTCTTTACCGTAAATTTCTGGAGACCAAATATAATAAAGCGTTAATACTCTGAATCAAAATACACACCAACATGTCTACAGCTTTAATGATGCGCGCGTGCCGGCCGGGATGGCTCGCGGGAGAATCGTCGACGTGCAAGATTTTTTTCGCCAGGTGAAACTTTCCCGTTATTGGTGGGTATTGGGCGGAATCTCTGGCTTTAATACCACGCCGCCCAACCTGCGGCGATTGTGGACGCGGCTGGCTCAAGAATATCACGGTAGCTTGCGGGCCTTTGGCCGGGCCATCGGCGCTCCCACCAGTTCCTGGAACGATATCACACCAACCCCTCCCAACTGGCTCTCCCAGCGGTTTAACTACCACCCCGATCCCATCTGGCACGCTTATTTTCAACTGCTGCGTCAGTCGCCGGTGGCCCAGCGCTATATCCCCTCTATCACCGGCTATTTTCTCGCCACCATCATTCAACCGAAATATGGTCTTTCCAGCGTCGCCGGATACAATCGTGTCCATGCCCATCATCTGAGCTCCTTCACAACATTTGTACTCCCCGACCGTGTACCCCCCGCGAATCATCCGTTACTTCGCCAGGAATGGATCAGTTTTGTGCACCTGGATCTGAATCCCTCATTTGTGTTGCTTAAGGGAGTAAGCGCCATCGCCTGGCACACCTTTTTGGCCGGACGCTACACCAATATCGCGGCCCTGAATACCAGTTGGCATCACCACTATCCATCGTTTGGCGCGATTCCACTACCCCGCGGCCAGTGGTTCGGGGGCGACCAGGCCCAGAATTATGCCGCATTCCTCCGCACATTAAACCCATCCGTTTATCGTCTGACCGGTCCGGGGTATGTTTGGCGGGAGTGGCTGCGCCGGCATTATCACCACAACCTCGCCAGGCTCAATGCCACCGAGAACACCCATTACCCGAGATTTGCCGATGCCCAGCTTCCCATGGACCAGATCACGTATCAGTACGTGCGTCACCACTCCCTGATACTCCGTTGGGACTTTGCCACGCTTAACTACGTCAATGTTTTCAATCAGATGATCTTCCATGGGCGGGCCATGCTCAACACTCTCATCTATTGTGCGCTGGCCATCCTGGCTGCACTGCTGGTAAATCCGCTGGCCGCTTATTCCATGTCCCGCTTCCACCTGCCGGGTACCTATAAAATGCTCCTGATTCTCATGGCCACCATGGCTTTTCCTCCCATGGTCACCATGATTCCAGTTTTCATCATCCTGCGGCACCTGCACCTGCTCAATACCTTCGGTGCTTTAGTACTCCCCTCCATCGCCAACGGTTACATGATTTTTCTGCTCAAAGGTTTCTTTGATTCCCTCCCCCGTGAGCTTTACGAGGCCGCCCGCATTGACGGCGCGTCCGAACTGCGCATGTTCTTTCAAATTACCTTGGCCCTTAGCAAGCCCATCCTGGCTTGGGTCGCGTTAGGCACCTTCGTGGGGGCCTATACCAATTTTCTCGGAGCGTTGATCGTTTGTCCCGCCCGACACATGTGGCTGATCTCGGTTTGGCTTTATCAGTTTGAACAACAATCCACCCCGGCCGCCGTCTATGCGGCCGTCCTGATCGCCAGCATTCCCACCCTGATGATCTTTCTGCTCGCCCAGCGCACCATCATCCGCGGCATCGTGGTCCCCGTGGAAAAATAATCTCAGCCCTTACTTGGCCCGCCACTGCATGGCTTGCGCAAATTCCGCCATCATGGCGTTATAGGCCAGAGCCTGAGCACTGGAACTCATCGGCAAAATCCGCACCGAATAACCCGGTATATCCACCGTCGCATCCGTGGGCCGCCACGGTAAATCAAACCACAGCAGATTGGGATGGTCTTTCAGCCCGGCCGGACGGCCATAAGGACTGGTATAAATCAACTTCACCCCGCGATCAACGATGCGCCCAACATCGCCTGTATCCACCGGCGCATAGCCCAGATGCAGTACCACTTCATCTTCCCCAATTTCCATTGGCACCGCACGATTAAGATCGCTCATCGGCGGCCACCACCGGATGGGATATCGCTCTGGCTCGGTGATCTCCAGTATGTTCGGATACGCATGGCCCACCGCCATGGCGTGAACCTTATGCCCACCACGGTGCGCTGCGGCCATCCACGCTCCCGCCTGCTCAAGCACCGGCAGTTGCGATTCCAAACGCCCATGAACCGCCGTCAGCGCCGCCAAAAAAGCCTGCCCGACGTAGCCCGGCTCCAGCGGCGGAATATAGCGGTTCTCATGAAACATCGGATAGGACCATGGCTCGCGGGTATTGCTATGGTTCATAAAACTGGCGTTGCGGACAAAAGCGCCGTCCAGCCACACGCTCATCCAGATTACCGGCATCTTGCCGGCTGCAATGCACGCCGTGATCAGTTCGCCAGTGGTCATCCACATCCGTGCAAACTGTTCGAACGCCCGAAACCCCACCAATGGGCTAAACTCCCCAAAGCTGTACTCTCCCTGTGTCGACACATCACCGCCGGTAAAACCCGCGATTCTCTTATGCAAACTCTTTGGAAGTTCCGCCGGCGTGCCCACCACGAACAACTGAGCCGGCGAAGCCGCCAGCTTTTCCAGCAACTCCGTAGCCGAAGTGGTGGCGCGGCGTGGGTCTGGTAACGCACAAAAAGCCACATCCTTATCACTTTGGGGAACATAATCAGCGCTGTGCAGGCCCATGAAGCCACCCGCACGACCACCGTATTCGCTGCCGAACCAGGACGTTGTTGGCGGCGTAAATAGTGCCCCACCGGCTAACAAAGGCTCGGCCATTTTTCGGCTCAGGTCCACCAACTCTCCAAGCGATTTTTTCAATCCCTCCAGACGCTCCCGTGCCTGCTGTAAATACAGCGCGCCAGCGGATTTTCCACCGGCCTTGTTTCCACTTGTCATGTCAACCCCTGTTCTTGCATCAATACATTTTAAAAACTGCGCATATCTGCCCGGTTTATAGATCCTTCACCCGATTGCGGTACCGCTCCAGCAGCGCCGCATTATATTCGTCTCCGCCCGGTAGATTGGCACTGCGAAAAATCGGCGGTTCCAGACCTCGCCGCAGCATTTCCGCCACAGCTTCCATAACCATACGGTGGGCCAGGTACGCATCAATTATGGTAGAGGTGGGGGCTACCGGTGTATTAAAGCCGGGCAACGTGAAATCCGCATCGCCAAAAGGATTTTCGTCATCAATGCACAAATCCGCGTACTCAAAGAGGTGCTTTTTATTCGGATGGCGAATGTGATGATCCAGCGGCAGGTTGTCCCGCCAGTGTGTCGATGAAACTGCAATAATTTTAGCCCCGCGCTGCTTGGCTTCCGCGGCCGCATCAATGGTGGCCGGGTTATAACCGATGTTATGAAAGATGATCAGCAGATCATCTTTCGCCAGATTGTAATATCGAATCAGACACGCCCCGTACCCCGTGCTGCGCTCAATTTCCAGATACTTCAGGGCCTGACACAACGGCGAAATATCATGGCCATAAATCGGGTTCACATTCGCCAACCCACCCGCCCTGAAGAACATCTCGCACACCATCATCACTGTATGCCCGCCACCTCCATAAACGTGCAACAACCGATCTTTCTGGTAGGTGTCGGCAATCATCACCCCCGCCTGCCGCAGCCCCGCCGCTTGATGAGCCTCCACACTCGCCAGTTTTTTTGTAACGTTTGTAAGGTAGGCTTGTCCCGATTTTTCAGAGTTCATGGTTGCACTCCTTTTAGGAACCTGCTATGCGTCTGCCTGGACACGCTTGGACCATATACGAATTCGTCGCCTTTACAAATACTCCACAGCCCGACGTAATTTCGGCTGTATTTCATCCCGGTTTAGTTGAAGCAGTTGCTTAAACAAACTTCTTGCAGCCGGCGAAAACTGCCGGATCGGATAAGCCAACAAAGCCTGCGCCAGCAACTTTGGATCTTCCGTGGCCATGGCATCACCCAACATCGTCTGATGATTGGCGATACCTGCCAACAAGCCATGCATGATCGCGGGCACTTGATAATGACTGGCGGGCCGCACCCTTGAATTTTCAATAATCTGCGAATATTCCAGAACCGTCCGGTCCGTAAAACCTTCCACCGCCCCCATGTTCAACGTGCTTGTGACCACAGGAACGGTTTGACCAGCACGACCCCGCATCATCTCAACAAAGGCGCTGCGTTTGCTTTTCGCCGCCCATTCTACTCCAGGCTTTTTGGCAGCAGTGTTCCAGAATTTCAGATCCAGATCCTTGTCCAGCAAATTCTCAAAATGCTTTTGTGCCGCAGCCCGAGCCTGGGTGAACTTTTTAAGTTCCGCGTTCATCTGGGCCGGGCCGGGAGCTTTCGCCCCGTGCCTCTGACGCTGCACACAATGTTCATAATTCATGTGCTCCATTCCATCTCCTTCCGTGGAAAATATCAGCACGCCCAATTCCCGGTAAAACCGCACCACCTCTATAACGCCACGGGCGATGCGCTCATTCACCATCCGCCCCCGAAAGGAATCCATGGGGCACATTTTCCATTTGGTCTTGAGCCTCTTGTTCAAAGCCGCAAATAAGTCCCTCCCCTGGTACGTTCCCTTTAAGATAAAACTCAAGTGGTTAATCCCGGCCGTTTCCACCGCAAAACCATCACCTTGCTCATCCTTGCCGAAAATGCGGGCCAGATCCCATTCGTGGTTGGTGAAACCTGCACATATTCCAAAGGCCTGAATTTTTGTGTGGTTATTGATCATACCGCTAAGCACCGCAATTGGATTGGCAAAATCCACCAGCCACGCCTTGGGACAATAATGTTCCATCTGGCTCGCGATATTAAGCAAGGTGGCCCCGGTCTTAAGCCCCAGCATGGCACCGTTGGGCGAGACATTATCAGAGGATAAAAAGCCGTGCTCGTAACTGATCTTATCCGCCAGCCGATACGTGCGGTAAGACCCTCCCATCAAAATCACCCCTACCATGTCCACACCTTCCAGCGCAGCCTCCAACCTGGTCGGACAGGTTATGCGACACTTAACTGCGGTATATTCCGGTGTTTTGGCTACCATCTGTGCCACCGCATGGGCCCGCGGCACATTCAAGTCAAAGAGCCTGATTTCGCCATCCGCAAAAAGTCCTGGATAACTCAACGCCTCACGCAAAATGCCAACCAAACGGAATGCTCCACCTCCAACAAAAGCCACTTTCATGCACACCAATCCTTTTTTATGAGTGCAAAATTCAGTTCACCTGGAAACCACTTGTAACCTGAACCACTCTATCCTACAGCCCGGCCACATCGGATATGCACCATCACAATTGAACTTCTGGTGCCAATCTTTCTCCCCTGTTCAGGAAGCTAAAACTAAAACCCCAGTTCGGTGTTGCATCTTTCCCAACCGCACACCATCAGCACACTTCAATCCAAGACAACAACACGGCCTTCCAACCGTGCCTGTTCTGCTGCAAACACCACGCGATGCGTCCGCAGCGATTCCTGGGCATTGGCCACCACCGCTGAATCATCCTGGCTCTGTAGTGCCCTAAGCCAGTCGCACGTCAGCCGATAGTCGCCTCCGCCATGCCCGCCCGTTTCCGCCCCCGGCTCAATTATCCGGGAGCTGCCATCCGTGAAGCTGTGAATGCGGATGGTATTTTCATCAAATATCAATTCGCCCTGTGTGCCATGAACAGTCAACTTGCGGCCTCCGGCTTTGGTAAACGCGGTCATGGTAAACACCGCGGTAATGCCACCAGCATATTCAAAATTCACCACCTGATGGTCCACCACATCGTTATCGCACTTCCAGACACAGCGCCCATAAGGCCCGGTTTTAAGGGCCTGCAAACGCGCTTCCCGGCCGGCATCCAGACTCGCCGCACTGGCCGGCCACGCCTGTGGATTGGCTACATTCACGTATTGTTTGATCGCCGAATAAGCACATATCGGTTCAACCGGGCACGGATCCGTACATCGGCTGGTGCTGCCGGCAGGCGCGTTTTCCTGGCGAAAATAACTTAATGATCCAAAAGAACTAACCCGCCGACACGGCTCCGGAATCAAATAACAAAGATAATCCACGTCATGACAACTCTTGGCCAATAGCATAAATGTGCTGCGCGCCTGATTTCCCCAATTGCCCCGCACAAAGCTGTGGGCCTGGTGCCAGAACGCCACCTGCTCGATGAGTTCCACCGTTACAATCCGACCGATGGCGCCACCCGCCACCAGATCCTTGACCATACGAAAGCTCTTGTGATAGCGCAGAGAATGACACACGCCCATAATGCGACCGCTCCGGCGTTGTGCTGCTTCAATGGCCTTACAATCCGCCAGTGTTGTAGCCATCGGTTTTTCCAGCAGCACGTCGTAGCCTTTTTCCAGACACGCTACCGCCGGGCCAACATGGTCCTGATCCATGGTAGCAATGATGACGGCATCGCACATTCGCGGCTCGGCGGCAAAATCCTGCCAACCCCTGAATTGACGATCCGGCGAAATCTGGTGCTTTGTAGAAAATGTCTTCCGGTAATCATCCCGCGGCTCGGCCACCGCCACCACTCTGGCCAGATGCGGCACTGCGGCACAAATATCGCCGAATCCCACACCACGTGCACCGGCACCGATTATCGCAATTGTTTTTGGTTCCATTCACATGCTCCGTAACTACAGATGTATAAGATACATTATTATGGCCATTCTGCACCTACCGAGCCGAACCGGTTGCATTGCATGCACCACCGGTCAAGGCATGGCTTTCATCACGCTTGGACAAAGGCGTTGCCCACAGCAGGCCCGCGCCATAGGAAAATAAGCGGTTTTCGTAACGATATTTCATCTTTTTCCCGGATTCTTACCTCAGCGTTCTTTGATACGGATATCAGCTACAGGATGCATGAAAATAACTTCCGGCCAGCAACAACACAACCAGCTTGATCACCTGGGCTCAGGCCCTGGCCCGCCTGTAGCGGCGGATCAAGGCGTTGGTGGAAGCATCATGGGTCAGTCCGGAATCGGTCGGGGCGAAAAGTTCCTCCCCAATCCGCTTCGCCAGCACCTTACCCAGTTCCACGCCCCATTGATCAAACGAATCAATCCCGAAAATCGCCCCCTGCGTAAATACCGAATGTTCATACAGCGCCACCAGCGATCCAAGCACCTCCGGCGTAAGCACATCGGCCAGAATAACATTGGATGGCCTGTTGCCCTCAAATGTGCGATGCGGCACCAGCCAATCCGGCGTGCCTTCGGCCTTGACTTCCGCCGCCGTTTTACCGAAGGCCAACGCTTCCGCCTGCGCAAAAACGTTGGCCATGAGCAGATCATGATGTTGGCCCAGCGGATTGAGCGATCGACAAAAACCGATGAAGTCACACGGAATCAGCTTCGTGCCCTGATGGATCAACTGATAAAAAGAATGTTGCCCATTGGTACCGGGTTCGCCCCAGTAGATTGGCCCGGTTTGATAATCCACATGCTGACCATTCAGGGTAATGCTTTTCCCGTTGGATTCCATAGTCAATTGCTGCAAATACGCGGGAAATCTCTTCAGGTATTGATCGTACGGCAGTACGGCCACCGTCTGGCTTCCGAAAAAATTATTGTACCATACCGCCAGCAACCCCATGATCACAGGCATATTTTTTTCCAGCGGCGCCATGCGAAAATGATGATCCATAGCCCGAAAACCGCTCAATAAACGCGTAAAATTTTCCGGCCCCACCGCCATCATGGTGGACAGCCCGATGGCGGAATCCATTGAATACCGCCCCCCCACCCAATCCCAGAATCCAAACATGTTCTGCGTATCAATTCCGAATGCCCGCACCGCATGGGCATTGGTCGAAACTGCCACAAAATGACGCGCCGTATGCGCCGGATCTTTGGCTGCCCGCAGCAGCCAATCCCGGGCACTGTGCGCATTGGTCATCGTTTCCAGGGTGGTAAACGTTTTGGAGGACACAATAAACAGGGTCTGCGCCGGCACTAAGCCGTTCACAGCTTCGGCAAAATCAGTGCCGTCAATGTTGGAAACAAACCGAAAGGTCATATCCCGGCGGGAATAGTGCCGTAACGCCTCGTATGCCATCACCGGGCCCAAATCCGAACCTCCTATGCCGATGTTAATCACATTCCGTATCGGCTCGCCCGTATAGCCCTTCCACTCTCCGCTGCGCACGCGATTCGCAAACGCCGCCATCCGATCCAGCACCTGGTGCACTTCCGGCACCACATTATGCCCATCGGCCATATACGTGTCCGTCCTCGCTGCCCGCAACGCCACGTGCAACACGCTGCGGTTTTCAGTTACATTGATCTTTTCCCCCGCGAACATCGCATCGCGGCGCGATTCCACCCCGGTTTGCCGGGCTAAACTGAACAACAGGGACATGGTTTCATCAGTCATGCGATGCTTGGAATAATCAAGAAACAAACCCGCTGCCTCCAACTGCAAGCGTTCCGCCCGTCCGGGGTCGCCCGCAAACAAATCCCGCAATTGCCGGGTCCGCAGCGTTTCGCAATGGCGGGCCAGAGCCTGCCACGCCGGGCGCCGCTGAAGCGCCATATTCGTTTCGCCAGCCACCGCAGTTTTGATACTTTCGTTTACCACCATGAGACAACTCCATTGCCATAAGACATTGCCTGTTCAGCCGCAGCCAGGTACCCATTTCGGTTACGCCCGGCAGGCGGCTTTTAAGCGCGGGCGGTCGCCAGATTTGCACCCTTGGTTTTTACCGACTCCATCAGTTCATTCCACGATTTTACAAACGACGCGGCGCCTTCCTGCTGCAACTGCTGAGCCAATTCATCCACCTGAATGCCCGCTCCGGCACATTCTTTCACGACCTGTTCCGACCGGCCAACATCCGGGGTCATCATCTGGCCGACCGTGCCATGATCCGCAAACGCCAGCAATGTTTCCTCCGGCATCGTGTTGATGGTGTCGGGTCCGGCCAAAGCGCTGATGTAAAACGTATCCGGGGCCTGGGGATCCTTGGTGCCGGTGCTGGCCCACAAAAGCCGTTGCGGCATGGCCCCGGCTTCGATCAGCTTTTTCCAGCGGCCGGATCCCTTCAATTCCCGGTACGCCTTGTACGTATAACCCGCCACGGCCAGGCCCAGCCGGTTACGCAGCGTTTCCGGCACCCTGCCGAGAACTGCCTTGTCCCATCGACTGATAAATACACTCGCCACGCTGTTTACCCGGGCATGAAGGCCCGCCGCAATGCGCCTCTCAATGCCCCGCGTGTACGCCTCCGCGGCGGCCACGTACTGCCGGGCTGAAAACAGCAGCGTCACATTGACCGGTATACCCTGAAATATCGCCTCCTCGATCGCCGGAAGACCCGCGGCCGTGCCGGGAATCTTAATCAACAAATTCGGTCGGGCCGCACGAAACCAAAGATCTTTGGCCGCAGCCAGCGTCTGCGCCGTATCGTAGGCCAACAACGGCGAAACCTCCAGGGACACAAAACCATCCAGGCCGTCGGTTCGATCGTAAACGGGGCGAAATAATTCGGCGGCCCGTTGCAGATCATCAATCGCCAACTGAAAAAAAATGTCTTCTGTCGAACGGCTGCCGGTTTCTCGCAGGTGCCGGATGGAGTCATCGTAAAAATTACTTTGACTGATGGCATGATCAAAAATGGTGGGGTTCGAGGTTAACCCGGTAACGGCAAGTTCCTGAATATACCGCTGCAGCGTTCCGCTGGACAGCAATTTGCGGGTGATGTTATCCAGCCACAGGCTTTGCCCAATATCCTGCAGGGCTTTGGTATGAGGGTTGATGTTTGCGTTCGCCATGATGCACCTTTCTAAAAATGCCTGTTCTTATTTCAAAGTTCACAACTGCATGCACCGATCATAACCGGCACTTTTGCCTTTTTCCTCTCTCCAAAAGTGTAGCAGCCTGGACAAAGAAAAGTAAGCTTACTGCCATGGGATTGCCGGAATTCCGTTCCCGCTGTACCATGCGTTCCAAGTTGGTGAATGTATTGTAAAGCCGGAGATTAAGACTATGTCCCACACCCACACTGGCGAATTTCCCATTGGCTTCAGACGCGGCGGAAGCCCCTGGCAGCGTGATCTGGAGACTTTGGCCAAGTTTGCCAAAGACCATCATTTTGCCGGCATCGACACCGGTCCTGAACCCGTCAACGAACTGCGAAAAATCAAGGATGCCGGTTTGACCATCGGCACGGTAGACTTGAAAGACTGGGCCATGCTGGCCTCCCACGATGCCGGCAAACGCAAAGAGGGTGCCGCCCGGAATACCGAAATTGTCAAGCATTGCGCCGCCCTGGGTGTGAAAAACTTTTTTGTCGTGGTTATCCCGGAAGATCATGCCCGCCCTCGTGCCGAAAATTTCCGCTTTGCCATCGACGGCTACGGCCAGCTTGCCCAGGCCATCAGCTCTGCCGGTGCACGACTGGCCATTGAAGGCTGGCCCGGTGGAGCACCTCATTATTCGAGTCTGGCCTGCACCACCGCCGATTATCGCGCATTTCTCAAAGATCTTCCCGGCAATGTCGGCATCAATTATGATCCATCGCATTTAATCCGCGTCGGAATCGACCATGTGCGATTTCTGGCCGAATTCGCCTCGCGTGTCTATCACGTGCATGGCAAAGATACGGAATTGATGGAAGATGAGCTTTACGAACATGGCAACCTGCAGCCCGCCACATTCGCCAAAGCTCATGGCTGGGGCGGCCATCACTGGCGTTACACCATTCCGGGCCACGGCTGCGCCCACTGGGGGCGTATTTTTTCCCTGCTCAAGGCCGCCCACTATCAGGGCATGGTCAGCGTGGAACTCGAAGATGAACACTTCAATGGCACCGAAGAAGGTGAAAAACGCGGCCTGATCTGCTCCCGGGAATATCTGCGCAGTGTATAGAGGGGAAGCGTTGCAATACATTCATGTTTTACAACGCCGGCATTTTTAGCCACTGCAAGGCTGACGCGATTGAGAAGCTGGAGTGGTACGCCCTGCGCTGGAGGATCGAGACCTTTCACAAAGTTCTCAAGTCCGGTTGCCGGGCCGAGGACTCCAAGCTTCGTATCGCCGAACGGCTGGCCAACCTGATCGCCATCCTGTGCATCCTCTCCTGGCGGGTGTTGTGGCTTTGCATAATCAACCGTGTGTCGCCGGACCTGCCGGCCCGGCTTGTCTTTACCGACACCGAGATCAAGATACTCGAACATGTGGTTCGGATGAAGGACGGATCGCCAAGGAGAACCGTTGGCTCCTTTCTGATTCGGCTGGCCAAGCTCGGTGGCTATCTGGACCGGACGGGCGACCTGCCGCCCGGCAACATGGTCCTGTGGCACGGCATGGCAAGGCTGACCGACATTCACCTCGGCTTCAGCCTGGCAGGAAGTGTGGGTAATTGAAAGCATCGCCGGACGCTTACGCCTCACCCACACGCCACGCGCCCGCTGGCCCCCACGCTTTTTTCAACGCCGGTATTTCCGGCCCGGGGGAGAATCCGCAGGGCAATATCTTCCGTATAGGCCGGCGATGTCAACGTTCGCGCCCCCCCTTGGTGGTTGAAACGATCGGCCTTATCCGTTGCACCAGTGCAGGTGTTAATCCACTGCGCCTCATAATCCCCGCTCGGCAGCTCAAGGCGCAGTTCAACGCGCTCACCTCCACTGATGTATAACGCGTACCCATCACCGGCCAGCACCCGCACCGTCACATTGGCCTGCGCCGGAACACCGGCCAGCGGGGCTGTGACCACGCCACTCCTGACCATTTCATTGCCTGGCTTCATGTGGATAAAGTCAAAGCTTTCGATGAAATCCCGGAGAATTTTCAACTGCCGGCGCAAGGCCGCTGAACCACCACCAGGAGCATTATGTTCAGTCAGATC
Organism: Planctomycetota bacterium; assembly: GCA_021790385.1. Taxonomy (GTDB): domain Bacteria; phylum Planctomycetota; class Phycisphaerae; order WQYP01; family WQYP01; genus JABEVA01. Next base: position 121,764 of record JAJYDW010000003.1, read on the forward strand.
GCCTCTTGGGTGCGCCGTAGTGAAAGAGTAATCCAGATTACTATAAACCCCGCCCCCGGCAAGGATGAATTCCCAGGCTTCACGGCGGTAGGTGACGTCCGCCTTGCCGGCAAAACCGGTTTCATCATCGGCAATGACCCTGTTGAGCGCATAGTTCTGCGCGACCGCTTCCGGGGGCTTGGCGTAGTGAAAATTAAAAATGGAAACAGCCGGGTGGGGCTGCTCAATTTTCCCGGTGCCGTTGGCGATATTCTGGGCGATCAGATGTTTGACCGGCATGTCCTTCTCAACATCGGCAATCACTTCGGCAATATGCGCCTGCCAGCGATTGCAAATATTTGTAATGTAGGGTTCATTGCAGATCTCAAAGTAGACGTTATCGAAATCCCTTAATTCCCTCACCACCTTGCGCACAAAATTCTCCTGAACCGCTAGTATATCGGTGCGGCCAAGGGCGAAGACTTCCGCGCGGGAACAATCGCTTAAGCCATTGACATTGTTGATCGGATTCATGGGGCTGACCGCCCAGAGTTCATCGGAATAAAAACTGCAAAACAGGCCATATTCTACCACAACACCCCGACGGCCGGCTTGGGTGAGGAAGTCTTTGAGCCGGTCAAAATAGGCCGGATCCCACTGGTTAAGGTCGTATTTGGTTCCATCCCCACTACGCGCCCACGGAGCCAGATATCGCCTGGGGTTCAGGGTATTATCCGCAATGCCAAACGACGTCGCGGTCTCGCGATAGGTTCCCGACCAGGCGCGCGTCTGGTTCAAACCATGCTTCTGTAGTTCGTTGAGATACGTTACGTAGTCAAACTCGGCGTTCAGCACGGCTCCATAATGTTCGGCCGAGGTGATCAATATCGTGGGTCGTCCACGAAATAGAAAGTAGTGCCCGTTGTCCGGGTGCTGCTGGATGGGCGTTTCGCTTTTCATTATTTCGCTCCCTATCGTTGGTTCCACCACGGAACCCGCGGATTCGCAATCCAAAGGTTCGTCCATTGAATTCTCCTGGATCGTCAGCCCGGTCCCGATGCCGGGGTGGCGTCGCGAATCCACAGCCGCGCAAAGTGAAAACCAATGGTCAAGAATCCTTGAGGTTCGATGTCCCCTTGGATAGCGCCGAACCACGGTTGTTGAGGAACACTATTGCCAGCGCATCCGCGGCGGGTTTGCGCCGGCCGAGAAAGTCGATGACCGAAGTGTTGGCCGGACACGGAAACGCATCGTGGCCCATCCAGATAAGAATGCCGCCGCATGCCGGAAAGCGGGATTTGCAGGCGTTGGCGGCATGGGCCAGGGCCGTGGCCTGCCGGGTCTGACTCCATTGAACGTATGCGTCCAAGCTCGCTGGATCGCCGGCGGCGGCGATATATTCCTTCCATTGCACCCACCAGGAGCAGACATGCATCCAGTAGGGGTTGGTGCGGTTGGCGGGCCACGCCATGTTCCGGCCGAAGGTTCTTATCAGGTCGGCCGAACTTGCGCCCGGCATACCTGTTTCCGAGCGAAAAAGAGCATCGTCATGGTTCCAATAGTCAAACCATCCGGCCATATCTTCGGTATGGTTCCACGGTCCATGCACATCGTGATGAATACCCTTGCCGAAGTCTTCCTTGGCGGCCATAAACCGCGGTCCGAAAGACGAGGTGGGCAGAAACCGCCGCGTAGGATCCCTAAGCCCCACCAGTTCCCCCAACATTCGGAGCATTGGATGCGACAAGTCGACGGGTTTGCCGGTTCCCACCTTGCTTCCGTCCAGACTGCCTTGCAATTCATTGCCCCCACACCAGAGCAGTAATGATGGATGGTGTTGGCGGCGCTGAATGTAGCCGGTGGCGATGGTTTTCATTTCCGAAATGACGTCGGCCTCTTCGGGTGGCCAATTGTCAATGCCGGAGGAAGACAGCGGAAATTCCTGCCATACCAGCAGGCCCATTTCATCGCACAGGTCGTAGAAACATTCCCGCTCCAAAACCGCCCCACCCCAGACCCGCAGGAGATTGGTTCCCATGGCGCGGTAGGTTTCCAGACGTTGGCGGTATTCCGCCACGGTGACATCGGCAAAATTGGAACGTATTGGCACCCAATTAAAACCCTGCAGAAAAGTGTCAACGCCATTGATGTTGCACACCCACGGCAGAGCGTCCGCAGGCGCGCCGGCACATGGTTTCCACTCTATTTGACGAAAGCCGATGCGGCGAACGGTGCTGTCCAGCACCGTTCCAGCGGCGTCAAGCAGGTTGATCTGAAGGTGGTACAGGGTCGGTAAACCGTTCCCGTTGGGTTGCCACGAGGTCACCGGACCGGTGCGAAATTGGCGCACCAGATGGTTGGTGGCGGGAATAGTTTCCTGGTTGATTATTTCCGCGCCCTTTCTTAATACAATTTCAACATGCGTTGCGGTGGCAATCGTCAATTGCCCATCAATCGTGACGGTCCCGAGGCCGGAATCGCTGGAATAATCGGTAAAAAGTCCAACGCTTTCGAAGCAATCCCCCTGATCAATTTCCAGTTGAATGGCATCCCAGATTCCGATTTGCACCAATCGCGGCGTCCAATCCCAGCCATAGTTGAACCGTGGCTTCCAATCTTTGATCCGCGAGGTCCAGCATAGTTGTCCCAGGTAATCCGGTACGCCGTTGAAAACGATCCGCAATTTATTATCGCCGGATTTCAGGTGCATGGTCAGGTCGAAAATATGGGCAGCCATGGAACCACAGAATGTTCCCGCCTCCGTGCCGTTGACAAAAACGGCTCCCCGATAATCCAAGCCGGCACAGCGCAAACGCTTGCGGCCGGGGAGCGCGGCCCATTCAACCGGCAGCGTGGTCTCGAAGACCCAATGGCGGTTTTCGACCCATTCGCATTGGCGCGATTGCAGCCCCGTGTTCCAATCAGGCACCAGACCGGCATTATACAAGGCTTGTTGAACCGAACCGGGAACGTGTGCGGCCACGGGGGATACATCCATCGGGATGTCTATCCCCAATTCCATCGAGATGGGACGCAGCCAGGACTGCGGCTGCCAGCCCGAAAGTCGCCAGGAAAGCCTGGAGAGATCGTGGGTTATATGGGAAGATGGCATGAGAATGAGATCCTTGGTCATGGAGTTATTCCTTTTGGTAACCGTACACGGCCCTCTGGGCCGGCCAATCCCGATGGCCATCGGGACTGAGCGCCGGGAATTCTAACCTCTCTGTTGGGGCATACAAGCATAAACCACGCAAGATAATTTTATGTTCGGCAGGCCCCCGGGGCGGGCATGGACAACTGCCGCTCCAGATGGGCAACCTTCCAACCCCACAGATTGCCCACCTGCTCCACGCAAGGCTGGTTAACCCAGGCGGCGCAGCGATTGACCTCAATCGGCCGCCACAGATCGGCTGCGGCCTGCGGCACGCTCATGGCCACGCAACGCTCCGGATGCCAGGTCATGTTGCCGTAACCCAGCTCCGGGCGAACCGCCAGTTCGCGGAAGCGGCGCGTGGTTTCGATTTCGTCGCGCAGCACCGCTGTTAAATCCACTGCCCCATCGCCTTGCCGGGCCGCCGCCCACTCGAAAAAGTTCGCGGCGCTGCGCCAGTTCAACAGGACCATTTGCGCGATATCGCGGTCCAACTGGGCCGCCCTGTGGCAACCGGGCGGCACGGCAGCAAGCAGTTGCGCGAACCACGCCGGTACTTCCACCACAGACCGGCGCGTTTTGGCGAGCAAAGCGCGGACCGGCGCCAGCGCCTGGGGCCGGGCGAAGCAGTGGGGATCAAAATGAAAGTGTACCTGCTGAGCTTGCTCGCCTGCGCCCAACCGCTCCGGCAGGAATGGGTGCAGGGGCAGCAGACCTATGGCCGTCCCAAAGCGCCCGGAAAACCCGACGATACCTTCAATCTCAAGCTGCCCCGGCCATAACCGCGCTGCCTGGTCAAAGCTCTCCCAAATCCGCCGGGCGATTCGCGCCGCCGCGGCATCACCATAACGCCGGCGCGCCAGCTCATCGAGCCATTGCTCAAGCTCCGCCTCCGGATGGTGTTGCACGGTAGCCACCAGGTCCAGCATTAACCCCTCGTGGATACCACCGCAGTCGTAGTCCACCCAGCCCGCGACGCCTGCGCTGCGCATGCGATCGAACTTCCGCGCCACCTGGCCCACGGCCGGCACATAAGGCAAATGGAAGCTTTCAAACATGCCGGAAAGCGTCGGCATAACCAACACCTGACCCTGCCGCTGCTGCATCATCCGCTGGGCTTGGCTAAAGTCCCGCCCCACGCCGTCGCAGCCGACCGACTCATCGAATACCTGCCCATGCCACTGCGGATTGGCCGGATCGGGCGTGTGATCCACGCCGCGTTCCAGGCGGGTCAGAACCATGGGACACTCGGCTAAGCGCCCGAATACGGCCTGGTAATGCTCCTCGTCCCACATCCAATCGTAGGGGATCACTTGCAGGTCCGCCCGAACGTGCCGACAGACCTTTTCAATATCCGCGTAAAGCGTACCGAGCCGCAGCCGCTCGTCCGTTTGACCACATCTCGGGCAGGCGGGTCCGCAAAGCCACGCGCTGTTATCGTTGACGCCCAGCACCAGCGCATTGAGATGCGGCATGGCACCAGCCAAGGCCATGAAACCCTTTAACAGGTATTGCCTGGCCTCCGGCACGCTTACGCACAGCGGCTCAACCCAGCCGCCATGAGACGGCGGACCTTTCCATTGTGGCGGCAGAAGTTGCCGCGCCAGACGGGAGAGCCGGGGTTCCCAAAGCTCCATGGCCAGTTTCAGACCCTGCCCTGCCGCCGCCGCATCGACGACGCCAAGCCACTGCAGGTAAGCCGGATGGCGCGGCCCGGCGGTCAGATCGAACAGGCTCAGCAATCGAAAGGTGTTTTCGCCGCCGTCGCGCAAGTCCATTTCGGGATGAAAAAACGGATCGTTCTGCAGGCATAAGTGCGTGTAGCCGGCCGCGGCAACTGCCGCCAGCCAGCGCTGCGTCGGAAACATCGCCTCCGCGCGCGGCGGCATCGCCGCGGCAAAGTGAAAGGCTCGAGGCTGGATGCACCGCGGCTGGATGCGGCCTGGGTTAATAAACGTCATCGGCGAACCTCCCCGACCGGGGCTCGAATTTCCGCGCCGTCTCCATCATGGCCCGCAAATTTTCCGCCGGCGCATCGGCCGGAATCGCACAGCCGGCATTGAGAACGAAGCGTGGCGTGTCAGCGAAGAGTCCCAACAGTTCCGCCACTTTTCGCGCGACCAATTGCGGCGTTCCACGGGCCAGCACGCCGCTCGGATCGAGATTGCCCACGAAAACGGACCGGTCCTTCATCAGGTCATGCGCAAGCTGGACGTCGGTCTTGTAATCAAGTTCCAGGCCGTCGGCGCCGCTCGTGAGCATGTCGGACAGAATCAGTGACGTGTCGCCGCAGATGTGCAACACGTAGGGCAAGCCCAGGCAGTGTGCCTCGGCGGCCACTTTGCGCTCCCAGGGTAAGGCGAAACGGCGGTACATGGCCGGCGAGATCATCGCGGGCCCCGCCGCGCTGTCGCCGTTGGACAACATGTGGCAGCCGGTCCGTGCCATCAGCCGCAAGAACTGCACGACGACCCCGGTGCAATAAGCCAGCAACCGGTCGATGCGCTCCGCCTGATCTTCATCGGCCAGATCCATCATCCAATCCTGCGCGCCGCGCACCAGCGCCGCCAGGGCGAACGGGCACTGGTCACAGTTGCCGCGGATGAACGTCTTGCCGCCGCTACGCTCCACGAGCAGGCGCACCGCCTCCAGCCAGACGCGCACCCGTGGGTGTGCCGCCAGATCCACCGGTTCCAATTCGTCCACTTGCGCCAGCGCTCGCAAACGTCCGGCGGTGACCACCGCTGGTTCGTTCTCCGGATGGGACACCGTCGCCCCAACCGCCTCGGCCAGCGTGGCGGTGTCCATCTCCACCAGGATGCCGTCGAAGCCATAAGTTTCGATGGAACGCCACAACGCCTCGGCGATCGCGTTGGGATCGCGCCGGTACACCGCCATGCTCACGCCGGCCTCCCGCGCGGCTGGCATGAAATTGTGCAGCATGATGGGAACCCGGTCCACGGGGCGACCGCTGAACGCCGCGTCAATACGCTCATAGCCGGTCACTGCTGTTGCCTCCCCGGTGCGTCAACCTGATGCCGAGGCTGGCCTCCAGCCTGTAATCCACGACCAACACCCAACCTGCCCGTTTGTGCCATACCCGCTCGACTTTTGTCATGCAGATTAGTGTTGATCATGGGTTTTGGTCTCCGCATTTGGTTTGAGGTTCGGGGAATTTACTATTCAAGCGCTGCGCCAGTCTTTCCGTGGGGTGATTTCTTCGCGCCGCACCCAGCGCTCTTCCCGCAACGCCCTGGTCACGGCAATCTGCAGCGACAGACTTTCCATCGCCGATTCCAGCGTGCTCCGCGACGGCGCGGTTCCTCGACACACATCCAAAAAGTACAAGGATTGTTCCACAATGCCGATATGGCCGGTCGAGGCGTCCGGTGGAGGCTCATAAATGCGTTTGGGTTTCGGCCGACTCGAATTCGCGTGAAACCTCACATGGCCGGAACCGCGGGGTTCCCAATGTTCAATTTCAAACTTGCCCTCGGAACCGACAATGCCCGTACGGACGTAGCAATAAGCGTGACTGTCCAGAAAATCGACCGTGATCCGCGCGCCGGCCGCCAAGTCGATGAGCACCACGGCCGCATCCGGTGTATTGCGCTCCGGCGGACCCTTGAGAAACTGCCGGCCCGAAACAAACACGCGTGTCCAGGGAAGATTCAGCAGATACAGAATCACATCCATCTCATGAATCCCGCAATCCAACAGCGCCCCACCCATGGTTTCCACGCGGTTTTGCCAGTGGCCCGGCTCGAACCAGTAAGAGGGATAATATTTTTGCACCCAGGCCCCGCGCAACTCGCCGAAATCCGGATCCCGCAAATGTTCCTGCACGTATCGATAGACCGGCGCGTAGTGTTGTTGCAGGCCAACCTCCACCTGTCGGCCCGCCAGATTGCGTGCCCGGATCATCGCCTCGCCCTCCTCCAGGGTCCGGCACAGGGACTTGGCTACCAGCACATGGCAGCCCGCCTCCAAGGCTTGAATCGTCATGGCCGCGTGCAGGGGCGGAGGCGTCATCACGAAGACCGCATCCGGTTGGGCCGTGCGCAGCATTTGCCCGTAGTCCGTGAACCACGCCGCGGGCGAGGTCTGATACTTTTCACCGGCTTGGCGCAGCAAGGACTGGTCCCGGTCGCAAAGCCCGACCAACTCCACATCACGACGCTGCCGGTAATGATCCAGATGCTCGCCGCCGTGGCGCAGTCCGACCACGGCAATTCGCAAGGGTTTGGTCATCTTTTTCTCCTGTCGTTGCACCATTCCACCGCCTGGCCGATTTCTATTGATTGTGGGTCTGCCAGGCTCACGCGCAGCACAGTCGCTCCGTCCTTGCGCCGGTGACTTCCAGAGCACTGTCTCCCCGGATAGCGGCGATCAGATCCGCGATGCCTTGCTGCGGCGCGAACGTGGGCATTTCTACATTCCAGAATTCCTTTCGGTCGCCATATTGGTGTTGTCATTTCACCACCGCCTGGCCCCACCACTGGGGATTTAAGCGGGCTTCCGTGGGGATATCGTCGATCATGGTGGTGACACCGTTTTCCGGCGAAAATAAATAATTCCGCGACACCACCTGCAAGCCCTCGTTGGTGTAGCCGGAGAAATTCACCTCTGCGTCCATGGCCAGCCGGGAGCCGGCACGCAGCGGTACGGAGAGAAAACTCCGCGGCACGGCCAACGTCATCACATAACCATGGGCCCACGGTTTTTCCCGCACCAGTCCGCCCGGAACCAGGCCGGCGAACGCGAACCTCACGTGGCCGCCGGCGGGTGTGAAATAACTTACCGGTTGATGGAACCGCCGGCTCAGCGGCTTGTAGGCCACCAACTGCGGCTTGCCGCCGATCATCGCCGCCAGAATCCGCACCTGACCGCGCACCGGCTTGGGCGGGTTCTTCACAAGCGGCCCCAAATCCACCCCCACCGAGTCGCCACCATTAAAAGCCAGCCGCGCCGAGTGGGCGGCGTTCACCGGCGGCCTGGCGTCCCAAACCTTAAATCGGGCGCACAAGTATTGCGCATTCCACGCCAACTGGATGCGGGCCAGCGGTTTGCCGTTGCGGCGCATCATTCTGGCTGGAACCTTGCGCCAGGATGCCGGTTGATTCCACGGGGCGGACAACGGTGCCAGCATCAGGTGTACCTGCCGGCTGGCCGGGCCGTGCTGCCACCTTGATCTGTACACCTGGCTAAGACGCACCTGGCCCCACTGCCGGCTGGCGCCTTTTACCCTTCCATGGTCAAAGCCCAGAACCTTGTAAGCCATGCCTTCCACATACGCCCAGACCTGGTTTTTGGCGGGGAAATAGCGCACAAAACCCGAACCCGTCTCACTGCCAAAGGTATACGGTCCCGGCATTGGGGCTTGCGAGGGGTTGTTCATAATCGAGCCGGCGTAAAACCCGTCGTGGGTGTAAAAATACATCTGGCCCCATTCGCTCTCGCCAGCCACATAGCGGTTGCCCACCAGCCCCGCGATTACCCAGAAGTGGTGGAGCAAGCCATGGCCCGGCTGGCCGGCGGCCTTACGCCCGGCCATCCATAGCAGCTTGCCATCCGGGGCGAATTTCATGAACTTCACCGCGTTGCACACATTATCATGCCCGATGCCATGGTGCATGGCCCTGGTTTGGGCCTGGGTGTAATACGGTACGGTGGCGTTGACGCAGGTGTACAAATCCCCCTTGGCGTTGACCCGCACGCCCAAGATGCCCAACCGGGCACCGGTTGAAAGCTGCGCGCCGGCGCGCCGCAAGACCACGGGAACCACATAATGGGCCTTGGCCAGGTCCCACTGGATGTCGCCATTGGGCAGGAAACGCTTTGCGGGAATCTCAATGATGCTGTTGGCCTGGGTCACCAGATAGACATCGCCATTTTTGGCCATCCACATGGAGCCATCCTGCGCGGCCAGCGACGGCAACGGCTTGCCTGCCACGGTGGAAAGCACCTGCACCTCGCCAGGCTGGATATGGTGATCGCCATTGGTATCGCTCCATATTTCCACCACATTGCGATGGTACGGATTGTTCGCCTGCTGTTTATCCAAGGCCAGGAAATGGGCCACCGGTAACAACTGGTCCCCGTGGATCAGCGCGATGCCGTGCGGCTCGGCGTCGCAGACAAAATATTGCCGATGATTATCCGCCAGCACCACATCATCCTGCGCCCAATAAAAGTAGCTCAGCGCACCCACCGAGTGGAACCCGGCATTGGGCAACTGCCAATAGGCCTGCGGCGCGGCGATCTTATTGCGGCCAATTACCCGGGCGCGGGCCAGGCCCGGCGGCTCGAACTGGTAATAGACTGTGCGCGGATGGCGTGCCCCGGGCGTTACCTGGCCCCAATAACCGTTGCCGCCGAACCACTGCCGGATAACCTTGCCTGTGGCGGCGCTGTTGAGGGAAAACACCTTCGGTAGCGCTGTCTGGGCGGTCAAGATTCCGCCATGGAAATCCGCGGCAATGCCGGCGAGCCGTAAATAATTCGCCGCCACATACTTTCCAGCCCAGGGCCGCCCGCCGCGCGCACCCCAGCTCTGCAACAACCGCCCCTTGGGCGAAAACACCTTCACCTGCTGGCTGGCGCCTTCATCGGTAACAAAAATCCGCCCGGCCCGGTTCACCGCCACGGCCCAGGGCATCGCCAAATGGCTGGCCACGATTACCTGGGCGGTCCCGGCGGCATGGAGAAATTCCACAATTTTTCCCGGTTTGCCCGGCACATAAGACACCGCAAACAGGTTGCCCTGGCTGTCCAGGCATACGCCGCGCGGCCCGGCACAGGCCAGGCGGCGCAGCAGTCGCCCGCTGTGCGCGCTAAACACACGAATCTGATTTTTCGAATAAACCGGGGCGAAAACTTCCCGCTGGCCCGCGGCCAGACTCGTGCATTCAGGCTGCAGCCCCGTTGATTTCACGCGGGCGCTAAGGAATACGTCTTGAGCCATGGACTCTACATTCTGGAGTGGCACGCGCAGCGGTGTCGAAGCCGCAGGTACCGGGACTAATTTCCCGTGGACGATGGTTACGGCTGCGCCATGGCCCGACCAGTTCATCCGCTGGCCGGTCCGGGCGCTTAGCCGCATCAGCGTGGGGTTGGCTCTGCCGCAGACCACAAACACCCGCTTGCCATTGGCGGCTACCGCGTATCCCGGCCTCCATCCGCCCAATGAGAACGCTCCCACCCGCCATTGCGTGCGGTATTGGTAATTCATCTTGATGAGTTCGGGGAGCCTTTCCGCCCCGGCCCAAACAAAATAAATTCCCGTTTTATCCGCGGCCTCGCCGACACACGGCCCATGGTCGCCGCCCCAGCCGCCGGTACCATAAAGCGTGGAATAGGGCGGTGTGCCCGAACTGCCCACCGTGCCCATGTATTTGGCCCGAATGCCCGGCGAAAAATAAGCCCCCCATTTATACGTGCCCGGTGCTACCGGTGCTCCCCATTGATTGCGGCCATCCCAATGCAGAGTCAGCGGTCCTTTCTTATGCACCGCCCCGGTCATCAATTCGCGAATCACCTGGCCATGCGGGCCAAAGATGTTGATCGAAACATGCTCCCGCCGCGGCACCTGAACCGTAATCGGCACGCCCCGGCTGACACCGGTTTGCACTCGCTTCAAATATTCCACCAGCGTGGGATAGCATCGGGCCAGTTGGCCGGTGGTGCTGAATTTAACCTGCCCCCAACTGCCGATGTCCATGAATGCAAACCCGCCCGGATCTTTCCGGTAAAGCGCGTTGGCGGTGTAGGTAATCCCACCGAAATGTACCCCGATGATCGCGGGCATTTTCTGGCCCGGTTTAAACGGCATCACGCCACCCGGTGCGTCCAGAGCGCTCCATGGAATCCTGGCGGTCATGGTGTAGCCGTGTTGGCCATGTTCCACAATTTTGATCATCGAGCCGGGTGGATTAATCCGGTGGCCAAGATTGAATTTCACTCCATGGGTGATGTTCAGATAATCCTTGCCGTTAAGGGTATCTTTCCAAAATGTGAGATGGCAGACACGGGGATTGGCTTTGACATTGGCGGCCCCGGGGTTGACCGGATAGGCCACCTGCGGGTCCGCCACCAGGCGCAGTTCCACTTCGTCGCCATACCAGAATGGATCCTCCGGCCCGTTCGTGTTGATGATTTTCCGGTCCGGCAGCATCACCCGCACGCCGAAATACAAAGCCCGTTTGGTATACTCCAGCGTCGCCAGAGCGTTCATCTTCCGAGCGGTCTGCGTGCTCATCCAGATGGGGTCCGCCGCCGCCATATTCCAGCCCTTCAGGCTGCCATTGATCTTAGGCCCGTGCCCATGCGGTGCCGGAAGGGCCAGCATCAGGCCCTTGGACATATCGGCGGCTTTAGCCGTCGACGGCGGATACGTGGCGCATGCCAGCAGCATTCCAACGGCCATTGTCAACAAACTCGCACTTCGCATCGGTTATTCCTTTGTTCACACTTAAACATGCACCTGAACTTGAACCCCCGTCTCCCATCCATGCCTCCCGCAAAGCGTAACTCACAACCCGTTATCGCCCACCGTAAACCAACACCACTCCGTTAGGCTCATCCGGGCTGCCCGGCTGCCCAGCTATCGCCCAGCCGTGCCGAGCATCTACGAAAAACAGCTTGTGGATGCTTACAAAATTGTGCAGCACGTCCGGCCAAGTTCCTCCGCCATTGGCAGTGTGCAGCAGCCACGGCGGGAAACCCGGGGGATAGCTGTAGGCGTAGCCGAGTACTGAACCGGCCCAAGCCTGCTTCGGCGAAATCGCCCACACCGTGGTTAACGCCCCACTCCGTCCGCGCGGGGTTGGCTGCCGGATCCAGGTTTTTCCACCGTTAACGGTATGCAGAATCACCGGTTTGAGTGGCATCCAATAGCCGCCGTTTATTGCCCATTTGCCCTGGCCGCCAACCGCCCAGCCCGCCTGGCCGCCTTTGGCGAAGCTGATCGCCGTCAATCGGGCCGCCGGTCCCGTCAGTCCCGTTCGAACCCGGACCCACTTGCGGCCCGCGTCGGTGCTCAGCAGCACCGATCCCGCAGGACCGGCCAGCACGAGATGCCGCCAGGAATTAACCCAGGCACCCCCAAGAAATGGCCACGGGATGTTTACCTGTTTCCAATTCTTGCCGCCATCGGTCGTTTGCCAGAAAACTCGTCCCCCGGAAGGCATCAGCCGGCCATGCCGACTGCGGGGGCCAAACCATACGTGGCTCAACACGGTGATGAACTTGGGCAGGGCGATTGACCGCCAGGTCCGCCCGCCATTGGTGGTTTTCAACAGCACGCACCGGCCCGGCCCGCCGCCGGGCATGGTTCCATCCGCCCAACCCAATTTCGCGCTGGAAAACCACAGGCCACTCAGGTTGGTATTTTTCACAGCGGCTTTAATTTTGGCCCGATGCCACACGCTTCCGCCGTCCGCAGTCCACACAATTCCTGGCTTCACCCCTTTCCTTGGCACAGGCACCCGTCCCACCAGCACGCCGTGCCGGACGTCGGTGAAGAAAACATTCGCCGGCAGGAACGTCCCCCCCGGCTCACCGAAACCCGGATTAACCAGCGTCCAATGCGGCCGGGCCATGGCCTGCGGCGCCATCGCCGCCAGCGTCAGTAACCCCGCGACCAACCACGCGAAACGTGAGCTAAGGGACCGGATGTAGCGCTCACCTTTCCCTGAATCGGCAGGGGATAAACGGTCGACACTTTTCAACATTCTCAATTGACACCAAAACAAAACATTATCGCAAGGCAGCGGCACATAAATGTGCCGGCTAAGGACTTATGCTTTCAGAAACCGTGATTATTTCGCTGATTTCACTAATTTCGCCGCCCTTGCCCGCAAATGGTTACCCGCTTCCGTCAGGGAAAATTTGCTGAACGTGCCCTTCATATTGCCGCCTCCGTTGCCCAGGCCAACCGCGGTTATCTTCGGGTTTTTGCTAAATGCCTTCGGCCCGTAGTGTTTTCCATTTACGGTAAATTCATAGGTCCACTTTGGTGCGGTGGTATTGAGAACGATGGAAACTTTGTTCGTACCTTTTTTATCCACCGGGTTCGCATAAACCTTTCCGGCACTACGCCAGAGCAACGCATTAGCTTGGTGTATCGCTGCAAACGCATACCCAGACGAGTGATCCAAATCAGCCCTAGTGTTGGGGGTGCCGATAAACCCCAGTTCAAGTGAGGAATAACCCCCATTCCCGGACTTCCAATTTATGCCCGCCGACAGGGTATAAATATGGCCGCTGGTCGGCGTAAAAAGCAGATACGCTTCGCCTGTGGCGGATCCCGTCGCCGAATAGCCGCCGTCCGTCCAGCCCACGCCTTGGCCGGCACCATTACCCGCACGGTTCTGGGTGCCGGCCGTCCAGACCTTGCTGGTGCCATGATCCGTGGTGGGCTTGGCACCGTCAAGGTTTTTCGAAGGGTGGGTAAAGCTATCCGCATAAATGGTCTTGCCGGTGGTGACCGATGCGGCCCCGGCCAACAGCCCCACCGCCGCCAGCACCGCAGCGGCGATAGCCGCCTGCGCCGATCGGCATGGTGCGGACCGACCCGGATTCCGGGGGCTGGACGAACTGTGGAAAAATTTGCTGAACATAAAATCTCCTTGCCACATGGGGGCGATTGATGGTTACTCGCCGCCGGGTTTCCCCGCAGGCGAATTGCCCGCCGAACTCCGATAGCTATTGGGACCGCGCTTGGCCGCAACGTGCGGCCGCCATCCGAGGTCATCAACAGCACCCCATTGGAATGGTACCTCGGTGATTGATCATAACTGACGGCATGGGGATCCTTATCTATTGATGACAGTGGGTTTTCACGGCCACGGCTCGTTGGGAAATGCGTGATACCAGTTGCCCTGAGCGGTTATCGCATACGGTGCGCTGACATTGTCATTGGCATCTGTAACCAAAAATACGCTGTCGCTGGGCAACGCCACCGACCAATTCCAACCGCCGTAGACAACGTACTTGTCGCGGTCGATTTTGTCGTCACCGGGCGGCTGGTTCCGGGCACGGGGCATCCATACCACCGAGCCATCCACCCGCCCCACATTGCCGCCACCATCCACTCCCACCTGGTTGCCGGGATGGTTGGTCTCCGATGGCAGCGTATAGCCGTTAAATTGGCCCACCGGCGCAGGCACGCAATACCGATCCCCCCAAAGGGCCGCCAAGTTCCAATAAGGTGAGCGCACGGCCGCCAGCGTGGTCAACCGCAGCACGTAGGGGTAATACTGTCCGTTGGACGGGCCGGTGGGAAAGGCACTTCCCGTGTAATAGCCGTATTCCAGCGGCCAGGCGTCCGTGATCGCCCCGGGACGCGGCGAAAGCGCCGCTGGACAGATCAGCGACGGCGGCGTGTGGCCGTACATGATATTCCACCGGACCCCGCTCCAGCCCAAAGGCCCGCCCTCGCCATAGTTCACACCGTCAAATGTAGTGCTCACACCGTAAAATTCATGAAAAAAACTCATCAGGCTGGTATTGGTGTTGAAGTACGCCCCCACCATCGCGCCGCCCCCATTGGCCATAAGGACGTCGTTGTTTTCATCGGCGTACATCATTGTGGACAGCGTCAGCGATCGCACATTGGCCGCACAAGCGATGCGCAGGGCCATCCTGCGAGCTTTGGCCAATGCCGGCAGCAACAGCGCGATGAGGAGGGAGATAATCAGGATTACCACCAGAAGTTCCACGAGCGTAAAACCGTGTAGGGGCCGGCGGAAGCGGTTAGACTTCCGCAGTGTGTATGACTTTTTACAACCCCTTACACGGAGAATCATATTATGCCCGAAGCCACTCCAGCCTTCAAATCGTTCGTTGGTGT